>JAAVDV010000001.1 GCA_014801595.1 Bacteroides sp.
CGGCTGAAGGAAAATGTAGGTTTTGAATTGTGGGGACCACGAGGAGAAAAAGAATCAATTGTGCGGTTTGTCACAGACTGGTCGACAACCATTGAGGATGTCAAAGCCATGCTCAATCTTATATAATAAGTAATTTATGAAAGAAATAAAAGCAACTGAGATTAAGGATAATCTCGTAAAACTAATCTCCAAAGATTGGATGCTCGTAACTGCAGGCACCAAAGACAACTTCAACACCATGACCGCCAATTGGGGATTCATCGGTGAACTATGGTTTAAGGATATGGTGGAAGTGTTCATAAGGCAGCAACGCTACACCAAGGAGTTCGTAGACCGTGAAAAATACTTTACTCTGAGCTTCTTTCCCGCCGAATATAAGAAAAACCTCTCCGTGCTTGGTACGAAGAGCGGACGCGATATGGACAAGATGCATGAATCGGGACTTACTCCGATACAACTCGAATCGGGGCACATTACCTTTTCCGAAGCAAAACTCGTAATCGAATGCCGAGTGGTCTATTCCGACATTCTTAACGAAAGCAGTTTCATCGACCACAGTATATTTGAGCAGGCCTACGCCAATCCGAAGATTCCCGGCGGCATCCACACTCGCTATTACGCAGAAATCACAAAAGTTTACGAGAACTGAATCCAATNCCTATCGTCATTTCCCACATCGGTGTGTCTGGGATTGTGTCGTTCCTTTTATGGCAGACTAAAAAACTAAAAAAATCGCTCCGCGTTTGACAAAACAANCNGGAGCGATTTTTTGATCACGACTCAATCAGGGTCATAACTGATTGTTGGCATTTATGATGTCTTGGAGAGTNACATGNCTGTTNCGNTAGCGAGCGTGGCGATTGGCCTCCCCATCGGTGAGATAGATGGCATTGTGCGGACAGTTCTGCACACAAGCAAAACAGTGTTCACATCCGCCGGAAGCCTGTGCTCGTCCATCAACCACTNTGTAATTGCCACACGGACAAACGTGCGTACAGATACCGCACCCTACACACGCGTCGGTGATGGTAAATTGGTCACGCGCTTCAACGGGAAATGTNGGTCCATGCTCAAAGTTCGGGACAGAACGACGTGTGTACCTGACGTGACGCGCTACATCATCTACCTGCTCGGCAATCTGTTCCTCGATATGTTTCGCGGGATCCAGAGCAACCTGTCGGTTCATATCGAATCCCGGCAACCAGTTGTCCACCATGATGATGGCGTTGACATAATCGGGGGTGATTCCGCTTTCACTGCATAGCTTCGTGAAAATTGAAGGCGCGTTATCGCAGTTGCAGCCATATGTGAGGATGCCGAAGAAGTAGTTGCACTTGAATGTNGACTTACGGATAAANTCCTGCACCATTACCGGCGGTTTCTGCCANTANATNGGATAGACAATACCTATCTCATCCGCCTCCCAGTGCATCTGACCATGGCNGTGTTCCTTCATTACCTGAGGAATACTCAGNGGGTTGCTGCTGAACTGACGCGCCACATAAAGGTCATTTCCCGTGGCTGTAAAATAAAATACCAGTCGTTTATGTGCCATACTTTTACAGACCTTGAACCTGGTTCCTATAGCTTCTAAGTTTGTCTTCTCCTAAGTCTATCAGACTTTGCAGTTCCTGAATCATACGGTCACGGTCTTCAGGAAGGCGACCTCTGATAGGCGAAGGCATCGTGACGTGNTCAGCCTTGAACACGGTAGGAATGGTCAGACAACGCAGAAACTCCTGCATCTCCTCGAAACGTTCCACCTCAGTTGCTTCCTCATACTTACCATCTTTCACGTCCTGCATGAGAGGCGTATCAGGGAAGAGAGTGAGCTCGGAAGCGTAAATCATGTCAGGGCGGATGATATTGCTTACTCNGGCTGTCTCACGCGCATGGCTAAGNCCGTAGTTGTGACCGCCAAGNCCNCCGAGGAAGTTNCCCACAAATGGCATTCCGGCCTCACCAAGTTTTGACATCTGTTTGACNATATCTTCCGAGGTATAGCCCTTGTGCATTCTGCGGAGCAGATTATCATCGCCGGATTCAATACCGAAATAGAACCCTCCGTAACCGGCCTTNGTCAAATCACGCANCTGTTCCACGGTCTTGTTCTTCAGGTTATCGACACGNGCATANCCACCGATTGAAGTGACCCACGGTAAATGCTCATGGATAAGATCGGCGATTTCCANAAGTCGCTTGTATGGCAGAATAAACGGATCGGCACCCTGTAAGTAGATTCTGTCGTAACCGGGACCATACTGTTTGAGTTCGAGAATATCCTCTTCAATCTCCTTCAATGGCGAGGCATGAAACCGGGCATCTTTGTAAAATGTACAGAAATCACACTTATCGTGACTNCATCCNCTNGTNACTTGCAGATAAGCATCNTTNGCCTCGTANGGAGGTCTGTTAATTCCACTTGAAAAATGCATATACTTCCTTTCTTTTTAGTTATNTATGTTTTANCGACTATTGTGTATAGCCTTTATGGTTTAGTCCAATCTGACTTTCTTTACGGCGAAGTCAACCATACCATCGAGCCAAGCCTGAAAACCAACCAATAGTGAGGCTGAATGTGTCTTCGCAAGTTCTGCGGCAGGTTTTCCGATTTCAGACTCNTGCGTGAGAATACGAACNCTCCCGTCAGGCATATTCTCAAAAAGAAAACCGTGCAGGGCATCAAATCGTGTATTCTCATCACCTGGNACCCAGCCATGCCAAGACANACGCCCGGGACAGTCTTTTGACGGTTCGACAAACTCAACGACCTCAGCTGTCACGTCCCAGCCAATGATATTGAAAGAAAACTTAGTGCCCTCTTTGAGTTCAGGCTTNNCATCACTTCCGCTAAGTTTGACATCACTTGCTCCATCATAATAGTCATGCCANATATGGGCATGAGTGAGATAAGGGAAAACTTCTTCGGCAGTGAGTCCTGCCACGTATGTTTCAGCCGACACAAAATTATCGGTGAAACCCGGTGTAAATTCTTCAGGCCAATGTATTGCTTCCATATTTTTGATAGTTTTATAAAAATAACACCTCCATCCATTNTAAAGTTTGATGTATTATGTNGCTTATTANTAATNGTTTACCTCTGTATTNGGACGTGACATNTTTTGGAGTATGGACAATCTGTTGAAAATCATTATTTGCGATAAATAGGTTACTAAGGGATAAAAAAGAAAACTTTAATTGAAAAAATTTTGATCTATACGGTTAGATATCATAGTTGATTACAGACAACTGTTGTAACACTCGTCATTATCAGCTTCCCCTTGGCCATCATGCAGACCGTGGTCTGACAGTTTGCAAAGTAAGAGGCTCAATTAATCATAACATCGGCTACAACTTTACAAGGTTGTAGCCGATGCTTATATTGGATAAAATATAATTTATCTAAGAGAATGTTTAAATATAAAATACCTGTTGACTAATTTCTCAAACTTACTTATCGACTGCCAGAAGTGTCCAGTCCAACGACTTGACTCCCGGCATCCACGCCTTGGGAAGAGTGCCGGTGTCGACAAGACGCAGACCCGGTTTTACGAACAACGTTCCGGCACCGCCCACAATCAGCAGACGAGGATTGATTCCATATCTTGAAAATCTCATAGGATTGGCGAAAGAATACACCGGGAAGATTATGAGGCATAGAATTGAAACTTCAAGTGCCATTGAGGTTACGTCTGTGTCTCCACTTTCAATAGACCACGGGTCTAACGATTAGACCTCTCGTCGGCGTGTCAATTCAATCGCCTCTTTCCCTGTCATTTTCAGGATTGAAATTTCGATAATTGCCACTGCTTTTAGAAACTTGGCTATTTCATTAGATGGATCAATCCCTTTACTGTATTTTTCCGAAAGTTTCTTTAAGGCATCTACCTTTTCTGCTTCGTCCTCTATGAATCTTGCTGTGCCAAAAATGATTGCGGAACGGAAATATGTTGTAAATTCCTGAGGAATGACATCGCATTTATCGATTACACACAGCGATATATTGGGATTATGCTTCAGTGCATCTATTTTGTGACCGCTTTTGGCTGAATGAAGATAAATATGAGTTCCATCGTAAACATAATTAATTGGAACAGCATAAGGTATATTATCCTCGTCACAGACTGCGATTACGCATTCCTGACCATTAATCAGGATTGCTTTAGTTTCATCTAAGGAGAGTTCCTGCTTGCTCCTTCGCATTTTATGATCCATCATCCTACAATTTTTAGTCCTATAATCGATCCTATAAGTGTGATAATAAAGAAAATTCGCCAAAACGTGGCAGGCTCATGGAAGAATAGGATTCCAACAAGAACCGCTCCCACGGCGCCTATACCGGTCCATACCGGATAAACCGTGCCTATAGGAAGCTTTTCCGATGCTTTCGCCATCAGATACATGCTTAAAGCCAATGCAACCAAGAAACCTATCCACCAACCGACCCGTTCATGACCAACTGCCGATTTTGTTTTGCCCAAACAAAAGGTGAAGGCAACTTCCATACATCCTGCAAGAATCAGGATTATCCATTTATTCATATTAAAAATGTCCATTTGAGGGCTGCAAGAATTCTCGGCGACTCCTTCCGGGACTCCGCAAATATAGTCATTTTTTATATAATGAACAAGAGAGAGTTTAATATTTAACACTCGCTTGGATGCATTGCGGGCACGGCTTTTTTATCATTACTTTGGAACTCTCCTGACAGACAGCCCGCTGCAGGCACTCAGCATGGTCTTTTGCTTAGGCATAGAAGCAATCGCCTGCTTCAAGTGAATAAAACAGAAGTCCAAACGACTACTTTGGCATGACCCCGTTGGAATTACGCAATAGAAAGAGTTAGTCTGCGAGTAAATAATGAGCTTGATAACAAAGTGTTGTTATGATTTTTTTGCTAATTTTGCAGTGTAAATCTGTTGACATGGAAAAACTTGAAGTATTCGACTGCTCAAATGTCTTCATTGCGAGCTTTTTCACGGATGACCGAGGGTGTGCCCATTGCAACCATGAGCATACTCTGATATATATTCTTTCCGGCAAACTGGAGATAACCGATGATGGAAAAAAGACAATCCTACATCCGGGAGATTGTGCTTTCATGCGTCGCGACAACAGGATGTGGCTACAGAAACGGGCTTCCGAAAACAAGCCGTACCGTTCCGTGGTCATGAAATTCTCACGTAGCTTTTTAAAGGAATTCTATCAGACGATAAATCAGCGTGAGATTCCATATAATTCAAAGATAGAGAAGGTGAGTCTTATGAAGTTTACGCCTGACCGTCTGGATGTCAGAAGTCTTTTTGAGTCATTGGTTCCTTATTTTGACGCCGGGGTACAACCCGATGAGGATATTCTCAAGATTAAGATGACAGAGGGTATGCTGGCTATATTGAAGACAGATGTAAAGCTATATGCCTCGCTGTTTGATTTCGTGGATCCCTGGAAGATAGATATCGTGGATTTCATGGAGAAGAACTATATGAACGAACTATCAATGGAGGAAATAGCATATTACACAGGACGCAGCCTTGCAACTTTCAAAAGGGATTTCAAGAAAGTAAGTGAGCTAACACCTCAGAAATGGCTGATACGCCGTAGGCTGGAGGCCGCCCGTGCTCTAATCCTCAAAGGAGGGAAGAAGGTATCGGAGATCTGTTTTGATGTAGGATTCAAGAACCTTTCGCATTTCTCGAAACTTTATAAAGAAATGTATGGCATCGCGCCTACATTATCTGCAATTTGAGCCTCACAACAAAGCGGAGTTATGTGGGGAGATGTAATTTTGCATTATAAGTAGTTGCTAATAATTAATCGATATATGCTTACACAGTAGTTGTAAGGATCTTGAACGATAAAACTCGTTCTTTTTGGCATCTTAGCCTTTGTCGTTCAGTCGCATAGCGGTGTATGCTCCTTCACTCCGCAGGCTAATCTGCTCAAAAATAACTTCGTTTTATCTGTTCATTAATTCTTAGCAACTACTTATCTAAAATCAAGATATATCATGAATCTCCACGATATGGATTTCTCAGACATTGCCCCTCTCGACGATGCCGTNTTCCACGACACGATGTCNCGACTCGTACAGGAACCNGGATTTCTGCACGCGGTTAAGTATTCTATGCCCGAGGGAGGAGTCCCCGATCTCATCGAGGATCTTCTGAAAATCAACAATAAATATGATTTCCAGCATCAGATTATGTTTCCGTTTCTGGAAATGCTGGCCAAGACAACCACATCGGGCATAACGCTCGGGGGAGTCAAACACCTTAATCCGGCGATGAACTACACTTTCATCACCAATCACCGAGATATCGTGCTCGACGCCTCCTTCCTGAATCTCGCTTTCCTGCGGCGCAATCTCCCGACCTCGGAGGTGGCCATCGGCGACAATCTCCTTATCTTCCCATGGATCAAGGATCTCGTGCGACTCAACAAGAGNTTCATCGTGAAGCGCAACACGGGTCTGCGTGAGGGTCTGCTGGCGGCGAAGAAGCTTTCGGCATATATCCACCACTGCCTCCTTGAGAANCATGAATCGGTATGGATCGCCCAGCGCGAGGGTCGCGCTAAAGATTCCTCCGACCACACGCAGGAATCTCTCGTCAAGATGCTTGCCCTTGGCGGCGAGGGGTCGTTTATGGAGAAACTTAAGGAAATNAATCTTATGCCGGTGGCGATCAGCTATGAATATGATCCCAACGACTATCTTAAGGCCAGGGAGTTCCTGATGCGCCGACGCAACCCCGACTTCAAGAAATCCCAGCGCGACGACCTTTTCTCAATGGAGACNGGATTNCTGCAGTTCAAAGGNAAGGTCCATTTCCAGCTGACTCCCCGCATCAATTCCAAACTCGACCAGATCGGCAATTTCAAGGATACNAATACNGCCGCCAAATATGTGGTGAAAATCATCGANCAGGCNATCCATCGCAGCTATATGATTTTCCGCATNAACTACATCGCTTTCGACATCCTGCACAATACCGACCGTTTCAGCGAGAATTACACNCCTGAACGNAAGGAGGAGGTGATTGCCTANTTCAATAGCCAGCTCGATAAGGTCGACNTACCCGATATCACTACGGAAGAGAGGGAGTTTATGATGACCATGATGCTTACCATGTATGCCAATCCCCTCAAAAACAAACTCCGCACCATTCTGGGAGGTCTGGAATAAATTTAGTGAGCTAAACTTTATAAATTCCTGCATATGAGAATCCCGATACTGATGGCGTTCATCCTNGTGGCGCTGTCACTGCTGACAGATATATATATATGGTGCGACATCCGNAAAAATTATCCGCGTCGCCGATTCCCATCCCGTCTCTACGGTCTATTTGCAGTGGCGGGCTGGATATTCATCGCCGTGTGTCTCCTGCTTCCCCGACGTGACGCCGAAGCGGGAATNTCTTTCCAGATGTGGGGCATATATTCCTATCTGTCGCTTCTGATTCCGAAAATAATATTCTGTCTNTTTTCGTTGGCGGGTCTTGTCCCGGCAATCTGGAAGGGGCGCACTCTCCGGCTCGGCAAGTGGGTCGGACTGCCGCTCTCCATTATCATATTCNTGACAATGTGGTGGGGCGCGATGGTNACTCGCAACAATATCGANATCGTGAATGTCGAGTTCAGCAGCCCGAAACTCCCCGCNGCNTTCGACGGCTATCGAATCGTACAAATCTCCGACCTCCACACCGGAACATGGGGAAATGATACCCGATTCATCGAACGCCTNGTCGATTCAGTCAACGCTCAGAAGCCCGATCTGATACTTTTCACCGGAGATATCGTCAACCGGCAGTCAGCCGAATTGGCTCCATTTCTCGGGGTNCTTTCCCGACTCCACGCCCGCGACGGTGTCTATTCCGTGCTGGGCAACCACGACTACGGCGACTATGTCGATTGGCCCTCCGCGGAAGAGAAACGCGCCAATCTCCAGCTTCTGAANGACTGGCAACGACAGATCGGATGGAAGCTNCTCAACAANAGCCATACCCANATCATATCCGAAGGCGANACAATCCAATTAATCGGAGTTGAAAACTGGGGCGAGCCTCCTTTTCATCAATACGGTCACTTGATCGAGGCCTATCCNATCAGCCGCGACAGTATCTTCAATCTGAACGACAANCGATTCAAGATTCTGATGACCCATAATCCCGAACACTGGCGTATGGAGGTCAGCAAAATCAGTAATATCGACCTCACTTTATCGGGCCACACCCATGCCATGCAGACGGAGTTCAAGATCGGCAATTGGAAATGGAGTCCGGCCGTGATGCGCTATCCATTATGGGGAGGCATGTACACCACCGACAATCCGCAGGGTGAGCCCATGAGCATCTACGTCAATATCGGAGCCGGCGAGGTCGGTATGCCCTTCCGCATCGGTGCCACTCCGGAAGTGACAGTCATCACTTTGAGAAATTAAATACATGGCCCGCTATATTCTCGGACTCGGAAGCAACGACGGCGACCGCGAGACTCATCTCCGACATGCCCTCAACTTCCTCGCAGAAATCTGTGATTCCGCCTGGTGCAGCACCGATTATGAATCNCCTGCTCTTTCCGGCGGTAAAATTTCCCATAAGCCCCATTATCTCAACTCTGTCGCCGTGGTAGACTTCGAGGGAACCGCCGATACTCTCAAGGCTATGCTCAAGGCCTGCGAGGTGATGGAGGGTCGCACGTCGNAAGCCCGCGAAGAGGGGCGCGTCCCCCTCGACATTGATATCGTGATTGCCGAAGGAAGGATTCTGCGTCCGAAGGATTTCCATCAGTTTTTCTTCAGGCGTGGATATGAGGAGCTTCTATCNACNCTCGGGTCAGCCGAGCTCTGAATATTTCACCCGCTCCCCCATATTATCTCTCCTCTATAATCCAACTATACTATATCGAATGAGACAACGATTATTAAGTCTTCTTCTGGCGCTGCTGATGCTTGCAGCCGCATCAATCACCGTTCACAAGACTCTCTGCGGCCATTCTTTGGNGCATGACACTGAATCGGCCGAGATCTCCCCGGTCCTGACCGATACCATCGTCACGACTCCTGACGGCACAATNATAATCAACACCACCGGGTTGCCCGGNTCCACCGACGGTTACGCCGGAAGTGTCCCACTGAANATTTATATCTCCGATGATAAAATCGACCATGTGGAGGCATTGCCGAATGCCGAAAGCCCCGCTTTTTTCAAGCGCGCCGCCCGCCTGCTCTCATCATGGGACGGGCTGACTCCGGATGAGGCCACGGCTCTTAAAGTCGACGCCGTCAGCGGAGCGACATATTCTTCCGACGCGATAATCAGCAACCTGCGNGTCGGTCTCGATTANTATGAGGGCCATGAAAGCCGACGCTCCGGCGAGATGCCTGTGAAAGCTTGGATNGCTCTGGCAGTGACGCTGGCCGCCTGCATCCTTCCGCTATTCGTAAGAAACAAGAGCTATCACACCATCCAGATGATCGCCAATGTCGTCGTGCTCGGCTTCTGGTGCGGTCAGTTTCTCGATTATTCACTCATTCTGAAATATCTCTCGGATGGCATCTCCCTTCCNGCCGGACTTGTGGCNATAGCCATGCTNACGGCTGCCTTCATATATCCGGTTTTCGGACGTCCCCAACANTATTGCACACATATCTGCCCNCTTGGTTCGGCCCAGCAACTTNTGGGACAGATCTGTCATTACAAGATTCATATTCCCGTAAAGGTCATCAAGGGTCTCGATTGGTTCAGAAAGATTCTTTGGGCTCTCCTTATGCTGCTGCTTTGGGCGGATGTCTTGACCGGATGGATGGATCTCGAACTGTTTCAGGCGTTTCAATTCCAATCCGCATCATGGGGAATAATAGTTGCGGCCGCCATCTTTGTGGCNTTGTCGGCCATCGTATCCCGTCCCTACTGCCGGTTCGTCTGCCCCACCGGCTCCCTGTTCAAACGCGCCGAGAATCTCGGCTGATTTACATGTTAACTCAATCTATANCCTATAACNGAAAATGAAAAATTCCACATATCTCATCATTCTTCTCGCCCTCGGTCTGGTATTCGTGTCCTACAAATGGGTGAATTCATCATCGGCGGAACCTGCCACNNCCGCTCCGGCCTCCGACATNGCTCTCGAGAATATCATGACGCGGTCNAGCGTGCGTTCCTATTCCGACCGGCCCGTAAGCGCCGGACAGATCGACACTCTGCTCCGTGCAGCCATGGCNGCCCCGACCGCAGGCAATAAGCAGCCGTGGCGTTTCATCGTCGTTGATAAAAGGGAACTCCTCGACTCCATCTCCGCCAATTTCAATTCAATGACAATGGCCAAGGATGCGCAGCTGGCCGTTATCATGTGTGGCGAACCCGCCGCCACTTTCCCGGGGGAGGGTGAAGGTTATTGGATACAGGATGTCTCCGCCGCTTCTGAAAACCTTCTTCTCGCGGCCCATGCCATGGGATTGGGCGCCGTGTGGTGCGGTATCTACCCGATATCCGAACGGGTCTCGAAATTCTCCTCCCTGTTCACGATTCCCGACAATATAGTGCCTATGGCATGTATCTGTATCGGATATCCCGAGGGGGATCCCAAACCNAAGGATAAATGGGATCCGCAAAACGTCAGATACAATCGCTGGGGTGTGAAATGAGGTGGCATNATCTCCTGCCNCCGCTTTTGGCCATCCTGCTTTCTCTCTGCGGCTGCCGCNCCNACAAGGATTTCCGTGTGGAACGTGGGTCCGTCTGGACCACAGGATATTCCGNCANNTANNGAAGCGATAAATCCCTCGGGGATTCAATTCTGAATGAGATTCATATAGTCGATGAATCNCTGTCGGCCTTCAACGANTCNTCTCTCGTCAGCCGAATAAACCGTGGGGAGAATCCNGTAATCGATGAATCCTTCAGGTATATCTTCGANTTGTCGCGANAGGTAAGCATTCTTAGCGGAGGTCAGTTTGANCCTACNCTCGGACGCGTTGTCGACGCATACGGTTTCGGGTCGANCCTCAATCCTCCACTCCCCTCTCAGGCTGAAATCGACAGTCTGATGAACGGCGTAGGTATCTCGGATTGCNNAATATCACCNTCAGGCCGCGTTATCAGGAAATCGGAAGCCACTGCATTTGATTTCTCTTCGGTGGCCAAGGGTTACGCGGTCGACAGAATCGCTGAGATGTTGCGTCGCAACATGGTGACCGACTATCTCGTTGAAATCGGTGGCGAGATAGCCGTAGGGGGACATAATTCCGATGGNGNNCCATGGAATATAATGATTGAATANCCCTCGGATTCCGATANCCTTCCGGGGGAACGCGGTATAGCAGTCTTACNCNTGAGCGACAAGGCTGTGGCGACTTCAGGCAACTACCGGCGCTACCACGACTCCCCTGCGGGGCGAATCGGCCATATCATCGATGCCTCNACCGGACNCCCCGTCCGGGGGAGCACACTGCAAGCCACAGTCGTCGCCCCCTCTTGTGCCCNGGCCGACGCACTCGCCACAGCCTGTATGATTATGCCCCCTGAGAAGGCCCTCCTTATGGTGACTGAAATAACGGGAGCCGAGGCTCTNCTGGTCAGTGAGGGTAGTTCCGACACCCTTAAAGTCAGCTTTACACCCGGATTTAAGAATTTACTATAAAAATCCCGGTTATTTATGAGTGGATTTCGGAATTTTTTTATTAACTTTGCCGACTCAAAGTGCTTTGTACAGAATGACAAGATATATATCTATTATCGGCGGCCTGATGCTCCTCCTTCTCGGGGGATGCGGAGAGTACTCCAAGGTGCTCAAAAGCCGCGATGCTGACTATAAATTCGACTACGCCAAACGCGCCTACGAACAGGGCAAATACCTGCAGGCCGTCACCGTGCTCGGAGATGTCATCACCCCGCTCCGTGGAGGACCCAAGGGTGAGGAGGCGCTCTATCTGCTCGGAAAATCCTATTATGAAAATAAGGATTACCTCAACGCCGGAGTCTATTTCAAGACGTATTACCAGCGTTATCCCAAAGGGAAATTCGCCGAAGACGCCCGATTCTATTCCGGATATGGCTATTATCTCGATTCCCCGGAGGCTCAGCTCGACCAGACCAGCACCCGTCAGGCCATCGAGGAGCTGAAAGCTTTCCTCGATTATTATCCACGCTCCCCGAAGGTGACCCAGGCTCAGAACGCCATCTTCGAGATGCAGGATAAACTCACCCTCAAGGAGCTCCAGAATGCACAGCTTTACTACAACCTCGGCAACTTCCTGGGAAATAACTACCGCGCTTCCGTCATAACCTGCCAGAATGCTCTCAAGGAATACCCCTACTCCAAATACCGCGAGGATTTCGAATTGCTCATTCTCAAGGCCAAATATCAGGAAGCTAAAAACTCCGTGCCTGAAAAGCGCGAGGACCGTTTCAGGGATGTAATTGACGAATATTACTCGTTTGCCAACAATTTCCCCGATTCCAAGAACCTTAAGGAGGCCGAAACCATTTATAATGTGGCGAGACGCCACGTAAAGGAATAATCACTGTTTTTCAAATCCATAAGATTTGAAAATGTGGGATTCCCCATTTTACCCCTACCACGAAATTTCCTAATTATTGAATATAAGATATGGATTACAAGAAGACTAACGCTCCGCTCACTACCGTGACCCGCGATATGATCGCCATGGCCGAACAGACCGGAAATGTCTACGAAACTGTCTGCATCATCGGCAAACGCGCCAACCAGATCAGCCAGGACCTCAAAAAGGAGCTTGAGAAGAAGCTGCAGGAGTTCGCTTCCAACGATACCACCGAAGAGGTATCCGAGAACCGCGAGCAGATAGAAATCTCCCGCTTCTATGAGAAGCTCCCAAAGCCCACCCTGATCGCTACTCAGGAATATATCGAGCATAAGCTCTACTTCTCCAATCCCCTCAAGGAGAAGGATCATCTGAAGGATTGACAGATTGCACGCAGACTCTCCGGTTTGCCCCGGACTATTGATAACCGTATTTTCCGGCTGGCCTGAAAACCAGCCGGTTTTTTTCTGACCATTCTCCATCGTTTCTCATGCGTATCCATATCTATAATCCCGAACATGATTACGCGCTCGCATCGGGTTCGCCTTATTATACCCCACCCGTAGAGGTGCGCGCCATGCGCGATGCCCAAGCCCTGCTTCCTCTCATGTGGGCCGATGCCGGCGACGCTATCATCGTCCCCGATAACATCGAATATCAGGAAGTTCCATCATCACAGGGCATAGAGTTGGTCAGATGGAGCCGACTGAGGGAGTATCTATCCTCGCAACGGCAGGTTGAGTTCTCCCCGTGGGGCTGGGATTCAATGGTGCGTCTCAAGCTTCTATCCAATGGCGCCGATGAATCTCTCCTACCCTCCGAAGAGTGGATCCGATCCTTGCGTGCTCTCTCCCACCGACGCACCTCAATCAGCTTCAATGCCCGTCTCAACCGATACCTCGACGAAGCCGGGCTTTGCCGCCATATCTCGGAGCTGCCCGTTGAATTTAATGACACCGACGAGGCTCTGCGTTGGCTTGATTCCGCAGGTGAAGCCTTTTTCAAAGCTCCATGGAGCAGCGCGGGGCGGGGAGTGCAATCCTCTGTTGGACTTGACCGAGAAATTCACATACGCCCATGGCTCCACGGCATGATCCGGCGTCAGGGNAGCGTCATCGGTGAAACCATATTTCCCAAACATATTGACTTCGCCACTGAATGGTATGTCGATCAATCGTCCGCTAATGGCCCGNACGTCAGCTTCCTCGGTCTGTCGGTTTTCGAGACCTCGACGCGCGGCAAATATCACGGCAACNGGAAGATGACGCGAAATCTCGCCCGAAGGTATATCAACAGTATCGCCCCCGACTTCAACGAAAAATTCATCGAAGCCCAGCGCAAAGCGATTATCGATATTCTTGAAGAGCAACCGGAATCCACCCGCTACAACGGATACATCGGCATCGACATGATGGCCTCCCGCGACGGAAGGATTCGCGGTGGTGTCGAACTCAATTTCCGACGCACGATGGGCATTCCCCCCGCCGATGTCATGATTATAGGATGCGGCAATGTTGGNTCNCATCTCAAGAGAGCTTTCTCCGGAGCCGGTATCCGCTGCGGCATCGTCTCATCACGCTCCGAAATCTTTCCACCCGCAGAGGTTTATGTCATAGCGGTCAAGGATGAATCCATAGCCGANGTGGCACGTAAGCTTACCCCTATCGATGGCTCCATAGTTTGCCATACATCCGGGAGCATCCCTGTTNAGGTTCTCCGTGATGCCCTACCCGCCGGGACGCGCCATGGCGTATTCTACCCGCTGCAGACATTCTCGAAAAATGTGGAAATGCCCTACGATGAGATACCCTTTCTCATCGAGGGGGACTCGCCGGACGTGACGGATGAGCTGATGAGGCTCGCCGGGCATGTCTCCCGCAATGTGAGGGAAGCCGGATCAGCCGAGCGTGCCGAATACCATCTGGCCGCTGTGCTATCCTGCAACTTCACCAACCATCTCTGCACACTCGCCGACCGTTACCTCTCCTCCCGTGGTCTTGATTTCAGGATGCTGCTCCCCCTTATGTGCCAGACTGTCTCCAAACTCCGCCACACCTCCCCCGCCGATGCCCAGACGGGTCCGGCCGCCCGTGGCGACCTGAATGTGATAAAGTCTCATCTCTCTAAACTTGAGGATTTTCCGGAAATCCGTGCCATCTACTCTCTCCTGTCCGACTCCATTCTGGATTCGCGCCAACCATAATTATCTCCCTGATGTTATGTAGTTGTCATGATGAAGATGACACGACATAAGTAGCTGTTCAAATTAAAACGATATAATAAAGTTTCATTTCAATGATTGAATCTCGCATATCCTACGCTTGGCGATTTCGGCCGCTTTGGCCTTGTCGCTCAGTCACGATGCCCGCATCGCTCCTTCGCTCCGCGGCCAAATCGCCTCAAAATCGCCAGAGCGTATAATATGCGTTTAATTTGACCAGCTACTTTTCACACAAACGATAGAACGTATGAGCAAACTTCCCATAGATCCCGTAAAAATAAAAGCCTTCGTGCTTGATGTTGACGGCGTGCTGTCGAAATCGGTATGCACTATCGGTGAGGATGGCCAGCCGCAACGCACCGCCAACACCAAGGATGGCCTCGCAATCAGGATGGCTCTTCAGTCAGGCTATCGGATAGCCGTCATCACCGGCGCAAAAAGCGAGGAAATCCGTCTGCGCTGCAATCTGCTCGGAATCGACGACGTTTTCACCGGAGTTTCGAAAAAACTTCCGGTCTATGAGCAATGGCGGCTCGACAACGGCCTCTCCGAGGAGGAGATCGCCTATATGGGCGACGATATTCCCGACCTCCCCTGCCTTCGCCACAGCGGACTGTCGGCCGCCCCCTACGACGCCTGCGGCGAAGTGCTCGCCACCGCCATCTTCATCTCCAAGTATTCCGGCGGCTACGGCTGTGTGCGCGATCTTATAGAGAGCGTCATGCGCGCTCAGCTGACATGGGATAACGCCGCGTCAATCTATCTTTGACAATAATTATTGTTGCCACCCCTTCATTCACTGCCTTTTCCTCATTCATAAATATTCTCATCCAACCGATATGTTTTTACGCAACCTTGATAAATATGANATTCTCCTCGGGAGCAAGTCTCCACGTCGGCGCGAACTCCTCCAGATGCTCCGGATTCCTTTCTCAGTAGCCAATATTACGAATGTCGAGGAGGTTTATCCCGATTCGCTGCCCGCTCATGACGTGCCCCANTATCTCTCCGGCATTAAAGCCGACGCATATCTTGAGAGACTCAAGCATAATGAATTGATTATCACGGCCGACACCGTCGTGGTGCTCGATAACAAGATATACGGTAAACCACGCGACATCAAGCACGCCGTGGAGATGCTGATGGAGCTGAGCGGCAAGACGCATCAGGTCGTGACGGGGGTCACTATCGCCACCCACCATCAGCGCACATCCTTCACCACTGAGACCGACGTCACTTTCTCCACCCTGACGGAAGATGAGGCCCGCTATTATGCCGAAAGCTACAACCCTACCGACAAGGCGGGNGCCTACGGTATCCAGGAATGGATCGGAGGAATCGCCGTAGAGGAGATCCGCGGAAGTTTCTATAACGTCATGGGGCTCCCGATCCATCGGCTTTATCAACATCTGAAGAATTTCTGACCCTTAGAGATAATTCCACCTACACGACAACGGCCATCGCTGAAGCATCAGCGATGGCCGTTGGATATATATATTTTTTCAGTCTNTNTCGTGTAATCAGGCTTCGTTAGCCGGTGCAGGTGCCGGAGCCTGCGCTGTGGAATAGGCNGCNGGAGTCTCCACACGGAACTTCGCNTCCCAGCCGAGGGCCGAAGCTCCCAGCACTGCGGCATCGCTCTCCTTGAGCTCGGAGAGGATTATCTTCGTCTTGCCACGGAAAATCGGGAAGAGCGACTTCTCGAATGCCTCGCGCAGCGGACGCATGAGAAGGTCGCCGCTCTTGGCCAGACCGCCGAAGAGCACGATTGCCTGCGGGCTTGAGAAGGCCACCATGTCGGCAAACGCCTCACCCAGAATCTTGCCTGTATATTCGAAAATCTCCTTGGCGAGTTTATCGCCGGCTACAGCCGCGTCATATACATCCTTCGATGTGATATCCTCGATGTTGAGGTTGCGGAGCGAGGAGGGATCAGTGCGGATCTCAAGGAATTCGCGGGCAGTGCGCGCCACGCCAGTGGCGGAGCAATATGCCTCAAGACACCCTGTGCGACCGCATCCGCAGACACGACCGTTGTTACGCTTCATAATCACGTGGCCCAGCTCACCTGCGAAACCGTCGTGGCCGTAAACAAGCTGACCGTTGACTACGATACCGGAGCCTACGCCGGTGCCGAGTGTAATCATGATGAAATCCTTCATGCCGCGGGCCGCTCCATATGTCATCTCGCCGAGAGCCGCAGCGTTGGCATCATTGGTCACAGCCACGGGGATGCCACCGAAAGCTATGCTGACCTTCTCCGCGATCGGCAGTATGCCGTTGCCCCACGGAAGATTGGGAGCGTTCTGGATCTCTCCTGTATAATAGTTGGCGTTGGGCGCTCCGATACCGATACCCTGAATCTCATTCTCGGCATCATTTGCCTTAAGCAGTCGCATCACCTCCGTATGCAGCTCGGCGATGTAATCATCAAAGTTGCTGTGTTTGCGGGTCTTGATTGAATCACTGGCCACTACGTGACCACGGGCATCAACGATGCCGAATACTGTGTTGGTACCGCCTATATCGATACCCAATACATAGGGTTTGCTCATGGTTTATGCTTTATGTATGTGTTTATCAGATTTTTACAATCTTAAGGTCAACTTGCTGACTTTGTCAGCCAATCCGGTTGAGTAAAGGAGAGTCGCACATTATAGTCGGTTTTACCGCCTACCGTTATGCAAAGTTAGAGATTTTTTCGATATGTACAACATTTATGCCATATAAATTTATTCTTTTACTGACGCTTTTCTCTATTTTCGTATTCCCGGGCCATTAATCTTTTGGGCGGCCGCAGACGTTATAGTTAAAAACCAATTATCGCTATGGATATCAAAATGCACTTCGACCATTTCAATATAAATGTGATGGATCTGGAGAATTCTCTTAAGTTTTATAAGGATAACCTCGGCCTGACAGAAGTCGGCGAGAAACGTGCCGCGGATGGCTCTTTCATCCTAAAATATCTCTCCTCCCCCGGCAATGATTTCCGCCTCGAACTGACATGGCTGCGCGACCACAAGGGTCCCTACGAACTCGGGGAGAATGAGTCGCATCTCGCCCTCCGTTTCGATGGCGACTACGATGAGATACATGAGCTTCATAAGAAGAACGGGGTCATCTGCTTCGAGAATCCTTCGATGGGAATTTATTTCATCCATGATCCGGATGATTATTGGATCGAGATTCTCCGCGCCAAAAAGTAGGATATACCTCATCCCGCGCTTAAACCTATTCATTCCTCAATTTGTTAAAAGGATATAAGAATTACTGATGTATTGAAATAAAATACCTATTAATACTATGAACTTCAATAATTTCACAATCAAATCTCAGGAAATCGTGCAGAAGGCGATCGACCTGACCCGTCAGGCGGGGCAGCAACAGATCGAACCGGTCCACTTCCTGAAGGCCATGATTTCTGAAAGTGAAACGATAATGAATTTCATTTTCCAGAAACTTGGTGTCCCGATGCCCACCGTCGTGCAGGGCGTCGAGACGGCGATTGCCTCTCTTCCCAAGGTCAGCGGCGGCGATGTCTTCCTGAGCCGCGAATCCAACGAGGCGATGCAGAAGGCCATCGACTATTCCAAATCCATGGGCGATGAATATGTCTCGGTCGAGGCTATGCTTATGGGCATACTCCGCACCAAGTGCAAGGCATCGCAGATTCTCAAGGATGCGGGTGTCACCGAAAAGGGACTTGAGGCCGCTATCAACGACCTCCGCAAGGGTAATAAAGTAAAAGATCAGAGTGCCGAGGAATCATATCAGGCTCTCTCGAAATATGCCATTAACCTCAACGACCGTGCCCGTTCCGGCAAACTCGACCCTGTCATCGGTCGTGACGAGGAAATCCGCCGTGTGCTTCAGATTCTCTCGCGCCGTTCCAAGAACAACCCGATGCTCGTCGGCGAACCCGGTACCGGTAAGACTGCAATCGCCGAGGGTCTCGCCCATCGTATCGTGCGCGGTGACGTCCCGGAGAACCTGAAGTCAAAACAGATTTATTCGCTCGATATGGGTGCGCTGGTTGCCGGCGCGAAGTATAAGGGTGAATTCGAGGAGCGTCTGAAGGCTATCGTCAATGAAGTCACTCAGAGCGACGGCGAAATCATTCTCTTCATCGATGAGATTCACACCCTCGTCGGTGCCGGCAAGGGTGAAGGCGCCATGGATGCCGCCAATATCCTGAAGCCTGCCCTCGCCCGTGGCGAACTCCGCTCCATCGGCGCCACCACGCTCGACGAATATCAGAAGTATTTCGAAAAGGATAAGGCCCTTGAACGCCGTTTCCAGAAGGTCATGGTCGATGAGCCCGATGAGATGTCGGCCATCTCTATCCTGCGTGGTCTTAAGGAGCGTTATGAAAACCACCATAAGGTGCGCATCATGGATGAGGCGATTATCGCCGCCGTGCAACTCAGCGTGCGCTATATCACCGACCGTTTCCTCCCCGACAAGGCTATCGACCTTATCGACGAGGCTGCCTCCAAGCTGCGTCTTGAGATGGATTCAATGCCGCAGGCTCTCGATGAGGCCACCCGTAAGATCATGCAGCTTGAAATCGAACGCGAGGCCCTGAAACGTGAGGGCAACGATTATAAGCTCAAGGAAATCGACGAGGATCTCGCCAATCTCCGCGAAACTGAAAAATCGCTCAAGGCCAAATGGCAGGCCGAGAAGAATGAAATCAACAAGATTCAGCAGAACAAGGTCGATATCGAGCAACTGAAACTCGAAGCCGAGCGCGCCGAGCGTGAGGGTGACTACGCCAAGGTAGCCGAAATCCGTTACTCCAAGATCAAGCAGAAAGAGGATGAGAATGTTCAGATTCAGGCTCGACTCAAGGAACTTCAGGGTGAAGGCGCTATGATCAAGGAGGAGGTCGACGCCGAGGATATCGCCGAGATCGTGAGCCGCTGGACCGGCATTCCTGTCAAGAAGATGGCTCAGAGCGAGAAGGAGAAACTTCTCCACCTCGAAGAGGAACTCCACCGTCGTGTCGTCGGTCAGGATGATGCCATCCGCGCCGTCAGTGACGCAGTGCGCCGTTCACGTGCCGGACTTAACGACCCGCGTCGTCCTATCGGTTCATTCATCTTCCTCGGCACCACCGGTGTCGGTAAGACCGAGCTTGCCAAGGCACTCGCCGAATACCTCTTCGATGATGAGGATATGATGACCCGTATCGATATGTCGGAGTATATGGAGAAGCACTCCGTCAGCCGTCTTGTCGGAGCGCCTCCGGGATACGTCGGCTATGAGGAGGGTGGTCAGCTCACTGAGGCTGTGCGCCGCAAACCTTACAGTGTCGTGCTCTTCGATGAGATCGAGAAGGCCAACCCGGATGTATTCAATATCCTCCTTCAGGTTCTCGATGACGGTCGTCTGACCGATAACAAGGGTCGTTTCATCAACTTCAAGAACACGATTATCATCATGACATCCAATATGGGTGCCGAGGTAATCCGTGAGAAGTTCCANGGCTTCGCCGAGAAGAGCGATGAGGAAAAGGAGGAGGTTATCACTACCGCCAAGCAGGATGTGATGGACCGTCTGAAACAGATTATCCGTCCCGAGTTCCTCAACCGTATCGATGANACCGTGATGTTCACTCCTCTNGATAAGCATGATATCCAGAAGATNGTCGATATTCAGGTCAAGAGCGTTCAGAAGATGCTGGCATCGAATGGCGTCAAACTTGAAATCACCAAGCCCGCTCTTGAGCTTCTTGCCGAAGACGGTTATGATCCGGAGTTCGGTGCGCGTCCTGTAAAGCGTACAATCCAGCGTATGGTGCTCAACCAGCTCTCGAAGGATATTCTCGCACAGAAGGTCGACAACGCACATCCCATCATCATCGACCGCAAGGGTGATGATCTCATCTTCCGTAACGAGGAAGCCAAGTAAATCTTGCAGACTCGATAGATTGACATCTAAAAAGTAATATAAAGCCCCCCGCAATGTGAAATGCCACACTGCGGGGGGTTCTTATACGCTTATGGGGCTTATCGGGCGAGGGAGACGTTGACGCTGACACCGTAGTTGGAGTTCGATGTCGGATAGGAACTGTTGCTGACGAGCGGCGTGTTGACCTGATGGTCAAAGAATGCGTTCAACGTGATTCTCCGGCTCAGGATATAGCTTGCCATGAAGTTGAGCGAGAAGGTATTCGTTCCCTGNGTCGCCTGCGTATAGGCCGTTTCGATTCGCCGGATCAGGCTTGCGTTGCTGGCGAATGATAGATCGAAGTTCAGCGAGAGGTCNTTGCTCACATTNCCCTGCTTGCTNCCTATCTTTNTTATCTTGTTGAAATTCGCTATCTTGAAGCCTGCGCCGAGAGTGAACTGCTTGCTCGTNGTCTCCACCACCTGTCCGGCCGAGGAGTTGAGGTTGAGCGTACGCGAATCCTTGTATTCGGCATTGACCGAAAGATCATTGTTGAAAGTCATGTTGACGCCGATAAGCGGGGCGAATTTCTCCGTTATCGCCACACTCGATATGCTGTAGGGCGACGAAGGAACGGGCATTCCCGTCTGCTCATCATTCGTGAAGCCGTAATCACCCCTTACCCCCTGCCAGTTCAGGAATGAGCTGTAGCCCCCGACGGAGTATGTGCATTGATAGGCATGGTTGATCGTGAAGGTCTTGAAAATCTTCTTCATATTGCCCATCTGCAGGAAGCCGTCGTAGCTGACCTTCCAGTTGGGGAGCATCGAGGCCAGCCCCGGGAAGAGGTCAAGAGTTATCCTGTCGACATCCTGGCCGCTGTAAGCCGCGAGGAACGCGGGTATCAACACATCCGGACTCGTCTGGCTGACAGCCCCGTTTTCAGGATTATACACGGTGCCGGCCAACGGACTCCCCTCCATGAATCCCGTCGAGGGATATGTCATCCCGCGATATTCATTCTCATACCTCGCCGCGACGACGGGGATATAGCTGAGGAATTTCGTGAAGGCGGCCGAGGCGTAGCCGTCATCAGCCTTCGAACCCTTGAGGGCCGTGGCGAGAGCCACATGGGTGCGCGTATAGGAGCCTCCGCGCGTTGTCGGCATACCCTCATACATAAACTGCACCTGACGCGTGCGGGAGTCAGTGAGGTTACTTGTGAGCGTCACCTTCAGTCCGCGTATCGGTTCAAGCTGGAGCTCGAAATTGAATTCCTTGGCCTGATTCCAGATGGCCGGCGACACCTGATTATTGTCGGTAAGGAGCCAACCACGGTCCAGAGCGCGCTCCACATAATCCTCTCCGTAGAAACCGAAGGCGAAATCAAGGCCGGGCGTCATCGGGCCGTAAGCCGTGCTCTGACCGAAGATATCGCCGATATTCGGAGAGAATTGCGGCAGATTAAGCGAATGGCTCTGCTTCATGCGGAAACTGATGCTGCGCGGCATCATCAGGAAGCGCAGCGAATATTCGGCCATCTCGGTGGCGAAACTTTTCTTTGCCTCCTTCTTATCCTCGGTGACGGTCACCTTCAGATTGTTGGTNCCCTTGTTGAGAATCTCGATTTTGTTGTCGTCGACTATTTTTGTTTTCAGGGCGAAGGGTTTGCCGTTGGATGTGGCGCGTATCTTCACCTTTTTGGTCTTCAGATTATGCTCGACGATGGTCGTCGTGTCCTCCACGAGCGTGATGGCACGCTCGAATCTCTTCGGCTGATCCTTCTTCAGACTTGAGGTGCGGCTGCCGTTGCGACCCGGATTGCGTGAGTTCACCGTGGTCTTCGATGAGGCGAAACGCTTGTTGATGGCCTGCAGATACTTCGACTTGTTATACAGCGTCTCGAAGTTTATGCGTGCATCCCCGTTCCAGCTCGACTGGTTGTTGATGGAGTTGCCGAGATACACGTCATCTACCGTCGCGCCCTTGTCCCATTGATAGGTGGAGGTGTAGGTGACGTTGGCCGTCAGATAGTCGAGGAAGGCTATCTTGTTGAAGGGGGCTTTATAGCTTCCGGTGAAGGTCTGGTTGTAATTCCAGGGTGTGCCGAGTCCGCGCAACGAGGATAACACCGTATCCTTCCAGTCGCGGTATTTGTCGGGGAAAAGGCGTTTGTTGACGGCCCCTATCGCCTCCTCGATTCTCGCCGTGGTGTTGGAGTTGAACGAGAGATTGAGGCTCGGCAGCAGATTCCATGTCAGAGAGAGCTGACGGTTCCAGTAGAAATTCTTGCTGACCTGCACAGGCAGCTGAAAATCCACATCAACCTCGCTGCGTGTCTGCTGCTCATAGTAATAGCGCGTCATCGAGGTGAGGAATGTCAGGTTGTTGAAGAGCCAGTTGATCTGCCATTCCCTCAGGAATTTGGCATTCTTGCTCTTCCCCTTCACCCATCCGAAGGGCTTCAGGGGTTTGATCATCGGCGAATAGCTGTATTGGAATGAACCCCTGTAGTCATTCGTGTACTCATATTCCGTCGTCGGATCAAAATTCTTCTGCTTGTTGTAGGAGAAGGCGAGGGTGAAGTTGGCCGGATCCCATGGCATGGGCGTTTTGCTCTGCACGTTGAAACGCAGATTCGAAATCGAGAAACTCTCGACCTCCTTGCGTGTCACGGCATAGCTTTTTATCGAATCCTTCTCCTGCTTTGTCTGCGCGGCCTCGATCGCATCCTTCAGGAGAATGTCTTGGTCGAGCGGATTGTATTTCGGTGTGGTGCGCTCGGAGGATTTGGAGTAGTAAATCGGGGCGGTCAGCTTGGCCTTCTCGGGAATAATCTTGCCGACGTCACCCTGCACGGCCACGTTATACTGCTGATAATCCTCCATGCGCCGGGCGGAGAGTCCCTGGTCCACGCCTCCGAAGCCCTCGGTCTCCTTATGGAAAGCGAAGTTGACGTTGGCCACGTCGGAGAGCGACAGATTGGCGTTGACCTTGGCTGCCCAGCCGCCATCCTCGGCGAAGTCGGTGACCTTGAGCTCGTTGATCCAGACGATACCATCTTTGGTCTGCGCGGAACGGTTGCGCACTCCGATGAGCATGACCCTGACATCGGACAACGACGGGTTGCCGAGCACGGATATTGTGTTATGCTCGTTCGAGGGATCGCGGCGTGAATAGAGCTTCGTGTAGCCCACACCCTCCGTGCCGGCGGAGCGGTCGCGGTTGCGCGCCGTCTTGAGGTCGGTAAGCGCTTCAAACGCCACATCAAGCCGGTTGGCATAGGGCCAGACGGTCGCTCTGTCGGCCGAGTTGAAGTTATTGTAGTTTCCCGGAGGTGTCACGTCGAGCGGCACCTCATATTCATAATAGTTGTTCTTTACGTCCGAACCGAGACGGATGAAGATGGAGAGGTCGCCATCCTTAAGGTTCGTCGGGTCGTCGATGAGTGCCTCGGTATGCACCCACATCTGCATCCTGCGGTAGATGCGGAGATCGAGCTGCGTGTTCTTGTAGATGCCGCGTGCGTCGCCCGGCTGCAATCCGGTCAGCTTGAGCTGCAATGACTGTTCGTTGAGCTGGGTGGCCTGCGACTGGCCGGGATCCTGTATGCGGTCCACACCGGGAGGAAGCACATAGTTGACCGGAGTGCGTCCGGCATTCTCCTCGATATTGACCACCGACATGTCGAGCTCACCCTCAGCCGGCGAATCATTGCGGCTGTTTAGGTTGAACTGATAGTCGCGCCATTCCCCCCTGACGAGTTCAAGCGTGGCGAAGCGGAGGTGTGTGGTCTCCTTGAAGCCTGTCATGAACATTCGGGCGAATCTGACTGTCGAGAAGTCGCTGATGCCTCCGACGACCTTGTCGGGCGCGCTCAAGGGAATCTTGAACTGATACCATGTCACCTCCTGCTCTCCGATGCGGGTGTTGACGCGGCTCACCTGTTTGTCGGTTATATAGTTCCGGCCGACTTCGAGGTCTTCGGGGCGTATCGAGACCTTGTACTGGAAATAGCGNTCATATTCATTCAGCGTATTGTCCTGGTTGATATCCTCCACATCGGGCACGGTGCGCGCCGACTGATACTGGGGATTCGGACTCTGGTCGGGCGAGAGGGAGTTGCCCTCCACTCCGTTGTAGTGTTTGTATCGCTCCAGAATCGTCGCCTGGGTGGCGTCATAGTAATCCGAGCGATAGAANTGNTAGTTGTCGCCGGCNGGNTCGTTGAACGCGCTCCAGGGTANATCCTGCATTTCGGATATCTTGGCCGGATCGATTTTCGACCGCAGTCCGTCGAGATAATCNCTGTATGTCCCGAATGTGAATTCGTCGTCGTTCGCAAGTCCGTCNAGACCGACATCCTGCTTCGGGCGGGCGTCCGTCGCNTTCTCGAAGGCATACGTCAGGGAGTTCTGACGGCTGACACGTCCCCACACCGTCTCGGCCATGAACTGATCGTCNCCGTCGATGGGCACNCCGTTCTCATAGCTCTTCATTCCATCCTTGAGGATATCCTCTGAAATCTCTCCGAAGTTNAAGTACAGGTCGCCACCCTCNAGATTCGGATTCTCCTCATCCAGGAATGGATCGAGAAGCCAGAACTGTATGTATTCCACATTGGAATTCTCGAAGTTGGTGTTGTCCATCTTGCGCATGATGCCTCCCCATCGTTTCTCGGGCATAAGAAGATTGCCTTCGGANTCGATGTTGTCGGAATCAAGGTTGTATGGTCCGCGCTCCTTCGGATAGAAGGAGAGATTGAGACATTGGATTAGATTCTGCTCGCCGTAGACCACCTCTCTGTTCGGGAAGATTTCATTGACCTTCACCTCGCGNACATAGGGATTGGAGAGCTGTTTGAGGTCATTCTTCAGATAGCCCGGGAGCAGGGAGGAGTTCTTCTGCGTGAAGAGTCGGTCGACATAATACCAGGCGAGCAACGCCCGGTTCTTGCCGTAGGAGGTATTGTTGCTGAGGCCGGCTTCGGGGAANAGCGGGTCTCCGCCGCCATCATAGGGNGTCGGCGCGAGAAACCATGAATAGGGCGACCTCAGGTCGATTCCCGTCTGGGTCGACTCGAAGTCATCTATATATGAGGAACCTTTGTTGGANCCGGATTTCTGCTTGTGGGGCACGAGCTGCGCGAATTCCGCGTTGAGCTTGAGCGAGGATGGAGCGGTGGCGTTGATCGTCGGCACCTTGTTCATCAGATTCGTCAGCCACATGAAATCCTTGTTATAGCTGAGATTGACACCCCACATGGTGTTGTTGATCACTTCATCGCCGAGATTCACCTTCTCGGTGAGTGATTTCTCCGAAAAGTTCAGCAGGGTCGCGCCGAGAGTGAAGTCTTTTGAGAAGCGGTATTGGGCATCGAGACCCATCAGGGTCTTCCGCTGCATGGAGAACATCGACTGGTTCTCGAGCGTCACGCTGACGTTCGTGCCTGAATCGATGATGCTCTGGTTGGTGATGGTGACGATGCCCATGCTGTAGTCTACCGTNTAGTCGGAGTTCTCGGTCAGCACCGCGCCTCCGGCCGTGACCACGACCGACCCTCTGGGCACATTCATCGCGTTCAATCGGATCTGTGCGCCCCCCGACGACTGATACTCGCCGACGAGCGAGAATTTATCCTTGTCGGCGAATTGTTTNGCCACGACGAGTGTCGAGTCATACAGCTCTTTGAATACGTATGGNGCCGCCAGGGCCGGATTGCCGATCTTGCGCTCGAGATGGGCGCCGAAGGGCTCGGCCACGGGGAAGATGATGCGGCCGTTCTGCGACTGCACCGTATAGCCCTCCACATAGTCGAAGATACCGTCGGAATTGGATTCCTGGTTGCTGTCGAGNCGGTCGAGGTTCATCACCTGCAGCAGCGGNTGATTGGANATATCCCCTACCGGGAGATATGTGATCTCCGTGCCCGTCGTGTCGGAGAGATATTTGATGTTGAGCTTGAAGTTTTTCTGCTGCAGCTGGTAGGCTCCGAGATTATAGACGTTCTTCATCATCAGCTTCCACATCGGGAGCTTGGTCGAGATGGTCGTGCCGCGCAGCATCTTCAGATAGAGCGACTGGTCGGTCTGCGTTATGTCGGCTGAAAACTCGCCGACCTGGTAGACCTTCCCTTGATANGTGTATTCATAAGCCACGGCGAGCACCTCGTCGGAATTGAGGGCCTGCTTGAGCGAAATGTAGCCGAGTTGGGAATTGAGCGAGTATTCATTGCTCTTGAGAAGACGCGCGCTCTCCACTTTCTCATAGTCGCGTCCGCCGGTTATGCCGTAGGCCTGAAGNGGTTCCAGAGCCTGTGTCACCTGATTGATGTTTCTGGCCGTGGGATATTCATTCTTGATGACCTCAAGCAGATTGTTGCTCGCGTTGGTCGGTATCGGGAGCGCGGTGTTCGGACGCCAGTAATCATTGGCGAGGCGCGTATTCTCTCCAAGGTCCATGAATCCCACGAAGTTTCGGCTCTCCTGATAGTTGGAGTTCTTGTTNGTNATCCAGACCTCGATGCGGGTGATGCTTATGCCGCTCGATACGTGGGGNAGCTTTGAGGCGAACTGGTCGTAGTTGTCGTAGAAATATTGNGCNAGGAAGAANTGGCGGTTGGCGTCATATTCGTCGGCGCGNATGCTGTAGTCAGTGCTCTGCACTCCCCCCTGCGTATTGATCGTCTTCGATTCNGAGTTCTGTTGCGACAGCAGGCCGGTGACGGTCAGTTTGCCGAACTGCAGTTTGGCTTTCGCTCCGAAGAGNGCCGTTCCGCCTCGGATAAGGGAGGAGCCGGTGGTCATGCTGACGTTGCCCGCCTCTATGCTCTTTATTATCTCATCCTCCTTCCCCTCGTAGGCGAGCTTGAGATTTTTCGAGTCGAAATCGAATGTCGCGTCGGTGTTGTAGGTCATGTTGAATTTCAACTTGTCGCCCACCGATGCTCCGATCGTGGCCTGAATCTTCTGGTCGAAATCGAAATATGTCTTTCGTCTGGATTTCAGGGAGAGGGCCGGATTGTCGGTCTTGTTGCTCTTGACGCCCATCGACATCTGGATNGAACCCTGCGTAGTGAGCCGCACACCCCCCGGGCCGAACACTTTCTCCAGCGGGCCGAGGGCGAAATTCATGTCGAGGATGTTGAATGGCTCCTTCTCCGCCTCCTGGGTGCGCATGGCGTTGCGNTCCTGGAAGTAAGCCTGCATGGCCCTGCGGTTCTCCGCCTTGTTGTATTCGTCGGGGGTCATGAGCATCGGGGTGACGAGGTCGCGCTCCCCGAGGCGAGTGTGTATGACGTACATCCCGAGGTCGGGATCATAGATTGCCTCGGTCTTGATATTCGACGGGTCGGAGAGATCCGCCGCGTATTCCTCGTCAAGCAGCGCGTTGTATCCCCTCGGCATCGTCGGCGANACCGGGGAGGGCATTATGACGGAATCGGGAATATCGGTGCCCCCCACATATCGGGGNTCCGGNGCCGGCGGTGGCGGCGCAAGCTCTGATTTGCGGTATTGGGCGATCGACACGACCGCTGCCAGCAGCAGCATGAATACTGCCGCCGGCTTCATTCGGCGTGATATAGTAGGGATTCGTCGTCTTGACGTCATCGGTTAGTTCTGTTGGTTGTGGCCCATGGCTCATCAGAGCATCTTGAGAGCCAGCGCGATTGCCTTCTCGGTCGTGAGCTCCGGGTTCTCCCCGAAGAGTTTCTGCAATGCCTTCTGCGAGGGGGCCTGCGAGAATCCGAGCATGACGAGCGCGGCCAATGCATCCTTGTAGGCATCGTCGGCCATGGGCGTATGAGTAGTTAACGCCGAAAGGTCGATGTTTATTTTATCTTTAAGGTCTACTATGATGCGTTGCGCCGTCTTTCCGCCGATTCCCTTTACGCTCTTGAGCATCTTGTCGTTGCCGGAGGCGATGGTCTCCGAGAGCTGGTCGGCGTTGAGCGAGGAGAGAATCAGGCGTGCCGTGTTGGGTCCCACACCGCTGACCCCTATCAGAAGCCGGAACATCTCGCGGCTCCTGCGCTCCGTGAAGCCGAAGAGCACATGGGCATCCTCGCGAATCGATTCATGAATATATAGTTTCGTCTCTTTCCTCCCCTGCATGGCAGCGTAGTCGAGTAGCGTTATGTTGATTTCATACCCGATTCCATGCACGTCGACCACGGCATAGGCCGGCTGGAGTTCGGCTATCTCGCCTGCAATATAATCTATCATATCTGCGTTTCTTATAGGATNNGGTTNNGGGNGNTCNGTNACGGNGTCTGTCNCNCNGACNCCNNCTTCACCNNCCTGACTATTTACTTTATTACTTTAACGCGATATAGTATTTAAAATTGCCGACAATGCAACAATCATATAATTCCCGACTCCTCGACAACGCCGTCTCCCATCTGGGACGCCTGCCGGGAATCGGTCATAAGACCGCCCTGCGGCTCGCGCTCCATCTTCTGAGACAGGAGGAGGATGTGGCCGTCGCCCTCGGCGAAGCCATATCCGACCTCCGGCGCAACATCCGTTANTGCCGGAGATGTCATAACATCAGCGAGGAGGAGCTCTGCCCTATCTGCGCCTCCCCNCGCCGCGACTCCTCCAAGGTCTGCGTCGTGGAGAATGTGAAGGATGTCATCACTATCGAGTCCACNCATGAATTCCATGGCCTNTATCATGTCCTCGGAGGCATAATNTCCCCTCTCGACGGCATCTCACCCTCCGACCTNGAGATCGACAGCCTCGTGGAGCGCGTCAACGCCGAAGGTATCGAGGAGGTGATATTGGCGCTGAATCCCACCATCGAGGGGGATACCACCAATTTCTATATCTTCCGCCGTCTGGCCGATACCGGNGCGAAGGTCTCCGTGCTCGCNCGCGGCATTTCGATCGGNAATGAACTGGAGTACACCGACGAACTTACGCTCGGTCGCTCGATTCTCAACCGTGTCCCCTTCTCCTCCACCGTCTCAAGCAAATGAGCAGTATTCCCTCTCTACNAAACCCNCGCCTATGATCCTTCGCGCTATCGAACCCTCCGACGCAGATTTCTTCTATCTCGTGGAGAACGACTCTTCAGCATGGGCCGATTCAGATACGATCGCCCCTTTGTCGGCCCATATGCTACGCATCTATGCGGAGAATTATGATGCCGATCCCTTCGCCTCGGGGCAGCTCCGGCTTATCGCAGCCGAGGCCGACGACCCGGNCCGACCCGTNGGCATAATCGACCTTTATGAGATTTCCCCCCTTCACAGCCATGCCTGGGTGGGAATCTATCTCCTNCCCTCCCTGCGNGGATCCGGCCGCGCGAAGCGGATGCTGGCTCTTATCGCCGATTACGCCCGCTCTCACCTGCGCNTGTCCTCTCTCGGCGCACGTATCCTGGCCGGCAANGATATCTCTTTGAAACTCTTCTCTGATTGCGGCTATATCCTGCGTGGCACTCTCCCCCGATGGCGTTATATCGCCGGCCACCCCGCCGACCTCCATCTCCTCACTCTTGATCTCACCCCTAAAACTTATTGACATGACCCCGATCGACCATCTCCGCTCCAAAAATGACAAGGTGCGNGTATTGTTTGTATGCCTCGGCAATATCTGCCGCTCCCCGGCTGCCGAGGGNATTTTCCGCGACATTGTAGAAAAGAAGGGTATCGCCGANAAATTTGAAATCGATTCCGCCGGTCTTTACGCCGGCCACGCCGGCGAACTCCCCGACCGACGTATGCGCGTCCATGCCTTCCAACGCGGCTATAACCTCACCCATCATGCGCGCCCGGTGAAAACCGATGATTTCGACAGTTTCGACCTCATCATCGGCATGGACGACTCCAATATCTCCCGNCTCAAAGCCATGGCCCCGACAGTCGAGGCTGAAAAGAGGGTGATGCGTATGACCGACTTCTGCCGCTNCCACCCCGGGGCCGACCATGTGCCCGACCCTTATTACGACGGTGCCGAGGGTTTCGAACGCGTGCTCGANCTCCTTGAAGATGCCTGCGCCTCATTAGCCGATGAACTCGCCTGAGGNNTTAAACCCTCTCCGCGACAGGGGCGTTATATAAGTATGGAAAATCAATCACAAAAACAGCATATTGACACCGAAACCATCGGGAAGGGGACATTGCTTCTCTCCTCCCCCCTGCTGTCGGATCCCAANTTCAAGCGCTCTGTGGTGCTGATTCTGGAAAGAGACGGCAATAACGGNCATTTCGGTCTCATTCTCAATCGCCCNCTCGACCTCTCGCTNGAGGATATCTGCGACATGCCCGGCGACGGCTCCCGCATGCAGGTATTCTCCGGCGGCCCGGTCGACCTGCAGAGAATGTTCTGGCTTCATACTTTCGGCGACCGCCTCCCCGGCTCNATCGAGATTCTGCCCGGCCTNTACGTNGGCGGCGACTACGACACNCTCATCCAAGCCTTCTCGAATGGGAGGAGCATGGAGGGGCATATCCGCTTCTATCTCGGTTACAGCGGCTGGACCTCCGGCCAACTCAACAAGGAGGTCGAAGCCGGCGCATGGGGNCTTCTCCCCCACCCCCTCGACCCCAAGGCTCTCATAGAGCNGNAGGGGGAGGAGATGTGGTATTCTCTCGTCCGCCAGCTCGGTTCATCCTATCGGCATTGGCTTATGTTGCCCTCCGATCCGGCGATGAATTGACTTTTTGCGCNTTTTATACCCTCGGTTTGGAAAATCTTGAGTAACTTTGCAACATGATTGTACTGAAATTCGGAGGCACTTCTGTGGGAACAGCAGAAAGCCTGGCTAATGTAAAGAAGATTGTTGAGAATCTCGACGCCCCCGCAGTCGTGGTGGTTTCGGCGCTCGGTGGTCTTACCGACCGCCTTATCGCCACCGCACGCATGGCCGCCGAGGGTAACCCTGCATACATACAGGAATGGGAGGAGATGGCCGAACGTCATCGCCGCATAATCGCTGATGTCGTCCCGGCTGACCGTCAGGAGCCGACTTTGCAGTCGATCTCCCCCGTGCTCCGCGAGTTNCGCCGTCTTTATGACGGNGTCAACCTCATCTCCGACCTCCCCGACAAGACGCTCGCCCAGATTGTAAGCACCGGCGAACGCATGTCGTCGGTCATNGTGGCTGANATGATTCCNTCCGCCACTCATCTNGACTCCCTCTCGGTTGTCAAGACTGAGAAATGGTTTGACAAGGATATCTGCGCCACCTCCCTTACCGACCGGCTNCTGCGNGAAGCCCTCGCCGCNCCCGGCGTCACTTTCCCGGTCGTCATGGGCGGATTCATATCGGCCGACCGTAATACCGGGGAAATCACGAATCTCGGTCGTGGCGGCTCGGATTACACGGCNGCTCTCGTCGCGGCCGCTCTCGATGCAGATGTACTGCAGATCTGGACCGATGTCGACGGATTCCTGACATGCGATCCCCGCATCGTCCCTGATGCGAAGGTCATCGACCGTATGTCGTTCGTCGAATCCATGGATCTCTGCACATTCGGCGCGAAAGTCATATATCCCCCCACGATTTACCCGGTGTTCCATAAGAACATCCCGATTCGCATCCTGAATACTCATCGTCCCGACGCCCCGGGCACCTTCATTTCCGACGCTCAGGACGCATCCCGNAATCCCGTCATCGGTATATCGGCCCTTAAAGACGAGGCTCTCGTCACTCTGCGCGGACCCATGGCCTCCGATCCGGCTGCCATCTCNGGCCGNTGCTTCAANGCCCTCGCCCGNAAGGGNCTCACAATCCATGTCGTNGCCGGCTCNGNGGCCCTCAATTCTTTCTCTTTCGCCATATCGACCGCCGACGTTCCGGTGGCCGTCAGGCTGCTTAAGGAGGAATTCGCCCCGGAATTGGTCGACGGCCTGCTTGAGGTGCTCGAAGTGCAGCAGAATCTNGCNACACTCGCCGTCGTCGGCGACAATATCCGCCGNCTCCATGGCGGATCCTCACGCGTGCGCTCCATGCTTGAGGAGGCCGGNATACATGTCTTCGCCATTTCCGACAAAGCCTCCGAGACATCCCTCTCCTTCGTCGTCAGGGAGGAGGATGTCACCCATGCCCTGCGCACCCTCCATCCCCTCTGCTTCACCAGATAATCTCTCCNTCTTACATATCCCTTTATCTCATCATACTATGGAAATCAAAAATGCCAAATACGAAATCAGCAGCGCCAAAGTCAGCCAGTGCCCCGCCACCGACGTGCCNGAATACGCATTCATCGGCCGCTCGAATGTCGGNAAATCTTCGCTGATAAATATGCTGACGCGCTCCCGTCTCGCCAAGACTTCCCAGAATCCCGGCAAGACGANGCTCATCAATCATNTCNATATCAACAACGGCGCGTGGTATCTCGTCGACCTCCCGGGCTACGGCTATGCNGCCCGAGGCAAGGAGCAACGCGAGCAGTTCCGNATAATGATCGAGGAGTATATCCTCGGTCGGCCTCAGATGGCNCTCCTCTTCGTGCTGATCGATATTCGCCACGANCCTCAGAAAATCGACCTTGAGTTCCTCTCCTGGCTCGGCGAGAATGAGGTGCCTTTCGCCATCGTTTTCACCAAGGCCGACAAAATCGGTCCGACNGTGGCCGAACGTAATGTCAAGCATTACTGCGATGTGCTGAAAAAGCAATGGGAGGAGCTCCCTCCGGTGTTTGTCACTTCAAGCGAGAAGGCCCGCGGACGCGAGGATATCCTCGACTACATCTCCTCCATCAACCGGCAGATCGCCGCAGAACGCGACACTCCCGCCGGGGAACCCGCCACAGCCGGCGACCCGACTGTTTAATCNAACCCTTAAATATTTACATTTTAAAAGACTAAACTTNGAAACCATGGAAACAATCGCTTTCGCCTCTGACCACGCAGGCTACTCCCTGAAAAAAGCTCTCATCGAGTATGTCGCCGCCAAGGGCTATGACGTTCTCGACTTCGGCACNGATTCCGAAGAATCCTGCGACTACCCCGACTTCGCCCACAAGGCCGCCGCAGCCGTTGAAGATGGCACAGCCAACTTCGGTATCGCCATGTGCGGCACGGGCAACGGCATCCAGATGACCCTCAACAAGCATCAGGCCATCCGCGCGGCNCTCTGCTGGAAGCCTGAACTCGCCGCTCTCGCCAAGGAACACAANAACGCCAATTTCCTNGTCATGCCCGCACGCTTCATCAGCTATGACGAGGCNGTGGCTATCGTCGACGCTTACCTCGCCGCCAAATTCGAGGGTGGCCGCCATCAGCGCCGCATCGACAAAATCCCCGTAGCTTGATCCGAACAGCTTCAATACCTCAGATGAATCAATACAATATTANTAAAGAAATGACAGTCGCTCTCCGCGACTGTCGTTTTTTCGNCCGCCACGGACTCCTCCCTCACGAACGCNCCGCCGGAAATGAATTCCTCGTCTCCCTCGAAGCTTCATATCGGCTCCCCCACGGAAAGACCGTCATCACCCTACAGGATACCATCTCTTACGCCGATATCTACGACATTATCCGCCTCCGGATGCAGACNCCCGCCGATCTTCTCGAGACCGTCGCCGACCGCATCGCCTCCGANGTCATGGAGCGTTGGCCCGTCATATCATCCCTCGCGGTGACCGTCACGAAAATCACNCCCCCTATCCCCTCNTTCACCGGCAGCGCATCCGTCACACTCCGCGTAAGCCGGTAATACGTATCGAACCCGTAACGCTATCNGTGTGTTATAGTGACAGAAACCAAATCGATTACACTATGAACACNCACATCACCCTCTACTCACCCGCCATCGCCTTAATGCCGGCTCCAAGAATCGACTCCCCCTTCAGGCGACCTTTCGGCGATTTATCCGACAAGGCTCTTGCCGAACGACTCGAATTTAAGAAAATCACCCCCTCCAATATGCAGGCCATATGGAANGTGCTCTCCCTCGAACCGGGNCGCACCACCGATTTCTCCTACGGCGGNATGCTNATGTGGGTNGATTATTTCCATTATGAGTATGCCATTCTCCAGGATACTCTCTTCATCAAAGGGCGTGTGGAAAGCGACATATCAAAGGTGGCGTTCTCCCTCCCCGTAGGCAGTCTCCCNCTTGANCGGAGTGTGGCTATTTTGCGCGAATACTGCCGTCTCCACAATCTCCCCCTAATTTTCAGCGCGGTGCCCGAATATGCCCTTGAGGATTTCAGGAAACTCTCTCCGTCAAAAATCGAGGAGCTCTCCGATTGGGCCGACTATCTCTATTCCGCCGAGATGCTCTCCACCCTGCGCGGTAAAAAGATGAGCAAGAAACGCAATCACGTCAATCAGTTTCTCGCCGCCTACCCCGGATATACTTTCGAAGAGCTTACCCCTGACAACGCCGATGAGGCCCTCCGCTTCATGGACTCCATCGACGCCGAAGGCGACGACACCCCCATGGCCGTCACCGAGCGCGCTCTCAACCGCACCATGCTCGGCTACGTCAAGGCCGGAGACAGGAATCTCCTCGGAGGTATCCTGCGCGATGCCGAAGGCAATATTCTCGCCTTCACTATTGGTGATATCAAAGACGACACCCTCTTCATCCACATCGAGAAGGCTCTCCGCTCCGTAGCCGGAGGTTTCGAGATGATCAACAAGACATTCGCCGGGAGTGTATGCGCCGCCCACCCCGAGATTCAATTCATCAACCGTGAGGACGACTCCGGCGACGAAGGTCTGCGCTACGCCAAGCAGTCATATCATCCCGTGGATTTACTGAAAAAATACAATATAACGATGTAGTTTAAAACCAACATAACTAAAAAAGGGAGGGTAAGATGTCTTACTCTCCCGATTTTTTTGTAAATTTGTAGTCTGAATAAACATCGGCCTATGAGCGACGCATTGGTAATCATACCCACATACAACGAGATTGAAAACATCGAGAAGATGATCGATACCGTCATGGCTCTTCCGGACGGCTTTGACCTCCTCGTGATCGACGATGGATCGCCGGACGGCACGGCTGACGCGGTCCGCCGCAAAATGGATCAATATCCCGGCAGAGTCAACATCGAGTGCCGAAGTGGAAAACTCGGGCTCGGCACCGCCTATATCCACGGTTTCAAATGGGCTCTTGAGCGCGACTACCAATACGTCATCGAAATGGATGCGGATTTCTCGCACAATCCGGCAGATCTGACTCATCTTTACCACACCTGCAAGGATCAGGGAGCCGATGTATGTGTCGGTTCGCGATACATTTCCGGCGTGAACGTGGTCAACTGGCCCATGGGGCGAGTATTGATGTCATACTTCGCCTCCGCCTATGTGCGCGCCATCACGCGCATGAAGCTGCGCGACAGCACAGCCGGATTCGTCTGTTACCGCCGCAAAGTACTTGAGACCATAAATCTCGACAAGATAGAATTCAAAGGCTACGCCTTCCAGATCGAGATGAAATTCAAGGCACACAAACTTGGTTTCAAGATAGTGGAATACCCCATCATATTCGTCAACCGCCAGTTAGGCACGAGCAAGATGAACAGCGGCATCTTCGGCGAAGCCGTCTTCGGAGTCTGCAAGCTCCGCCTCCGCGCC
>JAAVDV010000002.1 GCA_014801595.1 Bacteroides sp.
AGCTTCGCGCCGATAAGAGCCGCCCTGGCAGAGGAGGGAGGAGCAGCGCGGAGCAGCGATGAGAGGAAGGCGGAGGGAGAGAGGAGCAGCAAGGAGGAGAGGAGGGGGCGGCGGAGCGGCGGGAAGGGCGGCGGAGCCGCCCGGCACCAACGAGCTTCGCGCCGATAAGAGCCGCCCCGGCAGAGGAGGCTGAGAGAAGAGCAGGGGAGAGGAGCGGGGCGGCCAGGGAGGAGCCAGAGGGAAAGGAGAAGCGAGGGGAGAAGGGGCGGAGAGGAGGAGCGGAGGAAAGGGGCGGCGCGAAGCTTGTTGGCGCCGGCAGCTGCGCTGCCTTTGCGGAAGGATCAGCCTTTGCGGAGGGGCGCCGGAGCGGCGGGAGCGAAGGAGCGGCAGAGCAGGGGAGCAGCCTTTGCGGCGGGCGCGGAGAAGCGGCGGAGGGCGGCGCGCTCAAATTTTGATATGGAATTTGCCTTTGGCTATATCGGAGGCGAGAGCATTCATGAAGAGACAATGCTCCCGTTGGCTCCTTCCGGCAGGCCTCGGTGCGGATACAAGCAGTAATCTCCCCTCCGAACAAACCTCATGGTGCAGCCCTGAGGGATGGAATCGTTCCCCAAATTCCTCATCGGTGATGATAATCAAGGCTGCGTCATTGGCCAAAGCCCAGTCTCTTATTTTCTTCTCCGGCTGTGAGATGAATGGTGAGACGAGCACACCATTGTTATTGACTGTCTTTAGCCAGAACCGCTTCTTAGCCTTCAACAGTTGCTCGCTATAATGTTTGCTTATCATGACCGCTACCAATTGGGATTCATCCAACAGATCCCAGTTGCCGTATGCCTCGTAAGTGACTCCGGAATGATGTGTGATGGGAAACCTCCGATGCCAGCCGGGGTGCGTGCGGCGCACGAGGTGACGGCGCGGGTTGTCGCTGATATAATCGAGCATCCGCTGTCGCTGGTCTTTTCCGCGCAGGATGACATCGTGAAAACCCTCTCGGAAGAAATGAGTATCCGGGGGTCCACCGGCGGCCTCCCATAGTTCGCCGCACAGGCGCTTCAGTTTGGCTATGATATGCCCGAGATGAACTTTCGTGGCGCTGCGCACGAAGATGCACATGTGGAGATGATCAGGCATGATGCATCGGCGCTGAATCCAGATGAATGGATAAAACTTTTTCAGTTCTTTCATGGCCTGGGCTATGATTTGTCCGGTGGCGGTTGGTACGGCGATCGGAGGCCAGTCATGATTTCCGGGGATTCCCTCTATCGAACTGAAATCGGCTATACCGTTTTCCTTCATCAATACGACATGATAAATACATCGGGAGCGGTAGTCATGAAGCGGATGCCGCACGCCTGCGCGGCGGTATTTGCGGAAATGGGCCATATCAAGGGAAGTTGATTATATGGGATTAACGGCTGGTGCGCCATTAAATTGCCCGCCCGGGCGGGCCTGCTTCTGCTTCTTCTGCTGCTGAGCGGCGGGAATGGGCGGCGGAGCGGGAGCGGGGATGGGCGGCGGAGCCGCCCGGCACCAACGAGCTTCGCGCTGATAAGAGCCGCCCCGGCAGAGGAAGGGGCAAGGGGAGGGGGCAGCAAGGGAAGAGAGGAGAGAGGAGCAAGAGGAGGAGGAGCAGGAGGGCTGAGCGGCGAGGGGGAGGAGAAGGGCAGAGGGCAAGAGAGGAGAGGAGAGGAGAGGAAGGGCGGGGCTTGCGGGAAAGAAAAGCCCCTCGGCCGGAAGGGCCGAGGGGGAGAAGCTATCCTCATTCTTTATATGCTTCGAAGAATGCACCTTTAGTGAAGTCATCAGAATAGGTCTTATCCTTTGTTTGGCGCTTTTCCCATGGACTACCCTCATTATCCTTCACACCATTGTTGATAATGAAGTTTGGAGCTTGGAAGTCATACCAGAAAATATTTGAATTCCCGACCTGCTTCATCTCCGTTCCAGGCCAATCATTCTTTGAAGCTCCCCAATAGTATATGTAGACTCCATGTCCTTTTGAGGCCTCTCCATTATGAATATTATTATCCCTTACTACGATACGGTTAAACCCGCTCGTCGGTATCTCTTTACCGCTGATATTGCAGTAAATCTGTCCGCTCTTGATTGAAGTTTGCGGCACATTGATGTCTGATCCACCAGAGGTCTTACAGAATATGAGCTGCACACAATTGGCAGGAATCTTCACTACATAACCCATGTTGTCTGTATTGGGGGTTCGGGTAATTACTGAATTCGAATCCTCTAAACTATACAGTTGTAATGTCGGCTCTTCCGGTGTTGAATATTTCACTTTTAGAGTTCCCCACCCGGCGAAATCGTAGAAGTAAACATTCATTGTTTGTCCAAGTGAAGGCTTAGTTTCTGTGATGTTGGAACCAACATTCAGCGTCTTGATATCGTCTGTACCGGTAAAATCAGATATCCTTACGGCATCTTTATAGTAGTAAACTTTATCCTGTTTCCCCTCATCACCGTCTCTGAACTTAACTATAAAATAGCCACTCGGAACAGAGGTCAGAGTATATGTGAGAGGAGTACTCCATGCACCGTCATAGCTGCTCCAAGGGATGATATTGCGGCCGGAGGCATCTTCCAAAGCAATTTGCCAAAGATTATTAGGTGCCGGATTCCACTGAATCTTGTAAGTCTTTGCTTTGGTGGGAGTAGTGTTGTATGCGCCTACTACATTATTTGTATCATCAAAAGCGAAACCCCAATGACCACCAAGGCCAGTAGTCTTACCATCATAGCTGTCTCCGACGACTTTCCAGCCGTAGAGCTGAGTGGGAGAGGTGCCTATAGTATGACGCACTGAGGAATCAGTATTGCCATACATTGTGCGTCGAGACATAGTGTGAATCTGTCCGTGCTCATCCACATAATTGAAGATTACATAAAGATCCTGAGGTTTTGCAGTAGCAGAAGTGTAGTCAAGATAGAACTGCTGTCCGAGCAGAGGATCATCCATATTCATAGTCATCGTCTGCCAGTTGCCTATAGCCTGACCCGGCCAGTTGGTAGCAGCTGTCCGATTACCATCTACCTCGGTGTATAGATAGACATGAGTAGCACCGGATACGTTGAAATAGGTACGATACTGTTGTTCAGTGACCATGCTGCTCTTATGGATACATCTTACAGACATTGATGCGCCGGAAAGATTAGTTGCACTCTCATCAGCCGATGCTCGTTCAAAACTTGGATTGGTACCTTCAAGAACGAATATCTGCATCCATTTCATTATTTCCTCTTTCTCCAGTCCATCTGCGGGAGTGGTAGTCCAGTAATAACCTGCGCGTGAGGTGCCGCGACGGCTGGTTCCCTCATAATAGCCCACTTTTGGGAAATATATTCTGCGTCCACCCTCCATTGCTAAAGAGGCATCATAATACGAACCTATCTGCGACGTACGGAAGTCGGAATTGGATCGAAGCGTAGCCCATGTAGCCTTATTGGGGATATCCCAACCGGGGGGACAAAGATCCGTATATGCTTGAGCTTGGGTATAATCATTTGTAAGTTGTTCACCCCAGTGGCAACCATGATAATACTCACCTCCATTGAGCTTTTGATTCTCCGGGAAATATGCGGACCCACTGGACGTTTCAATATACATTTGATTGGTATGTGCACCAAGATTGCGGTCAAGCCAGAATTTACCTACCTTTGATTTCAACACCTCATAATAACAGAATTCATTATTTTGAGCAGTGCTTGCTGATCTCTCAAGATACTTAGTATTTGTACGATGGAAGAAACCTGTATGATAAATATCGATCGGTAGATAAATCGGCTTTGCGAGATTTGCCGAGGTAACTTTAAGGCGTAATTGTCCTACCTGATAATTATAATCGGTATTGGAGCAAGTCACCGTGACTGTTATGCCTTCTCCTGCGGCAGACGTACCATTCTTTGGCGATACTGTTATGTCGGTCATCTGGCGTCCGCCATTATCGCTATAGATAAGGGGAGTGTCAAACTCCCACTGATATGCTTCGCCTTCAATGGGCGCCTTATAGGAGAGTTCGTACTCATAGGTCCAACGTGCTCCATCCTCACCGTACATCACCGGAAAATGGAGACCCTCGTTACGGATCGAGTCACCGGTTTCACCTGTAGCGACACCGTAAAGTCTCATACCTCCTATGGCATTTCCTCCCAGGAATGCGAAGTAGTCATCTACCGTAACTTGAGTTGTCCCGTTACCATCCTTCATAAGCAATTTTGCCGAGGAAATAAGATCCGATGCGGAGAAATCACGTGCATAGACTACCTTTACAGGGCGGGTGAGTCCCTGCCAACGTACGGTAATGTTAGTTTCAAGAGTGCCGGGTTCCTTGGTCTCTTTCAATTTTAGCATAACCTCGTAAGCCTTGCCGTGAAAAGATTGGCCTGCATTGATATCAGGGTTGCTACCCGCTACCGGGGGATTGACTTTTACGACTTCCAGCCAGTCACATTCAATGTCTATATTAGCCGCTTCAAATTTATACTCTTCATCATTCGGAGTATAAAGCTTTACATAAAAAGACTTTGTCTGATCCCAATTATCAGCGGTTGTAGAATTACTACCATCAAATATCACGACATCCGAAACACCAAGTTCTCGAATACCGTCGGTAATCATGTTATAGCTTTGAGGATATACATCTATAATCTCAGTCTCAAGTTTGGACACCGGATTTTTGGCGGCCTCGGCAGGAGTGGCATAACCCTTATCCTTGACCTCTATGACGTAGACCTTATATTCATGGTTCGCCTCAACACTCATTGGCACTACTTTTTGAGTTGCACCTTCTCCTTCGATTTTTTCGAAGTTGACGCGGTAATAGTAGTCAGAACCATCATAAGGAGCTTGCACAATCACATATGCGCGATCAGAATCTTTGGATGTTGGGTTTACCAATTCTCCACCTGCTGATAGAGTTGAATTGTCAGCCGGAAGAATAAACTTGCCATTGCAGGGGACTCTGTCAAGACGTACGTCCTCCGCTGCTCCGAATACACCACTATTCAGGACATCGCCTTCCGTATATTTCCCATCAGTTTCAGTCGCCATCATTGCCGACACTTTAGCGACTGTGCGATACAGAGGGATACATGAGGCATCACCATTAATAACATCTGACAATTTCACATCTCCGGTCATTGTGATATAATCAGATGTCGTTGGATTGAATTCGAAAGATGTGGAGCTTTTTTCAGCATAATCATCATTTACAGCGAATTCTATCCCTGTATTTACGGCCTTATTATTGGCCACTGCAGCCAAAGTCAAGGTGTTGACTTTAGCACGCAGCTCCTTATCGAGAGTAAAGGTAATGACGGCTGAACCATTGTTAAACTCGGGCATTTCTGATCCAGCAAACGGCACCACCTGAGCGATAGACCCAGTATCATCAAGCACAAGAATCGTGAGATCCGTTACTGCATCCGGATCTGCCGCGCGTGTAGGAACAGTGGTCATGTCAGCAACACTCAAATTCAGTGTCACCTCTCCATCGGAGCCAATTGTCCCCGGAATTTGGAAATCGTCGTCGGCACATGCCCCGAGCAACAGAGCCATCGCCGTATATGTGAATATTTTTTTATTCATCGTTTCAGTTGTGTTTCAAAGGTCGCCAGATTATTGCTGCTTGCCATTTGTATAGAGGCCATTGCCGGTATAGGGAATATTGGCAGTCTGAGGCTGGCCGTCTCCTGCATTGAAAATGATATGGGTAGGATTCTTACCGACCAGACCTGTGTATTTATAATGGCCATGTGCATCCTTCTCTGTCAGCTTCTCACCGGGCCAACCCGGCCCACTTACATCATTTCCATAGTAATAGATGTAAACATCTGGCCAGTTCTCGGGATTGCTGTAATATACGGCATCATCATGTGTATCGGTGGGTGTCGGCGGTACAGGATCATTACCGCCACCGACATCAGCCTTATCCGAGTGGAAATTTTTGTCGCCACTGTCAGTGACATCAATCCATGCTTCCCGACTGGGGTAATCAAAAAGCGCAATACCTGCACCCGAGGGGTACTGCCACATATTATCGCCTTTATGTGCGGCCGTAAAGATAATCAGAGCTTTACCTGGAGTGGCTACGCCAGAAAGTTCAAAATAATACCAGCCATCACCCATAGTCGGATCTTTGGCCATGACAATGCCGGGCCATCCGGTAATAATTTCTCCGGCTGCACATTCTTCACACCTGTCGCGGGTGATGGTGTTCCGGTAATCGGCACAGAAGTCAAATTTGGAATAATGCTTGGGATTAGCATTGTTGGCCTCCCATTCATTGGCAGTATTGGTGAAGTATCTGAAACCATTATCCAAAGTCACAGGAAGAGTCGGGTCATTATCACCACCATTGCTCCAGCCCAAAAAGGATAGTGCGCCGGTAAAGGAATATTGAAGAGCAGCTACGGTAGCATTATCATTATTTTTAGCACCGACAGGCTTACCGGCGCGGCTCATGACCTGTGGATCCGTCGTATAAGGACTCATATCAGTCGGAAAAGACAATGCTTGGTAAACATAAATATGAGTATGCTCATAATCCGACTTTACGTGAATCTTATACTTGTCAACTTTGGCGATAACATATACCGTGATAGTTTCGGTAACTTCTTCATCGTTGACCCTTCCCGTCACTTTGATTGTCAAAGTATGATTATTATTCCAGTAGTCACGTCCATCGTTAAGACCNGTATAGCGCACTCGCAGATTGAATATACCGGTTGTGGATTCCGACATATTTACGCTGTAATGGTAGTCATCGATCTGAGTCACCGATGTNGGGGCATTTTCACCTGTTCCGGAGAAATCCATACCGTCACCATCTTGAAGTACGAGGGATTTTGCTGAATATTCCTCTTCAATCAAAGNTTGCCATTCGGANTCCTTGGTGATGGTGAAAGAGGAAATATTGGTTGTNATCGGGATAATGATGTCACCATAATACATCCCCGAACCGATACGTTCCGTGATATCGATNCTAACCATCTTCTCNGCTACCTCAAGGAATTCAGTGAATTCAATATCCTCCACCTGAATTTTTTTTGTCAGCGTGCCTGATTTGAGTGTTATGACCTTCCAATCATCACCTGATTTTATCTGATCTACGTCCGCTTTACTAAGCAGGGGAGAAAGTGAGACANGTATAGTTTGTGCGGTTTTATCTTCTTCAAAGATATANATAGGCTCNNCAGAGCCGTCAGCCTTCGTGAAGGAAGGATTATCGGAGAAATCGAGTTGACCGTTTGTCTCATACCAAATTTCTGTATCCGTTCCGGATTTTACCGATATCTTTGTCTTATCTATATGAAGGAAATACGCGCCATGCAGGGAGTAGGCCATAGTAACCGGATCCCAGGATTGAATTGTAACTGCAAATTTTCCCTTGGTATTGCCCACCGCATCATAGAATGTGGAGCGTTTAAGTCCATCATTTGAGAGTGTAGNGGTGGCAGTTGAATTGTCAGCCAGAGNTATATTTATGGCAGGTTTATTNGAAGCAGTCGTATCAAAGAGATACTCCCCGACATAAACTATCGATTGCCATGCCCAAGGTGTCTTGGCAGGGGCATCGTCCNTCTTATTAGAAAGATTATCAACGTTTACCGTCTCAAGAGTCGTAGTATTACCGTCAGCATCGGTAAAATCGGGNAAATCATAATATGCGCCTGTTANACTTATGTCGGTGATATCTCCCGAGGAGTTGCCGAGCCCGCTCAGAAGTAGCGACTCGTTATAAACATTTGTTATCTTTGGATCNGCTCCGACTGTGCGTGACGGATCTAAATCGTTGAGCAAGGTGACGCGGACTTTTGCTACTGCGAATTTCAAGTCGGCCTTGATGGTTTGGGAGGATCNGCCTGCAACCGCAATTTTAGCCGGAGTTTCATAATTACCCTGCGAGTTCTTCACTTGTAGTGTTGAGCACGACATCGGNAGCCCATTCGAAGATGTGAGCGCGGATNNGTCCTNAATCTTAAGGAGNTTAAGNTCGTCCTCNGTTATAGTNGAATATGAAGATTNAAGTNCATCGTAGTTAGCTACGACATACATGCGGTATTCACCNGTCGGAATGGATACTTTATAGCCGGTATATTCCGATAGCTCGCCACTACCGGGAGTTCCTCCGGTCAGCTTTTCTCTTACCGGATCNGCACCCTCGACATCAGAAAATGCGAAGAAATAAAGATCATTGATGTCGCTCTCCTTCTCATCGAAGTTCCAGATTTCGCCGGGAGCACGTGTTTGAGAAATTTGTGCGGCGCGTGTCGCAGCCTCATGGGAGACGAATGGTACATACACGACGACACCCTGGCCGTCAGTAATATCCTGCGGGTGTCCCGAGTCAAAGTCATCGCTACAGCCTGCGAAGGTCAATGCTAAGCCGGCTAATATGCTTGAGATATGTCGTTGATAACGTTTCATCTATCGTTGTCTATGATGAGTCGGTTGGATTGTTGATGAAGTAATATTGAGTGGAATACGAACAGGTGCCGTAAACTCAGAATTCAAAGTTAATGCGTTCATACTCCCACTTCGTAGCGCGGACGTAGATCTGCAGCTCGCCGTTGTCGGGCTTGGAGACGGAGAAGGTGTAGCAATGGTTGCGGAGAAGACCGCGCCAGGCTCCGTCGTCGGCGTTCTGAATCGCTTCGTAGCTCTTTTCAGAGAGTTTGCCGTTGTCGTAGGGGGAGATGTGGATNGTCTTGTCGGGCAAGCCNTCGGCGGTGAGAGTCACGAGTCCGCGTATCGCGTCATNGGCTGCCTTGCCGGTGAAGTCGTGCTCGTAGGCGTAGAATATGTATTTGGCCGGCTTGGCCGGNTCNCCGGTCGCTTCGTTGGCTTCGGTGGCTGCTATGTCCGGTGCCGTCTTTTNCTGAGTGTTCNNNNCGNGATNNTCNTCGACATTCGGGAATGCGGCGGGGATATCGTTGAAATCCTTTGACCACCATATCGAGCTGATGCCGGTATTCGTTCCCTCAAGAGCGTGCGGAAAAAGGCGNCCNNCGGCATTGTGGGTGCATGTGGCCGAGGTGATGATGCCGTCGAGNTCCTCGATTACAATCTTNGCCATGGCGCGNGTCATGCGGATGGCGGGGAGNTGGAGGGGTGCNACTCCGTAGATGTCGCGGTTATAGGTGGCCTCAAGCCATTCGGTCGTGATGCGTTCGCATCCGGCCATGGGAANCAGCACACTTCCGTCGGTGAGGTTCTCAAGATNGCTCTCCAGAGTCCACACTTTATNNTTNAGNGNNTCNTCAAGCTTCAATCTCGGGTCGGAGAGGACGTTGCCGGGTNTCNTCTGGAAATCTCCGNTTTTGGCCATTTCGGGTATGCTGAAAGCGGCGATGTAGAAATCGGAGGCATACTCGGTGTGGGTCTCCTTGTTGAGAGTGAAGGAGAANGTNGGTCCCCATGTGGCGTGGTCGTAGAATNTGACCCCTGCGGGGTGTTCGCCGGCGGCATAGATCACCTCGATGAGTTTCGCGTCGGAAGCGGTGTAGGTCGCTATGTANAGNCTNTTCGGATTGATGGCCGATTCGGCGCGCAGAAGNGGATCGGTGGGTTGGGTGCCGTGGTCGAAGATATTNTCNCCATCTCCCGCGGNCGGGGCCACCGACATTATTACGGGCAGCTCCATCTGCTCGATGCCCGACAGACCGCCGGGTTCGTCGGCTAATGGTGAGGAGCCGCATGCGGTGAGAGTCGCTGCGGCTGCCAGAGAGGCGATGTATGTGAGATATTGCTTGCGCATGATATTATGTGGAGTTTCTGTTTTCTATTATGGAATCTGAGCCGATCTGGCAGCGGAGCTGCCGGCACCGACAAGCTTCGCGCGGGCACGGGCTTCTTTTGGGGAGCTCGGTGCGGCTATTGCCGGGCAGGTGCCGTGGGGAGCCTTACCATTCGATGCTCTGCAGCACGATAATCCAGTCGTTGACATAAATCTGCATCTTCACCCACTGCTCCTGCTCGTCGAGCACGAGATGCACGGTGAAGGAATCCTCGCGGTCGAGATATTCCTGCTCATCCATGTCGGGGGCGTCGAATTCCTTGGCGGCGAGAATGAGCTGCATGAGGTCGGTGCGGATCACCTCCTCGCCGGTCGACGTGCGGCGCACGATTATCTGTCCCTCGGAATCGGGAGTGAGTCGGGCGATGTGCATGTCGGCTATTGCGGCGGGGACGCTGACATCGGTCAGGCCGCCGTGTCCGTCGGGGATTGCGGTCTCGATGCCGTCGCGGTCGACGGGATGGTAGCGGAATTTCTCACCGCGCAGGACGCGGTTGTCAGGTCCCATGACGGCGTTGTCCTCCTCCACGAAGAAATCGAAGTCGGAGTGGGAGATGGCACCCCCGTCCTGGCGGCGGAGGATGAGACGCAGGTTATTGTTGTTCTTGGTGAGATAGATTGTCTGTTCCTCCACTCCATCCTCGGTGGTGAAGGTGAGGTTGGAGTCGGCGTGGAAAAGGTCGGTCAGACGCTGGTCGGAATATACGTTGCCCTGCTCGTCGGTCATTGTGTTGAGTCGGCAGGTGAGGTCGTCGGGGGATGAGATGGCGCGTGTGCCGTCGAGAGAGTAGGGGGCGTCATCGGTGAGACCGCCCCAGACGATGAAGCGGCTCGGTTTGCCGCGTGGCACCTCCACGGGCACGACCCAGTCGTTGGCGCGGAGCGTTTCGAGGTCGGCCGAAGCCGAACTGATGAGGTTGCCGTCGGCGTCGAAGGCGTAGATTTGGGCGGCCTCGACCTTGTCGACGCGGTTTTCGAACTGCATGTTGCGGTCGAAGGCGAGTCGGACTTTATATGTCGGGACACATTCCGGCAGATCATCGAAGATAAAGCTGTCGCAGGAAGAGAGTGAGACAGCGCCGATGACGGCGGCAGCTGCGGTTGCGATGCTTTTGGTATTTAAGAAGTCGAGTTTCATAAGAACTGTAGGGTAGTTATAGCGACTAAGGACCGTTTCAAGGGTCGGTAGCCATTTAGTCCATAGACCATAGGCCATAGGACCAGGGGTTTTAGTCCATAGACCATAGGCCATAGGACCAGAGGTTAGTCCATAGACCATAGGCCATAGGACCAGGGGTTTTAGTCCATAGACCAGAGACCATAGGACCAGAGAAAAGAGGAATGCGTCCGGAGACTCCGGAGAATCCGTAAGCTCCGGACGCATTATAGTTGTTTGATTTAGATGAAATCGATTACCAGTTGACAGTCTGAGTGGGGACGAGACGCCAATCCATAACTCTTACGTTAAGATGCAGGAAGAAGTTCTGGTCATCGGGATTGTTGGGAGTAATCGGGATGATGGGTTCATCAAGGTTCGGCAGACCGATACCCATGCCGGTGATTTTACCGATCTCAACATCATATACATGGTTACGGACGATACCATTCCAAACTTTGCCCTGTTTATTGTCCCAGCGCTGAATCGGAGCAGCATAATAACCCTTACCTGCCTGATACTTCATGCAACGAAGACCGGTATCTTTGCCGGCAGCTTTCTGAGAGTTGAGCATCATCCAGCCATTCCACTCGGCACCTTCGCCATCTTTTACAAGTCTATCAGTGGTAGTTTCAGCATCTCCGGTACCGGTATAAACGGCACCCATAGCCTTCATAACAGCCTTTTCAGAAGTGAATACAGAGAATTCATCACCCATTGCCATCAACCAGAAAGTTCCATTTTTATCAGCAAATGTAGTAGTGCCATCTGCGGTCTTTATGGCATATGTGCCGAGTACAATAACTGAAGTCTGGGTGGCAGTTGCAGATCCTGTGCACTCACGGACATAGTGGAAATTCTTCGAAGAATCCCACATATCGTCACCCTCGCAGTTCTCCGGAATCTCTGCAATTGTCATGTATTCAAGAGGATAATCCTCTGATGCACCAACTGCTGAACACCAATAGCTACGATTGATACCTGTGGGTTTTGCCCAAGAAAGATCAGCGGTATAGGTGGGAAGATTCTTTACAAGGTAGGAGTTACCCTGAGTGGCTGTCAAGAATACAGCCTCGGGTACAAATGTTACCTTACCCACTGTTTTAGTATCGCCACTATAATATGCGACATCAGCAATATTGTTGCTAAAAGACGCAGCTTTAGAAAGTTTCACTTTAGCAGCGAGACGCTCAACATTGATTATTACAGCGTTAGTTTCATTAGCATCTGCAGCCGCCTCTTCAGAAGTGAACAACTTATCTGTGGTGATAGGAGTGCGGTAGGTGGCAACGTCACTGCTATTGTAGTAAGCCGCGTTAGACATTGTGAAGTAGGTTTTGCCATCTTCATCAGTAGAGATACTGTTGGTCACGCGGCGGCGGGGATTGTCCTTACCTTCATCATTAGTCTGTGCATTGACAATCGCTACAACTGATTTTGCAGGGCGATTGAGTTTTACTATTGCACATTTCTTACCCTCATGATCGATGATCTGGGTATCATAGCCTTCTCCGACACCTGCGGTCTGGTCGAACATATATGTGCCGGATTCATTATAGAAAAGGAAGTGGATATCCTTGATATCGCTTTCACCCTCACCGGGATCAAATCCGGCTTCCTGACCTGCACGGGTCACATCGCTGGCAAGAACGAAGCGAACGTAGCCGTAATCTCCGTCCTCATTGGGGTTCTGAGATCCCCCCTCCGGTTCGTTGGCGGCGCAGCTTCCGAGGAGGAAGAGACCTGCGGTCAACGCGAATGCATAAGTCTTTTTCATGTCTGAAAAAATTAGATTAGTTAATGTTGTTTATTTAGTTTTTGTTTTTTCTTCTTTGTTCCTTAGCTCAGGAGTCTATGGTTCTATGGTCTGTGGTCTCTGGACTAAAGACCTATGGTTCTATGGTCTGTGGTCTATGGACTAAAAGACCTATGGTCCTATGGTCTGTGGTCTGTGGACTAAAAGATCTATGGTTCTATGGTCTGTGGTCTCTGGACTAAAAACCATGGTTCTGTGGACTAAAGGGTGATGACCGCAGGGGCTGTCATGCGCTCCAGGGCTGCGCGCGCCGCCGACACGTCGATGCCTCCGGCGGCTGCCTTCGTGAACTCATTGGCGGCTGCCGCATACCGGCCCTCCTTCGCAGCAAGCACTCCGCGCGCATAAGCGGCCTCGGGAGTGTCGCCCGCCTTGCTCAGATATTGCGACGCCAGATTCAGGTCGCCCGAAAGAATGGCGCAATTGGCGGCGTTGAGATTGGCCGTCGTGTCATCGGGATACATGCGGGCGGCCGTCATCAGTACGTCGGCATATTCAGCCGACTTCGGGTCGAGCGTCTCGGCATAGATGAAGAATTCACGCAGCGAAAGTTTCGAGGGATTCTTGCGGAAAACCTGCGCGATTTCGGCGGGATCCGTATATTTGCGCACCTGATAAGCCACCGTATAATCCGAGTGACGCAGGCCGGGATAAATCTGCGCCAGCATGATGGCGTAATCCTTCGGGAACTGCTTCTTCAGCGCGGCATCCTTGGCATCGGGAGCCAGGTCGGAATCGATCACCTTGAGGATCGCGCTCTTCTCGGCCAGATCGGATTTCTCCACGGCTGCGCGCAGACCCGCCCAGTCCTCGGCCACCCACGCCGTCTTCATCAGACCCTTCGGGAATGTATAGAGCTTGCGCACATACTCCGAGAGAGCCTCCGTACGCCCCTTGGCCAGACGCTCATTGTTGGTGTAGGAACCCTCCGGCGAAGCGTAGCCAGTGATGGTCAGCGTCGTGATGTCGGTATCCTTGTCGGATTTGATGCTGTCGATTGTGGCGCGGATCTTCGCCAGTTCCACAGGGTTGGAGCGGTAGTCGGGACGTATATTGGTGGTGTTCACCACGAAATCCACATAAGCCTCACCCTTGGCCGAGCGCATTTTCACGCGCTCCTCCACCGGAGTGATATACGTCAGATCCACGTCGAAGTTGCGTTCCCCCATGTCGAGGCGAGCGAGACCGCGGTCGGCGATAGTCTTCCGGCTTGAGCAGCACCCGAGGTTCTCCACCACCAGCTCGATATCGGCGTTCTCCATCCAGGGTTGCCATGCGGTAGAGGAGGAGTAGGGGAGGGTGGTAGTCTTTCCGGCGCAGTAATAGCGGTTGGAATCGGATTCGAGACGCTGCTGACGCTCGGCCTGTATCATGCGGTTGCGGCCGGCGAGCGTGACGCTTTCGAGGCGCACCGAGTCATTACCCGCCTTGATTACGGGGGTGATGCGCGTCTCGACGTTGCGGGCCGTCGGCATACCGGAGAAATCCATGTCGAATGCAAGGTTGAGACGCGAACCGTCGCGCCCTACCTGCAGGTCGCTGACGGTGACATCGGCCACTTGCGGCATACGCGCCGCCACAGCAGTAGAAGCCAGGAGTATGGATGCTGAGAATAGGTAAGAGGGAAGGAAGGAATTCATGATGATCAGAAGCTTAGAAGGCGGGATTCATTAAAAGATATAGACGAGGTTGAGGGCCGCCTTGGTAGGGCCGAAATAATTGTGGGGCTTGTCGGATGCGATTTTCGAGCCGCAGCTTTTGCAGGGGAAACGGTCGTAGCGGGTATAGGCCCAGCCGATACCGATTTCGGCCTCGATGTTCCAATGCTTGGCGAGCATCCAGGCATGGCCGTAGGTGACGCCTGCTCCGGCAAACCATCCCTGATAGCGGGAATCCTTCAGATGGGCGAAGTTTGTGCCGAGAAAATTGAAGTCGGGGAAGCCTATCGAACCTACATTATATTGACCGCCATGGAGTTCCAGACCGATGAAATTGCCGTTCAGGGCCTCGCAGAACCAATAGCGGACCTCCGGCTGGGCGAACCAGTGTTTCCACCGTTTGCCACCCGAGAACGACCAGTCATTAAGGTCGGCATTGAGATCGATTGACCATCGCGGGGCGACGGCCAGTTCGGCGCCGATATTGACGGAAGCGGTCGCGTCATACAGCAAGTTTGTCTTGATGGCGAAATCGCCTGCCTCGGCGTTGCAGATGCCGGCCAGGGGAATTAATCCTAAAAGCCAGTGACGGAGTTTCATATCAGTCAGAAAAAAATTAGCTCAGAGTATGGTAAAACTTAGCATGTGTCGGTATCCCTTTTCCACTGCTACACTCCCGGCAGGAGTGTAGCAGTGGCGGAAACCGGGAGCAAAATTATAAAAAATGTTGAATCTTGACAAACATTTTAACAAATAAATTTTTTAATGACAGATTGCCACAGCCGCCCTTATAAATAATCATAGAGATAATTAATTGATATTCAAATCAATACGCGAATTTATGTTATATAACATATTCTGAAAAATTCCTTATCATTCCGCTGATAATCCCGGCTGCAGGGGGCGGCGGAGCCGCCGGGCACCAACGAGCTTCGCGCCGGTGAAGGCCTCGGCGGAGGAGGGAGGGGGAGAAAGGAGAGCTGGCAGGAGGAGAGGGGGTAAGGGGCGGCGCGAAGCTTGTTGGCGCCGGCAGCTGCGCTGCCTTTCCGGAGGATGAGCCTTTTGGGATGAGCCCCGACCCCCCGCAGGCGGAGAAAATTACTGCTACACTCCTGCCGGGAGTGTAGCAGTGGAGAATTACCCTAACATGCTAAGTTTTAACTATTTCCTGAGCTAATCTCTACTGAGCTATATGAAACTCCGTCACTGGTTTTTAGGCTTATTATTCATATTTGCCGCAGTGCCCGGTCTACGAGCCGAGACAGTGGGCATCAAGACCAACTTGCTCGGCTGGGCCGTCACCAACCCGAATCTGGGGTTGGAAATCGGCGTCGCCCACCGTTCGACCATCTCCCTGACGGGATCCCTGAACCCCTGGAATTTTTCAGATGAGCGCCACCTGAAGTCGTGGATGGCGTTGCCCGAGTACCGTTACTGGTTCTGTGAGAAATTCACGGGCCATTTTTTGGGTATCCATGCGCTGGGGGGCCAGTACAACGCCAAGAA
>JAAVDV010000003.1 GCA_014801595.1 Bacteroides sp.
GATGAAGCCACCAACGCTCTCGACGCCGCCAACGAGCGGGCCATCGTGGAAAACCTGGCGGAATTCTATCGCGGACGCACGGTGGTAGTCGTGGCCCACCGTCTCTCGACCGTCCGCGATGCCGACAGGATAATCGTCGTCGAAGAGGGACATATCGCCGAGACCGGCACCCACGAGGAGTTGATCGCCCGGCGCGGCAACTACTACAATCTTGTCAGGAACCAGCTCGAACTCGGCAATTAAGAACTGCCGCAGCCTTCATGGAGGGGCGNAAACCAACTGACGTAATATCAAATNTTGAATAACACTTTAAAGNANCTTACCACCCCATTCTCATATACTACCTTCTTGATGACCGGCGCCCCTTTGGACGGTGAATCAATCAGATTCCCCGTCAGACTGTAGTAGANAATCTCCGCTACAGCCGCCCCGTCACTCTCCGGAATGACGGATGTGCCGGAGACTTCATTATCCTCCTCCACCACGGGTTCCCAGGAAAGATCGTCGCGCACCGGAAACGGATCGCCTCCNTNAGGATAAAGTGAAGACTTGCAGTTNGCCACGNCGCCGGTCTCCNTGTCGACGATAAGCGCGATGCAACGCAGACGATTGTAATCCGTCACGATTTCATCACCTCTCAGATTGCGGATCATATCCGCGTCGAAGGTATATGTGAAGGGATACTCCTCCCCTGCTTCAAGCGATTCAGGCAGAGANCCTTCCACCCCCCTGTAGTCGGACATNGCGAGGGCGATATCGTTGAACTCGAGATCCACCAGCATTCCACCNTTGCCCACGAAAGTNTCCCAGAACGGCATGAGGTATTCACCCGTCGCCTCAAACGAACCGTAGGAGTTATGCTGTATCCATCGCGGACTGTGAAGCCCGTCGCCGACAAGAATAAACGCCAGGGCATAGTTATGCCGNTCCATATCTCTGACAAATCTGGCCGTAGCCTTGGCCACGAGACTTGTTTCGGTATCGTCGCTCCACGCGAAATCGATCTCGACATCACANTCCGCAGGCCCGGAGGCTATCTTTTCCCAATCGGCCGAGACGCTTCCCGGATCTATTTTTCTACCCCTGTTCAGAGAGGCCGCGGGATACCCCGGGACGGGATATAAGGGGGTCTCCTCGTCGGGGATGCANTCCATGGCCCCGACTTCATTCTCGGAACTATGNTAGGACACTCCGACGAACCGGTCGCCGTGACGGGCCTTCATCTGTTCGAGCATCACATAACCACGCGGACACCAGCCGCATCCCAGATATGTNTATTCCTCCACTATCGGACGGAATACAGGCACGAAAGACTGCACCGTCAGAGGGAATNCAAAACTTCCCGGCTCCGGGGAAGTCTCGCCGTTGACGGAAGTGACGGCGACTGAGACCTCATACTCCCCCGCCTCCGAGAAGGCGTCCATCGGCAGCTCCACTCTCATTCCCCGGCCATAGACAGGCTCCAGAGGGGGATTGAATGTGACNGCACCTGTGCCGCATATACCGTTTCCNCCGGTATATGAATATTCCATCTCGCGGAGAGGATTCGTGCCGGTGTTGACGATNATTATCTCTGNGGAATGATTGTCGAGACCGAGGGCCTGCCCGGCATCCGGAATCAGCGAGGCCGCGTCGGCGTCGAAATCACCGTCGAGAGTCACCGTCATCGCGCTGGCGAGTCGCTTGAGGTCATAGAGGTCTGTCCATGTATTCCTTCCCCCNGATGAGAGAAAATAGGATTCTCCCTGNCTGTTACCCTCCACCATGGCGNCAGATGAACCTGAGAGTTTCGTGGTGGCGGTAAATGTATAGCCCACATAGAGGCCTGATTGCGGTATCTCCGGCGGATTGTCGAATACCACTCTGAGCATCCCGCCGGCATCGATGACACCNTCCGCCTCCACTCCGTCGGGGGTGTTGAATGCGAGTTTGTCAACCGTCTCCTGCGAGAGNGAGGATGAGGTCCATCCGGATACAGCGGTGATNTTATCGGGCTGCGCGTAGACCGGCACACTNAGGCCGGCNACACTTTTACCGGCGAGNTCGGAAGGGAGAAAAACCGCGACGCTGATCGTCTCCGGACGACTGTAGCCGAATTTCTGATGTGTNGACCCGAACGTGTCATACGTGAAGTCAAGGGTGTCGGCCNCTGCCGCCAAGGCGGTCACNGCCAAAGATGAGATGAGCAGGAATTGTCTTTTCATGGTCAGGATAAGTAGAGGTTAAGGCACAGGGTCATAGCCGCTGCCTCCCCAGGGNTGGCAACGGCTTATTCTTTTCAGCGCCAGCCACAGTCCCTTGAAGGGGCCGTGTTTCCGCAAGGCCTCCATGGCATATGCGGAACATGTCGGCGTGAACCGGCATGAGGGTGGAGTATGCGGAGAAATCGCCCCACGGTAAAAGATGATNGGGAGGATGAGAATCCGGGTGAGGAGTTTTTTTATCATAATGAGCCCTGTTCGATGAGAGTGGCGATACGCTCGATTGTGGCGTCCTCCTTGTTCTTGTCGGGATGATANCCGGCCTTGAGGTTCATACCGAAGAATCGCCCGAANGTCTGCCAGAAACCGGCGCGGAAACTGCCGAGAAAGGCCTTGACGATATTGAACGAGCTTTGGTCGGTCTCGCGATTGATGAGCTTCAGGAGGATTTTCCCCTGATTCTTGGTCATGGTCTTCATCGTCGGCTTGTATTGCTCGAAGATATCTTTCTCAAGACGTTTGAGGTGCTCCTCGCGCTTCTTGGGGTCCGGGATGGTCTGGATATACTCGTAGGTCTCGCAGAGGGTGGCGAAGGATAGTTTTGCGAGGGGNAGTGTCTTACGGACNTCGCGNACGGTGCGCCAGTAGAATTCCTCCTCCTTCTTGTTCTTGAACTTCATGGGGGGATAGACCACCAGNGGGCGTATATAGGTCATCCGGCAGGTGTCGCCGTATTCATCGACGAAGTATTGATAACCCTCGTAGACTCTCACCTCAAGCTTNGGAGTCTCCGGTTGGGCCATAATCCGGGCCACACAGAAGATAACCGCTGTCAGCGACAGCAGCAGACGTCGGCACGATAAGGATTTAGGAAAAGAGAGGCTCATAATTGCGTCAGATGTCGGTGGAGATGTGTGAGTGTTCTTTCTGTTTGAAGTTGTTTCGACTTGTGAATAATTTTTCAGAGCAGAAGGAATATACCCTCCGGCCCTTTTTTGAATATAACGTCGAGAATCGTGAAATCAGTGTGGANGCCGCTCATTTTTTCATCCGAGAGGCGGCGGATGAGATCCGCCCGGGCCCCGGTNAGGNTTCTGATTTCGGGAAGCAGACTCTCCACATCGAGCNCACCGGCTATGACNCGATGAAGCGTAGCNGTCATTTCCCNGAAAGGCATTCCCTCATATGTGGAGTCGAGGACATCATGGATGAGGGGCATGACGTGAGGNNAAAACGGGGTGGCCGACCAGGCCGTGGCCAAGGCTCCGAGATGCACGGCCTGCCAGCGACCGTGCATNGACAGCCGCCACTCCCCGGGATATCCGCGCTTCAGCGTCGATCCGCCACCCTGCACGGGCACCGACAATGTCAGGGGGCNCTGGCCGTTGGCTCCGGCCACCGTCGTGCGCGCCAACGCCCTGCGTCTCTCCCCCCGGGGCATGGCGGAGATAATCCTCCCCCATGCCCCGNTGTCGTCGAGACCNTCAAGTCGCAGGCGCATCCACCGCCGGTAGATCTCCAGTGATCCCAGATATGGGGCCACCGCGCCCTCGGGCATCACTCGCTCCATCCCTTCTCGGCCGCTTTGGATTTGTCGGGGTTGGGATTGCTCAGGATGCGGTTCCATCGGATCTTGCCGTTATCGAGAAGAGCGCGCTCTTCATCCACAGAGATCAGCACCACCATNGGGCTGCCCACGATATGGTCTTCGGGCACGAAACCCCAGTAACGGGAATCGAGCGAACGGTCGCGGTTGTCACCCTCCATCCAATAATAGTCGTATTTGAATGTATAGTAGGGATTTTTCTCGCCGTTGATATATATCTCACCATCTTTCACCTGCAGGTCGTTCCCCTCGTAGACCGCCACGCAACGCCGGTAGAGGGGGAGATTGTTGAGTGTCAGATGCAGCGTGACTCCCCGCTTCGGAATCCAGAAGGCCGACATGTTGGGGCGTGTCCAGCCGTAGGCGGAATGCTGCGGCCATACCCCGCTCATATCGAAATAGCCTGCATCGGCCTCACGCAGGATCTCTCCGCTCACCTGGGGCCATTTCTTGACTTCGGCGAGGGCCGCTCTTGTCAGGGGCACATCATAGAAGGCGAAAGGAACGAAGTCCACCTGTATCGGTTCCGCGCCGTGATCCTCGGCACGGACGCCGATCTCTTTCCACTGCTCGGCGGGAATGGGCGCGTTTACGGGGATGATGTAGTTATACTGCACATTGTCGGCATCCTCCAGGGGGCGGCCGTTGATGTAGATTACATCATCGCGTATCTCCAGCCACTCTCCGGGGAGACCTACGCAGCGTTTCACATAGTTTTCCCTGCGGTCGACGGGACGCGTGATAATCTCGCCGAAACGCTCGGGATGGGCGGCGATGAAGGCCGCCGGATTGCTCACGCCGTTTCTGGCGAGCTGCGAGCAGATCATATAGTAGTCCTCGTTCGGGGAGGCGGAGAGCACCGTGTCGCCCTGCGGGTAATTGAATACCACGATGTCGCCGCGCTCCACACTGCGCAGCCCCGGGAGACGGTGGTAGGCGAGCTGAGGCTGCTCCACATAACTCTTTCCACCGCCGAGAATAGCGGGCATCGTATGCTGAGCCAGAGGGAAATGCAGCGGTGTCTGCGGCACACGCGGGCCATACACCACCTTGCTCACCCAGAGGAAGTCGCCGACCAAGAGCGATTTTTCGAGCGATGAGGAGGGTATCTTGTAGTTCTGGCCTACGAAGGCGAATATGATATAGACGAGGACAAGGGCGTAGACAATCGCATCGACCCACGCCATGATGCCCCGCAGTAGCTTATTGTCGCTTTTCTTCCACCATGTCCAGGGGATATAGGTGGTGATGTAGATGTCGAGCAGCAGAAACCACACGAGCGCCACCCAGGGATTTCCGAGCCATATGACGAAGAGGCAGAAGAGCAGCGAGACTATGGCGAAACGTATCCAGCGCGTGGTCTTGGTCTGACGCAGACGCCGTCTGAAGTCCTCGACGAAGCTGAGGTGTTCCTGCTGCAGACACTCTCCGGAGGCATAGTCCGGCTTCGGGGCAGTCTTCATCTGATTGTCGCCGGGAATTCGGCTGTTGTTATGTTGGTTGGGATTTTTTGCTTCCATATTTCGGGTGAGTTTTGGTCAGACGAAGAGTCCGCTTGTCTTTGTGTAGTCACTCAGCATCTCCGCCATAGTGTGAAACCCTTTGCGCCCGGCAAGCCATTCGGCCGCCAGCACGGCGCCGAGAGCGAATCCACGACGGCTCTTGGCCGAATGGGTGATGGTTATGGAGTCGGCCTCGGAATCCCATGTGACGCTGTGTATGCCCGGCACCTCCCCCTCTCTTATGGCCGTCACGGGGAGTCGGCCGGGAGCGGCATCAGCCCCGGGGCCGACCTCCTGCCAGTCCTGAATGGAGGGTAGGCGCGCAATGAGTTCCTCGGCGAGGGTCACCGCTGTGCCGCTCGGGTGGTCGAGTTTGTGGATATGGTGGGTTTCGGTCATGGAGGGGGCGTACTGCGGGAAGTTCGCCATTATCTCCGTCAGATAGCGGTTTAGGGCCATGAATATGTTCATGCCGATGGAGAAGTTTGACGACCAGAGAAGTGTCCCCTCCCCGCGGAGGCACATCTCTTTTATCTCGGGCATGGAGGAGAGCCAGCCGGTGGTGCCGCATACGACGGGGACATCCGCCGCGAAAGCGTGAAGCAGGTTGTCGACAGCGGCTTCGGGACGCGTGAACTCTATGGCTACGTCGGCCGAAGCGAATTCGCGCGAGGCGAACTCATCGCGGTTTTCCTCGTCGATGACGGCCACGATCTTATGGCCTCTCTCCTTAAGTATCTCCTCTATCATCCGGCCCATCTTGCCATGGCCTATTATTGCTACTTTCATAGTGATATTTTTATTTCAGTTAAAATCCGAAGGCCACGTTGTCGATATAGAGCGTGACCCCCTCCGTCCCCACATATGGTTCGCCACATGAGGAGCTGGCCATCAGGAGCACATGGGTCGGCACCGCGTCGGCAGGTGCCCACCCCTCTTCCTGCACCGGCACGAGTTTGCCTTTGGAGTTCTTGGCATAATATGCCTTATCTCCGTTGAGCAGGCCCATGTATGGCTTATAGAAGGATTGTTTGGTGATATCCCCGTAGTGAATCGCCAACTGATGGCCTTTTGTATAGGGGATGGATTTGTTGTAACGTTCGCGTCCGGTGCCGACCCGCAGGGCGTGGAGATTCCCCTTCTCATCCTCCCAGCGTTTCTGGAGCAGGACGTAGACCTCGGCCTGGTCGCGTCCCTGAAGGGTCTTTTTGGGTCCGAAGCCGGTCGATTTGATACGGGTGTTGACGGCAGGCATATCGACTTTGTAGTCAAACACGAGTGCCTGCGGACGCTTCGTGTAGGGCATACCCATCGACATTTTTCCGAAGGGTCCTTTGGTGGAGGTTATCGGTTCCACGATCTCGCCGAGGAATATCGTGCCGGCCACCATGACATCGAGATTTATGATACCGAGAGCCTTGACATGCTCCATCCTGGCTTCGACCTTCGCCATCTTCTGGCCGTTGACCGTGGCCGGGGTGACGGCGCATGAGGTTTTCACCACGCCCGATACCTTTGCGTAGACATTGCTCGTGGCCCAGGGTGAGCCCCCGAGGTTACGATAGGCCTTGTTGCCGGTGGTGTGTCCGGTCGGAGCTATCTCGTAAAGACGTTTTGTGTCACCTCCGATGATGGCCGATTCCTTGATGTCTCTGGTGTACCAGTTCTGCATATCGCCGAACTTGATCGGCTCCAGTCGCAGTCCCGCCCCCTGCAGGGTGCCGCCGAGCGCCAGTAGCGTCAATATCAATCCTTTCAGTTTCATTCTGCAAAGTTACATATTTCTCCCCTATCAACCAAATCACTTCCCTTCCTTATGCGGCTGATATTGGCTGCTGATTTGGATTTCAGGCGGAAATGACCTATATTTGCAGAAAAAACAGAGAGATATGACAGGGAAAAAGATAAAATATCCGATTGGCGAGCAGGACTTCAAGGAAATCCGGGAAGGAGGATTTCTGTATATCGACAAAACACTCTTTATCCATACACTCATTGAAGGGAGCAAGTATTATTTCCTTGCCCGTCCGCGACGCTTCGGCAAAAGTCTCTTTCTCTCTACCCTGCGCTATTTCTTCGAAGGAAGGCACGACCTTTTCAGGGGCCTCTTCATCGTCTCCTCCGACTGGGACTGGCAACCTTACCCTGTCCTCTATCTCGACCTGAACTCCGACCGGTTCGCCGAACCGGGGATGCTCGAACCGTTACTTGAGAAGCATTTCAAGAAATGGGAAGAGGAGTATGGAGTCACCGATATCCCGTCCACTTTCTCTCAACGGTTCAGTGCAATCATCGAGGCNGCCCACGAGAAGACGGGGAAGCAGGTCGTCGTCCTTGTCGANGAATACGACAAGCCCCTCTCGCTCAACATCAACAAGGATGACAATTACGANCACTACCGCACCCGNCTGGCCTCCATCTATTCCAATTTCAAGAGCTCGNCGGANCATCTCCGNCTCGTNTTCCTGACNGGCATCAGCCGCTTCGGCAAACTCAGCGTATTCTCCGACCTNAACAACCTGAAGGACATCAGCTTTTCGGATGCCTTCGCCGATGTCTGCGGAATAACGGAAANNGAGTTTNTCGACTACTTCAAGGAGGGCACGCAAGCTCTCGCCGAGGAATATGGAGTATCTTATGAAGACGCCTGCCATATGCTCAAGCAGCACTACGACGGCTATCGTTTCGCCCGAAAGGGAAGCGATATCTATAATCCGTGGTCGCTCCTGAACGCTATGGCCGAAAAAAGGGTCAGCAATTATTGGAATACGGTCGGGCCACCCTCGATTGTCGCCCGGTTACTCAGTAACACCCGTGTCGATCTTGAGAAAACCTTGAACGCCCGGTGGAGGCTCGACCGGCTCGCCGGTCTCGACCTGCGCAATGCCAATCCGACCGCCCTCCTGTATCAGACGGGCTATCTCACCATGGCCGACTATAACGTNCGTAACGATACCGTGCGCCTGAAGGTGCCCAACAACGAGGTGAAGGATGGGCTCTTCAACGATCTGCTGAAACTATATGTCAGAGAGGACCATATCTCGGCCGAAAGCGTTGTCGAGCAACTTGTGCACGCCATTGANGANGGGAAGCCCGAGGAGATGATGCGTTGCCTCGACGCTTATTTCGCCGGGGTGCCGTATGACCTGAAGATGGANAACGAGAATAATTTCCACAACGCNTTCTACATCCTCACGACCCTCATAGGAATCGACGCCAGGGCGGAGGCCCACACCTCCGACGGACGCATNGACCTCCTCATCGAGACGCCGGAATANATCTACATCATCGAGCTGAAATACGACGGAAGNCCCGCCGAGGCCNTNCGTCAGATNGAGGAGAAGGGCTACGCCCGCCGCTTCGCCGGGGATTCCCGAAANATCTTCCTCATNGGCGTCAACTTCTCCTCCGCNACCCGCCGCATCGAAGGCTGGGAAATCGCCTGAANNCCATAAGGTCTCCNTACTCCTCTCACCTCAATTATAATACTTCCCAGTGACCTGCTTTTGTTGAACCTACTCTTTGGAGCAGCCCTTCAGAAATTAATCTTTCCAAACGTCTTTTAACACTACTGTCATGTAGTCCCAATCTTTTACTGATCTCCGATCGAGTTATATTGGGATTTGATTTAATGAGGTTCAAAATCTTTATTTTCTGATCCGACATCTGATCTACTACAGTTGTTTCTTGGTCGCACGAAGTAGTTTTACCTGTTTCTTGGTCTGTTACAACTGTTTCTTGGTCTATTCTATGGTCATTTGAAGTGCTTTTTGTAGTTTCTCGGTCGGGTTCTTGGTCTTTATGGATAGTATCTTGGTCGGTTTGGGGATCAGAAGTCGCAATCATGTCGCCGTAGAGTTCGAGCATGGCTTTTACGTCTTGCTCGTTGCCTCCCGTAGAGAGAGTCAACACTGTGCGGTCTACTCCGTCTTTGTGGGTTTCTTCAATCGTGACGGGAGTGTGATATACTTTCTCCCAACGTTTGCATATACCACTCAGACCGCTGCCGGCTCTTTCGCCAAATTCGATGAGTGAGAAAATTTTCAGCATTATGCCGTTACGTGGGTCGGAGATGCCGCCTTCAATNGCATCGGAAATGGAGATTCGCACTGTACCGGGATTTGAGAGACGATAGCCATTCTCTGATTTCTGGATAACCAATCCCTGACGTCCATAGAAATCAGCGTGGACACATGCGTTGGTAATAGCTTCGCGTAGCAGCTTGTGAATCGGGGTGTCATCTACGCGGAGATTGCCTTTTAATACAAANGGCACTTTGAGACCTTGTTGCATGCGTCGCAATGCTTCAATTACAAAGTCGAACACGTTACCACTCCAATCTCCGGAAGTGGAGACNATGCGGTCAGTCCATCGTGTAGTACCCAATGAACGATTTTCCTGATAGTCGAGAAAGTAGTTGGGAAATTCTCGCGTAATCTCATACTCGTANCCNAACATCAGGAGTCCTGCAGCTGTTGGATGATATTTGCCATCCTCGCCGATTCCGATTGCTCCAATTTTGCGCAAGAACATCTCATCATCTTCGTTGTTCCAAAGGTGATTAGTATGAGTGGAACGGAAGAAGTTACGATAGCCTTTGACAGTATCCTTGCAGAATACCGTCATATCCATCTTGTCAAGAACCTTTGCATCCTGAGTGACATATGCAGCATCACGAAACATAAGCGACATTTCGTCGANTGAGCAATGATAGTCGCCTTCATGATTGCGTCGATATGTACCAGACTTTGGATCCGTGCCGACGTAAACAGGCCGGGCAGCTCGTTCAGCACGAGGGACACGCACAACAAGAATTTTCTTATCATCGATCTGTTCGATCTTAACCATACTTCTGGTAACGATATTCGCGCTAATCTTCTGGCGGTTGTTGACCATGTTCCAGAAGTCNTTCTCCAGTTTCTCTGCATCGACATCTTCCGGCACAAGTCGACCGTCCTTCTCCTCGCGGACTCCAAGCAGTATGATTCCACCATCCGTATTGGCAAAAGCTGAGTATGTTTCCCAGAAAGATCCCGGAAAACCACCTTTAGCCTTCTTTGCCTCAAGCTGATTATATTCACGGTATTCACCGAGNTTGCTTAAATCGAATTCTGCCATGATTAAACACTCTTTATTTAACGTGTCATACCAACACCGTTGAGATGCAAGTTTCAAAATGTAAAAGTAGTAAAAACTCCTTAGATAATCAAGAGACTGCACAATTTTCATCTTTTCATCTTGATAAACGTACCACCGTACTGGATCCGGAATAATGCACACAACAGTATTGAGCGTTAACAGGTCATCGCGTACTCCGACGCAGATAATTTGGATTTCCGNNGGAAATGACCTATATTTGCAGAAAAAACAGAGAGATATGATGGATAATGANATATACGCGGTGGGGGAACAGGATTTCAAGAACCTGCGGGAAATGGACGCGCTCTATATCGACAAAACCCGATATGTGGAGATGATTGTCAGGAGCAAGAGCAAGTATTATTTCCTTGCNCGTCCGCGACGCTTCGGCAANAGTCTCTTCCTCTCTACCCTGCGCTATTTCTTCGAAGGAAGGCGCGACCTTTTCAGGGGCCTCTTCATCGACTCCGCCGACTGGGACTGGCAGCCTTATCCTGTCCTCTATCTCGACCTGAACTCCGACCGGTTCGCCGAACCGGGGATGCTCGAACCGTTGCTTGACAAGCATTTCAAGAAATGGGAAGAGGAGTATGGAGTCACCGATATCCCGTCCACTTTCTCTCAACGGTTCAGTGCAATCATCGAGGCTGCCCACGAGAAGACGGGGAAGCAGGTCGTCGTCCTTGTCGACGAATACGACAAGCCCCTCTCGCTCAACATCAACAAGGATGACAATTACGAACACTACCGCGCCCGGCTGGCCTCCATCTATTCCAATTTCAAGAGCTCGGCGGAGCATCTCCGCCTCGTCTTCCTGACAGGCATCAGCCGCTTCGGCAAACTCAGCGTATTCTCCGACCTCAACAACCTAAACGACATCTCCTTCGACGACGCCTTCGCCGATATCTGCGGAATAACGGAGATGGAGCTGCATGATAAGTTCAAGGATGGAATAGAGCGACTGGCCTTCAAGAGAAGGACAGGATACAACGAGGCGGTGGAGCTGCTTAAAAAGAATTATGACGGATATCGGTTCGCCCCCGAGGGTAGCGATATATATAATCCCTGGTCGCTGTTGTGTTGCATGCAGAAAGGTAGAATCGGAATGTATTGGAATACGGTCGGGCCACCCTCGCTTGTCGCCCGGGTACTCAGCAACACCCGTGTCGATCTTGAGAAAACTTTGAATGCCCGATGGAGGCTTGACCGGCTCGCCGGTCTCGACCTGCGCAATGCCAATCCGACCGCCCTCCTGTATCAGACGGGCTATCTCACCATGGCC
>JAAVDV010000004.1 GCA_014801595.1 Bacteroides sp.
GAGCACGAGCAGCGTGATAAAACCGCCTATAATATATTTTCGCTTATTTAAGCTATAGTCTTTCAATTTTCAAGAAGGAGGGATTGTATTGTTATTGGGAGAGAAAATGAATTATTCAGATTTGAGAAGAGGGAGCTAAAGAATAGTCGTGGCCTATAAGAGGGTTTATAGGATATGCTTATGCGATGGCTTTCGTGTTGGCATTCATCAGGGAGTCCATCGCAATTATTAGGGCGAACGTAAGGAGAGAGCTGGCCGCCGTCATAAACAGAATCTCATCGACCCCGGCAAAACTCATGAACTCTATGGTGAAGACGAGGAAACAGAAAATCAGACTCATGGTAAGAGCGAATTTCGAGTAGGCCTGCCAGCCGACGGTGCTGATTGCCGGCACGATCTTCTTTGTCTTGTCATCGCGTGCGACATAGGCATAAAAGACTGTGGGCTTAACGGCAGCCATGACCGTACACGCAAGCGAATTGACGCCGGGAGTATCCGAAAACAGGTCGACAAGGAATCCCATGAGGAAAGCTATGGTGAGCACCATATTCTGCGAGATACCGACCGGCAGACGCAGAATGAAATATATGAACACGAATGGCACAGCCAGATTGAAGAGCATGATGTGATTGCAGATAAGCACCTGCACCAACACCAGCACTATAAACAAAAGGGCCATGACAATAGTCTGTTTATTCATTTTGCTCTAAAGGGTATCATGTGTGAGGGTGGGATGTCATGACATAAATGTGGGGTTATTTCGTGGGCCCGACGTCAAATGTGCTGAGCGAGTCAAGCTCGGCCTTATAAAAATCGGTGATAACCCTCACGGTGCTTAGTGTCTTGAAATCGCTTGCCAATCTAATTTTCAGGATATAGAAATTATCATCAGTCATACGCACGCGGTTCATCACTGTCCCGACATTTATGCCATAGGGAAACGTCGTGCTGAATCCGGATGTGACTACCGTGTCGCCGATATGGAACTGCGCGTGACGCGGCACCTCCTCCATATATGCGATTCCCGGGTCGCCCCCTTTCCATGAAAGGGAGCCGACATAGGGTGTATCCTTGAGTTTTACGGAGAAATGCTGCGTCTCGTTGATGATGGAAATCACGCGTGCCGTATGCGGACCGGCCACGTTGACGATGCCTACGATACCGTTCTGGTCGACAACGCCCATACCGGGCCGGACTCCGTCGTTCGTTCCTCGGTTGATGGTAATGTAATTACGCGGATGGCGGGTAGAGTTGTTGATGACGGACGCCAAGGTGTAGTCAAACCTCTGCTCCTGTCTGACGTAAGATGAATCCGACACAAGAGCCTTGTATTCCGCAAGCTGACTGCGCAGATTGAGAATCTCATTTTCGAGAGCGGCGTTCGACTCTTGAAGGTTTCGGTTAATATCTCGCAGATAGAAATAACCGCTGACTCCTGTGGCGCCGCGATAGACAGCGGATGTCACCTCGTTGGCACTTGAGAGAAGCACCGAAGCATGATAATCATCGCGCCGGCTCAGAAGTATACAACTCAGAAGCACATAGAACGCGAAAACGAACCATGTGCTGTATCTGAGTATAAAATTCAATAGATTTCTCATCTTTGCCGGGTAGGATCAGCTGTCGTTACTTGCAGCAAATAGCCACGCTCCACCCGAAATATCAACGGATGAGGAACGAGAAACGGTTGATGTTCTTAAGCGCAACACCTGTGCCTCGGGCCACTGCGTGCAGGGGATCTTCGGGAATCTTGAATTCGATCTGGAAGCGGTCGGTGAATCGCTTGGCCAGGCCACGCAGGAGAGCGCCGCCGCCAGCCAAATAGATACCGTTGCGCACGATGTCGGCGTAGAGTTCCGGGGGTGTCTGCTCGAGAGCGGCGAGAATCGCCACCTCCATCTTGGTGATGGTCTTGTCGATGCAGTGGGAAATCTCCTGATGTGTCACCTTTACTTCCATCGGAAGGGATGTCAGTTTGTTGGGACCGCATACCACGAAGGGTTCCGGAGCGTCATCAAGTTCCTCAAGAGCCGATCCTACGTGAATCTTGATTTGCTCGGCCATTGTAGAGCCGACCTTGAGATTGTGGACTCTCCCCATATGTTCCTGAATATCGGCTGTCAGTTCATTGCCGGCAAGACGTATAGACTTATTGCTGACGATACCTCCGAGCGAAATGACGGCGATTTCTGTGGAGCCGCCACCTATGTCGACAATCATGTTGCCTTCGGGCGCCTCGACATCAAGACCGATTCCGAGTGCGGCGGCCATAGGCTCATAGATCATGTAGACGTCGCGTCCGCCGGCATGTTCGGAAGAGTCGCGCACCGCACGGATCTCAACCTCTGTCGAACCGGAAGGGATACATACCACCATACGGAGCGAGGGGGAGAACCAGCGGCGTTTCGAGCTGACCATCTTCACCATACCGCGAATCATCTGCTCGGCAGCGTCGAAGTCGGCGATGACACCGTCGCGGAGCGGACGGATGGTGCGGATGCCCGGAGATTCCTTGCCCTCCATCTGGTGGGCGGTGGTGCCTACGGCGATTACCTTGTCGGTTTTATTCTGGATGGCGACTACCGAGGGTTCGTCGACCACGATCTTGTCGTTATGTATGATGATGGAGTTGGCAGTACCCAAGTCCATCGCGATTTCTTGCGTAAAAGAGAAAAGTCCCATATGAATAGCTTATGTGATGGGTTATGTTCTGTTGTTCAAAGTGCAAAGTTACAAAGATATTACGATTTTGTGAAAATATCAGTAGATTTTTTTATGATGAAATGTGAAAAAATGTGTTGAGCAACATAAAAAGAGTCCGCCCAAACGCAGGCGGACTCTTTTATGTTGTGATAGGTTATGTGACGGAATCAATAATTTGTCGTGATCACATATTCGATTGCTTCGATGACGTGATCGGCATCACCATCCTCCTGATTCATGGCCTTGGCGCGCTTGGCGATTGCGAGGGCGGGATCATAGTAGGTGTTTCTGATGTCGTTCTTGGCCTGAGCGTCAGATGCGTCGACATCATTGAACTTCTCGGAGCCTACACGATAGAGCTTCTTGGCAGCGTTCATGAGAGTCTCATATCCGCAATCAGCGATTGCGACTGCCTTGAGGTAGCTGTCGAGCGAAGCCTGGTCATTGCCGGCGCGGTCATAGATGAAGCCGAGGAGACCATAGAGATTGGAGTTGTCGGGATTGGAGGCCAGCAGGTCGTTGACAGTGGCGAGTGCATTGTCATACTGCTCGCCGATCACGTAGCCGTTGACGAGGTTGTTGAGGAAAACGGGGTTAGCCATACCGAACTTCTCATTTCCGGCTTTCGCAATCTCGAAGATATGCTTCTGAGCCTCATCGGAAATTGTGGAATCATTCAGCAGNCTCTGCCAGCAGGCGATCTCATATATATAGGCGTTGGCACCGTTGCTTTCGGGGTCGGTGTAGCCAAGGTTACGGGCCTTATTGAAGGCATCGGCCGCTTTTATGACTTCCTTGCCGACATAAGCTGAAAGACCGGCGTTGAAATATGCCTGTGCGCGGTTATTGTCTTCGATTTTCGGAGCTTTCGCGCCGAGCACTTCGAGCTCGGGCATATCCGCATATATCATGAAGGCGTTGTAAGCCTCGGGATAATATTTGTTGGCTTCGTACATCTTGGCGCCTGCCACGGAGAAGTAGTCATTGGTATGGCCTACGAGTTTATTGACCATATCCTTTCCATACTTGTTGGCTTTACCCTTCTCATCGGGAATCTGATCGAGGGGGAAGGCTTTCATGAAATACTCATAGCCGTTGAGGAGTTCCTGTCCCATTGCGATAGGATCGGCGGCGGCTGCGGAGGGGTCGATCATACCGGCCTGCAATCCCTTGTCGTATGCGTCGAATTCGATTTTGCCTGCCACATAATAAGTGTTGGCGTCGTTGGCAGTCTCGGGATTCTGCATGGCCTGTTGGATAAGGGAACGGGCCTCTTCGATCTTGTCGAATTTGCCGGAGAGCTTCTTGGCAGCATCGACATTAGCTTTCTGTGCGCTCAGGCTGCCTACGGCTGCCATGCAAAGCGCGATTGTCATCACTTTCTTCATGCTGAAGGAGATTATTTGGGTTTATTTTATTCTTTTATAAGAGGNAAATCAATCGTTTGGTTCATCCTCCTCGATCTCATCAATCTCATCCTCCTCGATGTCATCGATGTCATCAATTTCATCGCCATCGAAATCGGGATCATCCATCGCTTTCTCGACAATCAGATCAACTTCCTGCGACTCGATTTCAGCTGCAAGAGTATCGATAGATTCCTGATTTTCAGCGCGGGCCTCNTNGGAGAGTTCCTCCTCGGCCTCTTTCTCGGCCGCTTCCTCAGGATTGGAATCAACCTTGCATACGGAGGCGATAGTGTCGTTNCGCTTCGAGAGGTCGATGAGTTTCACACCCTGGGCGGCGCGTCCCATGACGCGAACATCCTTGACGGCCAGACGGAGAGTGATGCCGCTTTGGTTGATGATTACGAGATCGTTGTCGTCCGTGACATTCTTTATGGCCACGAGCGCTCCTGTCTTTTCAGTGACGCTGATAGTCTTGACTCCCTTGCCGCCACGGTTGGTGATTCTATAGTCTTCGAGATCGGAGCGTTTGCCATAACCCTTCTCGCTGACCACCATGATGGTGTCTTTAGAATCAGCTTTCATGGTTATCATGCCGACAACCTCGTCGCCCTCTTCACCGAGAGTCATGCCGCGTACGCCGGTTGACATACGTCCCATCTCGCGTACCTTGCTTTCATGGAAGCGTATGGCGCGACCCTCGCGGTTGGCGAGAATGATTTCAGAATTACCGTCGGTCAGAGCCACCTGGATCAGGCGATCCTCCTCGCGGATAATTATAGCGTTCACGCCGTTGGCTCTGGGGCGGGAGTAAGCCTCAAGGGAAGTTTTCTTTATTACGCCATTCTTGGTGCAGAACACGAGATTGTGACTCCGGGTGTAATCTTCATCGGAGAGTTTCTTGATGTTGATGAAGGCATTGATGGTGTCGTCAGGCTCGATGTTGAGCAGATTCTGGATGGCGCGTCCCTTGGAATTCTTTGCTCCTTCAGGAATCTCGTAGACCTTGAGCCAGTAGCAGCGACCCTTCTCGGTGAAGAAGAGCATGGTGTTATGGTTCGTGGCCGGGTAAATGTATTCGATAAAGTCCTCGCTGCGGGTGTCGGAGCCTTTTGCGCCGAGGCCACCCCGGTTTTGTGTGCGGAATTCGGAGAGGGGAGTCCGCTTGATGTATCCCATGTGCGAGATAGTGATGATCATCTCGTCATCGGGATAGAAATCCTCGGCATTGAAGTCGCCGGCCTGAAGATTGATACGAGTGCGGCGTTCGTCGCCATATTTGTCGCGGATCGCGACAATCTCATCCTTCATCACCTGACGGCAGACCTCATCATTGTTCAGGATATCGTTGAGATGTTGGATAAGCTTCATCAGTTCGTCATACTCGCTCTTCAGCTTATCCATTTCAAGACCGGTGAGCTGACGGAGGCGCATCTCCACGATTGCCCTGGTCTGAACGTCATCGAGGTCGAAGCGTGAGGCGAGAGCGTTGCGGGCCTCTTCTGTAGTGCGGGATCCGCGGATAATTGCTATCACCTCATCGATATTGTCGACGGCTATCATCAGACCTCGCAGGATATGGGCTCTCTCCTCGGCCTTGCGCAGTTCGTAGCGGGTGCGGCGTATTACGACTTCATGGCGATGCTCGACGAAGTTGGCTATAAGCTCCCGCAGATTGAGTGTACGGGGTCGACCGTTGACGAGGGCGACGTTATTGACGCTGAAAGAGGTCTGGAGTTGCGTCATCTTATAGAGCTTGTTGAGGATGACGCTCGCGTTGGCATCTCGTTTGATGTCGATGGCGATGTGCATCTGGCCGCGTGCCGATGTGTCGGTTATATCCGATATGCCGTCGATTTTCTTCTCCTCAACGAGATCGGCGATACTCTTGACGAGGTCGTTCTTGATGACGCCGTGAGGAATTTCGGAGATTACGATTACGTCATGGTTACCGTCAGTCTCGATTTCGCATTTTGCGCGAAGCACGATTCGTCCACGACCTGTCTCATAAGCATCGCGAACACCCTGCATACCGAGAATCTCACCGCCGGTGGGGAAGTCGGGAGCCTTGATGTACTGCATCAGACCCTCGACGTCGATTTCAGGATTGTCGATATAGGCGATGCAACCATTNAGGGCTTCCGTGAGGTTGTGGGGGGGCATATTGGTAGCCATGCCGACGGCGATACCNGAGGCACCGTTGACGAGCAGGTTGGGGATACGGGCGGGAAGCACCGANGGNTCGGTCAGCGTGTTGTCGAAGTTGGGGACGAAGTCGACGGTATCCTTATCGAGGTCAGCCAGCATCTCTTCGCCAAGGCGTTCGAGTTTGACCTCGGTNTAACGCATTGCGGCCGGAGAGTCTCCGTCGATTGAACCGAAATTGCCTTGACCGAACACCAGGGGATATCGAAGTGACCAGTCCTGGGCCATCCTGACCATCGTCATATAGATCGAAGAGTCGCCGTGGGGGTGATATTTACCCATGACCTCACCGACGATACGGGCTGATTTCTTAGTATCGCCCGAGAAGAAGTTATTCAGTTCGTTCATGCCGAAGAGCACACGGCGGTGCACCGGCTTGAAGCCGTCTCTGACATCGGGAAGGGCGCGCGAAACGATTACCGACATAGAGTAATCGATATAGGCGCTTTTCATTTCCGAATCAATGTTGATAGGGATAATCTTGTCGTCTCCTTGCATTGTCTTTCGTTTCGTTATTCGAAGGGGGTGGATGCCTGTCATCGGCATCCTGTTCCTAAGCTACAAAGTTACAAAAAAAATCCGGATTAGGCAAGTTCTATCACTTCGCAGTCACGCATATCGGCACCATCAATCGTCAGGCGGATGAGAGTGCGTTGTTTTTGCCACCCCTGGCGTCCGGCAGCTCCCGGATTTATGTGTAGAAGGTCGAGTTCCGGGTCATACATGACTTTCGTCAGATGGCTGTGGCCGTCGACCATGAGCTTCACTCCCTCCTCTCTAAGCAGGCGTTTCATTCCGGGTGCCCAACGACCCGGGTAGCCGCCGATGTGGGTCAATAAAACCTTGACACCTTCGCAATCGAAGATAAGCAGTTCGGGGCAGCGTCGGCGCACCTCTCCATGGTCGATATTTCCGCTGACGGCACGCAGTTTCGGTCCGATTCCCTCTAATCGGTCGAGGAGGTCGGCATCGCCGATGTCGCCGGCATGCCATATCTCGTCGCAATCTGCGAAATAGAGTGAGTATTTATCGTCCCAATGGCTGTGGGTGTCGCTGAGTATACCTATTCTTTTCATGAGATAGTCAATATATTAGAAACAGGAAGGNCTCCCTGTTCACCCGTGATGGCGGGTCGAGTCGGGGAGCCCTTTATTTTATGCTAAAGGTGGTATGTCTTGTCAATCATCGCCTTTCGGCTCAGAGGGTTCGCCGAGGGGACGATAGCTGACCTGCAACTTGTCGTCGCCATCGGTATAGGTGGCGGTTATCTCGCCTCCTATCTGTCCCTCCGCGTTAAGACGGAGCATGAGTTCGGCGAGTTCATCCTCAAGATACTTCTGAATGGCACGCTTCAACGGACGGGCACCGAAGTTGCGGTCGTATCCCTTTTCGGCGATGAATCTCTTCGCATCGTCGGAGATGTTGAGACGGAATCCGAGTTTCTCGACGCGGGCGAAGAAGTCCTTCAGTTCGATGTCGATTATCTTGAAGAGAGCCTCCTGGTCGAGCTGGTCGAACATGACGATGTCATCGATTCGGTTCAGGAATTCCGGCGAGAAAGCCCGGTTGAGGGCCTTGGTGATTACCCCCTGGGAGAGTTCCTTGGAATTTTCTGCGGTCTGGAATCCGACACCGGTACTGCCGAAGTCCTTGAGCTGACGCGAACCGACGTTGCTCGTCAGGATAATGATTGTGTTCTTGAAGTCGATCTTACGTCCGAGAGAATCCGTCAGACGGCCTTCATCCATCACCTGGAGCAAGATATTGAAGACATCGGGATGGGCCTTCTCGATCTCATCGAGCAGAACGACGGAGTAGGGGCGGCGGCGTACCTTTTCAGTCAGCTGGCCACCCTCCTCATAACCAACGTATCCCGGAGGGGCACCGACGAGACGGCTGACCGTGAACTTCTCCATAAACTCACTCATGTCCATACGGATAAGGGCATCAGGGGAGTCGAAGAGATATTCGGCGATCTTCTTGGCGAGATAAGTCTTGCCGACACCTGTCGGGCCGAGGAACATGAATGTGCCGATCGGCTTGTTGGGGTCTTTCAGACCGATTCTGTTTCTCTGGATCGCCTTCACGATTTTCTTGATGGCGTTATCCTGTCCGATCACCGATCCTTCCAGAGCGGAACCCATCTCAAGGAGGCGGCTACCTTCGGCCTGAGCGATACGCTGAGTGGGGACACCCGTCATCATGGCAACAACCTCTGCCACTTTATCCTCATCGACCGTCTCGCGCTCCGATTCCATCTTCTTCTCCCATTCACTCTTGGCCCGGTTAAGCTCACTCTTCTGCTGGTTTTCGAGTTTCCGGAGAGAAGCGGCCTTCTCGAAATCCTCCGCTTTGGCGGCCTCAAGTTTCAGTCGTCCGGTCTCCTCGATATCATGTTCGAGCTGTTCGATTTCAGCCGGCACGACGATGTTTGTGATATGCACACGTGAACCTGCCTCGTCGAGGGCGTCGAGAGCCTTGTCGGGGAAATTACGGTCGCTGACGTATCTTTCCGTCAGGCTGACGCAAGCGCGCAGGGCGTCGTCAGTATAATTGACGTTGTGATGGGATTCATATTTATCCTTGACATTGCGCAGGATTTCAAGAGTCTCCTCCGGAGAGGTCGGCTCCACCATCACCTTCTGGAATCGGCGTTCGAGCGCGCCATCCTTTTCGATGTTCTGACGATATTCGTCGAGCGTCGTAGCTCCGATGCACTGAATCTCACCTCTTGCCAAAGCGGGCTTCAGCATATTGGCAGCATCCATGGAACCCGGGGCACCGCCCGCGCCGACGATAGTGTGGATCTCATCGATGAAAAGGATGATGTCGGGATTCTTGGAGAGTTCGTCGAGCACAGCCTTGATGCGCTCCTCAAACTGGCCGCGATACTTGGTGCCGGCCACCATGCCCGCCATGTCGAGGGCGAGTACACGCTTGTTGAAGAGGATGCGCGACACCTTCTTCTGCACGATGCGGAGGGCGAGACCCTCGACGATCGCCGACTTGCCGACACCGGGTTCACCAATGAGGACAGGGTTGTTCTTCTTTCGTCGTGACAGAATCTGAGCCAGACGCTCGATTTCCTGCTCGCGTCCGACGACGGGGTCGAGCCGACCTTCGGAAGCGGCTTCCGTCATATCGCGGGCGAATTTATCGAGGGCGGGAGTTCCCGATTTGCTGTTCTTTTGTGCGGAGGCTTTTGGCTCACTGCCGGCGGCCTTGCGGAAGGGGTCGTCATCCTCCTCGTCGTCATCTTCGTCATCAAAAGGATTGCGTCCTTTCGAAGCCTCGGCGGCAGGNCCCTGTTTAGTGGGGGTATCGCCGATGTTCTGGATAGAAATGTCGAAATTGAGATACTCCTCTTTGAGATTCTTGAGGAATTCGCTGTCCATGCTGCGTTGGTCGTGCATCAGAGAGAGCAGGATATGTTCGCCGGCGATAGTGTTGGCGCGCATCTTGCGGGCCTCGGATGTGGCGAGTTGCAGATGGCGGATTGCCGAGAGGGTAATCTTGAATTTATCTTCAAAGAGAGTAGTGACCTCCTCGCTCGTGGTGGAGGTCTGGAGATACTCGGTGAGTTCCTCGATCATCTTGTCAATAGGCACATTCAGCTGGGAGAGGATGCGGAACGCATACCCATCCTTATTGCGGAGGGCAGAGAGCACGAAGTGCTCGCTTCTGATAGCGGGTGCATCAAACTCCGCAGCCACCTCATATGCCTTGTTGAGGATAGGGAGGAATTGTTTTGAAAAGTCGTTTCTCATCTATTTTCCTTTCGTTTGTAAAAACTATTGCAATTACCGTGCCAATTTTTGTTAGATATGACTAATTAACAAAATTCAGAACAGAATGGCTATCCGGAAAGTGATGAAAGCGAGAATCCAGGCCAGCGCGGTATTATAGGTGGCGGAGAAGAGGGCGTACTTCCACGACTCCGTTTCGCGGGAGATAGCTGTCAGGGTGGCTATACAGGGGAAATAAAGGAGCACGAATACCATGAACGAGAGAGCCTTCGCGGGTGTGAACGGGGGTTCGCCGGTCAGAGGTGAAGGTGTCTGAAGTCGCTCGGATATCATNTGTTCGTCATCCTCACCGACGTAGAGGACGCCGATTGTCGATACGACAACCTCCTTCGCGGCTGCGCCTGCGAGAAGGGCGACGGTCGTTTTCCACCCATATTCCATCGGTCNCACGACGGGTTCGATGGCTTTTCCGATGTGGCCGAGGATGGAGTATTCCTGCTGATANGTGTTGAGGACGAGCTCATCGAGTTCTTCGNCNCTCTTGTCGGTCTTGAGATCGGAGGGCATTTCAGCGAGTGTCGAAGCACGGTATTCCTGAGGCACCTGCTCCATCTCATATCGGGGGAAATAGCTGAGGGCCCAGATTATAATGGAGGCTACGAGGATTATGCCACCCATTTTGTTGAGGTATTGGCGGGCCTTATCCCACATNCCTCTGAAGATGGCTTTGGATGTCGGGATACGGTANGGGGGGAGTTCCATCACGAANGGAGTCTCGTCAACNTTGAACCAGAAACGGCGGAACAGCTTGGCCGTCAGNACAGCAATGACAATACCTAATAAATAAAGGCAGAAGAANACAAGGCCACCGTGGTTCGGGAAAAATGCTCCGACGAGAAGCACATATATAGGGATTCGGGCCGAACAGCTCACGAAGGGATTGATCAGAATCGTTATCAGNCGACTGGTCTTGCTCTCTATGATTCGGGTAGACATAATAGCNGGGACGTTGCATCCGAATCCCATCACNAGAGGTATGAACGATTTNCCATGCAGGCCCATCTTGTGCATNAGNTTATCCATTATGAAAGCCACNCGNGCCATATATCCGGTGTCCTCCATCATCGAGATAAAGAAATATAGAATGAGGATATTCGGGAGGAACACTATNACACCCCCAACGCCGCCGATTATACCGTCGAGCAGCAGATCCTTCAACGGGCCGTCAGGCATATGGCCGCCTATCTGATTGGAAACCCANCCGACGANTTGCTCGATCCACTCCATAGGGTAGGATCCGATCTGGAANGTAGCCCAGAACATNAACAGCATTACACAGAGGAAAATCGGGAACCCGAATACCTTGCTTGTGACGATAGCGTCGATGATACGGGTGGTTTTTTCATCGTGGAGCATATCACCCTGTAGAGTTTCAGCGAGCGCACCCTGAATGAAACCGTACTTGTCGGCCGAAACAGCGGCGGGGACATCCTCTTTCAGCTCCTTCTCGATGCGTGAGACTTCCTTGTCGCGCACTTCGCAGACCTCATCGAAACACTCCGCTTCGCGCAGGAATTTCTCGGCTTCAGGGTCGCCTTCGAGCATCTTGATGGCGAGATAACGGGGAGAGAACCGTTGGCTGACGGTATGGTCATTTTTGATGACATCCTTGACACTGTTGATACCCTTCTCGATTTCCGGACGCATCTTCACGTGAATGTGGCGCACGTCCTTATTCTTCATCTCATAGACCTCGATGATTGTATCGAGGAGATGGTTGACACCCCAACCGGTAGAAGCCTTTGTCGGAACGATGGGGACACCCAACATACGCCCGAGCTGTTCGTAGTCGAGTACGGCCTTGGAGCGTTCCAACTCATCGTACATATTGAGGTCGATTACCATGCTTCGGTTCATGTCGATGAGTTCGGTGGTCAGATACAGGTTACGTTCGAGATTGGAGGCCACCACCACATTCACTATAACGTCAGGCATTTCCTGATTGAGATAGCGCATGACGTAGAGTTCCTCGGGAGAGTAGGCCGATAAGGAATATGTGCCGGGAAGATCGACGATCTTGAATCTGTAGCCCTTGTACTTCATCGTGCCCTCTTTCGCACCGACTGTGACACCGGCATAGTTGCCGACGTGTTCATGTGCGCCGGAGACGATATTGAAAAGAGAAGTCTTTCCGCAGTTAGGGTTGCCGATGAGAGCCACATTGATGATCTTATCGGTGCGGATATTGTCAAGGTCCTCATTACCGGTGCGGGCATCGTGTTCGCAGGTTTCCGGTTGCATCTTGGAGAGACGTTCCCAGGTTTCGAGAGGTTCGACCTCGATGAGATTAGCCTCCGCCCGTCGGAGACTGACCTCATAATCCATGAGTTTATACTTGATGGGGTCCTGTAGAGGAGCGTTGAGGATCATCGTCACCTCGCGTCCGCGGACAAAACCCATTTCCATCACTCGTTTACGGAATGCGCCGTGTCCGAGAATCTTCGTCACGACTGCTGTTTCACCCGGTTTGATGTCAGATAGTCTCATTATATTTATTCTCTGTGTGGAATTACNGTATGTGATGCAAAGTTACAAAAAATATTTTAATTGGAATCATTCTAAATAACTTTTTTATTCGGCTACATTGATATTGGATGTGTAAAANTCACTAACTTTGCAGGNGTGAACTTTTGCTGACACGGCAGAAGGGGATATGGATATATAGCTTAACCAAATAAATACATGAAACTCAAATCTTCAAGCGGCATGATGATTGCCGCCGCCATGGCCCTATACGGGATACAGGCAACAGATGTGTATGCGCTCGGGTGGCCCTCGCAGTATCAGGGGGTAATGCTCCAGGGTTTNTACTGGGATTCGTATGACGACACCAAGTGGACNAATCTTGAATCTCAGGCCGATGAACTCTCCAAATACTTCTCCCTGATATGGATACCCAATTCGGGAAGATGCGGAGGATATGACAATATGGGCTACATGCCTCAATATTGGTTTACCAANCACAACTCAAGCTTCGGCACNGAGAAGGAACTCCTCTCGATGATTTCNACATTTAAGGAGAAAGGCACCGGCTTNATAGCCGATTGTGTCATCAATCACCGCAATGGAGTCAGCAACTGGCACGACTTCCCGAAAGAGACGTGGGACGGTAAGACCTGGCAGATAGGATTGGAGGGTATCTGTTCGAANGATGAGATGGCCTATGCNTCGGGTCAGCCGAAGCCGACAGGCAACTATGACACGGGCGATAANTTCGACGGCTGCCGCGACCTTGACCANACCAATGCCAATGTGCAGGAGAATTGCAAAAACTACGTCAGATGCCTCAAAGAGAAATACGGGTATGTCGGTATGCGCTACGATATGGTAAAGGGCTACGGAGGAGAATATAATAAAATCTACAACACTTATGCCGATGTTGAATACTCGGTAGGTGAGTACTGGGATAGCAGCTATGACGCTGTAGCCGCTTGGATAGAGGCCACGGGGAAGACCTCTGCGGCGTTCGANTTCCCTTGTAAATATGCNATCAACGAAGCCTTCCACACCAACGACATGCGCAAACTCGTATGGAAAGCNCAGGGGACGACCGATCAACCGGCGGGGATGATTCATCACTGGTACCAGAGATATTCAGTCACNTTCGTAGACAACCACGACACATATCGTGACGGNTCGAAATTCAACGGCAACGTGGTTGCCGCCAATGCGTTCATCCTGTTGAGTCCGGGTACGCCTTGCGTNTTCCTGCCCCATTATCAGGCTCATCGGGANGAGATAGGGCGTCTGATNGATATNCGCAATGCCGCCGGAATACACAATGAATCGTCGGTGAATGTGTTGTGGACATCGGCTGACTGCTATATGGCGGAAGTGACGGGAAAGCGTGGAAAGGTAGTTGTAAAGGTAGGCAGCGCGATGCGTTCACCNGAAGGTTACAGCAATGANGATATAAAGGCGTCAGGNTACGACTACTGCGTCTGGAGTAAGGTGGAAGTCAANGAGACTCCCGATCAGCCGGTTGTGTCACACGCGCCGGATGCTCTTTACATTATCGGACATGCAGCAGGTAATGACTGGGCTCCTGACAAAGGAGTGGAGATGAAGAAGAGNGGGGAGACTTTCACTGCATCCGTGGAATTGAAGCAACCTGCATCGTCTATCTCAGATGGATATGCCTACTTCTCCTTTGTGAAGAATCTTGGTGCGACCTGGGACGCGATCAACGTGACGGGNAACCGCTTCGGACCNTCAACCGANCTAATGGTGACTCCCGGAGGGTCAGCCGTNGAATTCATTGAATCGGCGAGTCCGGCGGAAACGAAGGCCTACAAGATAAAGGAGGGGATGTACAATGTCAAGGTTGATTGGCCAACGATGACCTTGAGTGTCGAGNCTCAGGGNACAGTCGGCGTGAGTGAGGTTTCCTCATGGGATGGAGAGAATCCCGTNTGGTACGATCTTCAGGGGAACCGGATCAACGAACCTCAGGGCGCCCGGATCTACATACGAGTCGTCGGAGGAAAAGCCACGAAGCGCGTGTTTACATTCTAAATTTAATGGAGGGTAGGTGTAAACCTGCCGCGAGAGGATAATTTAATGGAGGGTAGGTGCAAACCTACCCCGTGCGAAAGTAGAGGTAACTTCCTCACGCGATAGGCCGGCACGCGCAGGGTCGCGGCAGAAGTTACTTNAGNNGGCACGGGGTGGGTTTACACCCACCCTCCATTAAAATAAATGTTGCATGTGATTGAAATGGTTTGCGAAAATTTAGCTATATTTGCAGTTGTGCAGTTGACTGTTTGTACAGTCATTCGCGTTAACTTTAACTCTAAATTTAAGATAACATGGCAATCAATCTTGTAAAAGGACAGCGTGTAGAGATTGGCCTCTCCAAGCTTATCGTTGAGATGGGCTGGAAAGTCAATCCCAATGCTCAGCCTCCTTATGATCTTGATGCTTCAACTTTCCTGCTTCGTGCCAATGGCGAAATTGGAGTTGAAGAGGATTTCGTATTCTACGGCTCTTGCAAAACTATCGAGACCCCCGACGGGAAGCGTCCCATATCCAATGACGGCAGTGTACTCGGTTCAGTTGATGACCTCGGTGATGATGAAGACAATACCGGGGAGGGTAACGAGGAAATTGAAGTCGACCTTTCCAAAACAAATCCCCTCGTAGATCAAATCATTTTTACTGCGAGCATTTATTGGGTAAAAGGGACACCGAGTGAGAAGTATAATTTCGGACAGGTGCGAAACGCATACATACTTATCAAGAACGCTGTTTCCGGCGAAGAGATTTGTCGCTATGACCTTGACGAGGACTTCTCTACAGAAAAGGGGGTAGAGTTCGGTCGGCTTTATCGCAGAAACGGGGCCTGGAAGTTTGAGGCTGTAGGAACTCCTTATGCCGACGGACTCGAACCAATCTGTCGGAAATACGCATCCAGATTTATGTAAGTCGAGGCTGTGGTATTAATGGAGGGTAGGTGCGAACCTACTGCGGGGAAGTTACTTTAATGGAGGGTAGGTGTGAACCTACTGCGGGGAAGTTACTTTAATGGAGGGTAGGTGTCAACCTACCCCTTGCGAAAGTAGAGGTAACTTCCACACGCGACAGGCCGGCGCGCGCAGGTTCGCGGCAGAAGTTACTTAAGACGGCACGGGGTGGGTTCGCACCCACCCTCCATTAACTTTCTTCCTCACGCGACAGGCCTGCGCACGCAGGGTCGCGGCAGAAGTTACTTAAGACGGCACGGGGTGGGTTCGCACCCACCCTCCATTAAATTTTTTATCCGGGCAGCGTAATAATCTCGCGAATTGTATCTATATTTAATATCTTATGAAATTTGAAAAAATAAAGGTCGGTGAGGCTGATTATATCGTTATTCCGCTCGCTGAAAGTTATAGGGATTGTGTGGAGTTAATTCGCAGTGATATATATCGGCACCACGGAATAAGGTTTTCTGCTTTCAGGATTGTTATTCATATGTTGGCTCATCCATTTTCGCTCCTGGTGTGGCAACGACTTTGCGGGTATAAGGGTGTGTTGTATTATCCGTCAAAGTTGATGCACAAGTTGTGTTGTAATCTGCGTCAGATTGATCTTCCGATTGAAACGAGAATAGGTTTCGGGTTGTATTTGGGACACAAAAGGTGCATGGTGATCAATGGCGGTACAATTATCGGGAATAATGTGAATTTGTTTCAATTTCTGAATATAGGTACTGAACATAATACTCCGGCAATCATTGGTGACGAGGTATATGTGGGTCCGGGTGTGTGCATTGTCGAGAGTGTGCGCATCGGTTCAAAATCGAGTATCGGTGCAGGAGCCGTGGTGACGAAGGATGTACCTGCGGAAAGTACATGCGCCGGAGTTCCTGCAAAAGTGATCAATTATAATGATCCGGGTAGATTTATCAAGTTTCGTTGGGAAGTGCCGGCAAAGTAGATTCTAACAGAGAGTCTGAAGCCCATTAGATGGTGGGATGAAGATAACCTGCTGCGAGTAGGCTACTTTAATGGAGGGTAGGTGTAAACCTACCCCGTGCGAAAGTAGAGGTAACTTCCTCACGCGATAGGCTGGCGCGCGCAGGGTTACGGTCAGAAGTTACTTAAGACGGCGTGGGGTGGGTTTGCACCCACCCTCCATTACCTTTCTTCTTCACGCGACAGGCCGGCGCGCGCAGGGTCGCGGCAGAAGTTACTTAAGACGGCACGGGGTGGGTTCACACCCACCCTCCATTAACTTTCTTCCTCACGCGACAGGCCGGCGCGCGCAGGGTCGCGGCAGAAGTTACTTAAGACGGCACGGGGTGGGTTCACACCCACCCTCCATTAACTTTCTTCCACACGCGACAGGCTGGCGCGCGCAGGGTCGCGGCAGAAGTTACTTAAGACGGCNNGGGGTGGGTTNGCACCCACCCTCCATTAANTTTGTTAATTGTGGATACCGCAGAAGTCTAAGATTATTTTATCAGTGNCAGNGGGGAGGNTTTTAAACGGTGNATGNGCNACCAGAAATACAACAATATCGGCCGCACTGAAAGCCTCGTTGTAGTCTGTCAGGTTGAAGAGCCGGTGTCGGCTAAGATTCGGTTCGGAAATTATGATTTCGGTATTATTACTNAATTTCATAATTTCGCCGACGATGTNGATTGCAGGAGACTCTCGTAAGTCGTCGATATCAGGTTTAAATGCCAGTCCCATCAAGGCCACTGCAGGACGGCGGTTATACTTCAGTTCGAAGTCATTGATACTCTTCTTGATTTTTGCAATGCACCATTGGGTTTTATAGGTGTTGACACTTCGCGCCTGCTGAATCAAAGATGTTTCATCGGGAAANTTAGAAATCAGAAAATATGGATCNACAGCAATACAATGGCCTCCGACTCCGCATCCNGGTGTAAGAATATTGACACGAGGGTGAAGATTGGCCAGACGGATGAGGTCGTTTACTTCAATATCTGATTTCTCGCATATTATCGAAAGCTCATTGGCAAATGCAATCTGCACATCNCGGAAAGAGTTTTCAACGAGCTTACACATTTCGGCGGTGCGTACGTTAGTGGGGTGTAAGGTGCCATCCACAAACAGAGAGTAGAATTTTGCTGCCATTTCAGCTGATGNTTCATCGATACCGCCGATGACCCGATCGTTGTGAGTGAGTTCATACACGGCGTTTCCGGGAATCATTCGTTCGGGGCAATAAGCGATAAAAATCTTGCCTCGCAGGTCGGGTCTTTCCCGGAATATAAGGTCAGCCATTAATTCAGTTGTACCGACCGGGACGGTGGATTCAATGACAAACAGATTGCCCGGTTCGAGCAGAGGTATAACAGAGCGGGTGGCCGCCTCGACGAAACTGATGTCCGGCATCTTNCGGTTATTGATAGGGGTAGGAACGAAGATGAAAAAAGCGTCAGCCTTTACCGGATCTTCACGGGCAATNAGTTTATGGGTTATGACTGCTTTCCGGAGTAAATCCTGAAGACCCTCCTCGACAATGTGAGACTTGCCGGCATTGGTCAGTTCCACAATTGATTTATTGATGTCGACTCCTACTATATCAATNCCACTATTGGCAGCCACTATAGCCGTGGGGAGACCTATGTAACCTAANCCTATAAAACAAGCATTCATAATAATCAANTTTAGAGCATCGATCTTAGAGCATCGATGATTCTTGAAGATGCGTTNCCATCTCCGTAGCAACTAATATTTTGGAGAGAATCGTGAGGATACNAAGAATTGTCAAGTATCNGGGATGTTTCGNGAATAATGTTATCCGNTTCAGTACCNACGAGTTTCACCAGCTCTCCGAGCACTTCCGATCTTTCGGTTGTGTNACGCATGACGAGCACCGGTTTACCCAAGGCCGGAGCCTCTTCCTGCACACCGCCGCTATCCGTCAGAATGACNGTGGATTCAGAGAGTAGGGAAGAGAATGCGAGATAGCTGAGAGGGTCGATAAGGAAGAGATTGTCACGTCTGGCATCTCNGGAGCCGAATAATTGATAGGCCGTCTGNCTGATATTGGGATTGAGATGCAGCGGATAGACAAAGTCGGTGTCGGGNTATTTTCCGGTAAGTGCATCGATAGCGTGACATATGGATTTGAATCCTTCACCGAAATTCTCGCGACGGTGAGCAGTAATGAGCACGAGTTTTCGATTGNTAAGCCGCGTGGGGTCATAACCGGCCTTTTCAAGTTCGGCAGTGANNGTCCGGCGGATTTCCGGTGAAGAATTTATTTTGCCGATGACCCANTAAAGTGCATCGATCACCGTATTACCGGTAACTACGATTTTAGAATCCTNCACCCCTTCAGTCAATAGATTGCGACGGCATAGAGGTGTCGGGGCGAAATGGATGGAGGCTATACGTGCGGTCAACTGACGGTTCAACTCTTCGGGCCAAGGNGAATATAAATCGTGAGTNCGAAGTCCGGCCTCGACGTGACCTACGGGAATCNTGCNGTAGAATGCGGCGAGNGCGGCGGCTGCCGAAGTGGTAGTGTCGCCATGTACGAGTACCATATCCGGATAGGAGTCAGCAAGGACATCGCGCATACCGGTAAGAATNAGTGATGTNAGGTCATAAAGATCGTGAACCTTCTCCATAATCCGTAAATCATAGTCGGGCGTGATATGAAAAACCTCCAGCACTTGATCAAGCATCTGTCGATGCTGACCGGTGACACATACAATCGGTTCAAAAATCTTAGGAAATTTTTTCAACTCGCGGTAGACCGGAGCCATCTTGATGGCTTCGGGACGAGTGCCGAAAACAAGAAGAATCCGTTTCATAATTTATTAAANATAAGCATCCAGGCGAACCGCAACAGNTGAATCTGGCGTTTAAATCTTTTAGGTTGCTTCAAAAGCCTGTAAGCGAACTCCAAATTATGTTCTATCCACCATTCAGGGGCACGTTTCACTTTTCCGGTATATATATNGAAACTTCCCCCCAATCCCATATANAGTGCCGGATGGAGATCATGCAATTCCGCCATCAAAAATTCCTGCTTCGGTGATCCCATGGCGACAAAGACAACATCAGGTTTCATTCGGGTGATGTCGTCAATAACATCCCTTTTCANGGCATCAGTAGTCAGGTAGCCGTCATGAAAGCCGACAATAGAAATGCCCGGGAAATCANTTTTCAGTTTTCGGGCGGTCTCCTCGACTACCGCTCGCGTGCCTCCGAGAAGATAGAAAGATCTGGTAGGGGAGAAACGCTCAGTAATCTTAAGCCATAGTTCGCATCCCGGAATCTTACAGGCCTCATAAATGCCTTTGCGGCGTGCCGCGAGTACAGGACCTGCGCCGTCGGGNTAACCTAAATTATTGTTNATAATCTCCTTAATCTTAGGNTCACGGGTGATGATTTTCTCAGCATTGACAGCTATGAGAATCTGTCGTTTATCCGCGACATAATCGAGTAATTCAGATCCAGAAGTAAATATACTGATCCTTCGCCCGTTCAATTCAACACTATTCATCCGGACAATAATAATTATTTAAGCAATGAGATAGAGCATTAAACATAAAAGCGTTACTCCACCTCATATAAGAAATTTTGCTGCTTACACCAGGTTTGACCTGATAATAAAAATACCCCCTCCTATCCTGCATATTCCTGATAGTCCATTCCACCACCTTGTCGGTCAGTCCATGATATCGGGACAGAAGATTCATATTGGAGAGCGTAATCAGGAGTTGACCGGGAGAGTGTATATCTACCGGAAAGGTTTTATCATGATAATACTTAGGCGTTCCATCCTCCTCAAAAAAATTATTGATATAGAAATCAAATCCCAGCTCGATATTTTTGTCAAATGACCTGTCACCGGTTAGCATCCTGTAAGCGTTTAAAGCGTCAAGATTATATCCGGTATGGAATGAATCGATCCATGACTGCACCGGGAGGAGACCGTAGACCCATCCACCATCGGGACGTTGCGCTTCGCAGACAGCCGTCACTACTTTGGAGGCAAGTGCCCGATATTCGGGATTAAGTGTATATTTATAACATAAGCTCAGAATCTTTACACCAAGCAGCGAAGCATTTAAGACGGTATCGTTTCCGGGTAAAGGGGAATATGAGAATAAGAATCCGGAACCATAGTTACTTCGATGCAGGTCATCAGTTACAAATTGTGCCGTCGACATCGCCACGTTAAGATATTCAGTGTCTCCGGTGATCTCATACGCGTCTAAGAGGGCAGTAGTGCAGAATGATGTAGCCACGACAGTAGGCGTATATCGTGGAAAGAGAAACAACCGTCGGGCCTGCCAGTCAAAATTATATCCCCAGCAAGCACCATGATTGTCGCCTCTCGAACGCAGCGATAGCAATAGGCCTGTGAGCCTGTCAATCGTTGACTTCAATACCTCCTTTTGTCCAAAGGCATTCTGCAATTCCGGCTTAGCTTCAACCGCGCGGTAAATATGGCAATAACCGGAAATAAATAGTGCGATTGCCTTGGGATTATACTGCTTTGGAACCGCAGCGAGTCTTCTCAAGTTGATGGGATTACGTTTGAAAAGCTGAATCATGACCAGACGGCATAACGCTGAATTTTTCAGCAACGGGAGTGCATTGAAAATCCGAGAGTTGAGACCGTCGTATGGATCCCAACCCTTGAAATCCTCCGCCTCGCAGTAGTTTTGCAGCATGGAAAGAGACTCGACAATACGGTTCATAAGGTTTCAAATAAATTACGGTAAAAATCAGTCACCGCAGCTTTCGAATAGTTGGCCTCAACCATCTGTCTTGGAGAATATGATTCAATATGATTGATAGCCTTTACCACGGTATCAAGAAAAGCACGGTTTTGTTCCTGCTCGGAGTCGCAAGGTTCCACAAGTTCACCTGATACCCCGGACTTTATATATTCGGGGAAAGCACAGATATTATGAGCCACTACCGGAACTCCGCAGCTCATAGCCTCAAGAGCCGCCAAACCGAGGCTTTCGGCACGTCGAATCGAGGGAAAAACGAGCAGATTGATAGTCTGATAAAAGGAGGACATCTGCCTCTTAGCCATTCGGTCGAAAACATTACAACAGTCATTGTCGATCTCCAACATCCTACCTATATAATATTCGGCATCATTGCCATAATTTATGACTTGAAAGGTAATTTTGCGGCCTGTGGCAATTTCTATTTCATGTTTATGTTCAATGAGATGAATAAGAATATCAGCACCCTTTTCTTTTTTTAATCCACTCGCATAGCCTATCACAAAATCTTCACTATTGCTTTTGGCAGGTCTAAATCTTTCAGTATCCACTCCACCACTCGGGCTAACCCGGACACGTATTCCGGCTTCTCCGAAATGCGATTTCAGCACACGGCCAAAATAATGGGAGGGTACTATATTTAGAGCATTCCTTACGAATCGGGCAAGTAATCTACGAGTTATCATGAGAAACATATGGTTGCTTGTTAGTTCATTACCATGCCAATGGACTATCAGCCTCTTATTACCAATAAATGGATTAAGGATTATAGGCAATGCAAATGGTAGATGGTTGATATAAATAGTATCATATGCAGATTTAAACGTCAGGCATTTTATCCAGAAAAGAGTATACTTATAGAGTTTATATGTAATGGTGATTCGACGGTCGAAACTGATTACCAGCTTACCGACCCTGTTACCGGAAGCAAAAATACACTCCTCTATACTTCTGATATAAGTGGTATACTCCGGATATAGGTCGGAAGGATAACCGTTATTGATCAGTAAAACGTTTTTCTCCATAATACATTAACGATACCATGTAGCCATAGATCGGGGCAACCATAGTATTGCGAAAACAATGTCCGGCCGTGTAGGCCACTGCAAGAAAAGAGAGGGTAACGAATAAAACAGCAAACTTCCGAAAATCCGGTCGTTGAAAATAACCTTTGAGAGCCTTAAACATAAAGTATACAAAAGGAGAGATACAAACTATGATTCCTAATAGACCATAACCACCCATTAATTCATGGAAATCTGCTTCCACCATACGGAAATCAGAATTAAACCTAATTGATTTCGCAACGTAATGATAAAGTGATGCCATACCTCTTCCAAAGATAGCTTCGTACCATTCAAGATTACCGATGTATTCCAGAGCGGGATCGGTTAATCGGCTTCTTGCTGTCTTTATGCCGGCCATTGAAAATCGTTTCAACATATAGTTATCGAAAGATGTCCATAAATAGTTGGTCGCTGTGATTATACATAGAATATATCCGAAGAAAATGACAGGTTTATAAAACCGGAGTTTCTTACGTGTCCTACGCTCTTTGGGGTAATAAATGAATAGGATATAACACATAAGTATGGTCATCCAGATTGCTATACCGATTACTCCGACTCGAGTTCCTATCAAAATTGTACTAAGAGATATCGTCAAAGTTATGAGCGCACGTTTCCATCCAAAATGAGAGAACATATACAGGCTACTTGTTACAGAAGCATATAATATTGTCAAACTCAGATCATTTCCCGCTTTGAAATAGCTCTTGGTGCCGAAACCATAGGCGGCATTATGGGTATGATTTCCGTACCCTGTCACGAATGATATAATCAATGCACCGGCAATAAAAAAGCCATAATTTGAAATAATCCTTAATATATGTTGCTTTCTGATCTCTTCTTTATATACTATAAAGAAAGTCACAATGGTTAAAAAATATAGGATTTTACTGAAACTATCAATTTCCACTCCAAGATTATATCCACGAGTAGGCTCAATTCCACCTATTATCATCCATAAAGGTGAAGCGAGAATAAAGAATAGAACCGGAGAAAGAATAACCCAAATAAGAATGGTTCTCACTCTTTTTGTCAGTAGATATAATGCACAAGCCATTATGAGAACTCTAAGCCATTGCCCAATCGGAATGTATGTTTGTAGCTGAAGCGTGAAAAATCCCGAGATTAAATCTACAACTATACTTATCGGAAAAATAAATATCAGTAGCCACCTTATTCGCGTCAATATGAGACTTTCGTTCGGATTCATAGTTGTATACTCAAATTTTGTCTCTGTCGCGTTGAATCAGTTAATAATAGTATTAATGTCATATTCATTCTGAGAATAACTCTTAACACCGGTTGTTACAAATGGATCAATTAATTGAAATAGATAATATTTTATATATACCTAAAATATCTATATACTTTTCTAAAATTAAAGATTATCGTTCTAAATATATTGAATGTCCTTGAGTGACAATTAAAGTCTAATTTTTATAATGGTAATCTCCTAATACAATGTCAATTCATGAAAATATTTAATCTTTGTTATGAAAGACAATCCGGCGATACATATTGAGCGACAGACAAACTCAATTAGCAGGAATGGCTTTTCGATACTTTCCTTGGCAAAAAAGAGACCAGAGAGCATAAATACTCCAAAGATAATGCAGAAGGAGAGAATGAATATTCGAAAAAACTGCATATTATAATTATCCCGGCTTAACATTGCTAATTACCCTCGTATCAGCTGAATATTTCTCGATCTTTTATTGATCATTAGTCTTTGCGAATCCTCTTTACAGAAATAACGGTCCAGACGAATTTGGATGACTTTATAAAACCATGTGTTATATCTATAATCGATTGGCATGATAAAACATCACTGTCTTAGTGAGAGTATTTTTCAGTGAAACATGTAATTCCGACATTCTTGAATATTTTATTCATTCCAAGCATAACTCTTAACACAAGGTATTGCCAATAGATTTTATTTATTTTGAAAAACAATCTGATTGACTTGTTAACTTTACGCTCTTTCTCCTTAGTGGACCAGATTCCGGCATATGATACTCCGCCGGCGTGATATACCACTGACGGAAGAATCTCAACCGCTACATGTTGTCGATAACATTTGTAAAACAGATCTAAATCTTCAGCAAACATCCAATAAGCCTCATTCCACTTTCCTATGAAATCGAACATACTTTTGTGAGCTAAAACTGACGCTCCAAGGTGCCATTTAGGATACTCACCTGAATATAAAGACTTGATTATAACTCCTATGAGTGGTAATCTGTGACCTTGGTTTATTATGCTACCGTCAGGATTCTCAAGAAGATGGACGTAAATTTTTTCGGTATTCCGGAAAGCAATATTATATGATTCATCAATGTCGGAACGTAATAGAGTGTCCGGGTTCAGAAAGTGCAGGAAATCACCTGTAGCATACTGAGCACCTAAATTGTTGGCTTTAGCAAAGCCAAGATTCTCCTTTGACTGAATAAAAATATAGTTTGGATTCCCTTCAAACTCCTTTCTACTTCCGGAGAAAGATGTATCGGTTGAGGCATTATCCACGATAATGATCTCATGTGCTACCGTCACATAATCTGAAATGCTTGTTAGACAATTTCTCAGAAATGTTCCCGAATTATAGTTGACGATTATTATACTGACTTTCATTGTAGTAGGAATTCTATGTACTTAAATAAAATTTAAGGTACTAAGTCGGAGATTTTGAGTTTACTGTTCATACATAAATCTATATATTTTACGAATGTGAAGAATCAGATTGCGCAGGAAGATAAACATACCTATCTTGCCTTGCAATGCAAACTTATATGGAAGTCTCCAATAGGAGGGGACGAGATACTTGTGTTTCTCATAATCAAGCCACGGATACATCGAGATATATTCATGAAGATTATCCGTTCCACAGTTAGCTATTGCAATTAGTTTTTCTCTAAATATCCTTTCATCCAATTCTTCTTTATATACAGAAGTTTTTTGAGAAAGAAAGTTGGCGATGGTGTCAGTAGCCATCAATCTTTGGTGTGTATTTGATGCGGATTTATTGTGACTATAGGAGCCCAGATTCTGTTGATTATAATGCATGAATGCCCGATTCAATTTTGTGATTACAGCCGCATGATACAATATTTGTATGGTAACGATGAAATCCTCACCATAGTTTATTCCCTCGATGGAAGTGATATTGTGTTTCTTGTAGATACTTCTCTTGGTAAGTTTGTTCCACACATATGGTCCAATTGTTTTATTCTCATATCGCCAGGGAGCGATAATACTATTGATTATAGCCACCTTCCGGTCGTACAGAGGGCACACCTGATATTTATCCTTTTTTTCCCAAGACCAAAAAAAGTCTGATACTACAACGTCTGAATTGTTAACCAGAGCCGCTTCATACATCACTTCAAGCATATCATGCTCGAAATAATCATCACTATCCAAGTGAAGAATATATTCACCCCGGGCAGCATCAAATCCCGTCTGTCGGGCAACTGCAAGGCCACGGTTCCGGAGATGATGTATTATTTTTACTTGGGAACTGAGTTGCGGATATTCACTGATGAGGGCTGTCAACAAGTCAATACTGCGATCTTTTGTGCAGTCATTCACAAAGATGAATTCCACCCCTTCGGTCATGGTCTGACTGAAAAGAGAGCGCACGCACCGTTCGATGTATCGTTCCACTCCATACACCGGAACAATAACAGATATAGCGATATTCTTCATTTTAAGTGAATTTTTTGTTACTTTATCATAACAGATCAATTAAGGTTATAAATTTTGAAGGAGAAACATTCACACTGTCAAAATTGATATGATTAACCAATCTCACCACTAAATCATACCTATCCAATAATTCTTTTGGTTTAGTCAATACTTGTAGGTGGTATTCTTCTGTCACCTTTCTAACGTCAATTAATGGATCATAACAATCTACTGTAAGATCTCCTTTCAAGTTTCTGAATATCTCAAGAGCTTTTGAGTTCCTACAATCTGCGGTGTCAGCTTTATAAGTGGCTCCGAGAAGCAAAATAGTCTTTGAACCCAATCCTTTTGCAATTTCTCTAATCTTGTCAGCGACCTTTTCTGTCGTGGTTTCATTAATGGTCCGTGCACATTGGATTAATGACAGTGAGGCGGATTTTTGGTTAGCTCTGTTCAATAGATAATAGGTATCTATGCCAATACAATGCCCTCCCACTAATCCGGGATTCACTTTGCTGAAATTCCATTTGGAGGAAGCACATTCTGTTACTTCGTTTATATTGATTCCCTCTGCTCTACAAAAATCTGAATATTCATTGGCCAAAGCTATGAGAACATCACGTTGCACATTTTCATACATCTTCGTAGCCTCAGCAACCTTAATGGATGAAGCTTTAATAATCGGTGCAGTAATAATCGCCGAATAAAGTTCATACATTAATTCCAATGTCTTTTCATTAGATGCCGATATTATTTTGGAAATATTATCTAATGAATGTCTGTCGTCACCTACATTAATTCTTTCAGGTGAATATCCCACATAAAAATCATCATTAACTTTCAGATTGGACGAATTTTCCAACAACGGAACACAAAATTCTTCAGTAGCTCCCGGGAATACTGTCGACTCAAACACCACCGTACTGCCGTGCGTCAAGATTTCACCCAAAGATTTACAGACTCTCTGTAAAGGATTTAAGTTCGGTGTTTTATCCTCATTAACTCCGGTGGGCACACAAACTATAAAAACATTGCACCCTGACAAATCTTTATAGGTATTCGTCAGTCTTGCGAAACAGTCTCCATATTGTTGCTCTGAATTCTTTAATTCTTTAATTCGATTCTCATCTATATCCAGTCCGAAGGTTATAAATTTTTTTGAAAGCAAAATATAGAGAGGCCAGCCGACATGTCCAAGTCCAATGACTCCTATCTTAATGTCTGAATTGTTAATATTGGCGTTCATTAATGAATTTTATTAGAGTTTATATTATTAGTATCCCTATTGATGATAAGTAAGTTTACTTAATCTAAGTAAGAAGCACCGTAAGGCAAATGTCCTTTTGATTTTGAGAGGTCGCTTTATACTATCAAAATTCAAAAAACACTATTGGCTACTGCCTAAAACTAACTTAGTTCAAAGGAGCATTTCTCAGGGAGTATTTTATTAAATGCCTCACATAGAATTGATTTTGAATACTCAAAATCTGATACATCACCATCATTAACACATATCAATGACTTCTTTTGTTTTGTTATGGTAGAAATCGCCTCCACCAAAAGATCATCATTCATACAAGGATATGACACGGATGTTTTATAGGGATTTATTGGCTCAAACATTCCTTCAGCAAGCTGATAGTATCTCAATACTAATTGGCTTACATTCCGGAAATTTCTGAACTTGCAATAGCATGTCTCATCAAGTGTATGGTAATCTAAAGCCCATACCTTCTTAAGTGTTGTTTTGAAGTAAGGATTAGGAAGATGGGGATTGTGCAATCCGGTAAAAGAGGGATAGGGATATAAGGCAATTGTTCTAAGCAACAACTTTCCATAACGAGGATTAAACCAGCCCCATCTATTCTTTTTTATGACAGCACTTTTATCGTAGAATCGGTTGACGAACCCAATATTATTGGCCATAATATAATCCCTATCCACACCTCTTGGTTGACGTGCACTCAAGACAGCGATGTCCCGTACCTTATCATTAACAAAAAATCTTTTAGGTGAAATATGATTAATTATAAAAGTGTCATCATTGAAATACACGAATTTCTCAGACAGGGAATCTATACGATGAAGATTGAGTTCTATTGTACGGGAATTAAAAGTAGGTAAATACTTCTCGGGAATATAGTCAGAGTGTTTTATAAACTTTAATTTTGGATGATTGATATTCAACCAATCAGGATAATGCCCACAAGTAATGAAGTATATATTATTAACCCATGGGGCGAAATTTTCGACTCCTCTGAACCAGTATCTTAAGGTTCCCCAGTCTCTAAATCTCACAGGTCGAGCGTCGCCTGATTCTAATTGGGCATATTTTCTTAAAGATTGCTGCCATGCGGGGTCAGAGTCGTCAACCCAAACGAGAACAAAATCTATTTTTTCCATCGGAGGATATTTCTTAACCATTGTTTAAATCCGGACAATTCTGCATCAATTTCATATATAGATGTATAGTGGCTTATTTTCATACGCGACAATGTGTACGGAGTTTCGTAAGGAACATATTCATTCATAACAGCAGCGGAAAATCCTGATGCGCCACATTCCTTGACGCATTCAATTGAAACATCTCGTTTATGACCATAAGGATATGCATATAAGCTACAATTGTATAATTTATTGATTTGAGCGCTACACTGCTGAAAATCATGCTTTAGCTTTTCTTCTTGAAGAAGAGAAAGAACATCGTGATTTATGGAGTGTCCACCTATTTTATGGCCCTTTCGCTTGATTTGCATTATCTCATCTTGAGTCAATCCACGGAAACGTATGTTTTTGTATTCTTCACTTATATTTAGATTATCAAAAGGGCAAATCAACTCCAATTGCTCAATGATGGATGAGTAATTGTAATCATTTGTATGGATAGAATCAATTATGGCCTTGTATGCCTTCTGTCGAGAAGATTGAGAATTCAAATAATAGGATTGTCCTGCAATTATGTACTCTCCGGATGATACGTACGCAATCCATCCCATAATTTTGTCATTCCATAACGGACCACTGTCTATATTAGATAACGGCAGGAAAAAATAGGCATTATTACCGTATTTACTTAGAATCGTATCGGCTGTAAGGGCCGCGCGATAGCCATCATCAAAAGTAATTATTGCTGAGTTTGCTTTTCCTAACTGTGTTGTTACTTCCAATCGTTTATTGACAATGTCAATAAGACGTTCAAAATGTGATTTAGAGGAACATACGATTTGTTGCTCAAAGGAATAATTAATAAGATGGTCCGGTATGATATGGTGGAAAACGAGAATTCTCTGGCGGTTTCTATTTAAGCGATAAAACAACCATATTACACCCGAGAAATACGCGAGGATATATATTATTAAAAACCTGCGAGAATACATAGATTAAATTAGCTTTTTAGTTCATCGACCATATATAAATCGATATATTTTACGAATGTAAAGAATCAGATTGCGCATGAAAACAAACTGACCGATTTTACCTTGCAAAGCAAATTTATAGGGAAGTCTCCAGTGGGGAGGTACCAGATGCTTGAGTTTTTCATAATCGAGTTGAGGATACATCGAGAGGAATTCCTGAAGATTGTCAGTATCGCAGTTGGCTAACCCAATTAGTTTTACTCTAAATCTCCTTTCATCTAACTCTTCATCACAGTCAATACCTTTTGATGAAAGAAAGTTGGCCACGAATTCCGTAGCCATCAATCTCTGGCGTGTATTTGATGTCGATTTATCATTAGTATACGACCCATAATTTTGTTTATTATAATGCACGAATGCACGATCTACCTTCGTGATTACAGCGGCATGATACAAAATCTGTATGGTTATGATTAAGTCCTCACCAACATTTATTTCTTCGATGGAGTGGATGTTATGTTTCTTGTAAATGCATCTCTTGACAAGCTTGTTCCATACATAGGCAAAGACCGATTGATATCCATAACTCCAATTCGCAATGATGCTCTTTAACAATATTTCCTTGCTGTCAGAAAGAGGGCATTTACGATATTCATCACCTTTTTTATGTGATATAAAGAAGTCGGCCACCACTACGTCTGAATTGTGAGTAACGGCTGATTCATACATCACTTCAAGCATATCATGCTCAAAATAATCATCGCTATCCAAGTGAAGTATATATTCCCCACGGGCTGCCTCAAATCCAGTCTGTCGGGCGGTTGCAAGGCCACGGTTTCGGAGATGATTTATTATTTTGATCTGGGAACGGAGCCGAGGGTAATACTCGATGCACGCAAACAGCAATTCGATACTGCTGTCGTTTGTACAGTCATTTACGAAGATGAATTCTACTCCTTCTGTCATGGTTTGACTGAAAAGAGAGCGGGCGCATCTCTCTATATACCGCTCGACTCCGTAGACGGGGATAATGACCGAAACTTTAATCTCTTCCATAAGCTTTTACCTCGGGTAAATCGTGAAGCCAAGTCTCGGCAAAGGAGGATAGCTTGCCATAGGTATTGTCAATATACTCGGCGGGTTTATGGAGAAGCACTGCGAGAATCATTGTGTGAAGGCGAGTGGTGANAATGCGGGAGAATGGTTCGAGAAATTCATATCCTTTCCTTGTCAAAGAATCACGGATGAATCTGTTTCCAAAAATTTGTATTGCATTATCAACGACTCTCAGGCGAATNCCCCGGCGACGCAAATCTCTTAAAATTCTCCTCACCCTNTTGAGGTTTNTTNCCANTNGCTCAAACCTTTCAGATATTGGCCAATCGGATGTTACGTCNGCCTCNTGTANGACTGTGGGTNTATNTTGAGGNAGTTCTTTATCAGAACGGAGGAGAAAAAGNGTTTTCCCCTCTTCACGATTCCGATGAGGAGCCAANAGCCCGGGGNCAATGTAAAATGCCANGTCAGGTGCAAGATAGATATTATTGNGGTTGAAGCCGGCCGACAGAATATCGAAGCTTGCTCGATCGCGGGCGANGAGATGCAGGTCGGAGTGACGCGACATCAAGTCGGCATCCTTTTCAATTAAGCTCTTTTCCTGATAGCAGATTGACTGCGGGAGCATAACGATTCTATTCTCGGGATAGCGGGCGATGATTTCAAGTCGGATATCTTGAAGTCCCCGCCATAAATCTCCGAAATTGCCCCCTCCCATTAGTATGATAGTGATCTCTTTATCTAATTTGGGGAAGGGAAAGTAGCCGGCACCGTAACACCCCATAAGTTCAAAGTCGTTTTCCCGGAGGAAATCCACAGCACCTTGCCATATCAGAATGTCGCCGATATTATCATAATATGGTGCATCGGCAATGACAACCCTCTCACCTAATAGAGGCTTGACCTGATCGGTTATAACCTGACGAAGCTCTGAAATTTTCTTCTCAAAACACTCCATTCCCATGTAGCATCAGATGAACTAAGCGTCGGACAGAATGAGCCCATCGATTAGTGTGATTCTTGCGCAAGGCCTGCCGTTTAGCCTCAGGCGACAGCGTTCCATTATTTTCCGGAAGCTTCTGACTGAGGAAGCAACGCATATCCTCGCCTACCCAGTGGCGTCCATTGGCAGTAATGCGATCACGCATTTCCAGATACGTAGGAGTAACAAGTTCGGGAATCATGCCGAGCGTGAGCCAAGAGTGGCCGTTATAGCAATGAGCTTTTTCACATTTAGCTGCCGGGCAGAAATCAATGGGAATCGAAGGATTGTCAAAAATNCTTATAGGTCTTAGTCGATAGCATTGTGAAAATGAACCGGTCTCCAAATTTATGGATCCACCCCATAATCCATTATAACAAAACTCCTTACGAGGCTCTCCGAATATCCTCATCTTGAAATCAAACAGAGGGGAATCAAACTGACCCCACACTTTGATGTAATCCTCGCGCGAAAGGGTGGAAAGAATTGGAATATCAGGCTTACTTTCATCTCGCGCTACCGTGATGTGGCAAAGTGCTCCGAGGTTTTTGAGGCATACATCCTTAATCTCGTCAATATATGGAATTGCGTCATCGGAGGGAGTCAGTTCAACCGTAAATGAAATGTCGCTACGTTCAATTAGACGGATGTTGGCAAAATACTTGTCAAGAAGTCCTTTTGACTTTAACTCCATAAAGTGGAACGAAATCTTGAGTATGAGATGCTTTTGCAACTCAAACGGGATTTCTTCTGTCAGCTCCAAGATACGCTTAGTAGGCAAACCGTTTGTGACCAACATAACGTAATGACCCTCCTCAAGCAATTCCCGAGTTAACTTCACAATATATGGAGCTAAGAGAGTTTCACCTCCCCCGCATAAATTCAGCAAGCAAGTGCCTCCCAGTCGTTCATATGAAAGAGCCTTACGGATATGAGAAAGGCTATACTTCAGGGGCTTAACCTCTGCTGACTTTAGGGGATGGTGAGTTATATAACAATACTTACATTGAAGATTGCATGTCGTCACCGGCACNTGGATGTCGAAATATCGTTTAAGCAAATCTTTATTCAAGGAATAAGAATTTTTGATAGGTCTACTTAANTCTTACATTATCTTTTTAAGCAGAGCTCGGCGGATGAATTTACGCTCTTTGGTGTTCATTCCGATTCCGACCTCCAGAGCTATTACGACCAAGATACTACCGACAATGGTGATTACGGGATTGACGGTTTGCGTCAATTGCAAATTGTGGTATCCGACATAGAGAAGAGCGCATACGCCAGCCAGCAATCCTGAGGGTAGAAAAACCGATTGTAGTATCCTGAAAATGGAGATTTCGGGTATACTTGTCTTAAGCACCCGCAATCTGACGAACAGGGCGATGATCGCAAGTATGGCAATCGCGACAAAGACCGATTGCGGCGGCAACCCGGAGTGGAGAAGAATATAACCAATAGGAAGAGTAAGGAGTTGGATACCTCCGACAGCCATCTCATAACTCTTCACCCGACCTGTGGCTCTCACCCCGGCACCAATACAGTAGGTGAAACTTTCAATCTGAGAGATTATCAGCACTAATTGAATGAAAACCGGAGCGTAAGAGGGATAGTCTCCGAGCCAGAATTTGAGTATGGGTCCGGTTGCCATCAACACAGGAAACGACAATATCAGGATGAGGTAAAAGGAAAATTTGCAGCCGTATATAATCAGGTGTTCGGTCTGTTTGAGATCGTTGACTGAAAAGGTTTTGGTTATCTGAGGATTGATAGCGGTGGTGAAATTCTGGACAAAGCTGTTGATGGCAGTGTTTACCTGAGAGGAAAGGGCATAGGCGGCATTTACCACCGGACCAAAGAAGAGATTCAGCAAAATGTTGCAACCCTGTTTTTTACCCACCCATGAGAGTGTGCCGATCGTGCTCCACGACATAAATCCGGCCATGGGTCGAAAGAGTTCTTTATCATATATCAATCGAAGAGACCGACATTCCGGAAAGCGGTGTCTGCAATAGATAAGAGTGAGTAAAACAAGAAGGGCTGCCGCAGCCAGATTAAGAAGCGCATAAGTCCTCAGTTTATTGGCAAGTATGATGNTCAAAGATAGNGCTACTACCAATTTCATCACGACCTCCAACACGCTCAGGATAGCGAATACTTCCATTCTTTCACGTGCTATGACAACGGCATTCAGCGGCGTACGGAGGATTAAAAATATAAAAGAGAGCAAAGCACATTGATACACCCAATTGGCGGCTGACAGTTGANCGGACGGAATCTTCATACAATGATTCAGAAACCAGAGACCGAGAGTTTCCGCCAACATCACGACTATCAAAGATAGTAAAATTTGGATGGTGATTGCNGTGCGAAATACGCGGGAGGCTTCCTGTATGTCGTCCCTGCCAAGGGAAAAGGATAGGAACCGTACTGTGGACATCGACATCGCCCCATTAAGGAAGGAGAGCATCACGATTATGCCGCCGACCACATTGTATATTCCGTAATCAACCGCTCCAAGCTCTCTNAACACNATTCGGGAAGTATAGAGNGAAACNCCCATCACCAGAAACATCCTGANATANAGCATCAGAGTGTTTCTGGCAATGCGTGAAGTAGAACTATTACTTCTCCGTTGAGGCAATTAAGAGTGTGTGCGGTTTTAAAACTGAAGCCTCTATCAGAAGATGACACCGGCCTTCAGACCGATGAAATTCAGACCACCCACGTTACGATATACGTTATAGCCGTCGGGTGTGCAATTCAGTTTTGATTTAAAGAATACACCGATACGGATGAGGGTATGCTGCAAGGGGATGTTACCTCCGGCTTCAATAGTCGGGGTGATTAGCAGGCCTGATTTTTTAAGATCTTTCACTACCATACCGGCAGAGGAACTCCATGTTTTCGCGCTCAAGGTGGTGTAAAAAACGGGAGAAAAACCTACAAGCCCGTAGAAAGAGCTGTTCCCGAAGGATAGTCGGCTCCACTCCAGCTGAACCGGTATGCCGGCCTCAAACATGTTACGGGTATTGGTGTATTTGTTGATTTTATTGGTGTAGTCCATCGCCACGGAGAGACCGCAATTGATGAAGAGGTCACGATGGATATTCTTTTTCCACACTCCCTCGATACCGAAATCCTTCGATGTCTGACTATTGGCGGCTGCATAGGCTGAAACCTGTAGAGCATGATCAGGATTCTCAATTCCTGCAGTCTGCGCAAATGCCTTGCCTCCGAGAATACCGAGGGCAACAATTAGTGTTAAGATAATGCGTTTCATTACGGTTATTTTTTAAGTAATTCTACATTAATTTTCTCAATCTTTAGTCGGGCTACTCCACTGATTCCGACGGGGATGGCCAGCTCCAAGAATTTATCGTCACAGGTTAAAATTTCACCTGTCAAACCCATTAATGGGCCTCGGACAACGTGAACCTTATCATTAACCTTTAAAATCGAGGGATCAAAGGAGACAGGATACTCCGATTGGCCCAATATGAATTTGAGACGCTCTATCTGGCAATCTGGAATTTGAGCGATTTTTCCGGTGCCGGGGGGGGTAAAAGCCTTGATTATCAGAGAGTTATGAGTAATATTCGGAATCTCGGATGCGTCCGCCGATACGAAAATTACCATAGGAATGACTACAACTTCCACAAGTTTCTTTCTATCCGACCATTGACGTAACTGATATTGAACAGGGAGGAAATTCTCTATGCCGATACTGTCGAGATATGCCCTGACTTTCTTCTCACTCCTGGGTCTGGTATAGAGTGCTATCCAGAATTTCGGGTGCGCTTCGCGGTCGTCAGTCCCATTGACCGACGAGCCGGATTGACATTCTTGTGAGGTTAGCATACTTTAATAATCTCCTGAAAAAGAAGATAACGAATCAATTGCAAATATAGTAAAATTTTTTCAATTGGGGATAATTAATAGCTGATAAAATGAGAGGTTGGTGCGAACCTACTGCGGGGAAGTTAATTTAATGGAGGGTAGGTGTAAACCTACCCCGTGCGAAAGTAGAGGTAACTTCCACACGCGATAGGCCGGCGCGCGCAGGGTCGCNCNTNATTACTTNNGCGGCAGAAGTTACTTAAGACGGCACGGGGTGGGTTTGCACCCACCCTCCATTAAAGGGAGAGGGGTGAGGCCGGCAGACGGACTCACCCCTCAATCGCAATTATGCGATTATTGGATCGGGATTATTTTGCGGAATCGGCGGCGGGTGCGTCAGCCTTGGGTGACTTCAGGTATTTGTCGAGGAACCGGAAGAAGACACGCTGCCAGAGAATTGCGTTCTGGGGCTGGAGAACCCAGTGGTTTTCGTCGGGGAATACGAGCATTTCCGTCTCAAGACCGTGCATCTTTGCGGCGTTGAAGGCCATCATGCCCTGAGACGCGAGGATACGGTAGTCGAGTTCGCCGACGGTGATGAGGATAGGAGCGGTCCAGTTGTCGACAAATTTGTGGGGAGAAGTGGCGAATGTACGCTGTGCAGTGGCGTTATCCTTTTCCCAGGGAGCACCACCCATGTCGAAGTCGGCAAACCACATTTCCTCAGTCTCAAGATACTGAGCCTCGATGTTGAAGATGCCTGCATGGGCAACGAGGGCGGCGAAGCGACCTTCATGATGACCGGCGAGCCAATAAACGGAGAAGCCGCCGTAGCTGGCGCCGATGGCACCGACGCGCTTGGCGTCAACGTAGGGCTGAGCTGCAATATAATCGGTAGCCGCGAGATAGTCACGCATATTCTGACCGCCGTAGTCGCCGGAAATCTGACGGTTCCACTCCTCGCCGAAGCCGGGCACGCCGCGACGGTTGGGAGCGATCACGACATAACCGTTGGCGGCCATGATGCGGAAATTCCAGCGGTAGCTCCAGAACTGGCTGACAGCCTGCTGGGGGCCACCCTGGCAGTAGAGAATAGCGGGATATTGCTTGTTGGGGTCAAAATTGGCGGGAAGGATAACCCAGCAGGTCATCTCCTTACCGTCGGAAGTGGGCACCATACGCTTCTCTACCTTCACCTCAGCGAGCTGAGAGAGGATGTCCTTATTGATTTCAGTGATCTGCTTAACTTCGCCACCGGCTGCGGGCACCTCGACGAGGTCGTCGGGCTGCAGCATATTGTGGCGAAGAGCGAGGAGATTGCCCTTGAAGGGGATAACGGCATGATAATCCCACATGCCGTCGGTTAGCTGCGTCACCTTAGCGTCGGCCACATTGATGCGGAATACGGGTTCGGTGCCTTCGGAATAGCCGGCGAACACGATCGACTTGCCGTCAGGTTCCCAGGCGAGTTCCTCGGGCCAGTATTTCCAGTCGGCAGTGAGGTCGCGCATCTCGAAAGACTTCATATCCATCACCATCAGGCGCTTCTTGTCGCTCTCATACTTGGCGGTGGCCATGGAGAGGAAAGCGAGCTGCGAGCCGTCGGGAGAATAAACGGGGTCTGTGTCATAACCGGGCATGCCTTCGGTGAGATTCTTCACCGTCTTGGCCTGCTCGATATCGTAGAGATAGAGGTTGGAATCGGTGGAGAAGGCATAATCCATCCCCTTAAGCTTGCGGCTTACATAAATGAGCTGCTTGCTGTCGGGAGAGAAAGCGAAAGATTCGGCACCGCCGAAGGGGCGCATCGGGCATTCGAAAGGTTCACCCTCCATGATGTCGACAAAGCCGGAGGCCTGCGAACCGTCGAAATCACCGAGGAAAGGGTGAGGGATTTCGGTGACCCACTCATCCCAGTGCTTATACATCAGATCATCTACCACACGGCCGGAAGTCTTCGGGAGACCTTCGAAGAGAGCCTCATTCTCATTGTAGGGCTTGATCGTGGAAGCGACCACAATCTTCTTGCCATCCGGGGAGAACTTAAAGCACTCCACGCCATTCTCCATCTCAGTGAGACACTTCTTGCCGGATCCATCGGGATTCATGGCATGAACCTGAGGCTTGCCGCTCTTGTCGTCCTTGGCGATGAAGGCGAGACGCTTGCCATCCTCGATCCATGCGAGATTACTCTCTGAGGAGGGGGTCTTGGTCAGACGCTTCATATCGCTGCCGTCGGGCTTCATCGTGTAGATTTCGGCGTTGGCCTTATTCTGCTCGATGCTCTCGTAAGAGAGGGTGAAAGCGATCAGCTCACCATCGGGGGAGGGGGTGATCTGGCTGATACGGCCGAACGCCTCAAGCACTTCCGGCGTCAGCATACCGTTCTCGATTTTCACTTCGGGTTTCTCGATGATTTCCTCCGCGCTCTCCGCATTATTGGAAGAGCAGGCTCCGAGAAGAGCCGGAAGAACAGCGAGACCCACAGGAATCAAAATCTTGTTCATTGATGTTTTGAATTAAAAAAGTGTTTTTTATGGTTTGATTCAGGGCTATGCTACAAAAACGATCAACGTTTTTTACCAGAGCCCTTGCCTCGGTTAACATTATCGGATCGGGAGGCCCTCGAACGCGGCGGAGAGAAATTAGGATTATAGCTTCTCGAAGGGCCGGAGGGGACACCTGAGGGGTAGAGAGCCTTCAGGAGATCGGGACGGTGCATACGCTTCAGGGCCTCGGTGATTTCGCGGCGTGCTTCAGGTTTATACCAGAAGAAGAATCTTCGCTGGGCCAATTTCTCACGTTCGGTGCGGGGAGTGAAGACCGGCTTGCCGGTATATGGATGAATCCCGGTGTAATAAATCTCGGTGGAGACCGTCATCGGGGTCGGAGTGAAATCCTGCACCTGCTCAAGATGGAAATCGAGATTCTTTGTGATAGCGGCCAATTCGGCCATGTCAGATTCCCGGCATCCCGGATGAGAAGATATGAAATAGGGTATCAGCTGCTGGCGGAGACCCTCCCGCTCATTGATGCGGTCGAAGATATTCTTAAAATCCCGGAAGAGAGAGAAGGATGGTTTGCGCATGATGTCGAGCACGGCATCGGAGGTATGCTCCGGCGCGACTTTAAGTCGGCCGCTGACATGGCGGGAAATCAATTGGCGGATATATTCCCGGTTAGTCTCATCAGTGAGCCGATTTCCCGAGGGGGCCATGGCGAGATCATAGCGAACGCCGCTACCTACGAAAGCCTTTTTCACCTCCGGCATGGCATCCACCTCCTTATATATATCGAGCAGGGGACCATGGTCATTGTTGAGGTTAGGGCATGGTTTCGGATGGAGGCATGAGGGGCGGACGCAGCGGGCACACATTTCCTTATTCCGACCCGACATGGCGTACATATTCGCCGACGGGCCACCGAGGTCAGAGATATAACCCTTGAAATCATCCATCTCCGTCACCTTCTTCACCTCCCTCATGATTGACTCCTTGGAGCGGGACGCGATGAATTTTCCCTGATGGGCGGAAATCGTGCAGAAGGCACACCCGCCGAAACAACCACGGTGCATATTGACGGAATGGCGAATCATCTCATATGCNGGGATAGACTTCCCCTTATAGCGGGGATGGGGATAACGGGTGTAGGGGAGATCGAACGAGGCATCAATCTCGGCTGACGTCATCTGCGGATACATGGGATTGATGCAGACCTGCCGACCCTTGGTCGGCTGCCACATCCGATGGCCGTGCATCCGGTTAGACTCNATCTCCACAAGCTTAAAATTAGATGCCTGNGCCGCCTTGCTGCGCGCGCACTCCTCAAAAGAGGCGAGAATGATGTCGCCATCCCCGGGGGCCGGTGTGGCATCGGTAAGGAAGGCCGTCTGCGGCACATCAGTGATATCCCCGATTTTNTCGCCGGCATCGAGGCGGCGCGCGATCTCGACGATCGAACGTTCCCCCATTCCATAGATAAGCATATCCATAGGAGCGTCNACCAGAATAGAGGGGCGGAGAGTATCCTGCCAGTAATCATAATGCGAGACGCGGCGCAGGGAGGCCTCGATACCGCCACCGATTACGGGCACATCGGGATAGAGCCGCTTGAGTATGGAGGAATAGACAATGGANGGATAATCGGGGCGCGCACCGTGGCGGCCACCCGGGGTGTAGGCATCGTCATGACGTAGGCGGCGATTGGCGGTATAATGATTCACCATGGAATCCATCGCGCCCGGGGAGACACCGAAGAAAAGGCGGGGAGCGCCGAGCTTTCGGAAATCTCGCAGGTCGTCGCGCCAGTTGGGTTGCGGAACGATGGCCACACGATAGCCATGCGACTGGAGGACGCGACCGATTACGGCCGCGCCGAAAGAGGGGTGATCCACATAGGCGTCGCCCGAGAAGAGGATAATATCGGGGCGATCCCANCCGAGACGCTCCATTTCCTCCTTGGTCGTCGGGAGATAGAGGGATTTATCGTANCGGGGATCCATCATGCATTCTCCATATTTAATTTACCGTCAAGAAGCTCNCGGAGAGCGATAAGCTCGTCGCGGAGCTGGGCGGCCTCGATAAAGTCGGTGCGTTTGGCGGCGGCNACCATATCGCGGTTCACCTTCTCGATGCGGGTACGAATTTCGTCGGCAGACATATAGGCCGTCACCGGGTCAGCCACGAATCGCTGCGAGTCGGTGGCCTCCATATATGGGCGAGGCTGACGTTTCTGCGTGGCGTTCTTCGCGGCGGGGGATGGATTCTTCAGGCGCGGGGNTGAGATNGTGGGCGACATGGCGGCCGAAGTACCCTTATTTCCATCCGGACCGGCGTAAATATCGATAAGATCAGTGCGACTCTTCTTCGTGATGGGGGTGGGAGTGATGCCATGCTCNTCATTATAGCGCATCTGTTTGGCGCGTCGACGTTCGGTCTCGTCGATGGTAAGCTGCATGGAATCGGTAATCTTATCGGCATACATTATCACCTTGCCATTGACATTACGGGCGGCGCGNCCGGCAGTCTGGGTCAGAGAGCGATGGTTGCGCAGGAAGCCCTCCTTGTCGGCGTCGAGAATAGCGACGAGACTGACCTGAGGAAGGTCGAGNCCCTCACGGAGAAGGTTGACACCGATGAGCACATCATAGATTCCCTCGCGGAGATCCTCAAGNATACGGATACGGTCGAGAGTGTCGACATCGGAATGGATATATGCGCACTTGACGCCCCATTTCTGCAGATGGTCGTTGAGTTCCTCAGCCATACGCTTGGTGAGGGTCGTGACGAGGATACGCTCATCGCGGTCTACACGCANCTGAATCTCCTCCATAAGGTCGTCGATCTGATTCATCGTAGGCCGCACTTCTATTTCAGGGTCGAGCAGGCCGGTGGGGCGGATCACCTGTTCGGTGACGATACCCTCCGACATCCGGAGCTCATAATCGCCCGGGGTGGCGCTGACGTAGAGCGTCTGATTCGTCAGGCGTTCGAATTCATCGAACTTCAGGGGGCGATTGTCGATAGCGGCGGGGAGGCGGAAACCATACTCCACAAGATTCATCTTTCGGGAGAGGTCGCCGCCATACATTCCGCGGATCTGCGGGAGAGTGACATGGCTCTCATCAATAATGGTCAGATAATCCTTGGGGAAATAATCGAGGAGACAGAAGGGACGTTCACCGGGGGCTCTCCCATCGAAATAACGGGAATAATTCTCGATACCCGAGCAATGGCCCAATTCCTTAATCATCTCAAGGTCATAAGTGACGCGTTCGCGCAGGCGGTCGGCCTCAAGGATTTTACCCTCATTACGGAAGAACTCGACCTGAGCGCCGAGATCGAGCGCGATCTGATCGACGGCCTTATCGGTGCGTTCCTTGGAGGTGACGAATATATTCGCCGGATAAATATTGAAACCCTCAAGATTAGAGATGACGAGTCCGGTCGTGGGGTCGATGGTCTGAATCTTCTCGATCTCGTCGCCCCAGAACATGACGCGGAGCTGAATTTCCTCAAACGAGAGCATGATATCTACGGTGTCGCCCTTGACGCGGAACTCACCGCGCCGGAGCTCGACGGCGGTGCGGCTATAGAGGGAATCCACAAGGCGACGCAGGAAAGCGTTGCGGCTGATTTTCTGACCGATGCTGATCTTGACTACGCTCTGGGTGAAATCCTCGGGATTGCCCATGCCATAGATGCAGCTGACGGAAGAGACAACGATGACGTCGCGCCGGCCGGAGAGGAGGGCGGCGGTAGTGGCGAGACGGAGCTTATCAATCTGCTCATTGATCTGGAGATCCTTCTCGATATACTTATCGCTTGTCGGGATATAAGCCTCGGGCTGGTAATAATCGTAATAGCTGACAAAATACTGTACGGAATTGTCAGGGAAGAAACTCTTCATCTCGCCGTAGAGCTGAGCGGCGAGAGTCTTATTGTGTGACAAAATAAGGGTCGGACGCTTCACCTGCTGAATTACATTAGCCATGGTGAAGGTCTTGCCGGAGCCGGTGACACCGAGCAGGGTCTGGTGAGGCGTGCCATGGCGGAGGCCTTCGACGATTTCGGCGATGGCTTCCGGCTGGTCGCCGGTGGGCATATACTCAGAAGTAAGATTGAAATCCATATCTATGCAAAGGTAAGAAAAAAATTTATGATTGCCAAACGGCAAGGGTGCAGATGAGCGAAAATGGAAGTATGCTATAAAACACAAGAAGAATAACGCAAAATAAGTGCTTAAAATTTTGCCAAACGGTTTTAAAGCACTATATTTGCCGCTGAAAACCGGAGAGACCCCTCAGCAGGGTCAACCGGAAAAAGCAAAAAGACACAAAAACCTAAAATACTAACCCCTTCTAATCATGAAGAAACACAATTTCTACGCCGGGCCCTCGATCCTGAGCGAGTACACTATCAAGAACACTGCAGACGCAGTCCTGAACTTTGCCGACATGGGTCTCTCAATCCTTGAGATCTCGCACCGCAGCAAGCAGTTCCAGGCAGTAGTAGACGAGGCAGTGGCTCTGGTGAAGGAACTTCTCAATGTTCCGGAAGGCTACAGCGTGCTCTTCCTTGGCGGCGGCGCAAGCCTGCAGTTCGCCATGGCTCCCATGAACTTCCTCAACAAGAAGGCCGCCTATCTTGACACTGGCGTATGGGCCAACAAAGCCATCAAAGAGGCAAAACTCTTCGGAGAGGTAGAGGTCGTTGCATCATCGAAGGATAAAAACTACAACTATATCCCGAAGGACTACACTGTTCCGGCAGACGTTGACTACTTCCACTATACATCAAACAACACAATCTACGGCACAGAGATCCGTAAGGATCCCGAGGTTCCCGTCCGCATGATCTGCGACATGAGCTCGGATATCTTCTCACGTCCCGTAGACGTAGCGAAATATGATCTTATCTACGCCGGCGCACAGAAGAACCTCGCTCCCTCAGGCGTGACTATCTGCATCGTGAAGGATGACGCACTGGGTCATGTAGACCGTGTGATCCCCACTATGCTGAAGTATAAGACTCACGTAGACAAGGGTTCGATGTTCAACACTCCTCCGGTGCTTCCTATCTACGCAGCCCTTCAGACTCTGAAATATTACAAGAGCCTCGGAGGTGTGGCCGAGATCGAGAAGATGGACATCGCCAAGGCAGAAAAACTTTACGACGCAATCGACAACTCCAAGATGTTCGTGGCAACAGTGCCCAACAAGGAGGATCGTTCCATCATGAACGTATGCTTTGTGATGAAGCCCGAATACAAGGAGCTTGAGAAAGACTTCATCGACTTCGCTACAGAGCGTGGCATGATGGGTATCAAGGGCCACCGTGATGTAGGCGGCTTCCGCGCATCCCTCTACAACGCGCTTCCGATGGAGAGCGTAGAGGCTCTTATCGCCTGCATGAAGGAATTCGAGGCACTTCACTAATTCCCACCCACATCTACAGAAGAAAGAAAAATGAAGATACTCGTTTTTACAGAGAAGCCTTTCGCCCAGAATGCGGTCAAGGCTATCGAGAATACCGTCAACGCATCCGGCAACGAGCTTGAGCTCGTGGAGCGCGGTACCCGCGAAGACCTTCTTGAGGCAGTGAAGACAGCCAACGGTCTGATTGTACGTTCCGACGTAATCGACGCCGAGGTAATGGACCATGCCCCCGAACTGAAAGTGATCGTACGTGCAGGTGCAGGTTACGACAACATCGACCTCAAGGCAGCCACGGAGCACGGCATCTGCGTGATGAACACTCCGGGTCAGAACTCGAATGCTGTAGCAGAGCTCGTGTTCGGCATGATCGTGATGATGTGCCGCAACCAGTACAACGGTACTTCCGGTAGCGAGCTGAAGGGTAAATCTCTGGGTATCTACGCATTCGGTCAGGTAGGCCGTAACGTGGCCCGCATCGCCAAAGGCTTCGATATGAAGATAGAGGCTCTCGATAAGTTTGTGCCCGATGAGGTTATGGAGGCAGAGGGTGTAAAACCCGTGCATGACGTGAAGGAGCTCTTCTCGAACAACCATTTCGTGTCGCTGCATATCCCCGCCACTCCCGAGACCAAGAACTCTATCGGCTATGATCTCGTGATGCTGATGCCGAAGGGTGGCGTCCTGATCAACACTGCCCGTAAGGAGGTGATTGATGAGGAGGGTCTGATGAAGGCACTCGAAGAGCGTCCCGACCTCCGCTATGTATCCGATATCCGTCCGGCAGCCGCCGAGGAATTCGAGAAGAAGTTCGCGGCTCGCTGCTTCTTCACTCCGAAGAAGATGGGCGCGCAGACAGCCGAGGCCAACTACAACGCAGGCGTAGCTGCCGCAGAGCAGACAATCGCTTACCTGAAGGATGGCTGGAACAAGTTCCAGGTAAATAAGTAATAATACTTCCCTAATATAAAGGTCCCGCAATTGCAGAGGCGATTGCGGGACTTTTTTATGAACCGGTCTAAGACTCCAACCCACAAGAAATGGGTGGGNTCTGATTCTTCAGGATTGTGCAGATTGCTTTTCGAGGGCGAGTTTGTGGTAGATGGAGGGTTTGAGTCCTGTCTGACGGGAGAATACAGAGATGAAAGTGGATGCCGACCGATAGCCTACACTCTCACCGATAGCCTTGATGGTGAGATGGCCATAGTTGGCCGGGTCCGATAGCATGTGCATGGCGCGCTTTACCCTATATTCGTTGAGCATAGCCCGGAAAGTGAGACCGAGCACATCGTTGACTACCTCCGATACATAACGTGCATTGGAACCGACCTCCGCCGCAAGACGCTCGATGCTGAAATCGGGCAGGCAGAAGAGATCGGTTTCCTCCATGACATATTTTATTTTTTGAGCCAGCGACTTCTTCAGACGTTCATTGAGAATGAGAGATCGGTTTTCGGTCAACGANCGNGAAGAGGTATCCCCGGNATCGGNAGANGNANCNTCTCCCTCANCGGGAGTCTGCTCCGGGGTTNTANCCGCCCCTGTAGAGGAGAGGAGTTCCTCCGCCTTCTTCTCGGCGACGGCGAGGCGATTCTCCAATGTCTCGATAGTCTGTCGGAAAGTTTCCTCCTCCGCCATTTGCTTGCGGTTGCGCTCATAAAGGTTGTTCCAAGCCTGGGATAGTGCGTTTTTCTGTCGCAGCACGATGACGAGCAGNGCGGCGACGACAAGCAGAAGTATTGTCAGGCCCATGAGCCACCGCCACTGGAGAGTGCGGATGGCGTTGAGCCCCTGAATGGTNGTGGCATTCGAATCCAGGGCATAGAGCATCTCGCTGGTGTGGAGTTTATCCCTCTCCTCACTCAGACGGACGGAATCGGCGAGTTCGACATATCTTCCCCGATACCATAAAGCCCTCCCTTTATCCCCTGCCGCCTCATAGATTCTTGCCAGGTCGCGCAGGGATGCGATATGCTCATTCATATAACCCTCGTCGGCGGCCACATCGGCCGCGAGGTGCATATATATGAGAGCGGAATCAAGTTGAGCGGTTTGTTCGAANGAGGAGGCNAGGCAGGAATAGACGGCGGCAGCATAGATGGGTTCGAGCCCCATAGAATCGGCGATAGAGATGGCTCTTCTGAANAGCCGGCGGGCNCCCCGGTGATTNCCNCCNGCGTGTTCGACGAGAGCCTTGGTCAGCTGCAGGTCATAGCGGTGGCGGAGGTCGGGCATATCNCCGAGNAGTTCAAAACGGCGCGAGAAGATGCGGGCTGAATCGACCATGCCNCGCATCGAATAGGTGCCGGTCAGATTATTGAGCACCGATGCGCGAAGATCCTTCAGGCTGTCGGCGGGGAGAGATTCGGTAGCTTCGAGAGCGCGACGGTAGAAATCTGTGGCGGTGACATAATCATAATTCGAGGCGTAGATATTGCCGATGTCGCCCAGGGAACGGGCGTGGAGATCGCCCCATCCGTTATTTTCCGATATGCGGCGTGCGCGGAGCAGAGACTCCATAGCCATCGAATAGGCCCCCTGCTCATACAGGTTGTTGCCATGAATAAGGAAACAACGGGCGAACAGACGCTGAGCNTCCTCATCGGCCGATTCATCGTAGCGGGTGCGGAGAATNGTGAAAGCCTCATTGGCGCGATCATGGTCGCCGGCACGNAACGACTCCTCGCCGATTCTTGCCAGAGCCTCGGTGGAGAGTCGGTTGAGGGAATCGAAAGAGGATNGCGCGACCGANTCAGCCCAANCCCCGGATGAAGATATCAGGGAGAGGGTCAACCCGGCAACGATGCCTGATAGATATTTGGACAGAGAATATTTCACATTACAAATNTACAAAAATAGGATGTGACAGNCAACCCCGCGCGNCGCGAANAGATNGTGCGGAGGAGGGCAGAGACTCCGATTTCGCGAAAATGAACTTCAAAATCAACGTAAAACTTGATTNTTGNGGGATAAATCTCTAAGTTTGCGATTGGAAAAATACAACTAAAAAATAACACATCTATGAAACAGATCCTTACCCTGTCACTCATCGGTGTCGCCGCAGCCGCCACNGCGGGTGTTGCTCCGGCACGGCTTCAGAGCCTTACGGTGGGAGAGATGAAAGAGAATGCCCGGCCGATCGCCCGGGTGGAGAATGCAGACCTCCACGACCTCCCTATGATAGAGGAGCTCCCGGAAGGGGTCACTGATGCCCTTTATGCCCGCGACTCATATTTCTTCGCGGTCGACGGCTGGGGGCAGATGTATTCCAGCCGCGACTATGGCATGGCCACATATGTGGCCGTCAGCGACACCGAGGTCTATATCCGTGATCCCTTTGCAGGACGTCCNACGGGCACATGGCTCAAGGGTGAACGAGACGGCGACAAGGTCAGCGTCACTTTCCCNCAGAAGATGCTGGTGGAGACCTACCCCGATTGGGAGCAGGATCCCGAGGGNGATTTAGGAATCACCATCACGGACTACTACTACGCCTATAAATTTACCCTCAANCAGGGGGAGGATAAGTCATCGTTTGAGATAGACAGCGAGAATCCCGTGATAACCTTCACAATCTCCGACGGAGAACTCAAGCAGGAGGGGGACGCATTCATCGGNATGGTGGGTGAATACCGGATGTATGACAAAGACAATAANCCCTATACCGGNTTCAACTGGATGGGNTTTGCCGACGGTCAGCTCGAATACAGCAAGGTGACNGCAAAATATGAGGAGGCTCCCGCCGATCTGACTTTCGAGAAGTGGATTCTCGACAATCAGGGAGATCTGACGTTCGTGGATATGGCTACTTCCGGAGAGGATGTCTATATCAAAGGTTTCATNCAGACCGAGTATAACGGCGAACGAATTTTCCCNGCCATCAAGGGCACNCTGAAAGATGGTAAGCTCGTGTTCGACAGCACGCAGTATCTCGGCGTTGATCCCCGATACGACCATGTGGCCTACTTCATGCCCGGCACATATGAGGAGGGTGTACCCTCGGAGGATGAATGGGAAGTGGAGAATATCTATTATCCGGCTTCTTCGATAACATTNGCCTATGACGAGGCCAACAAGACATTCACTTGTAGCGAAGGGGAGGCNTTGGTGATTTCNGCTCTGCCGGACCGCACATTCGTAATCCTCGCACTTGACGAGCCTGTGCTGAGATGGCAGGATATGTCGACACCCCTCGTGCCTTGCACTCCGACNGATCTGATGTATCAATACTGGGATGTGTACGAATTCGGCGCGGTAGGTTTCTCACTTTCCTCCGAGTCAGAGGATGGCCGCCTGATGGATCTCTCGAATCTCTACTACACCATCTATATCGACGGCGATGAATTCACATTCTATCCCGATGAATATTTGGATCTCGAAGAGCCGATGACAGACGTGCCTTATGATTACTGGGACAGCGCGATCAACGCCTTCGGCGATGAGCATGAGGTGCTCCTCTACNTCCAGAATATCGANACAATCGGTGTAAAGGCCAAATACGTCAATCTCGACGGGGAGGTGACNACTTCCGAAATGGCCACTCTTTCGGTCAGCGGGGTGAATGAAGTAGCCGCCGGCGAACCCGTGAAGACCGAATGGTATGACCTGCAGGGTCGACGCCTGACAGCTCCGGCCGAGGGGCTTATGATCAGAAGAGATATCGATGCCGAGGGTAAGATTATCGTAAGAAAAGTAATGACTTACAAGCGTTAAGTAAGTAAGAAGCATGATTTCACGCAATAGATTGACAATAGTAATGGTGGCATCCGCTCTCTCATTCGGGGGAGCGGGTGTCTTCGCTCAGACGGAGAGGGATATAAACTTCGCCGACGCCGCCTTGAGAAACTGGGGCACCGGGTTGATGGAGACGTATGACGTGGCAATCAGACTCGGTGGTAACGGTNTGGCCGATTGCAAGGTNGAGGCCATATCGATTCCGCTTCCGGAGGGAGATGGCCTCAAAGATGTAAGCTTATGGATGAGCCGCAGCCTGACGCTTAACGGGAAAGAGAATGTGCCTGACGTGGCCTCCTACACCGTCACGCCGGCGGAGGGAGTGGCCCGAATTTCACTTCCGGAACCTGTGGAGATAGGGGAGGGCCTTTATGTAGGATGTAGCTTCAGCGTAACGGAACTTAANGATATGACAAAGGCTCCTCTGAGCGTTTCGACATCAGACACATCCGGAGCCTTCTGCATCCATACATCTCGNAAATACTCCAAATGGGATACTACCGGGCTCGGGCTTGCGCTTGACATGACGGTCACCATCGGGGGTGAATTTCATGATGCCGATGTAGAATTGGCGGATTGTCAGGAGGGTAATGTTGTCGCGGGCCAATTATGGACCCCGACCATCATGATACGCAATTTGGGCCTNGAACCATGTCGGGCGTTAAGCTACCGGCTCAGTGTNGACGGAGGGGAGAGCCTGGAGGAAAGTGTTGTGCTGTCAGAGCCGATAACGTCTTATTACGGCAATCCGATTGCAATCGCGCTCAATCCGGTTTCGGTGGNCGGCGACGGCAGTCACGAATGGAGTGTGGAGATTCTGACGGTCAACTCTATCCCGAACACACAGCATCATAACAGCGGGAACGGACAAGTCCATGTCTGGCCTTATGCTCCTGAGCGACTGCCGCTGATGGAGGAATATACGGGTACTTGGTGTGGCTGGTGTCCGCGCGGAGCCGTAGGCATGGCCAAGATGCAGGAGAAGTATGGGGAAAAGTTCGTGGGGATGGTTTACCATACTGACGCATCAAAGGATCCGATGGTCACGACGACCCCTGCCACGGAATATGCCGGTGCGCCATGGGGAGTGCTGGACAGAACTCTCGATGCCGATCCCTTCTACGGATTGACCGAATACTGCCAATCATTCACCGAGGGTATCGAGACGGCATGGCTGATGCGNCGCGACACGCCGACTCCCGTAGAAATCTCCGGCACAGCAGAATGGAGCGATGAGGAGAAGAACGCTATCCGGATGACGGCAAAGGTNACCTCGGTCAGGGATTTCAAGGATGCGGATCTGAGAATCGGCTGGTTNGTAGTGGCCGACGGCTTGAAAGGGACTACTGCGGAATGGTTGCAATCAAATTACTATTCGGAAGATGANCGGTATGCTTCGGGCGACCTCTCGGTACTGTATGANTCGCCGAGATATATGGCGGGTATGGAATTCGATCATGTCCTCGTGTATACGCCTGACGCTTACGGCTCTGCCGGCTCATTACCGTCATCGATGGAGATGCTGAAGGAGTATGGCAGCGCGATGGAAATCGCACTCGCCGATGCAGTCAATAAGGCCGGAGAAAGTCTTGTGCAGGATAAATCGCGACTTCACATAGTGTTGGCCGTAATCGATGCCTCGACTAACAGTGTGCTGAACTGCTGCAACGTCGCAATCACTGATTCGGGTGCCGGTATCGGTGAGGTGGGAGAAGAAACGGTAGTGGCCGAAAGATACTATGACCTTCTGGGCCGCCCTGTTCAACCCGAGGAAGCTCAAGGGACTATCTGTATCCGCCTTATTGAATATGCCGACGGACATATCGAGTCGACTCGCATAGTACGATAATCTGCGACTCGCATAGTCTTATAATCATACAAGGAGAAAAACATACCACCGGACTGGTCGAGGCCAAGTCCGGTGGTATTGTTTATCGTTAGAAATGCAATTTTCGTTAGAAATGCAATCAGAGGAGGGAGTCGTCAGATCTCGCAGAGTCTCATGAACTCCAGACGTAGGCCGGGGTCATCGGCGAACTGACCGCAATAATCGAAAGTGACGGTGGAGGAATCCTGTTTCTCCACACCGCGCATTTTCATGCAGAGATGTTCGGCACGACAGCTGACAATCACCCCCTTGTTGGGGAGAGCCTCATCGAGGAGACGGCACACCTGGGCGGTCAGACGTTCCTGCACCTGCAGTCGGCGTGCGAAAGTATCGACGATGCGGGCGAGTTTGGAGAGCCCGATCATCTTTCCGTCGGGGATATAACCGATGGAGACCTTTCCGAAGAAGGGGAGTATATGGTGTTCGCACATGCTGTAGAACTCGATGTCCTTGACGATGACCATCTGAGAGCCGTCGTGTTGGAAAATAGCCTTGCTCGCAATTTCAAGGGCATCCGTGCGGTAGCCCTGAGTGATGTCGAGCATAGCTTTGGCTGCGCGCATCGGGGTCTTTACGAGCCCCTCTCTATCGGGATCTTCACCAATAAGGCGAAGAATCTCACGATAGTGCCATGCGATTTTCTCAGCCAGTTCCTGATCATGTGTCTCTTTTCTTGACATATCTGTTGGAGGTTTCGGAAAAACTTGAAAAACAGAAGATTCCGTAGTTTTATTTCATAACGACAATCTGGCATTTCACCACTCTCATCTCATCGGCGAATGAGGGGAAGCTGCGGCGCAGCTCCACGAGAGCCTCGGATGCTTCGGAAGCGGAGCGGAAATTGCCGACGCGAGTGTACCAGTTAGGTGCGGAGGAGAAGGTGTAGACTTGACCGCGATACTTTGGAAACTTCGCGGTGATGGCGTTGCCGCGAGCGCGGGCACGCGATTCGAGACTCGCCTGATTGCGTCCGTCGCTGAATACCTGGATACGGTAACCGGCCATTTTGTTAAGGCCCGGTTTCAGGGCTCGGGAAGCATTGGATGCAGAAGAAGCCTTCTTATGGGAGGAGGGGGGAGTGAGAATCTTTTCCGTCAGGTCATCGTCAATTAGAATCTCGACATTGCCATCGGATGATTCCACGATTTTTTGTATGACATTTACCCGAGTCTCGGATTCGCCGGCTTCGGGAGATGCGTCCTGCGCGCGGGCGGTGATGGCCGGCAACAGGAGTGAGATCATGAGAATCAACGTGGAGAGAAGAGTATGTTGGCGTCGGGTGGTCATAATGGATGAGACTGACGGGTTGTGAGAAAGGGAGAAAGGGGGTTAAAAGATTGAAATCCCGCGACTTTTACCGGTCATTCCGGATGAAATGACCGGTAAAAAGCCTGCAGGAAATATCATAGACTATGGCTTAATTGAAAGCCTCGATGATGCCGATGAAGTCCTCGGCCTTGAGAGCTGCGCCGCCGATAAGGCCGCCGTCAACGTCGGGCTTGGCGAAGAGCTCCTTGGCATTGGAGGGTTTGCAGCTGCCGCCGTAGAGAATCGATGTGTTGTCGGCGAGTTCCTTGCCATACTTGTCGGCGATTACCTTACGGATGTGAGCGTGCATATCCTGAGCCTGGTCGGCGGTAGCGGTTTTGCCGGTGCCGATAGCCCATACGGGTTCGTAGGCGATTACAATCTTGGCGAAGTCCTCGGGAGAGAGTTCGAAAAGAGCCTCTACCTGACCGGCCACAACGTCATTGAAAGTGCCGTTCTCGCGCTCTTCGAGCACNTCGCCGACACAGAAGATGGGGGTGAGGCCGTTGGCGAGAGCCTGCTTTGTTTTAGCGAGGAGCTGCTCGTTGTTTTCGCCGAAGTACTGGCGACGCTCGCTGTGACCGAGGATGACATGGGAAGCGCCGGTGCTTTTCACCATAGCGGCGGAAACCTCGCCGGTGTAGGCACCCTTCTCATGTTCGGAGCAGTTTTCAGCGCCGAGGCCGATGAGATCCTGATCGATGACTGCGTTGACTGAAGTGAGATGAGTGAAGGGGACGCACACAACGACGTCGCAATTCTTCTCCTTGCCCTGCAGGAGGTTGTTGACCTGATCTGCGAGCTCCACGCCCTCGTCGAGGGTAGTGTTCATTTTCCAGTTGCCTGCAACAATGTTTTTTCTCATAACTTAAGATATAAATTGTAGAGTTATCCAAGTAAGATAAGTAAGCGGACTTTCTAAAACTTACTTATCAATTGGCAAAGTTAACCAAATTCTTTGACATCGGCAAATAAATGGGGGAGAGTTTGCCGGTAACACCCCGGAAATTGATTATGCGGGGGATGTGAGGTCGGCGGGAATCCGACTTGAGAGGATGGCGCTTCCGAAAATCATGACTCCTATGGCCACGAAAGCGATAGCCGAAGAGTGAAGGATATCGCCGAGCCCCACGAGAGGGGACACTACCGCACCGAAAATATAACCCACGAGGCCGAGAAGCGCGGAGGCACCTCCGGCATCCTGACGCCCTTCATTCATGGCCAGAGTATTGCTGACGGTAAAAATCATGCCAAGACAGAAGAGTATGGGGAGCAGAGGGAGTTCGTAAGCCCAGAAACTATCGACGAACAGCATCATAGCCGCTTCGACCAGCACAAGAAACATCAGGGCGATGCCACCGACAAGGGCGGCCCGCTTCAGCACCTTGAATCTCAGGGCGATCATGGCTCCGGCGGCTACCAGCAACGCGTTGGCTCCCATAATACATCCGAAGACCACCTGCGAGAACCCGTAACGGGTCTGGATAATGAATGGAGCCGACGAAATGTAGGCGAAGAGGAAGCCGAGGGCTGTCCCTTTCAGCAGCACATGGGTCATGAACCGGGAGTTGCGGGCGAGAGTCAGATAATTGCCGAAAGTGTCGAAGAGACTGCGCTTGGAACGCCGGCTCTCCGGAAGCGATTCCTTAAGTTTCGGAGAGAAGAGGAGGAGAATAATCCCGAACCCGGCGAGTGCCCAGAAGACACCCTTCCAGGTGAAACTATTGGATATAAAACCACCGAGAACCGGGGCGGAAGCGGGGGCGATACCGTTGATCGCACCGATAATGGCCATAGTCTTGGCCAGCATCCTGCCGCCGTAGAAATCGGCGGGAATCGTGCGGGCGAGAAAATAACCTCCGGAGGCGCCGACCCCCTGGAACAACCTGCACCAGAGGAAAAACTGTATGGTGGGGGAATAAATACTGGCGACGGCCGCGATGATGAAAAGAATGATCGTGGCTATCAAGACAGGCTTACGTCCATACTTATCGCTGACGGGGCCGAGAATGATTTCTCCTACGCCGAGACCGATCATGCCGGTGGTGAGTCCGAGTTGCACGGTGGATACCGAGCAATGGAAAAAGCGGCACATGGAGGGTAGGGAGGGGAGATACATATCGTTGACGAAAGAGCCGAACGCGCTGAGCCCGGCCAGATAGATGACGAGGAAAGTAAAATTGACGCCGGCCGCGAGAGCGGCCTGACTTACGGGATGCCGCTTCCCCGAGGGGGAGGAAGCAGGGGTGGAATCATTTGTGTTTTTCATACAATAAAAACAAACAAGAGTGTGCGAAAGATTGCAAAAGGTATAGAAAAAGCGCGTAAATATTGGTTATATCGCAATTATCAATTATCTTTGTCGGCAGAAACGATTCCTGAAAAACTTGACAGAAGAGAAACTACGATGGACAACCTGCGGAAGATTTCCAATAGCCTACTTCTACTGATAATACTGATCCTGTCGGCTCCGGAGACGGTGGCCGCCAAGGAATCCCTTCATCCCGGGGATTCCGAATATTATCTGCGTCGTCTTGACTCCCTGATTTCAAGGAAAGATGATTTCCAGACCGCGAGGGAGGAGCGGATCGCNATGATGAAGAGTAAATCGCGCGGCGACGTGACCCTCCATGACCGGTATACGTCGGCCTCGGCCCTCGTGGATGAATATATGGCCTATAATGCCGATTCAGCCCTCCGGTATGTCAACATAGCNCTCGGGCTTGCCGACGAGGCCGCCAACAAAGAATGGCAGATAAGCAGCCATATCAGAAAATCCGAGCTTCTTACCGGGACGGGATTGTTGAAGGAGGCGGAGCAAGAGATGGATATGATCAGGCGCAGGGAGATTCCGGATGCCTATCTGCCGGCCTATTACGGACAGATGATATTCCTCTACAGCCATCTCGGCAACTATACCGGGGGAAAGACGAATGAATACTACGTGAAGGAGCGGGCCTATAAGGATTCCATCATGTCGGTCATNCAGCCGGGACATCCCGATTATCTATGGTATAAGGGGTGGGATATTCTCGGCTCCGACAAGAAAGACCCGGAGCTAATCCCCTCGCTGCTTGAAAAACTTAAAGATTCGCGCCTCGATTCCCGCGACGAGGCGCGCCAAAGCTACATGCTGGCCAAACTTTATGAATGGAACGGCGACCGGGAGAACTATAAAAAATATATGACTATGTCGGCTATCTGCGANGTCACGAGCGCGAACTCCGAGATAGCCTCCCTNGAAGAGCTGGCCAAGATTATGTTTGATTCCGGAAAGGGTGACATCGACCGCGCCTACTCCTATATCAACTACAGTCTCAACAAGGCNCTGATATATCCCAACAGAGTGAGGACCTTGGGAATGGTCGGAACGCAGGATGAGATCAACGCCGCCTATCAGGAGCGAGCCCGCGAGCAGGAACGGAGAATACGGATGTTCCTTATCATCGTGGGGGTGCTGGCGGCAATCTCCATCGCCACGGTCGTCATCATCATCATGCAGAACCGAAAGCTATCCCGCCAACGGGAAAGTCTCGACGAGGTCAACAAGGATCTCAATACACATCTGCGCCAANTGTCAGAGGCCAAATCGCAACTCGCCGGGGCCAACGACCAACTCGCCCGACTTAACGAAGACCTCCATGCGAAGAATGAGGAACTCAAGGAGGCCAACTATGTGAAGGAGGAATATATCGGCTANATATTCACAATCTGCTCCAACTATATCGGAAAGCTTGAGAAATTCNGGAAGAACATCCACGTCAAGGCCGTGGCCAAGAAATTCAAGGAGATCGAGGCGGAGACGGAGGGATCGGACATCGTGAAGCAGGAGCTGAAGGATTTCTACAAATCATTCGACACGGTCTTCCTGCACATTTATCCCGACTTCATCAGCGACTTCAACTCCCTGCTTCAGCCCGACAAGCAGATAGTGCCGAAAGAGGAGGAGTTGCTCACCACGGAGCTGAGAATCTATGCCCTCGTCAGGCTCGGAATCACCGACAGTGTGAAGATTGCGGAATTCCTGCACTGCTCTCCGCAGACAGTCTACAACAACCGCTTCAAGGTGAGGAGCAAGGCCAATGTCCCGCGCGAGGAATTCGCCGAGACGGTCAGGAGACTGGGGAAATTTATGGACCGCCCCTCCTGAAAACGGCTTCCGGAAGATTCCAAGAGGCGCAGGAAAGCTTACTTCAAACCCCTGTTTATAAAATGTCAAAACGTTGTTATTCAATGTTTTGACATTTACTTTTATTTACCTTTACCCTTTACCTGCCGCTACACCCGCTGAAAACAATTATTAACTTTGCAGTGCGATTCCAAATAAAAAAAGTTAAAGCGAAAGAGAAACAAGCGAAAGCCCAGTGCAGATCAAAATCTACAAACCTACCTAAATTATCCAAACTATAAACCTACATGAAAAGAAAACTCAATCTAATGCCATTGACACTGTTTCTGGTCATGGTATTGACGGGCGGACTATCAGCCTTCGCGGCGGATATCATCGCATCGGGAACGGTTGTCGACACAGAGTCTGAACCTCTGATCGGCGTATCGGTCGGAGTCAAAGGGGCCCCCGGCATGGGCACCTCGACAGACATCGACGGAAACTTCCGGATTACAGTGCCCGACGGATCAATCCTGGTATTCTCCTATGTCGGTTGCGCCACGAAAGAGATGAAGGCGGCCCCCGGCATGGATGTCGTGCTTCAGGCGGACAGCTCCGACCTTGACGAAGTGGTAGTCATCGGTTATGGAGCGGTGAAACGTAAAGACCTCACGACGGCCGTCTCGACGGTAGGAGAGGAGGCGTTGGCCAACCGTCCCATCGTTTCAGCCGCCCAGGCTATCCAGGGTAAGGCTCCGGGTGTGGCAGTGCAGCAGCCCACGGGTGCTCCCGGCGGCGGCCTGACGGTCAGAGTGCGCGGTACGACCTCATTCAACGGCTCCAACGAGCCTCTATATGTTGTGGACGGTGTGCCGGTCGACAATGTCGACTTCCTCTCGCCGGGCGACATCGAGAACATGCAGATACTTAAGGATGCCTCCTCGGCAGCCATCTATGGCTCGCGCGGTGCGAACGGCGTCGTGATCATCACCACGAAGCATGGCCGCTCACAGGATGCCAAGATTACCCTCAATATCCAGGGTGGTTTCACTCATGTGGCAAAAAAGATGGAGGTGCTCAATGCTCAGCAGTATAAGGAACTCATGGATGAGATCGGTCTCGTGAAGTTGCCTGACGGCCTGACTGACCAGACCGACTGGTTTGACGAGACATACCGCACCGGTAACACACAGACCTATCAGCTGGCCGTATCGCAGAGCACGGACAAGATACAATATTATATATCGGGCGGCTACCAGCGTGACCGGGGTATCCTGAAGAGCTCATTCTTCCAGCGCTTCAACTTCCGCGCCAATGTGGAGGGCAAGCTCCGCTCATGGCTCACGGCGAAAGCCAATGTAGTCTACTCCGACTATTCATCTAACGGCGGTGGCGCCATGGGTACGGTCGGTAACCGAGGCGGTGTGATTCTCGCCGTAATCAACACCCCGACATATGCTCCGATCTGGGATCCCGAGAATCCCGACCGCTTCTACAACAACTTCTACGGTCTCAATATGCAGAGTCCGCTTGAGAACGAGGCGCGTCAGCAGTCGAACCGCAACCGCGAGAACCGACTCATCGCATCAGGAGAACTTCTCTTCAACATCTGGCGTGGATTGACGTTCACCACCAAGTTCACTATGGACCGCCGCCACGGCTGGAACACCTCATTCCTTGATCCCGAACTGACGACATGGGGTCGCGAGCAAGGTGGCACGGCTTATGACGGGCGCAGCAACAACACCGTTCTGACATGGGATAACATCGTCAACTACGACGTGACCTTCGGCAAGAACACCCTCGGCGTAATGGCGGCCACATCATGGACCGACTCCAACTACTCCAACAACTGGATCAACGGCCAATACTTCCGCAACGGCTCTATCCAGACGCTTAACGCAGCCAACAAGATCAGCTGGACCGGCACAGGCTCCGGCGGCTCGACATGGGGCATCATGTCATACCTCGGCCGTGTCTCCTACAACTATGATTCCCGTTATATCGTCAGCGCCAACTTCCGTTATGACGGTTCATCGAAACTTCATCCCGACCATCGTTGGAAAGCCTTCCCCTCAGTATCTGCCGCATGGCGTATCTCACAGGAGAATTTCATGCGTGACGTCAACTGGATCTACGATCTCAAGCTCCGCGCGGGCTGGGGTATGACCGGTAACCAGGATGGTGTAGGCGACTACGCATATCTCCAGCGCTACAACATCAACCGCATCGCATGGTTCGAGGAGGGCAACGCCACTGCAGTGCCGACAATCTCGCAGGCCAACCTCCGCACCCGCGACCTCACATGGGAGACCACGACGCAGACGGGTGTCGGCGTAGACTTCGCGGTGCTCAACAACCGCATCGAATTCAGCGCGGACTACTACTACAAAAAGACCTCCGACATGCTGATGTGGGTTTCGCTTCCCTCCGGTTCGGCAGCGGCAAGCTCCATCCAGCGTAACGAGGGAGAGATGACCAACAAGGGCTTCGAGTTCGGCATCACATCCCGCAACTTCACAGGTGCCTTCGAATGGACGACGAACCTCAACATGTCGTTCAACCGCAACAAGCTCACCAACCTCGAACTTCAGAAGGTATATCTTGACGCAGTGACGAGCGAGACCGTCAACGAAGCGGTGGTGCGCAACGAACCCGGTCGCTCACTCGGCGGATTCTACGGCTACGTGGCCAACGGTGTGGATCCCGAGACAGGTATGATGATCTACGAAGATCTCAACGGCGACGGCCGCATCTCCTCCTCCGACCGCACATTCATCGGCGACCCGAACCCCGACTTCACATTCGGTATGACCAACACCTTCTCATGGAAGGGTTTCAACCTCAGCATCTTCCTCCAGGGTTCATACGGCAACGACATCTTCAACGCCTCCAGAATGGAGACCGAGGGAATGTATGACGGCAAGAACCAGACGACAGAAGTGCTCAACCGCTGGCAGATTCCCGGCCAGATCACCGATATGCCCAAGGCCGGCTGGAACATGCGCAACTCCACATACTTCGTAGAGGACGGCAGCTATCTGCGCATCAAAGATATCTCCCTCTCATACGACATCAGAGGAGAATGGATGAAAAAGATCGGTATCTCACGCATCCAGCCCTATTTCACCGCCTCGAACCTCGTGACCTTCACGAAATACTCCGGCATGGACCCGGAGGTGAACCAGTGGGGCAGCAGCGGNGCCGTGCAGGGTATCGACTGGGGCACATATCCCCACTGCAAGAGNTATGTATTCGGACTCAACATCGACTTCTAAACAACAACAGACATTATGAACTTCAGATATATATTGCCCGCACTACTCGGCTGCTCCTTAGGCCTCGCGTCATGCAGCCTCGACTACGAGCCGGTCAGCGACTATTCCGATGTGACCGAGGGTGAGATCGACAATGTGGAGGATGAGACCGTCTATCAGAACCGCGCCGACGCAGAGAGCGCGCTGACGGCACTCTATGAGGACTTCCGCAACAATCAGAACTATCTCCAGCTCGACTTCCTCCTGATCGGCGACGTACACAGCGACAACGCATATGCCGGCACGACGGGCTCCGAGGTGGTGGACCCCGCGACAAACGATCTCAACGGCACGACACTCTGCGTGAACCGCGACTGGAACTACTATATGCTTCAGGCTGCAAAATGCACGAAATTCATCATAGGCGTGGCCTCCGTCGGCGACAACAGCCTGAGCCAGGATGAGATCAACACGATGCGCGCGCAGGCCGAGGTGATGAGAGCCTTCATATGGTTCCGCATGGTAAGAATGTGGGGCAACATCCCCATCATCACGACCATCCCGAAGGATATCACTTCCGAGAATATCCAGGAATCCTACGAGAGCTACTTCCCGGCTCAGAACACGGAAGCCGAGGCCTATGAATATATACTCAAGGATCTTGAGGATGCCTATAAGTATGCCCCTGACGGCAACGGCGACAAGACCCGCTTCAGCAAGGATGTGGCCCGCGCGCTTCTCGCCAAGGTCTATGCGGAGCGTCCGGTGCGCGACTATGCCAAGGTCATCAAATATGTGGATGAGCTGACGGCACGCGGCTATGCGCTTTGCCCCGAATACGGCGACCTCTTCAATATCGACGGAGCTGTAAAGGATGGCTTCACCGCAACTCCCCTCTACACAAACACGGTAGAGTCGATTCTGGAGGTACACTATCCCGTCGGCTCGGGCAACTGGGCATCCTGGATGTATGGCCGCTGTCTCGAGGACTGGGACAACAGCTTCTCCTGGGCTAAATGGATCACTCCCTCCCGCGACCTGCTCTCGGCATTTGACAAAGAGGGTGATACGAAACGTAAGGAGCAGACCGTTGTATATTACGAATGCGCTTGGAGCAACTACTATCCCTCCGACAATTACGCCTTCATGTATAAAGTCCGCTCAGGCTACAGCAATATCTTCTTCCTCCGTTATGATGACGTGCTTCTCCTGAAAGCCGAGGCTCTTCTCAACGGCGACAACACAGACCTTGCAGGCGCGGCAGAAATCATCGACCGCATCCGCACACGTGCCGGAGTGGCGAAGCTGACGTCGGCCGAGAAGGGAAGCAAGGAGAATCTGATGAAGGCATACATCAACGAGCGTCGGCTTGAGCTCGCCTGCGAGGGTGAGAGATGGTATGACCTCGTGCGCCTCGGCATACTTGAGGAGACGATGGCGGCTGCCCAGCGCAACGACCCCGGACGTCTGCCGATCGCGGTTCCCTATACGGTCAATTCCTATCTGCTGCCAATACCGCAGGATGTGCTTGACACGAACCCGAACGTAGTGCAGAACCCCGGATATTGATCCCTGATAAATAATATCCAAACTTCATGAAACCAACAAAAGTGACAATACTATCCCTGCTCGCCCTCAGCGCCATGATGATGTCATGCGGCGGCGAAGATCAAGAGACACCCACAACACCCGCACCCGCCGAGCCGGCTCAGCCGGCGGCGGGCGATGTGAGGGTAATTTCCACCACGGCCAACCGTGCGAAAGACCTGACTGAATCCACCATCGCATTCAGCACTTCCGACAATATGTCGCCCTCCACGATCAAAATCAATCCCGGGGAGACATATCAGACAATCGACGGATTCGGAGCGGCAATCACCGGCTCNACGGCTGTCAATCTACTTAAGATGACTCCCGCNGACCGCACCAAATTCCTCAAGGAGACCTTCTCGCCGACCGACGGCTACGGCATGAGCTATATCCGCGTGTGCATCGGATGCTCCGACTTCTCGCTGAGCGAATATACATGCTGCGACAAACCCGGCATCGAGAACTTCGGTCTGACAGTGGAGGAGACCGGCTATGTAATCCCCGTGTTGAAGGAGATACTCGCCATCAATCCCTCAATCAAGATACTCGCTTCCCCCTGGACGGCTCCCAAATGGATGAAGGTCGACAATCTGACTGACCGTCGTCCTTACGACTCCTGGACCGGAGGCCAGCTCAATCCCGACTANTATCAGGACTATGCCGAGTATTTCGTGAAATGGATCAAGGCATTCGAGAAGGAGGGTATCAAGATTTACGCGATGACTCCGCAGAATGAGCCGCTCAACCGTGGCAACTCCGCCTCCATGTTCATGGGTTGGGATGAGCAGCGCGACTTCGTGAAGACAGCTCTCGGACCGGCGTTCGAGAAGGCAGGTCTCGACACCAAGATCTATGCGTTTGACCATAACTACAACTACGACAACATGGCCGACCAGNAGAGCTATCCCGTCAAGATCTACTCCGATCCCGAAGCGGCCCGCTATCTCGCAGGCGCGGCTTACCACAACTACGGTGGCAATGTCGAGGAACTCAATTCGGTGCATAAGGCNTGCCCGGATATGGAACTTGTATTCACCGAATCTACAGCGGGCGACTGGAATGACGGCGCAAATCTGCAGGCACGTCTGATCGACGACATGGAGCAGATCACCCTCGGCACGGTGAATCGCTGGAGCCGTGGCGCAATCATCTGGAATCTCATGCTCGACTCCCACCGCGGACCGAATCGTCCCGGCGGCTGCACGACCGGATTCGGAGCGGTCGACATCGATGATGACTTCAAGACCATCCGCCGCAACTCCTTCTACTACATCATGGCCCACATGTCGGCTGTAGTGAAACCCGGCGCTGTCCGCATCGGTTCATCCGGCTACAATCCCGGCGGCCTGACATATTCGGCCTTCCGCAACCCCGACAACAGCTACGCTCTGGTATTGAGCAACAGAAAGTCGGAAGATGCCAAAGCCACTGTCGATGACGGCAGTCATCATTTCCCGGTCACCGTTCCGGCCAACGGAATCGTGTCACTGACATGGGAATGAGCAAACTTCAATTAACCTTACTAATTCCAAACGAATCAAATGAAAACCTATAAAGCATTGACCCTGATGTTTGCTTCGGCAGCGTTGCTCGTCGGTTGTGACGACGACAGCCTGTTGCCCGGCAACCCCATGATGACCGTCAACGGCGACCTCGGAACGGCCTGCTTCGGCGACAGCCTTGTTTTCTCGATCAAGGCCGAGGATGCGGAGGTGCCCCTCTCGACAATCCATGCTGAGCTCTATTTCGGCGACGAGATGGTCAGCGAGCGCGTGATCCGCACAAAGGTGAGCGGCGAGACCTATGAGGGGAAACTCTACGTTCCCTACTATGCCAATATCCCCGACGGGAGCGCCACTCTGCGTCTGACACTCCAGAATATCAATTTCACTACGATAGAGAAAGCCTACAGCGTCAACATCACCCATCCCGATTATCCCTCCCTCACATTCCGCGCCGAGACCGGCGAGGAATACACGATGGAGAAGCAGGGACAATATGTCTACGAGATGACTCAGCGTTTCCCCGCCGAACTTCGCGGTGTGATCGTGGCTCCGGCGGTCGGCGCCAACGGCAACGAGATTACTTTCGGCTACGAGAACAGCGAAATCAAGCCGTATGCCGAGGGTGTGATACCATTCTCCAATTCCGCCCCGGGGCGTTACACGGTCAGCTTCAACACCTTCACGTTCGAGGGTTCGCCCTTCGTGACACTCTCGCTCAACGATCAGAAACTTGAGGCAATGGGGGAGACTACATCCTTCATCGACATGAATCTCGCCAAGGGTGACAGAGTCGTACCCTCGGGCTTCCCCGAGTTCGGCGAATGGTGGATCAATCCCGACTATTTCACCAAGAACGAGGATGGCTCGCTGACGTTCAACGCGTATGACGGCAACTACCGCATCATCGCCGACACGAAGCTTCGCTATTTCCGTGTCTACAAAGTGCTCGGTGACAATCCCGCCACGCTGAACACTGACGGCACAGGCGCAGTCTGGGTAATCGGTCAGGGCATCGGTCAGCCCTCGCTCTCCAACGAGGTAGGCTGGACTACGGAGAATGCCATATGTATGGCCCCGACAGGTGACAAGACCTATCAGCTGACGGTCGTAGGTGGAAAGACGATTGCTGTCGACAATATCAACTTCAAATTCTTCGGCCAGATGGGCTGGGGTGTCGAGCTTACCGGCGATGACCTCGTCTCGAAATCCAATCTCATCGGGGTGGGCAACGGATCCAACGGCCATGACAACGGCAACCTCTTCCTTGAGGATGGAGTCGTGCTTCAGGACAACGGTATCTATGTAATCACCCTTGACCTTACCCAGGGTATCAACGATGCTATAATGACTGTCGACTTCAAGGGTGAGCAGCAGTTTGAGGAGCGTCCGATCTACCTGAACGGTCAGAAGATGTCGACTTCCGATAACAATCTCTACTCCACAGTAATCGAGCTTGCGCAAAATTCGGAACTCAGCTTCAGAGAATTCTCCGCATTTGACGATCTCTACTTCGATCCCGACTATTTCCACTTCGATGAGGAGGCTTACTCCATCACCTTCCTTCCGGTCAAGGGCCACTACAACGTAGTGCTCGACAAGCTGAACGGTACGCTGACGGCCAAGCGCGTCAACGCCGACGGTTCGGAGATGACACTTCAGGCTGACGGCTCGGGTGCTCTCTGGCTGATGGGCTGGGGCGTAGGATCCCCGTCACTCTCAAGCCAGTTCGGTTGGGAACCCGGCAAGGCCTACTGTATGGCCGAGATACGTCCGAAGGTATATCAGTTCACCGGCAAAGCCGGCCCCGAGCAGGGTTCGGAAATCGGCGACCGTTTCCGCTTCGACTATCTCTCGTTCAAGTTCTTCCATCAGGATGGCTGGGGAGGAGAATATCCCACATCCTCGCTGACATTCACCAACAACGCGAAAGCGCTCATCAAGGATGCCGGCAACTTCGAACTGGCGGATGGCGTGCAGCTTGAGGAGGGAGCGACCTACGTAGTGACGATCGATCTCACCGCCGGCACCGACAAAGGCACATTCGATATGGTCAAGAAATAATGGTAATAATAAGAATCAGGTATTAGGAATCTGAGGTTTTTCAGTAGGGAGCCGGTGTCTCACTGTCGTCTGGGCAGAGCGGGACACCGGCTTTTACACCTTAATAAATATATGAAGAGAAAACTGACCGTAACGGCCGGACTCGCGGCCACCCTCTGTGCGGGGGCCACAGTATGGAACCCGGCACATCTTGATACTGTAAAGAATCAAAGTAAGCGTCCTTTCTACTCGGCGGCAATCTCCGCGCTGACATCAAGAGGGGACAGCCTGTTGGGACTCTCTCCCGTCTCCGTTCTCGATAAGGATATACTCCCCCCGGGAGGCGACCCTCATGATTATATGAGTCAGGCCCGCTATTTCTGGCCTGATCCCGAGAAGGCTGACGGGCTTCCGTATATCAACCGCGACGGGGAGACAAATCCCGAAATCTACCGACTTGACAGGGATAGGCTCGGCGAGGCGGCAAGGCGTATCACCGATTTGGCAGTGGCGTGGTATCTGACGGGGGAGGAGAAATATGCCGACAAGGCCGTCGAGCAGATAAGGGTGTGGTTTCTTGATGAGCCGACCCGCATGAATCCGAATCTGGAATATGCCCAGATGATACCGGGCCATAACGGAGGGAAGGGTAGATGCTACGGTCTGCTCGACACCTACTCCTTCGTGGAGATGGTCAGCGCGCTTCCCCTTCTTGAATCTTCACAGGCTTTCACCAAGGCTGATTCAGAGGGATTGAAGAGATGGTTCGGGAATCTCGTCGACTGGATGCTGACCTCCCCTCAGGGGGAGGAGGAGAGCCGGCAGGCCAACAACCATTCAACGGCCTACGACGCGCAGCTCATAGCATTCGCTCTCTATTCCGGGCAGGAGGATATAGCCCGCAAGATTGCCGGGGAGGTAGGGGAGAAACGAATTTTCACCCAGATCGAACCCGACGGCAGCCAACCTCATGAACTATGGCGCACACTCTCATACGGCTATTCGCAATATAATCTGACTCATCTTCTCGATATTCTTGAGATGGCGCGAATGAACAATCTTGATATGGGGAGCGAGGTGTCGCCGGATGGGAGGAGCGTGGAGAAGGCTCTCGATTATCTGGCGCGATATACCGGGCGCAGCGGTGAGGAATGGCCTTACAAGCAGATTTCCGGAATGGAGAGCAAGCAGCAGGAGACGCTCAAGGATCTCTACAGAATGCGTCTCCTCAATCCGGAACGAAAAGATTATGCCGACCTCTATCATCGTGAGCGACGGCTCGATTATGCCGATCCGTTCAATCTTGCCTACTATCATCCGAGAGGGAAAGATGATGCCTTTGTAGAAGTCATCAGGCAGATGGAATATGCCCTCGCATGTGCGGAGGAGGCGGTGAAAGAGGATTCGAATGTGGCCGGAGGAAAGGTGACCCCGCGTACACTTGATGCCGAGGGGAATCTCGTGATGGTGCATCCCCACGACTGGTGCTCCGGATTCTTCGCCGGGTCGTTATGGCAGATTTATGAATACACGGGTAGCCCCGAATGGAGGGATGCCGCTCTGGAATGGACCTGGAAAATTGAGCCGGCCATATGGCACAAGGGGACGCACGACCTTGGCTTCATGATTTACGACAGTTTCGGCAAGGGATATGACTTGACCGGGGATGTGAAACTTCGCGAGGCAACCGAACAGGCGGCTAAAACGCTATCGACCCGTTACTCACCCAAAGTGGGCGCGATACGTTCATGGGACCACAATGCCGACAAGTGGAAATACCCCGTCATCATCGACAACATGATGAATCTGGAATTACTTTTCAGAGGCACGCAGTTGACCGGAGATTCCACTTTCAACGATATCGCCCGACATCATGCCGACAAGACACTGGCGAATCATTTCCGACCGGACGGCACATCCTGGCATGTGGTGGATTACGATCCGGAGACGGGAGAGGTGAGAATGAAATGCACGGCGCAGGGATATGCCGATGACTCATGGTGGAGCCGAGGTCAGGCATGGGGACTATATGGCTACGCCCAATGCTATGGTTACACCGGAGATAAGCGCTATCTCGATATGAGCCGTAAAATCGCGGACTTCATCATAGGGTTGCCCAATATGCCGGCCGATCAGGTGCCGTATTGGGATATGAAGATGCCGGAGGTGGAGAACGCCACACCATCGGAGGTAGCCGGCGACGTGCCTCGGGATGCCTCGGCAGCCGCCATCATCGCCTCGGGTCTCTATCTTCTCAGCGAATATGAAGAGGATGCGACGAAAGCCGCCGCTTACCGTCGCTATGCCGATGAGACTCTCAGGAATCTGACAGCTTCCTATCGTATACCGACCGGGGAGAAGAAGGGCTTCCTGCTTGATCACAGCACGGGCCACCATCCCGCCGGATCAGAGATCGATGTGCCGTTGAACTATGCGGATTATTACTACATAGAGGCGTTGATGCGCCAATAAACTCGACCGGATTATGAGAAGTTTACTGATAGGAATGACAATTCTGACTCTCGGACTGAATGTGGCTGCCCGGGAGACATATACTGTCAATGACGGCTGGACATTCCGTTTCGCGGAGGATACCATCGCGGCGCGACGTGTGGCGGTGCCTCACAGTTGGAACTCAGATGCCTATGTCACGCGCGATTATCGTCGCGGAGAGGGGGTATATGAGAGGATGCTGAATATTCCGGAGCGGTTGAGAAACAACCGGATTTACCTCAAGCTCGATGGGGCCGCATCCAAATCAAGAGTTCTGGTNGACGGTAAGGAGACAGGCACACATGTCGGAGCATATTCGCCACATGTGGTCGACCTGACACCCTATGTAGAGCCGGGAGGGACCCACCGACTGACCGTGTACGTTGACAATTCCGACCCTGCGGTTCCCCCTTATTCAGCGGATTTTACCTTTATGGGGGGTCTTTACCGCGATGTCTGGATTGTCGCGGTCGATGATGTGCATCTGTCACCGGAATCCGGACGCGCGGAGGGGGTGAAGGTAGAATCAGGGCTTTCGGCATCGGGCGCCGGATTGCTGGCAGTGTCGGGCGACCTGATCAACGCATCGGATAAGAAACGGAAAATCACAGTCAGTTCCGAAATTCTCGCTCCATCGGGAGAAGTGGTGGCGAGCAGAAGCGCGACGGTGAATCTCAAACCGGAATCTGACGGCACGTTCCGGCTTGATTTCGGAAGCATAGAAGGGGTGGAGCCATGGTCGCCCGAAAGTCCGGTGTTGTATGAACTTGTGACAGAGGTGAGAGATGGCGGGAAAGTTCTGGACAGCACTCGCACGAGTGTCGGCTTTCGCTCCTTCGGATTTGACGGCGAGGGACGTTTCCTTCTCAACGGCACCCCCTACAAACTGCGGGGAATGTGTCGTCATCAGGATCAGCGTCCGATGGGGATAGCCCTCACCGACGAGCAGCATCGTCGCGACATGAAACTGATAAAGGATATGGGAGCCAACTTTATCAGAATCAGCCATTATCCGCAGGATGACGCCGTGCTGGAGATGTGCGACCGTCTGGGTCTGATCGCCTGGGAGGAGNTGCCGGTTATCGACTATGTGCCCGACACTCCCGGCTTCGATGAAAATGCCGAGACGATGGTGCGCGAGATGATCAGGAGTCATTACAATCATCCCTCTGTGGCCATGTGGGGGTATATGAATGAAATCCTGCTACGCACGCCTGCGGATGAACGTGAGGCGACGAGGGAGCGCACCAAGCTATTGGCCGACAGGCTTGAAGAGGTGGTAAAAGAGGAGGATGCGTCGCGTATGAGCGCGATGGCGTTCCACGGGAGCGATGTCTACCATGAGGCCGGACTGGGGGAGATTACCGATGTCAAAGGCTGGAACCTGTATCAGGGCTGGTATGGCGGCGATATGACGGAATTCGAGAAGTTCCTCTCCCGTCAGCATGCCGAGCACCCTTCACACCGCCTGATTGTCAGCGAATATGGCGCCGGATCGGATCTCAGGCTCCATTCACTTAAGCCCGAGCCATTCGACTTCAGCATGGAGTATCAGCAGCAGTATCTTGAGCACTACCTGCCGGTGATAGAGGATTCAGCCTTCGTGGCCGGAGCGTCGCATTGGAATTTCATAGATTTCTCCTCGGCCAACCGTGCGGAATCGATGCCGCATATTAATAACAAAGGCCTTGTCACGAATGACCGTCGAAAGAAGGATGTCTACCACTACTATCAGGCAGCCTGGACACCGAGTGATAGGAAGAGCGTCGCGCACATCGCCTCGCGGGACTGGGCTGAGCGAACGGAAATCGTGGTCGCCGGCGATACGGTGATGCGTCCCGTGAAGATTTATACGAATCTCCCGGTTGTAACGCTTACGGTCAACGGCACCGCTTTGCCTGAAACGCAAGTAGCGAATTACACCGCTGTTTTCGATGTGCCGCTGAAAGAGGGGAGGAATGTTCTTGAGCTTCATTCACCCTCAGCGGCATCTGATGATACGCTCGATGCCATGACTATCGACGTCAATCTCATCCCTGTGCGTGGCGGGAAGATAGCGTTGGGAGAGGATGAGCTGGCGATCAATGTCGGATCAAACTGTTATTTCCGAAGCGAGGATAGCGGACTGACATGGCTGCCCGATATGGAGTATGGGCCCGGTGGTGCTTACGGATATGTGGGAGGCAGAAGAAACGTCAGTCAGGATGAGATCGGACTCACGAATGACGGCCCGTTGTATCAGCGGAGTCTATCGGAATTAGAGGAATATCGGATTGATGTGGAGGATGGCGAATATGAATTGGAATTGGGATTTGCCGATCTGTCGGCTCCCTCGGCACTGTCGGCGTATATGCTCGGACACAATGCGGGCAAAGCCACATCCGCCTCAAGGATGGATATCGCGGTCAACGGTGTGACGGTCGAGGATGATTTCAGTCCGGCTCTGGAGAGCGGGGTTAAGAATATGGTGAAACGCCGCTATCTGACGAAAGCCGCCGACGGGGAGGGAATCACCGTCAGCTTCACCCCGGACGGGGGACTGACCCTGCTCAGCACGATAAAGATCCGACGGTTGTAGAGTATATTTTCAGTTAGGAATAAACCCCTGATAAACAGAGATTCGGAGATGATTCCCGGGAATCATCTCCGAATCGATTTATATAATCCGGGTCAAGCCCGGCGGACCGTTCTTCAAGCAAACACCTTAGAAATTGTAACCAAGAGTGAACTGGAAGAGGTTGTTTTTCATACTGTATGCACCATTATTACTGTGCTTGATCTGGTTGACCATACCGAGGTCGCCGCTGATACCTGCATAGTAGTGCTTGAGGAAGTTGGCACCGATGCTGATTCTCCATGCGCAATCCACGCGGTTGAAAGCGTTGACTTCGCCGGCTCCGGTATACTCGTTGTCATTATACATCGAGCCACTCTCATGGAAGCGATAAGCCTCGCCGGCATCATCGATACGGGTTTCGGAGGTCAGATAGTAATCATCCGAGAAACCGACCTTGAGAACGGGACCCGTGGCGACATTCAGACCGAAATTCTTCGAGAAATCAAAGTGATAACCCAACATCACAGGGATTCTCATACCAAACGAACGAGTGGAGCGAGCTTTCCAATGCATATCCTGCATCATATCGTCATTAATATTGAATTTCGTGGTGTTGTAGTAAAGCTCCAGACCCGGTTCGACGGTGAAGTTGGCTACGATAGGCTGATTGTAGATGATACCTGCGCTGATACCTGCGCCGGCGTCAAAGACGTTCTCCTTAGTATTGCCGAAACTCAAAGTTCCGGGAATAGAGGATTCAGCTGAAAGACGCACACCGACATAAGGTCTGTTTTCGGGATTGTCGAGAACGGGGTTGGCTGCCATTGCTGTGCCTGTGGCTCCTGCGGCGACTGCCATTGCGAGTAAAATAGTCTTTTTCATAAGAATCAAATTTTATTAAGGAATTCGGTATAAATTGTGTTTTGGTTTTATAACATTCAGGATATGGCTACGGTTTGTTAAAATAGACTGATGAAATGTTTTCTTTTGTTAATGGTATTGAAAAGGGGGATAATAGTGACGGGAGGGAGTATGGAGTGGAGAGGAATGAGGGCCGGTTTGGAAATCTTGGCGAATATTGTTATATTTGTAAGAGATATCGGAAGAGGTATCGGATGCAACCATTCGTGCCGGATGGTGTTAAAATTAGAGAAAGACTAAAAAGTATATGAGTAATAATAAGGTGGTAGAAAATAATAAGGTAGAGAACGTGAACGCTGAAAGCGGACGTTGGGGTGTGCTGTTTGATCTTGACGGTGTCCTCATTGACAGTGAACGTGAATATACCCGCATATGGGAGCGAATCAATAAGGAGTTTCCCACTGATGTGCCGAATCTGGCGGAGCGAATAAAGGGGACGACACTTGAGAATATACTCAAGACATACTATCCTGACGCAGAGATAAGGNAAAAGGTGGAGAANCGGTTGCTTGAGGAGGAGGGGAATATGATTTACGCTTATTGCCNCGGAGCACGCGAATTACTTGAGGATCTGAGGAGTAACGGAGTGCCCGTTGCGCTATTCACGAGCAGCAACGATATCAAGATGGAACATCTCTATCATGACATACCCGGGATAAAGGAATATTTCGACGTCATAATCACCGGCGACATGGTGAGCCGGTCCAAACCGGATCCGGAGGGCTATCTGCGCGCAGCCCGGGAACTGGGACTGAGTGANGGACGCTGGGTCGTGGTGGAGGATGCCTTGCAAGGGGTCAAGGCCGGCGAGGCAAGCGGCGGCAAGGTNCTTGGCGTGGCCGGGACGCTCCCGGCAGANGTTCTCGCACCGCATTGCACGCGTGTNGTGGCCTCACTCGAAGAGGTCGATGCCGAGCTNCTCCATAAAATGATAAACAACAGCTAAAACATATAATTAAGGTGGGCGGCAACATACCATTGGCAGAGCGGATGCGTCCGCAGACACTCGATAATTATATCGGACAGACCCATCTGGTCGGTCCCGGAGGAGTCGTGCGCAATATGATTGACACCGGGCGTATCAACTCCTTCATATTATGGGGTCCGCCGGGAGTCGGAAAGACCACTCTGGCGCGAATCATAGCCAACGTCACGGAGGCGGAATTTTATACGTTGAGTGCCGTGACGTCGGGAGTGAAGGATGTGAGGGAGATTATCGACCGCTGCGAGAAGGCCGGGAGGAGCATGTTCTCCAAGTCGCGTCCGATCCTCTTCATAGATGAAATCCACCGCTTCAGCAAGTCGCAGCAGGATTCGCTTCTCGGGGCGGTGGAGAAGGGGGTGGTTACACTGATCGGAGCGACGACGGAGAATCCCTCTTTCGAGGTGATACGCCCGTTGCTTTCACGCGCTCAGGTCTATACCTTGAAGCCGCTTGACGAGGCGGATCTCCGCAGACTTCTTGATCTTACACTGGAGAAAGATCCGATTCTCAAGGAAAGGGATGTTAAGGTGGAGGAGACAGGGGCGCTATTCCGCTTCGCGGGTGGCGACGCACGCAAACTGCTTAATATAATCGATCTGATAGAGCAATCGACTCCGGATGACAAGCCTGTAGTGATAGATGATGCGACGGTCATCGACCGTTTGCAGGAGAATCCGGCGGCCTACGACCGCAACGGTGAACTCCATTACGACATCATCTCGGCGTTTATCAAATCGGTGCGCGGCAGCGATCCCGACGGCGCGCTCTATTGGTTGGCGAGAATGGTGGCCGGAGGTGAAGACCCGGCGTTCATCGCACGTCGGCTCGTGATACTCGCAGCCGAGGATATAGGTCTCGCCAACCCCAACGCACTTCTTTTGGCCAACGCCACATTCGACGCATTGCAGAAAATCGGCTGGCCTGAGGGAAGGATTATACTGGCCGAATGCACGGTCTATCTCGCCACGTCGCCCAAGAGCAATTCAGCCTATATGGGGATAGCCAACGCGCTTGCTGAAGTCGGGGAGAGCGGGAATCTTCCGGTGCCGCTGCATCTTCGCAATGCGCCGACGCAACTCATGAAAGATATGGGATACGGTAAGGATTACAAATATTCCCATAATTATGCCAACAACTATTCCGACCAACTGTATCTACCCGAGCAGATCGCAGGGAAACGCTTCTGGCACGCCGGCCAGAATCCCTCGGAGGCGAAGATGCAGCAGCGGATGGATGAAATAAGAAAGAAATGATAGAGAAGACAGATCTCAGGCTGCGCCCGGACCAGGCCGCCGACCCGGCTGAAATACGACGCATGGCGGCGCGCGCGCTCGGATTAAAGACTGAACGTATAAACGATGTGCGCGTCACGCGTCGTTCGATTGATGCCCGCAAGCGCGACATAGTGGTGAATCTGACTGTAGCGGTCGCGACCGGAGAGGACCTCACGGCTGTGCCGCCGCTCATTCCGGTTGAATTCAAGCCGGTCGGAGAGGAGGCGCCTCAGGTGGTCATCGTCGGAGCCGGCCCGGCGGGACTTTTCGCGGCTCTCAGGGCCCTTGAGCGGGGACTGCGTCCGGTGGTGCTTGAGCGTGGGCGCGATGTCGACAGCCGCCGTCTCGATATAGCGGCCATCAGCCGGGAGGGGAGAGTGGATCCGGAATCCAACTACTGTTTCGGCGAAGGTGGAGCGGGGACATTCTCCGACGGCAAACTCTTCACCCGCTCGAAAAAACGTGGCGACAACGATGCCGTCATGCAATTGCTCGTGCAGTTCGGCGCCAATCCCGCTATCCTGACCGAGGCTCATCCCCACATAGGGAGCGACCGATTGCCGGCCATAATCCGCAATATCCGCGAGAAAATCAGGGAATGCGGGGGCGAAGTGAGATTCAACACCCGTGTCGACGGATTGATACTTGAGAAGAAACCTGACGGCGGCATAGAGGCAACGGGGGTGGAACTGGCAGATGGAACCGAGGTGAGAGGTGATGTCATCCTGGCGATAGGCCACTCGGCCCGCGACACAATCAGAAGACTTTATGAGCAGGGAGTAGGCATGGAGGCCAAAGGCTTCGCCATGGGGGTGAGACTCGAACACCCGGTGGAAACGATCGACCGCATTCAATATCATAATCCGGCAGGCAGAGGGGAATATCTTCCTGCGGCGGAGTATAGTTTCGTGACTCAGGCTGATGGCCGGGGAGTATATAGTTTCTGCATGTGTCCCGGCGGAGTGGTGGTTCCCGCCATGTCTGCACCCGGTCAGAGTGTGGTAAACGGCATGTCGTCATCGGCCCGAAACGGTCGTTGGAGCAATTCGGGAATGGTGGTGGAGTTGCGTCCCGGAGATTTTCCGGAGTATGAATCAGAGGGTGTATTCGAGTTGCTGCGTGCCCAGGAGGAGCTTGAGAAGAGCTTCTTCCGCGCGGCCGGTGGCACACTTCGCGCACCGGCCCAACGGATGTATGATTTCGTCAACGGCAGACCCTCCACCACATTGCCGNCATCCTCGTATCCCGCCGGACTGTTGCCGGAGCGGGTGGACAAACTGTTGCCTCCCGTCATTTCCAAAAGATTGCAGCAGGGATTCCGTGATTTCGGGCGCAAGTCGAAGGGATTTCTTACCAACGAAGCGACCGTCATCGGACTTGAGAGCCGCACATCCTCACCCGTCCGGCTTCCGCGTGACCGCGAGACACTGCGCCACATAGAGATAGACGGCCTTTATCCCGCAGGGGAGGGTGCCGGATATGCCGGAGGAATCATTTCGGCCGCTGTAGATGGCAGAAGATGTGCGGATGCAATTGCAGAATTGCGCGGAAATTCGTAACTTTGCCACTTAAAAATCCGCATGTTTCGCATGAAGAATAAACAACTTCGATGTCATGATGCGGACTATAATAATTAAATAAGAAAATGAGTGTAATCCTCAATATAGAGACGAGCGCGCGGATATGCTCGGTCGCGGTCAGCTGCGACGGAATGGTGGAGTTTCATATAGAATCGGAGGAACCGATGCAGCATGCCGCCCTCTTGGCGGGATACGTTGAGAGATGTCTCGAATTCCTTGCAAGGCGCGAGATGAAGCTTGACGCGGTGGCCGTCAGTTCGGGTCCGGGAAGCTACACCGGACTGCGTATCGGAATGTCGCTGGCGAAGGGACTTTGCTTTGCGAAGGATGTTCCGCTTATCGCCGTCCCGACACTTGAGACCCTCGCCGTCAAGGCTATGTTTGCATTGCGCGAGCCTCAGGGAGATGAGATACTCGTCCCGATGATCGATGCCCGGCGTATGGAGGTCTACACGGCGGCCTACGACTTCGCGTTGAAGCCGCTGCTTGAGCCGAGTGCCCTTGTGCTGGATGGCGATTCATACCATGACTTGCCGAAGGGGAGGGAAGTGGTGTTTATCGGCGACGGAGTCGATAAAGCCCGTGAAGTCCTCAACGTGGAGGGGGCAAGATTCCTTTCATCCTCGATGCCGGTGGCCATGGATATGGTGGCCCTCTCGGAACGAGCCTTCCGCAACGGCGACTTTCTTGACACGGCCTATGGTGTGCCCTTCTATCTTAAGGACTACAGAGCGACCGTGGCCCGCAACAAAGTGCTTTAACGCACACATATATACCATCAGACAAATGACAGAAGACTTTCTCTTAGCCAAAGATAAATTCAAGTTTATTCCCTATAATACCGGCATGCCCCAGCTGCCTCTGCCGGAGTATGGACGCAATATCCAGAATATGGTGGATTACTGCGTCGAAATCCCCGATCCGGAGGAACGGACAATATGCGCCCATGCGATAGTCGGGGTGATGCGGACGCTCTTCCCGCAGAATGTGGGGGAGAAGGGGGATATGAAGAAATTCTGGGACCATCTCAATATCATGGCCCGNTTCGAACTCGACATAGAGTTTCCCTGNGAGGTAATAACGGCCGAAGAGGTGCATCCGCGTCCCGAGCGGCTGGAATACATGAAGGCNCCTATCCGCAACCGTCAGTATGGGCGGAATCTTGAGCAGATTATCAAGATTGTAGCTATGATGGAGGAGGGAGAGGAGCGCGACCGCCTGATTTCAATGGTGGCTCATCAGATGAAGAAACTCCTGCTGACGCATAATCCCGACGGAGTGGATAACGGGCGGATACTGAAAGATCTTCACCGATACAGCGAGGGGCGCATCGATCTGGATCCGGCCACCTACGTGCTTCATGATTTCCGCGATGTCACTCCGCAGCCGCAGGGGAAGAAGAAGCGTAATAATAAAAAGAATACGAAGTATAACAAATTTTGACTCTGGAATCGAGATATGGGAACATTTATAGTGGAGGGTGGCCATAAACTGAAGGGAAGAATCCGTCCGCAGGGAGCCAAGAACGAAGCCCTTGAGGTGATATGCGCCACATTGCTCACCCCCGAGAGGGTAAGAATAAGCAATCTGCCCGATATTCTCGACGTGCGCAATCTCATAAGTCTTCTCGCCGATTTGGGAGTCAAGGTGAAATTTGTCGACGACCACACCTGCGAGTTTCAGGCGGATGCGATAGATCTGAAGTATCTGGAGACTCCGGAGTACAGACGTCGAGCCTCATCGCTCAGAGGCTCGGTGATGATTGTCGGGCCGTTGCTGGCGCGTTTCGGACGNGCCGTTCTCCCGAAGCCGGGAGGGGATAAGATCGGACGCCGCCGGCTTGACACCCATTTCCAGGGGATGATCACCTTAGGGGCGGAATTTGAATATGACTCGGAGGAGAGACTGTATCGCATCAGCGCCCCTGCGGGTCTCGGCGGCAGATACCTTCTTCTCGACGAGGCCTCCGTCACCGGCACGGCGAATCTCGTGATGGCGGCGGCGTTGGCCAAGGGGGAGACGACAATCTACAATGCCGCCTGCGAACCATATGTGCAGCAACTTTGCCGGATGCTCAACCATATGGGTGCGGATATACAGGGAATCGGCTCCAACCTGCTGCATATCAAAGGAGTGGAGAAGCTGCATGGAGCGGAGCATACCTGCCTGCCGGATATGATCGAGGTCGGAAGTTTCATCGGAATGGCCGCTATGACGGGNAGTGACATCACGCTTGAGAATGTCAGCGTGCAGGATCTCGGGATAATGCCCGAGATGTTCCGCCGACTTGGCGTCCACCTTGAGATAGAGGGTGACGATATCCGGGTGAACCAGGAGGAAATCTATGAGATAGAGACCTTTATCGACGGCAGCATCATGACATTCGCGGATGCCACATGGCCGGGATTATCCCCCGATCTTTTGAGTATTTTCCTCGTTGTGGCAACCCAAGCGAGGGGAAGTGTGTTGATACATCAGAAGATGTTTGAATCGCGACTCTTCTTTGTCGACAAACTGATCGATATGGGAGCGCGCATCATTCTCTGCGACCCGCACAGAGCGGCAGTCATAGGCTCGGGGCGTTTCGGTGCGATGCACGGCACGACGATGGTATCGCCGGACATAAGGGCCGGCATAGCTCTGCTGATCGCCGCGCTCGGATCGAAGGGAACGAGCAGGATTATGAATATCGATCAGATCGACCGTGGCTACGAAGATATCGAGGCTCGCCTGAGGAGCCTCGGGGCGAGCATCATACGCGTCGAGGATTGATTAAGAAGATAGAATAATAAAAGAAAGGAGCGTAAGCGAAGATGATAGAGGAGAAGGATATAGTGCAGGCCGGGAAGTTTCTGAAACCTCACGGGTTGAAAGGTGAACTGAATGCGGTCTTGGACTACGACGCGGAGATTCTCGAAGAGGATTATCCGCTGATTGTGGATATGGATGGCATCTATGTGCCGTTCTATGCAGAGTCGGTGCGCCCGAAGGGTCATTTCTCCTCCCTTGTCAAGCTGGAGGGGATTGATTCGGTGGAAGATACGCGCAGATTCGTCAACAAGCAATTCTATCTCATGAGGCGCGATGTGGCGGAATTTCTGGATATGGAGGAGGATGAGCTGCGCACGGAGGAGGAGTTTGTCGGCTTCAAGGTCTTCGACCGTGAACTCGGATACCTCGGAAGAGTGGAGGAACTCGACACCTCGACCGATAATCTTCTGCTGCTTGTGCGCCCGGAAGGTGAGGAGGGAGCGGAGGATCCCGATCTCATCTATATTCCCTTCAATGCCGATCTGATAAGTGAGGTCATCGAGAAAGAGGATCCCCGGGATTCGGAATTGCATCTCGATCTCCCCGAGGGTATTCTTGATCTTAATGCGTGAAATAAATAACAATTGATACTATGGATAATTTCGAATATGATGAAGACCTGGCGATTGCGTATATACGCAAATTCGTGGGCGACAAGATAAGCGCGCAATACTCCGATGATGAGATAATCTATGTAATCGATATCATCTGGGATTATTACGAACGCAAAGGATACACCAAGCTGAATGCCGGCCTGACCGACAATGAGGCCCTCGACGAGGAGGAACTGGTGAAATACGTGAAGAAAGAACTCGCCAACGACCGCGAGATACTCATGGACCCCGCCGATGTAGGGGAGATAATAAAAGGAGAGCTCGCATATGAGGAGTCGCTGGAAGAGGATAATCAGTAAGCCGATNGGTCTGCTTGCCATATTGTTGGCATTGGCGGCCACCCCCGCAGATGCGCAGAAGACACTGCCGCTTGACGAGATGAGCTTCGCGGAGCTAATCAACTCAGTGGATCCGGGCAAACAGGCCGATATGGTGAGGACATTTCAGGAACGCGAGGCAAGCAACGTGCTCCTGAAGAACCGCACCCTTTCGGAAAGCAACGGTTGCACGGTCGACGCGGTCAGAAACCGTGAGGTGCTTGTGGTCACGATACCGGCCGGACGCCTTTTCGGACCCAACCAGACAGAATTGAGAGAGGATGCCGGAAAATATCTGGAGCCATTCAAACGTTATTTAAAGAATCCCGATATGTATCGTGTGCTTCTCGTCATGCACACCGACAACACCGGTTCGGAGACATATCGCGAGGAAATCACGGTTGACAGGGCAGAAGCCGTCACCGAATGGTTTGAAAAGAGCGGAGCCGATGTCTCCTACCTATTCCCATTCGCCATGAGTGATGATATTCCCCTCGTGCCCAACGATTCATTCGAGAACCGCGACCGTAACCGCCGGCTTGAGATTTATCTCGTGCCGGGAGAAAAAATGATGGAGGAGGCCAAGAAGGGACGAATCGCATTCTGACCCTCCATAACAGATGAAGAAATGTCAGACAACACACCCAAGACACCCTATTACATAGTAGATGAAAGCCGCATCCGGCGCAATATGCGCCGCCTTAAAGAGGCCGAGGAGCGTGCCGGAATCAAGATAATCATGGCGTTCAAGGCCAACGCCTTGTGGAAGACATTCCCTATAATTGCGGAATATTTCACCGCCTCCACGGCTTCGTCGCTCAATGAGATGAAGCTGTCGCTCGATTTCCTCGGAAAGGATGTGCATGCCTATTGCCCGGTATATACGGAGGAGACCTTCCCGGAGTTTCTGAAGGGATGCACGCACATAACCTTCAACAGCGTGGCGCAATATGAGAAATTCCGTCCTCTGATTCAGGCATACAACGCCGAGCATGAATCGGAGGGACGGCGTGTGTCGGCCGGTCTGCGGGTCAATCCGCATTGCAGCGTTATCGAGACGGATATCTACAATCCCTGCCTGCCCGGAAGTCGGTTCGGGGTGGATGCGTCGGATTTAAAGTCGCTCCCCGAGGGTGTGGAGGGGCTTCATTTCCATGCGCTCTGCGAGTCGTCGAGCTATGAACTCGAGAAGGTGCTCGAATCACTCGAAGAGCAATTCGGCCCATATCTCGATCAAGTGAAATGGCTCAACATGGGGGGTGGGCATCTCATCACTCGCGAAGGATATGATCTCGACCATTTCGTGGAGGTCGTAAAGCGGCTGAAGGAGCGTCACCCGGGGCTGGAGGTCATCATCGAGCCCGGGAGCGCGTTCACGTGGCAAACGGGTGACCTGAAGACAACGGTGCTCGACGTCGTGGAGAATGCCGGAATCAAGACCGCCATCATCGATGCATCGTTCGCATGCCATATGCCCGACTGTCTTGAGATGCCATATAAGCCGAAGATTGAGGAGGCACTGCCGGATGAGGCCCCTGTGGAGCAGCCCGAACACGTCTACCGTCTCGGTGGCAACTCCTGTCTGAGCGGAGATTACGTCGGCGACTGGCGTTTCAGGGAGCCGCTCAAAGCGGGCGACGAACTGACATTGATGGATATGAACCATTACACGACAGTCAAGACCAATATGTTCAATGGAATCCAGCATCCCTCGATGTGGCTTCGCCGCGAGGATGGCTCTCTGGAGAAACTACGCGAATTCACCTACGAGGACTATCGCGACCGGATGGATTAACCTGATTAAAATACTTATCATTATGAAACTTAATACGATCTTACTTTCAGCCGCGCTGTGCGGCTCACTCTCCGCATTCGGTTGGGGGCAGAAAGGGCATGATGTGACTGCGGCGATTGCTGAGCGTCATCTCACTCAGGCCACTCTCGACTCCATCAATTCAATCCTTGGCGGTAAATCAATCGTCTACTACGCCAACTGGCCCGACAACGCCTGCCACACGGATGAATATGCCTATACCAAGACATGGCATTACCGCAATATCGATCCCGACGAGACCTACGCATCCGCTCCCCGCAATGAGGCCGGCGACGTAGTCTCGGCAATCGAGGAGCAGGTGGCCGTTCTCAGAAATCCCTCGGCATCTAAGGATGACAAATGGCTCGCCCTGGTGCTGACAGTCCACTTCCTCGGCGATATTCATCAGCCCCTGCATATGGGCCGTCTCTCCGACCGTGGAGGCAACAGCCACGAAATCAAATATTTCGGAGGCAAGACGAATCTTCACAGCACATGGGACAGCAAACTCGTGGAATCCGCCCACAAATGGGGATACACCGAATGGGTAGATCAGATCGACCGTGCNGATGAGGCCGAGACCGCACTCATACTCGACGGAGGCACTCCTCTTTCATGGGGAGAGGAGACATATGAGATTGCCAAAAAGGTGTATGACTCCACACCCGAGGGCACGAACGTAAGCTACGACTATATCGCCGACTGGTCACCGGTCATTGAGCAGCAGTTCCTTCGCGGCGGCCTGCGTCTGGCCGATCTTCTCAACGGAGCTTTCGATCCGGCCTATACCCAGCGCAACGGATTGAAATGACACAGTTACCCCCGCTTAATCTCCCTCCCGTCGATCTCAAGATCAGGCGGGAGGGGAATCTTGTGAAGGTATATGACCCGTTGAGGCGCAAATTCGTTAACCTCACGCCGGAGGAGTATGTGCGTCAGCACTTCACCGCATGGCTCATATCGGGTCTCGGTTATCCTGCGTCAGTGATGGCCAACGAGGTCGCGCTCGATCTCAACGGCACGTCTAAGCGATGCGACACGGTGGTGTTCGGTCCCGANGGCCGGCCACTCATGATCATAGAGTATAAAGCACCCGGAGTAGCCGTCACCCAGGGGGTCTTCGACCAGATAGTGCGCTACAACATGCGCCTGAAGGCCCGTTATCTGGTGGTCTCCAACGGGATGCGACATTACTGCTGCGTCAACGACTACGAACGCTCCTCCTATCATTTCATCCCCGTAATCCCGGTCTATTCCGAGATCAGCACCCCCTTTTCAGAAAATTGATACAGGGGGGCACAATCCAAATCAAGCGATACACACACATACATGACACCGCAAGACTCACAAGCAAATACATTCGACCCGACTTTCAATTACCTTGACCTGCTCAACCCGCAGCAGCGTGATGCCGTAGTCTACAAAGATGGACCGGCACTCGTAATCGCCGGAGCCGGGTCGGGGAAGACACGAGTGCTGACTTACAAGATCATTGACCTCATACGCAACGGCTTCGAACCTTACCGCATACTCGCCTTGACTTTCACCAACAAAGCCGCCAACGAGATGAAGGAGCGAATCCGTGCCATAACGGGAGAGCGCATTGCAAGTCAGTTGTGGATGGGCACATTCCACTCGATTTTCCTGCGTATCCTGCGGCGTCATGCGGAGCTGCTGGGTTTCAAACCGGGCTTCACCATCTATGACACGACCGACTCACGGTCGCTCATAAAGATGATAATCAAAGATCTCGGACTCGACGATAAGATTTACAAACCCGCCTCGGTGCAATCCCATATATCAAATGCCAAGAACGCGCTGATTTCGGCNGAACAATATAACGCCGATCCCGACAATGCCGCGGCCGACAGGAAAGCGAAGCGCCCCATGATGGGGAGAATCTTCCAGCTCTATTCCGACCGTTGCCGCATAGCGGGGGCCATGGATTTCGACGATATCCTCTATTATATGAACGTGCTCCTGCGTGATAATCCCGACATACTGCGTCATTATCAGGATTTCTTCAGGTATATACTCGTCGACGAGTATCAGGACACGAACTTCGCGCAGCATCTTATAATATCGAAGTTGGCCGGAGATCGGCAGAATCTTTGCGTGGTAGGGGATGACGCGCAAAGTATCTACTCCTTCCGAGGAGCGAATATCGCCAATATCCTCGGGATGCAGAAGCGCTTCCCGGGACTGAAAGTCTTCAAGCTTGAGCGTAACTACCGCTCCACGCAGAATATCATCAACGCGGCGGGGTCGCTTATCGACAAGAATACGCGTCAGATGAAGAAGAGCGTCTACAGCGAGAATGAGCCGGGTGAGCCGGTGCGCATACTCAGCACATATTCCGATATAGAGGAGGCCTACCTTGTGGCCAACATGATTTCACAAACGAAATATACGGCCCATGACTCCTATGACGAATATGCCATCCTTTATCGCACGAACTCGCAGAGCCGTGTGCTGGAGGAATCGCTGAGAAAGCGCAACATCCCGTATCGCATCTACGGGGGACTGTCGTTCTACCAGCGCAAGGAGATCAAGGATGCCATCAGCTACTTCCGTCTGTCGGTCAATCCGGATGATGACGAGGCATTGCGCCGCGTCATAAATTATCCGGCGCGGGGAATCGGGGAGACCACTTTAAAGAAACTGCAGTCGGCGGCCAACGAACATGCGGTGAGCCTCTGGAGCGTCATCTGCGATCCCTATTCATTCCCGGCAGGGCTGAATGCGGGGACGCAGCGTAAACTGGAGGCCTTCCGACAGATGGTAGATGAATTTCTTCGCGATGTGGCCGACGGGAAATCGGCCTATGAGGTGGGGCAATTGATCTACAACCGCTCGGGACTNCTCACGACGCTGGCGCATGACACCACACCCGAATCAATATCCAAGCAGGAGAACCTTCAGGAGCTTCTCTCCGGATTGAAGGATTTTGTGGTCACTCGCGAGGAATCGGGAGAGGAGGATTTATCGATGGCGGCGTTTCTGAGCGAGGTGCAGCTTTCCACCGATCAGGATGAGCAGGATGAGAGCGATGAAGCGAAGGTTACGCTGATGACCGTCCATGCCTCGAAGGGATTGGAGTTCAAGCATATATATATCGTCGGGGTGGAGGAGGAGCTATTCCCCGCCGCGATGAGCATGGATTCAATGGCTCAGGTGGAGGAGGAGAGGCGGCTTCTGTATGTGGCGATCACACGCGCCAAGAAGACGTGTGTCATGACCTATGCCACATCCCGCTTCCGCAACGGACAGACAACATTGACGAGGCCGTCGAGGTTCCTCTCGGATATCGACACGCGCTATCTGAAGGTTCAGACCTCTTCCGATATCGGCAGCACATCATTTGTCGACCCCGGCGCGGCGTTCCGGAGCGGTTGGAATGCGGGAGGATCGCGCACGGCGCGAGAGGCGGATTTCGGNGGCAGGCCNGCATTCTCCACAGGAGGAAATCAGGCTGACTTCACGCATTCCGGCGGATTCTCACGCGGGCGCGGGCAATCGCGCGGCACGATCGGCTACGGAGGGTCAGGCACAAAGAAGCGCATAGCCAATGCCGGAGGGGTGGCTGAATCCCGACAGGAAATCATGACAGCGCAGGGGCGACTGGCGGTCGGTATGCAGATACGCCATGAGCGTTTCGGTGTCGGCAAGGTCATGAGAATCGATCATATGACCGACAACGACATGATAATCGCTGACTTCGGNGTGGTCGGAACCAAGAAACTTCTCTTGAGNTACGCCAAATTCACCATTCTCTGAACAGNACGACACGGGTCCTGAGCGGAGTCTTTGAATGAGATTCGATTGACCCTGTTGATAACGGATTTACCTTTATTGGCCAAGTGGTATATAAGTAGGTAAACCATTAAAGGATAGTCAACATGGAAAATATTGAAAACATCAACCTCAACANCGACGCNGAGAACCGTAAATCCGCGAAGGAGATATCACAGCAGTTATTCAANGCCGGNAAGGAATCCGTCGCGGCCCACCTGATTGAAGCCGTGGAGAGAAGCGGNGGTATAGTGTCGCTGTCGGCCATGCAGGAGGTGGAGAGTAAAGATTGGGCGGTATGGGAATTTCTTAAGGATAACCGATATTGCTCGGTGCAGATGCTTCCTCAGGATTATTCATATACGGATGGATTCATCGTTGTGAGAATCAGGATTGACTTTTCGAATATCCGAATATTGGAGGATGAGGTCTATAAGTTGAAGGAGACGGTTAACGACATTAATATCTTCTCAAGTGGCGCGATGGTCTATGAGATGTCGCCGGTCGAGGATGAGGAATGGGAACTTCCCGGAGACTGGGTTGACTTAAAGATAGATGTCAAGATAGATCTGTCGATTCCATATTTTCAAACAGACTTGCNGCCGATGTTTGAGAAGGTATGGCAAACCATACCTCAATTGGAGANGCAATACATGAAAGGACTTGAAAAATATGGTCTCAAGCGNGGTAAGCGCGATGAAGAATAAGCNCATTNCCTCCGGNCTGGCATGAGAGCCTTCCCCATAAGATAAGTNTACCCCATAAATCGNTNNNCGATTTATGGGGTAAAACTTTTGTAATACGCAGTTTTACAGTCAGATACTCCGATATTTGGATAAGATGTAAATTTCTTCTTTTTAAAGGGCTGAATTCATTTGGCTATNTCAATAGAAAATATTAACTTTGCTTTAAGTTCCAANAAGNTGCNGCCCTCCCTTGATACACTTGTGNNGATTTTTGANTTACTTGATACTANNGATAAGCACTTAATCGTGAGCNATAAAGCATAGNCATGGATAAGAAAGAAATATTTAACCGGATAGAATATATAGTAGCGTGNGTAGGAGCTTTCGCGCAGCGATTTGACCTCTCCAATATGCAGGCCTACGCNTACTTNCGCCGTTTCACAGGNATAGATTTCCTTCTNGACTGCTATGCCGCCGAGCATACCCTATCCATCGACGATGCCGTCTCAGACCTCCAACTCATTTGCCAACGGGAAGGAGGTAAGATATGAAACGTCTCTATCACGGCTCAAATGTATCCATTGAGAAGATTGACCTCTCGCGCAGTAGGCGTGGTAAGGATTTCGGACAAGGGTTCTACCTCAATGCAAACCCCGACCAAGCTATGGAGATGGCTGCTCGAACAACAAGATTTCTCAACGAAGGGACTCCCACTTTATCCTGCTTTGAGTTTGACGAAGATGAGGCTACAAAGAATGGTCTGAACATAAAGGTCTTTCCAGACTACTCCGAAGAATGGGCTGAATTTGTAGTGATGAATCGAAAGAATAACTCCGATATTCCGGCTCATCCATATGATATTGTTATAGGACCGATTGCCGACGATACAGTTGGTGTTCAGATTCGCCGTTTCATAATGGGCTATCTGTCGGCATCAGCATTGGTGGAAGAACTGAGATTTAAGGGCGACCATGCTATCCAATACTTCTTCGGTACCCTCAAAGCCGTAAAACTCTTAAAACGTATCGAATTATGACACAAGACATACAGTTTCAAATAGAATGCCTTGCGGCAGAACTCACTGAAATGCTTATGGCAGAATATGGCTGGGGCATACCCCGCGCACTTGATGAGCTTTATTCATCCACCACCTTTGCCAAGCTCAACGACCCCGAATGTGGTCTCTACTATCAGGGAGCAGTCTATATCTTCCAATTCCTCAAATCCGAAATTGAAACCGGTAAAGTAGCATAAATACACAATCAGCCCCAATAATATTAGCAATCAGCTTATTAATATTCCACCACGGCAAAACTACGACACGCTGTCGGAGTTTTGGCTTAGAATCCTTAAAACGCACATAAAAGCGTTTCATATCCTATAGATTGCGCTCCGACATACCCATTTTGCGGAGCTTTGGGAAGGCTTTGTATTGTGGGTGCAGAGATTGGATGGCCGACTAAAGCCGAAACTCAATAAGAAAGCATCCGAAATTCTACATCCCGACTCAACAGTCAGATCCACGGAGGGAAACTACGGATATATCTCCAATCATCATTTATTTCAATAATAATCATTCCATTTTGATGCTTCAAGTTAGTCTCGACGGATGACTCTGCAATTACTCGGGAAAGCATTGTGCCCAATTTTCTTTACCGATTTAGGAATTGTCACGCTTTTAAGGGATTTGCAGGCGTTGAAAGCCTCCTTTCCGATAGAAGTCACTGAGTATGGAAATTTTATATTCCTAAGAGATTTACAGTATGAGAAAGCACTCTTACCGATAGATGTCACCGAGTCGGGAATCGTCACACTCGTAAGGGATGTACACCAAGTGAAAGCCTCCTTTCCGATAGAGATCAACGAATTGGGAATCGTCACGCTCTCAAGGGATTCACAGGCATAAAAAGTACTCTCACCGATAGATGTCACCGCATCGGGAATCGTCACGTTCCTAAGGGATGTGCACCAAGTGAACGCCTCCTTTCCGATAGATGTCACCGAGTCGGGAATCGTCACGCTCTCAAGGAATTCACAATTATAAAAAGCTCTCTTGCCGATAGATGTCACCGAGTCGGGAATCGTCACGCTCGTAAGGGATTCGCATCCAGAGAAAGTACTCTCACCAATAGATGTCACCGAGTCGGGAATCGTCACGCTCGTAAGGGATTCGCATCCAGAGAAAGCACTCTTACCGATAGAGGTCACCAGATTTGGAATAATAACAGATGTGGTATTTCCGAGACAGGATATAAGAGTACCCTTCTTATTAATCAAAAGGTTATTTACTATTCTAAATGGAGAATTGGCCGATAAAGTTAAATGCAAATTAGGACAATCCGCAAAAGGATTATCACCGATATATGTCACCGAATCTGGAATTGTCACGCTTTTAAGAGAATCGCAGCCTTTGAAAACCTTCTTTCCGATAGATGTCACCGAATCTGGAATTGTCACGCTTTTAAGAGAATCGCAATTATAGAAAGCACTCTCTCCGATAGATGTCACCGAGTCAGGAATCATTATGCTCTCAAGGAATTTGCAATTAGAGAAAGCCCCATTCCCGATAGATGTCACCGAGTCAGGAATCGTAAGGCTCTCAAGTGATTTGCAATTAGCGAAGGCCCCATTCCCGATAGATGTCACCGAGTCAGGAATAATTATGCTCTCAAGGGATTTGCAATTAGCGAAAGCCTCATTCCCGATAGATGTCACCGAGTCAGGAATAGTCACGGTTTCAAGGTATTGGCAAGAGAAAAAATCACCACCAAAAGCATGATCGCAGATGATTTGCGTGCCCAACTTAATTTGATAGCTCGTCAATAAGTCATTTTTGCACTTTAGAAGGCGNTTGCCGTCTTTGGAGTAGATGACGCCGAATTCATCGGCGATGCCGTTTGCAATGTCTTCGTCAGTGCAGGAAGTATCTATTTTTTCTTGCGGGTTCGTCTGTTTCCGTTTGGGTTGCTGTTTCGGTTTTTCGGTGATGAAGAGNCGGAAGGAGAGGGCTTCGAGGGANTTTTTGGCTAAGGCNATATAGAATATGCCGAGCAGGGTGGAGAGGTCGGGNTCGGAGGTGAGTTTNTGAATCTCCGACAACATGCGTGATTCCGAGGGCTGGCGGAAGTCCTTCTCCGTCAGGAGGAGGGTGTCGGCGTGAGTCGAAGAGGATTTGAGGGANGGTTTCAGCGAGATAGCTTTGAGGGAGAGGGCGATGGCGGCGATGGAGAAATCGTCGATGTGCTCGTTGAAATCTGTATCCGTGCGGTTTGGATGTCGGTAGTCGGGACTGCCGGTTTCCCGTGCCTTCTCACCCTTCATGGATGGAACGAACATCCCGTCATAGTCTACCAGCACCGGGGAGCCGTCGGGACGCACGAGGATATTGTCGGGTTTGAGGTCGCCGTGGGCGAAGGGTTGGGCGAGNAGCCANGCNGCCATGCGGTTGAAGCGGTAGCTCANCATNGCCAATTCATATGGATTGTCAAGATTCCTGTTTACATAGGAATCGAGGGTCTCACCCTCCACCCATTCCATCACGACGACGGGGAATTCCTCGTCGCTGCATTGGTCGGAATCGACGAACAGCTCATTCTCCAGATAGCGCAGAGGGAGGATATAGGATGAGGAGATGACCTCAAGTTCGTCGGCTATCTTACGGTAACTTTCGGCGCGACCGGGTTGCTCCTTTATGAAACACTTGACGGCGTAGAGCTTGCCGTCGCGCTCATCCCTCATCTTGAAGACAACGGCGAAGTTNCCGCTCGACATTACNGGCTCGCCCCGGGAATCGAGGACNGGACGGAGCGAGGATAATTCATTGAAATTATCCTCGGCGGACAGGATGGCATCCTTATATTCAGAAATCAACGGATATGGCATATNTTACATTTTTACAAAAGTAATATCTTAAAATCAAATTTCCAAATGATTTAGNAGGATTTGGCGTGACCGCCGGGATTAACGTGACTNCCGGAATAAAAAGAGGTGAGGAATGAGGGATATTCGGAAGATTTTCGCTATATTCGCGTTCTGAAAGACTTAACCTTTGAATCTAATGTCAGAAACGAATATAGAAATGCCGGAGAAATCAGAAGAGGCAGCGGTAAAGAAACCGGATTTCCGCAGGAAACCGGAGTGGCTCAAGATAAAATTGCCGAGAGGCTTCAAGACGAGTCAGGTTGTCGGTCTGCTCAACGATAAACATCTTCATACAATCTGTTCGAGCGGAATGTGTCCGAACCGTGGAGAATGCTGGGGTCGCGGCACGGCCACCTTCATGATCGGCGGAAACATCTGCACCCGCAATTGCCGCTTCTGCAACGTCACATCCGGCCGACCGCTCCCNCTCGAAGAACGGGAGATCGAGGAAATCGTAGAGTCGGTGAAGAAACTGGGTCTGAAACATGTGGTCATCACCTCCGTTGACCGCGATGACCTGCCGGATCTCGGCGCCGGCCATTGGGCACGCATGATAAGAAGATTGAAGGAGGAATGTCCCGGCGTGACGATGGAGGTGCTTATTCCCGATTTCAAGGGGCGGCTCGATCTGGTCGATATGGTAATCGCCGAACGTCCCGATGTGATTTCCCACAATATGGAGACCGTAAGACGCCTCACTCCGGAGGTGCGCACCTTCGCTACCTACGACACCTCACTCAGCGTCATCGGGCATATCGCCAAGAGCGGCATCCGCAGCAAGAGCGGTATAATGCTCGGGTTGGGCGAGACGGAGGCTGAGATTCTCCAGACGATGGATGATTTGCTGGCCGTAGGATGCGAGGTCATGACCATAGGACAGTATCTCCAGCCAACGAAAGAGAACTATCCCCTGCAGGCCTACATAACGCCTGAGAAATTCGCGGAATATGGGGAGATCGGACGCCGCAAGGGATTCCGTCATATAGAGTCGGCGCCGATGGTGCGCTCAAGCTATCACGCAGAGAAACACGTGCTATGATCAACGTCAGATATTACGACTCCCCGCAGCCCTACCGAGAGATGTGGGAGAGACAGCACGCCCTTTTCGACGCAATGGTCAATTCCAAGCGTGAGGGGGTTATGCCCGGGGAGGAGCATCTGCTTCTTCTCGAACATCAGCCGGTGCTGACGCTCGGGCGGCACGGACATGAGGAGAACCTGGTCAACGAGGAGGAGATGCACCGTCGCGGGATAGAGTGCATCAGGATAGAGCGCGGCGGCGACATCACCTATCATGGCCCGGGNCAACTCGTGGCCTATCCGATAATAGATCTNGAGCNACACCGGCTCGGAGTGAAGGATTATATCGACCGACTTGAGGAGAGCGTCATACGCACTATCGCGGAATATGGTATCAAGGGGGAGAGAGTCGATGGCGCGACAGGGGTCTGGATAGGAAAGGGAACCCCGACGGAACGCAAGATATGCGCCATCGGGGTGAAATGCAGTCGCTATGTGACGATGCATGGATTAGCCCTGAACGTCAACACCGATCTCGATGCCTTCAGGCTTATCAANCCATGCGGATTCACTGACAAGGGGGTGACGTCGATTGCCCGTGAAACGGGCCATGAGGTGGAGCTGCGTGAAGTGGCCCGGCGGCTTGAGAATCATTTGCTCGACCTGCTCTGACCCTCCTCGCTCTGCGCCTCACGCTCCAGNACGAGTTTGACTTCCTGNAAAAGCTTCGAGGCGAACACGAAATCATTAAGGCTNNGGGATTTGGATCGGAAGATATTTTTATCATTGCCGATCCAGTCGCAGTGGCCTTTATTTATGAAGACGATATTCTCACCGATTCCCAGCACGGAGTTCATGTCGTGGGTATTGATGACGGTGGTCATATTATATTCATGAGTGATATCGGAAAGGAGCTCATCGATAAGGATAGAGGTCTTGGGGTCGAGGCCGGAGTTGGGTTCGTCGCAGAAGAGATATTTAGGGTTAAGGGCGATGGCNCGCGCGATGGCCACACGCTTCTGCATACCGCCCGAAATCTCCGAGGGGTACTTATTGTTGGCATTGGAGAGGCCGACACGCTCGATACAGAATTCCGCGCGGGCTTTCTGCTCGGCGTAGCGCANGTCGCTGAACATCTTCAAAGGGAACATGACGTTTCCGAGCACCGTCTCATTGTCGAANAGGGCCGACCCCTGGAACAGCATGCCGATTTCGCTGCGGAGCTGCCGCTGCTCATCGGCGCTCATGTTGCGCATGACGCGGCCATCGTAGAGAATCTGCCCCTCTTCCGGCTTGAGCAANCCGATGAGACATTTCATGAAAACAGTCTTGCCCGATCCCGACTGACCGATGATAAGATTCGTCTTGCCGGTCTCGAATGTGGCGTTGATATCGTAAAGCACTCTCTGGCCGTCAAACCATTTGGAGACATTCTCAGCTTTAATCATAAGNAAGGTAAATTTTGGGATCAGGGATTATTCAAGAAGGAGTTTGGTAAGAATCACGTCGGCAAGCAGGATAAGGATCGAGCTTGAGACGACGGCATTGGTCGAGGCTTTTCCGACTTCCAGAGCGCCACCCTTGACATAGTAGCCATAAAAAGCGGCTATCGATGTTATCAGATAGGCGAACACTACGGTCTTGATGATACCATACCAGACATACCATTCATTGAAGAAAGACTGAATGCCGAAAATATAGTTCTCGACGGTCAGCATGGAGGTGAACTCAGCGATAAACCATCCCCCCACGAGACCGAAGAACATGGAGAATACGCATAGCACCGGGACGAAGAGCATGAATCCCAGAATCTTCGGCAACACGATATAACTCGCCGAATTGAGACCCATGATATCCATGGCGTCGATTTGCTCGGTGACCCTCATCGTTCCGATTTCGGAGGCGATGTTGGAGCCGACCTTGCCGGCGAGAATAAGGCACATCATCGTGCTTGAGAATTCGAGAAGCAGAATCTCGCGGGTGGCCAGACCTGTGGAATAGGATGGAATAAGGGGGGAGACGATGTTGAGGGTCATCTGGATACAGATGACGGCTCCGATGAAGAGAGAGATTATCAGCACGAGGGGAATCGAATCCACACCCAGTTTGTTGATCTCGAATAGAAGATTCTTGAAGAAGACCTTCCATTTATGGGGAAGGCTCACCACCTGCGACATGAAGATGCAGTATCTGCCGAAAGTCTTGATCGATGCTATAATCATTGCTAAATAATTACGTTTAGAGGAGTATGTGGCGGCCGCCGGAGGCCCCGCTCATAGGGACGGAGGGCGGATTTATCTGCAAAATTACTAAATCTTTGGGAAATTCTTACTATATTTGCAAAAATAGATTATAGAATGCTGATAATAGGTATAGCAGGTGGCACCGGATCGGGCAAGACCACCGTCGTCAAGAAAATCATAGAGGCCCTTCCGAAGGAGGAGGTGGCCGTCATTCCGCAGGATTGCTATTACAACCATAATCCGCACATACCTCTCGAAGAGAGACGCAAGATGAATTACGATGAGCCTGCGTCTATTGACTGGAGCCTTCTGACGCGGCAGCTGCGCCAGCTGAAAGCGGGGATGCCGATAGATATGCCGACCTACGATTTCCTGACCTGCTCGCGACAGAAGGAGACAATCCGGATAGAGCCGAGGGATGTAGTGGTGGTGGAGGGGATTCTGGTGCTGACCGACAGGGAGTTGCGCGATATGATGGATGTCAAGGTGTTTGTCGACGCCGATCCCGACGATCGTCTTATCCGCGTAATCCATCGTGACTGCATAGAGCGCGGTCGCACTCCGCAGATGGTCATCGACCGTTATCAGGCGGTGCTCAAGCCGATGCACGAGCTTCATATCGAGCCGTCGAAACGATACGCCGACCTCATCATCCCGCAGGGTGGCCATAATCGAGTGGCGATTAAATTGCTGACCGACTACATACGGTCGCTTCTCCCGTCGTTCTACGAAGGGAGAGAGGGATAAAAAAGCGGGGGAGAGACAGCAATCAAAAATCATAACAGAGAATGATTTTCCGAAAAAAGAAGAAAACTTCGGGCGAGGATGTTTCGCGGGAGGAGAAATTTCTGAACGAGGAGGAGCGACTCGCCGATAAGGAGGCCGAGGCGGAGGCGAAGCGGGCGATGACCGGCGACGCCGGGGAGCCCGACATGATGGCCGACGTCGAAACCGAAACCCTCCATATGCCTGACGGAGATATCGTGGAGAGAGGGGTGATAACACCCGAACGCGGGATACTGCGCACCGACAACCTGATAAAACGCTACGGGCGNCGCACGGTGGCCAATCATGTCAGCATCGAGGTGACGCAGGGTGAGATCGTGGGTCTGCTCGGNCCGAACGGCGCGGGGAAGACCACGACGTTCTATATGACCGTAGGCCTNATCACACCCAACGGNGGTAAGATATATCTCGACAACAAGGATATAACCTCGCTCCCCGTCTACAAACGGGCGCANCTCGGGATCGGCTATCTCGCGCAGGAGGCATCCGTCTTCCGCAAACTCTCGGTGGAGGACAACATCCGGGCCGTGCTTGAGATGACCGACATGACGAAGCAGGAGCAGCATGAGAAACTGGAGTCGCTGATAGATGAGTTCAGNCTGCAGAAGGTGCGCAAAAATCTCGGAGACCGACTCTCCGGAGGAGAGCGGCGGCGCACGGAGATAGCGCGATGTCTGGCCATCAGCCCCAAATTCATCATGCTCGACGAACCCTTTGCCGGAGTCGACCCGATTGCCGTGGAGGAGATTCAATCGGTGGTCTACAGATTGAAAGANAAGAATATAGGAATCCTCATCACCGACCATAACGCTCCCGAGACGCTCTCGATTACGGATAGAGCGTATCTGCTCTTCGAGGGGCGCATACTCTTCCAGGGGACGTCGGAAGAACTGGCCGAGAATCCAATTGTAAGGGAGAAATATCTCGGCCGCAACTTCATATTCAGAAGAAAGAAATTCGATTAACTTTCGCAGATGAAAGAGAGATTCAGCAATGGGGGCGGNTCCATGATAAGGGCATTGATGATATTGGCCGCAGCCTTCTTCGTGATGATAATCTTCGGCGGNTCGCTNGCCGTATGGACGGGGGGATTCTTCTCGCCGGGGGGGCGGGAGAGTTATCTCGCTCAATCGGCGGTGCAGAGCGTCGTGGTGTTCATCGGCACGGCAATTGTCGCGGCATCCATCGTGAGCCGCAGGCCATTCTCCTANCTCGGCATGAGCGAACGCGTCTCGTGGCGACCATTCCTGGGTGTGGTGTGTGTCTACATTCTCGCCTTCCCCTTCCTCAATCAGCTCATCTGGTGGAACTCTCAGTTGACATTGCCGGAATCCATGGCCGGTCTGGAGTCGGCCATGCGTCAGATGGAGGAGATGAACGGCAAGATAAGCGAGATAATACTCTCCACCGGGAGCGTCGGCGGTCTGATCAGCGGCGTGCTGATAATAGGAGTGCTGACGGGACTCGGGGAGGAGATGCTTTTCCGTGGAATGCTCCAGCGATCCATGAATATCTACAGCCGAATGGGGCAGTGGTCGATATGGATAGCCGCCGTTATATTTTCGGCCGCGCATATGCAGTTTTTCGGTTTCTTCCCCCGACTTCTGCTCGGGGCATTCTTCGGCTACCTGCTGTATAGCACGGGGTCGTTATGGCCATCCGTGTTCGCTCACGCGCTCAACAACTCGATCGTCGTAGTCTCCTATTGGCTTGCNGTCAGGGAGGGTGAATCGCCCGATGCCGACATGCTCTGGGTCGTGAAGGATGGGTTCCCGACGGCTGCCGTCATATCATTCGTGCAGACTGCGATTTTCCTCGTNTTTTCCTATAACCGGCTCTTTTGCGATTGTGGAGAAAACAGAGATAAAGCGAAGGAGGTGAGCCATGGCCGTTAAGACACAGCTGGAGGATTTCCGTGGCCTTATGACCAAGATCCGGAAAAAAGAGTTTGCGGATGTATATCTGCTGATGGGGGAGGAACCATACTATATCGACCGGCTTGTGGAGGCATTGGAAGAGAATGTCGTTCCGGCGGAGGAGCGGGATTTCAATGTCATGACCGTCTATGGTCAGGACGCCGACATGCCCTCCCTTATCGCGGCCTGCCAGCAGTATCCCTTCATGTCCGACCGCAAACTCGTGGTGCTTAAAGAGGCGCAGTCGATGATTCAGGCCAAGAACCGGCTCGAACATCTCGCCGAATATGTACTGCGCCCCTCGGATGTGAATGTCCTTGTAGTGGTCTACAAGGGTGGGGAGCTGAGCGCGACCTCAAAACTGATGAAAGCCGCCAAGGAATCCGGGGCGGTCATATTCAAGAGTCCGGCATTGCGCGATTATCAGCTCGACGGCCCTATAAAGGAATACTGCACCGCNCGCAGGATCGGCATACAGGACAAGGCCATGATGATGCTGAAGGAATATCTCGGCACCTCGCTCGAGAAGATATTCAGCGAAATCGACAAACTCATCGTGGCCGGCGGAGCGGGGATGGCGCAGATAACGCCCGAGATGATCGAGCGGAATATCGGTCTATCCAAAGACTTCAACAATTATGAGCTATGCAATGCCCTCGGGGCCAAAGACTACGCCAAATGTATGCTCATAGTGAAGAGCTTCGCGCGAAATCCCAAACAGAATCCNACGGTTATGACCACAGCGTCGCTTTACGGTTTCTTCTCCCGCCTGCTGATCGGCCTGACAACGAAGGCCACCTCAGAGGAGGCGTTGCTTGCGGCAATGGAACTCAGAAACAGCTACGCCTTGAAGGACTACCGGGTGGCCTTCACCAAATACACCCCCATGCAGGCTTTGAAAGCCATCCATTTCCTCCGGGAATTCGATGCCAAATCGAAAGGGGTGGAATCCAACCAAAATGAGTATGACCTGCTCACGGAACTAATCTTCAATATATTCGCCGCCAGATGATACTGTACTTCTCCGGCACCGGCAATTCCCGGGCCGTCGCCACCCTGCTCGGGCAACTATTGAAAGAACCGGTTTCTTTCATTCTCGACCAAAATCCCCGTGAACGACGCTTCGCGGGGAAATATCTCATAATCGTATTCCCGATTTACTCATGGGGGATAGCTCCTGTACTGCTCGATTATATCCGGGGATTCTCTGCGGAATTTATACGGGAGGTGAGGGAAGTGCCGGTCTATGCGGTCTGCACATGTGGCGACGACACCGGGATGGCGATGGAGATGATGGTGAAGGCTCTTGATTATTCAGGGCTTCGGCTCCGTGGCTCATGGAGCGTGCAGATGCCCAACAATTATGTGCTTCTCCCCGGCTTTGACGTGGATACGGTCAATGTGGAGGAGGATAAACTTGAGAGATTTCCTGCCAGGGTCAGACACATAGCGGAGGTTATCGCAAGGGGNGAGGGTGAGACCGACGTCACACTCGGCAGTTTCCCCCGGCTGAAGACCCGTATAGTCTATCCCCTCTTCAAGAAATGGGGGATCGCGCCATCGCGCTGGCAGGCGACGGATGCCTGCGTGGGCTGCGGCAAATGCGAACGGAGTTGCACGACGGGCAACATCAGGATAGACAAAGCCTCGGGACATCCCGTATGGGGGAGCAACTGTGTGAGCTGTCTGGCATGTTACCATGTATGTCCGGTGAACGCCGTACAGTATGGCCGGGCCACAAAAGGGAAGGGGCAATATTGGTGCAAGGTAAAGCTATGAAGGAATCCAGAACACTCTACACATACAATCCNGCCACCGATAACTTCGAGCGATACTATCCGTCGTGGAAAGACCGACTGAGCAAATGGGGAATGACATTCCTGCTCGCGCTGATAGTCGGGGGNGGCTTGTTCGCGCTCGTATTCTTCGTGTTTCTTGACCGTACGGAGCGTGAACTGCGGGAGGAGAACTCGCGGCTTCGCGCCAAATACAACGTGCTTGAACGCCGCGTGGACGCATCGATGAAAGTGATGGAGCAGATACGCAAACGCGACGACAACTTCTACCGGGTGATGCTCCGGATGGAGCCTATGAGTCTCGGCCGCCGCTATGCGGGCTTCGATTATGAGAGGAGCATAACCTCGATGCGCACNATGAGCGACTTCGCGCTGGTGGAAAATCTCACCAACCGCCTTGACCTTCTCGACAGGCAACTCTACAGCCAGATACAGTCGTTTGACGGATTGCGGCGCAATATCGAGGGACAGAGAGAGAAGATGGAGCATATTCCGGGAATACTCCCGCTGCGCGAGAGTGATTTCACGCTATCNTCGGGATATGGCCAACGGAGGGATCCGGTCAGTGGTGAACGCAAATTTCATCAAGGCATGGATTTCGCCGCCCGAGAGGGGACTCCCGTTTATGCCACGGCCGACGGCATAGTGGAATCGGGGGGACGCACATCCGGCTATGGCAATTGTGTCGAAATATCGCACGGCTATAATTATCAGACCCGATATGCCCATCTCTCCGAGGTGCATGTGGAGGAGGGGAGCCGGGTGAAGAGGGGTGATGTAATCGGCACTGTAGGAAGTTCGGGAAAATCCATGAGGCCGCATCTGCATTATGAAGTAATCTTCAAAGGGACGGCCGAGAATCCCGTCAACTACTTTTATATCGACCTCACTCCNGATGAGTATGGAGCNATGATNCAGCAGGCGGAGGATGCGGGAGACGTACTCGATTGAACAGGAATGGAAAACAACGAATTAAGTAAGGTCTATTACAGGATAGCAGAAGTATCGGAATTTGTCGGGGTGCCCCAATCGACATTGAGATACTGGGAGAAGGAATTTCCGAGGGAGGTGAAACCGATGCGCAATTCCGGCAATATCCGCTATTACACGCCCGAACAGGTAGAGACGCTGAAGCTGATAAAATTCCTCGTCCATACGCGCGGGATGAAGGTAGAGGCGGCGCGCAAAGAATTGCGCGGCAACTCGAAGAATGTGTCGCGCAGGGTGGAGATCATCGAAAAACTTCAGGAAGTGCGCGCGGAACTGAAGAATATCCTTGGCGCGCTTGAGAAACGTCGCTGAGGAATGCCGACAAAGCGCAAGGTATTTGGGCAAACGGGGATTTTTTTGTAAATTTGCATTTTGAAACAAACAGTTGTTGAAAACAATGATGACAGCAAAAGAGATTCGCGAATCCTTCAAGGATTTCTTCAAAGGGAAAGGGCATCAGATCGTGCCCTCCGCCCCGATGGTGATCAAGGATGACCCCACCCTGATGTTCACCAACGCGGGAATGAACCAGTTCAAAGATATCATACTCGGCAACCGCGCCGCGAAATATAAGAGAGTGGCCGACAGCCAGAAATGTCTGCGCGTGTCGGGCAAGCACAACGATCTCGAGGAGGTGGGTCACGATACATACCACCACACGATGTTCGAGATGCTGGGCAACTGGTCGTTCGGCGACTACTTCAAGAAAGAGGCCATCGACTGGGCATGGGAATATCTCGTGGATGTGCTGCATCTTCCGGCCGACCGACTCTATGCCACCGTATTCGAGGGCTATGCTCCGGAGGGACTGTCGCGTGACGACGAGGCCGCCTCGATCTGGGAGAAGCATCTCCCCGCCGACCATATAATCAACGGCAACCGCCACGACAACTTCTGGGAGATGGGTGACACGGGTCCCTGCGGCCCATGTTCTGAGATTCACATCGATCTTCGCAGCGATGAAGAGAGAGCGAAGGTGGATGGAGCGACGCTGGTCAACAAGGATAATCCCCAGGTGATTGAAATCTGGAACCTCGTCTTCATGCAATATAACCGCAAGGCCGACGGCAGCTTGGAGCCGCTCCCCGCGAAAGTGATCGACACCGGCATGGGCTTCGAGCGTCTTTGCATGGCNTTGCAGGGGAAACGCAGCAACTATGACACCGACGTATTCACCCCCTATCTCCGGAAGATAGAGGAATTGAGCGGTAAGAAGTATGGTGAGGATCCCAAAATCGACGTCGCTATGCGAGTGGTCAGCGACCATCTCCGCACGATAGCCTTCTCTATAGCCGACTCACAGCTCCCCTCGAACGCTAAGGCGGGCTACGTTATACGCCGCATTCTCCGCCGTGCCGTGCGTTATGCCTATACATTCCTTGGCGCCAAGGAGGCATTCCTGTATCAGCTTGTCGACACGCTCGTGGAGCAGATGGGTGAGGCATATCCCGAACTCCCGGCTCAGAAGGACCTTATTAAAAAGGTAATCAAAGAGGAGGAGGATTCCTTCCTCCGCACCCTTGACAACGGTATTCGTCTTCTCGACGGGGAGATGGATAAACTCCGCAAGGAGGGCAAGAGCACCCTTCCCGGCGAGACAGCCTTCACACTCTACGACACCTATGGTTTCCCGCTTGATCTCACGGAGCTTATACTGCGCGAGAACGGCATGGATCTTGACCGTAAGGGATTCGATGCCGAAATGAAGAAGCAGAAGGAACGCGCACGCAACGCCGCCGCCGTGGAGGCCACTGACTGGGTGGAGGTTAATCCCGGTGAGGAGGAGTTCGTAGGCTATGACGAATTCGAGACTCCGACGAAGATACTGCGCTACCGCAAGGTGAAACAGAAGGGGAAAGAGTATTATCAGATACTTCTTTCAAAGACACCTTTCTATGCCGAGATGGGTGGACAGGTAGGCGACAGCGGTGTGCTTGTCGATGCCGCAGGCAATGAGACCATTGTATTCGACACTAAGAAGGAGAATAATATAGGAGTTCACCTGACCGAGACGCTCCCCGCAGATCCGGCCGCCGAACTGACGGCCCGCATCAACCTTGAGGCGCGAAAGGCCACGTCGGCCAACCACTCCGCCACACATCTTCTGCATCAGGCNCTTCGCGAGGTGTTGGGAACGCATGTGGAGCAGAAGGGTTCCTACGTCACCCCCACATCGCTGCGTTTCGACTTCTCTCATTTCCAGAAAGTGACCCCGGAGGAGATTCGCAAGGTGGAGCATCTCGTCAATTCCCGTATCCGCGANGCCCGCGAGCTTGAGGAGCGTCGCGAATGTCCGATAGATGAGGCGCGNGGAATGGGAGCCATGGCNCTTTTCGGAGAGAAATATGGCGACAAGGTGCGCGTNGTGAAGTTCGGTGATTCTATCGAGCTTTGCGGTGGCACGCACGTCGCAAATACCGGCAACATTGGCATGGTGCGTATCATCGGAGAGAGTTCAATCGCTGCCGGCATNCGCCGTATAGAGGCTATCACGGCAGCCGGAGTGGAGGATGTGCTCGATAACTTTCAGGACACCATGCGCGCGCTCCAGACACTTCTCGGCAATAACGCCGATGTCAAGCAGGCGGTNGAGAAGGCNATCGCCGAGAATGCGGAGCTACATAAGAAGGTGGAGGAATTCACTGAGGAGAAATTGCGTGCCCGCACAAAAGAGCTGCTTGCGAATGCACAGGTGGTGGATGGTGTGAGAATCGTGACCGTCGACGGTACGGTGGCNCCCGACCATGTGAAGACAATCGCATTCAATGTGCGGCGTGAGGCNAAGGAACCGACGGTATTCGTCGGCGCGACGGAGTTCGGAGGAAAACCGCTTCTGACAGTCGCCCTGACTGACGATCTCGTCAGCGAGACACGCAACGCTTCCAAGCTCGTCAGAGAGGCGGCGAAGAAGATCAAAGGNGGCGGCGGTGGCCAGCCATTCTTCGCTCAGGCCGGTGGTAAGGATGCGAGCGGTCTTGACGCGGCCAAGGTAGCTCTGATCGAGCTCCTCAAAGGTTGATTCTACCCGACGACCGATAAGATTCACCCCGATGGTTACAGAAAACCATCGGGGTAAATTTGTATTTTTGCGCGGCTGAAGCCGCGCGACAGTAGGAGCCAACTATTCTTCCGGCATGGTCGATCAGAATGAGAAATGGAGTGACAGGCGAAGACCGCTTCGTGCGGCTCCGGGATTATCGCGGTAGGACAGCCTCCATACATAATCGAGTCGCAGACATGTCAGGATATTGTCAATCCCGACTCCGGCCTCCATGTAGGGAGTGTGGCGCAGACGGCAGACCTCGGCATCGGCAGGGAATTGAAGCAGAGTCGGATCAAGATCCGGATCATTTCGCTTCGTCAGACCCCCGACGAGCCCCTTGAAGGTAATGATTTCCCTTAGTTTAAGTTTCTTAATCAGAGGTATATGGTTGAAGATTAGTCCATTCGCATTATATCCCAAATCAATCGATGCGTAGTGGTCAACGGCGAATTCCATAGGATTCATCAGAGAGTAGGATTCCGGCTGGATAGTATAGGATAGATTGGCGTTGGGCCACATGAGCGCAGGATAATAGACTTTGCTCCAGATGTAGCCACCTTTTAGAATCGCATCGAGATAACCGAAGGCCGAGAACCAGAAGCGTTTGGCCACGCTGGCCTCGGTCTTGTTGATAGTGAATGCCGATCCGAGCAGACCTTTGGGAACAATCTCATGTTGGATGCGAAAAATCGGGGCATCGAGATTGACGGGATAACGGTTGCCACGGGATTGCACGAATTTCTCACCCGGAGCATAGCGGAGCTCAAACATGAACCCGGCGGATGTATAGCGTGTCCTGTCGTGGCCGAAACCGTCGGTGAACGGCAACCAGGGAGTGGCGTAATAAATCCTGTGTCGGAAGCTACCTATGAAGGAGAGATTATTGAGTAATTCAAGCTGATAGGTCGCGCCGGCTTCGCGGCGGTAGAGGGAGAGTTTGCTCGCATGACGTTTCAGAGAGAGGAAAACATTGTCGGAGTTTGTGTAGAAATAGTGCTGGCCGATGTTATCGAGATCGTAATTGTAGTGAAGTTTGATTGAATTAATCGGGAATTCCTTTGAATGATATTCCTTCTTAACGAGCGAATACTCGATTTCGGCGTTATATTTAAGTTTGCGGTCGCGGCAGCCATAAGCCACATACCCCCGGCCGAACCAATGGTCGGAAAGATTCGCGGTAGTCAGGCCGCCGACCCTGAAGCGCAATCCTTCGATAGAACTGTAGGAGAGAAGGGTATTGATGGGGCCGAGATCAATTTTAGAGTTTGGCCCGGTGGTGACGTATCCATTTACGAGAGCCTTGAGAATCTGTTCTCCCCAATACGCCACCGGGTATTTCCGGAGGCGACTCATCATATTGCCCATTCCGCTTTCGGCGCGTGAGAGGGGGGCGAGCCTGAAGTCGTCCCATTTATCCCAGGGCTGAAGATTCGCATCCTCATAGACGATATGGGAATTGGCATCGTAGAGGATATTATGTAGCGTCCGGTCGGTAGAGAATTTCGGTCGGGCATTGAGGGTCAACCGGCGGGCATATAGAGAGGGGATGCCCGGGATGAGGGTCAATTCGAGCGACATATCGTCCGATTCCACATGACGTTTGCCATATTCGTCGCGATAATAAGTCTGGGTAATATAAATATTGTCGACATAATTGAGGTTAATGACGCGCGGCACCCTCATCTCCACACGGCGAATGAAGTATGTGCTGTCGTCGGCCTCCACAAATAGCCGGCCATTGAATCCGAACATCTCGGGCGAACGTGGAGAGAAGACCAACTCCAGATGTGGCCGGTCGTCGAGGATAACGGTGTCGTTAAGACTATAGCGATAGAAATTATCGGCGAGGTGGCCTATCGGTGACACAAAACGTTGCTGCATTAGCACGATATCACCCTTATAGATGTCGATGTTGCGGAGCACGTCGTCGAGTATTCGGCTGACATTCTCCGGAGCGAGATTCTCATCGACACCGACACTGCGTTCACCCTTGATTTCCAGCTTATCCTTCATGAAATTAAGGGAATGATGTAGGGTCCCGGCGGTTTCATGGAGCGATAGGAGCAGTACGGGTAAACCCGTATGGGCAGCCGTGTCGACGTATTCGGATAGAAACTTCAATTTACCCTTCTCCGAGAACCTCGACGCATCATCGCGGTTCAGACCGAGGACGGTCTTTGTGTAGAAGTCCTCGGAATATTCCGGCAGCAAACGCGGATCATTGAGATGGGCTGTGGATCTGATACGGGTCATCAGATCGTAGGCAGGGTTATTCTTTTTGGAATACTTCTGCCGCCGGGCCTTCACCTCGATGCCCTGAAGGTCAGTGACGCGTATGACCTCAAGATCATCCCCCTCCTCATCCGGAATAGTATCGGCGAGCGCGGCTGTCGTGCAGAATGACAGGGAGAGCAGGAATATGGTCAGATAGCGAACACCGTCGGAGAGGGTGTGGGCCGGGTATTGCAATATATTATGTATAAATCTCAAATCAGACACAAATTTAAAGTGATGCAAAATTAGTAAATAATCGGGGAAATCACTAATTTTGTCATAAGAACTTGGTTTGGACAAATACATATAAGAAAAATGGCGAAATTTGAAAGAGAGAGAAAATTTCTTCTGAATGAGGAAGTCTGGGAGGAGTGGCGCGACAGAGCCGACAACGGGCGGCGCATGGTGCAGGGGTATCTGACACGCCGGAAGGAGAGCACCGTCAGGGTGCGTATATCCGGNGANGAGGCGTGGCTGACNGTGAAGGGTCTGACATGCGGAGATGTAAGGGAGGAATATGAATATTCAATCCCCGTGGAAGATGCCGAGCGAATGATGCTCATGTGTGAAGGGGGAGTCGTGGAGAAAACCCGTTGGCGTCTTCCGTATGGCGGCCTTGTCTATGAAGTGGATATCTTCGAGGGGCGTCACGCAGGACTGAAACTGTGTGAGGTGGAGTATCCGGAGGCGGGGATGGAGATAGAGNTGCCACCGTTCGTAGGCCGTGAGGTGACGGGGGATGCGCGATATTATAACTCCAATCTTTGACTTCCGGAAGACCCGGTGGGAATCCATAAAAAATACCGGAGGATCCTCAAGAGGATACCTCCGGTGAAATATGATTTTTATAACTAAATATTTAAGCCTGATAATCGGCGAGTTCGGAGCGCAGACGCTTGCGGGCGAAGAAGATGCGACTCTTGACGGTGCCGAGTGGGAGACCGAGTTTTTCGGCGATTTCGTGATATTTGTAACCGGCCACATACATATTGAAGGGGACACGGTATTCTTCCGAGAATGAATTAAGGGCTTTGCTAATCTCCTTGACGGCGTAGGAGCCTTCGGGAGTGGTCAGACCGCTATCCTGAGAGATATTAAGATGGTAGAGGTCTTCGGTCTTNTCGACAACCGTGGCCTGACGAACGTTCTGGCGATAGTTGTTGATAAAGATATTACGCATTATCGTGAAGATCCAACCCTTAAAATTGACGTTGTCAACNTATTTATCCTCATTGTCAAGAGCCTTGAGGGTAGTATCCTGAAGGAGATCCTGAGCGGCTTCACGGTTTGATGTAAGCTGATATGCGAAGTTAAGAAGATTGCTNTGTAAACCGAGGAGACGGCTTGTGAAAGATTCTGAAGTTTTCATGTTATGTTGTTGTTTTAAGTTGTCAGTTTTGATTCCGATGGAAAACGTCTGCATGGTGAGATCGATAACCGACCGATGGAATCTTTTTCGGGAGGTTACGTAATAAGAACACATCGCGACGGGGAATTGTTACGGAATCCGATATAAAAACAGGGAAAATAATGTTTNAAAATGTTAAATAACAGGGGATAAAAGGTGTAAGTGACTGTTATATTGCGATTTAAAATCTTCAATAAAATTTCAATAAAGAATGAACCGTCCATATTCGCCATTAGTTTTAATACTTTTTAGTATATACGGACGTTAATTATAGTGAAGTCGTTATGCCATAACTACGCATTGGCATTATCTTCCCGGCGACTTCTTGGAAAGAAATACAACAGAAATGAGATTTGATGACTACTTTGAGAGTGACGACCTGCTCGACGCTCTGTGGGATATGCATTTTGAGGAAATGACCCCCATACAGGAACAGGCCATTCCGCATGTGCTCGACGGGCGGGATCTTCTTGCCTGCGCTCAGACGGGGACAGGCAAGACTGCGGCATATCTGCTTCCGGTGATTGATCTGATATGCAGCGGCTCATACCCGGAGAACCGCGTGAATTGCGTCATAATGGCGCCGACCAGAGAGCTGGCTCANCAGATCGACCGACAGATGCAGGGATTCTCCTACTTCCTGCCGATAAGTTCGCTCCCTATATATGGAGGCACCGACGGGCATACCTATGAGCAACAGCGGAGGGGCTTGAAGATGGGGGCCGACGTGGTGATAGCCACACCGGGCCGTCTGATCGCCCACTTGCAGATGGGTTCTGTCGATCTCTCGAAGGTCTCNTTCTTCATNCTTGACGAGGCCGACCGTATGCTGGATATGGGATTCTACGATGATATCATGAGCATCGTGAGCCATACGCCCAAGACACGCCAGACTCTTCTCTTCTCTGCCACGATGCCACCGAAAATCCAGCAACTCGCCAAATCAATTCTCAAGGACCCCGCCGAAATCAAACTCGCAGTCTCGAAGCCGGCGGATAAAATCGACCAGCTTTCATATTTCTGCAGCGAGGCACAGAAAGAGGGGATTCTTAAGCATGTGCTGGAATCTGACGACTATCGCCGGGTAATCGTATTCTCATCGTCGAAGCTTAAAGTAAAGGAACTTGCCCGACGACTGAAGATAAAAGATCTCAAGATAGGGGAGATGCATTCCGATCTGGATCAGAACAAGCGNGAGGATGTCATGCTCGATTTCAANGCCGGCAAAATCAATGTATTGATAGCCACGGATATCGTGGCACGCGGCATTGATATAGATGATATTCAGCTTGTGGTGAATTATGATGTGCCGCGTGAGGGTGAGGATTATGTNCACCGCGTAGGNCGAACGGCACGCGCNGACCGCGACGGACGCGCCGTGACACTCGTCGGCGAGCGGGATCGCCGCAGTTTCGCGTCNATCGAGAAATTGCTCGGGAAAAGAGTGAGNCGCGGAGACATCCCTGAACATCTCGGAGGTAATCAGCCCGANAAAACCGGAGGAGATAAATCATCCGACACAAGGAGAGAGGGAAANGGGAAACAGCGTCGCAACTCGCGCGGCAACCGTCATGGCAAGCCTAAGCGCGACCCTCAGGCACGNCAAGGGGAATCGAATGTAAANGNCGCNNCAGGCCAAAACAACACTCCGGCACCCCGACCCGCAGAGAATGNNGATGTGCAGGGGGAAGGCTCACCTGCAAGAAAGAGGAACGGCGGTCGTCACAGACGCCGCCGCTCACAAAAGTCGGATAATACCAAATCTTCTCCCAAAGATAATTCTTCCAAAGATTAATTCATTAGAGCTCGCTCAAGTACCTCTTCTATACGGTCGACATAGGTGAAAGTGAGTCCCTCGACGTAACGTTCGGCAATTTCCGAGATATCCTTGCGGTTATCCTTGCAGAGGATAATCTCGGTGATTCCGGCACGTTTGGCGGCGATAATCTTCTCCTTGATGCCTCCGACGGGGAGAACTTTTCCGCGAAGCGTGATCTCACCTGTCATGGCAAGATTGGGACGCACCTTGCGGCCGGTGAAGGCGGAGGCCAGGGCAGTGGTCATCGTCACGCCGGCCGATGGTCCATCTTTTGGGATAGCTCCCTCGGGAACATGGATATGCACGTCGCTCTTCTCGAATCTTTCGGGTTCGATGCCAAGCGAGGCAGCATTGGCGCGAAGATACTGCAGGGCCAGCGTGGCTGACTCCTTCATCACATCGCCGAGATTGCCTGTAAGGGTCAGTTTCCCTTTACCCTCCGTCACGCTCGACTCGATGAAAAGAATTTCACCGCCGACGGATGTCCAGGCAAGTCCGGTGACGACGCCTATCGCATCGTTGTTCTCATACTGGTCAGGATTGAATTCCTCCTTGCCGAGGAGTTCATGGAGCATGTCGCGGGTGATGAGGGTGGGATATTCCTTGCCACGCACCTTCAGCACGGCAAGTTTGCGGAGAACCTTGGCGATCATCTTCTCCAGCTTACGCACGCCCGATTCGCGTGTATACCGATCTGTGAGATATATGAGGGCTTCCGGCTCGAAGGATACCTCATTCTCTCCGAATCCATTGCTTTTCAATTGTTTCGGTAGAAGATGCCGGGATGCGATCTCCACCTTCTCTGCAGTGATGTAGCCGGGAATGGAGATAATCTCCATTCGGTCGAGGAGAGGAGCGGAGATAGTCTCAAGAGAATTGGCCGTAGCGATAAAGAGAATATTGCTCAGGTCGTAGTCGACATCCAGATAATTGTCGTGGAAACGGGAGTTCTGTTCCGGATCAAGCACCTCCAGCAACGCGGTCGACGGATCTCCCTTGAAATCCTTTCCGATCTTATCAATCTCATCGAGCACCATCACCGGATTTGAATACTTCAATTTAGTCAGGGTGGCGATAAGGCGGCCCGGCATTGCGCCTATATACGTGCGGCGATGGCCGCGGATTTCAGCCTCGTCGTGCATTCCGCCGAATGATACCCGGGCATATTCGCGATCCATGGCCTCGGCAATCGAGCGGCCGAGGGATGTCTTGCCGACCCCGGGAGGGCCGACGAGACACAGGATTGGAGCGCGGTTGTCATCGCGCAGTTTGGCCACGGCCATCTGCTCAAGGATGCGCTCCTTTACCTTTTCAAGACCGAAATGATCACGGTCGAGAGTCTCGATGATGCGCTCGAATTCGAAGTCGGATTTCGCGTTGTTGTTCCAGGGGAGGGAGAGAAGATTATCGAGATAGGTGGCCTGAATACTGTAGTCGGGGGTATTGGANGGGAAGCGTTGAAGTTTACGGAGNTCCTTTTCAAANTGNCGGGCTGTCTCCTCATTCCAGTTCTTCTCCTTCGCACGTTTGCGGAAATCCTCGATATCATCTCCGTCGGATTCACCGAGTTCGTCGCGGATCACGGCCATCTCCTGCCTCAGGAAATTCTCGCGNGAGTTGCNGTCAAGATCCTTCTGAACCTTGGAATGAATATCCGCGCGNAGAATCATCCTCTGTTCGCAAAGCACCATGGCGGTGATCAGACCGGCCATCATGGAGGAGATTTTGTCATGATGCATGAGCTTATCCTTCTCCTCGGGATTCATGGGGGAGGAGAAGAAGATAAAGTTGAAGGCCGAGAGAGTCGGAAAGCGATCGAGAATCATATTCACGTCATCAAGATCGGTGGAACCGGCCAAATGAACGAGACGCTTATAGATGGGCGCCATCTCGCGCACAAGTAAATCNCTTTTGTAATTATCAAGGTCGTATTCAATGGGGAAAAGTTCGCAAGAGGCGAACATGGCACCGTTCCCCTCGTTGGTGACTTTCTTGATTTTCACACGGTCGGCGGCATCAAAGAGAACAATCTCGATATCATCATCACGCTTAAGATCATCCACCTTCAGCACGCGCCCGACGATACCGATATCCGAGAGATTTTCCTCAGGATGCATGGGGTCGAAGTCCTTTCTGAAAACGGCGACGACGGGGGAACCTGTGGTAATAGCCGTATGTATCACATCCTCGTTGTCGGGATCGGTATTGGGGAGTTGTTGCTGTATATGAGGGACAGCCACCGCTTCCTCAAGAACGAGGACCGGGAGTTTTTTTAGAATTTTCTGGGTCAATTTCAAGGGGGGCAGTTCAAGATTGAATTCTAACTCAAAATCATCTGCCGTTATATCTTTTTTCTTCTTCATAGATCAGGTTGAGATGGCCTCACCACTTAAATAAAGATGAATTTATGCGAAGCCGGATGCAAAATTAGTCATTTTTCGGTAAATTTGCACTATCTTTAAGTAAGTTTGACAATACGCGACAACATCATAACGCAGAGACATATGGGTAAACAGAGAAAGGAGCGACTGTTCAGGATGAAACGGTTTGACGTGCGTCATTCAGCGAGCGCCAACAAAGTCGGAGTCGATGGCGTGCTGGTCGGGGCATGGAGTGATGTGCCGGATAGGGGGCGAATACTCGATGCCGGGACGGGTTGCGGCTTAATTGCACTTATGGTGGCGCAGCGTTCGGCGGAGGGACGTATACTCGCGATAGAAACTGATAAGGCTGCTGTGGATGAGGCGCGCGTGAATGTCGCTGAATCTCCTTGGAGTGACCGCATAAAAGTGGAGCAGGCTGATTTCAGCCTGCTCGATGATAAGTTTGATCTGATAGTATCCAATCCCCCCTTCTTCCACTCCGGGGTGGATGCCTCGGCCGCGGATTCATCACGTATGGTTGCCCGTCATGCCGGCTCATTGTCGCCGGAGGCTTTGATTATTCGCGGTCCTCAACTTCTCAATCCGGGTGGAATACTGAGCTTCATAGCGCAATCGGATATGGAGATGGCACTGCTTGAGATGGCTACAGAATATGGACTGCGCCTCAAAAGACTCTGCAGGGTGAAGGGACATCCGGAGGCTCCTGTAAAGCGGGTGCTTATGGAGTTCCGGTATCCCGGGGAAATGGATACGGAAACGGCAGCGGAGATGGAGGAGAGTCAACTTATAATAGAACTTGAACCGAATGTATTCACTCCGGAATACACTGCCCTTTGTCGGCCATACTATATCAAAATACCGGATTGACCCCCATGTCGGCACGAGGCGGCATGGAGGTCAATCAATATGGTGTGATTTTTTACTTTACNGGAAAGCGGAGAATCTTTCCANGCTTGGGACCGGAGNATCAGAACTTGTAGCCTATTGAGAGCACAACTTGATTTGATGCGAAGCTGAGATCGGCGCGGGGAGCGCGGTCGCTGCTATCAGGATCGGAATCGAAAGCATTCCATTTGGCCGACTGATGCTTGTGGACATAGGCGAGATCGGCNTAGAANCCGCCGGTGCGGTAGCCGAGACCTGCGGTATAGTAATTNGTCGCTCCCTCAAAGATGTAGGAAGGTCGGGTGCCGGCGGTATATATAACCTCCTGGCCGGATTCAGNCTCCGCTTTGACCGGAGAAGAAACATTGGAATAACCGGCGCGGATGCTCACCTGAGGAGTAACGCGGAATTCGGCTCCTATGCGGAGCGTGTTCTGGTTTTTGTAATAATTGGTGATATCCTGATTGACGACGTTGTAAGAGTCGGCTGCGGGTGTAAAATTCCAATTTGAATAATAATAAGCCGGATCGCGGAATGCCATCTTGGAAGTCTGAGTCCATTCATAATCGGCGGAGACAATGAGGGAATTNCCGATTACGCCGGCAGCCGATACAATCAGATGCCAGGGGGAATGNTAGCGAAGTTCGNTGTANCCGGGNATACCGCCGTTGGTATCCTGACCCATGGACTGCTGACCATTGTAGCTATAGCTTGTCGACGCTCCGAAAGTCTGGNTGAGCGCGTAGTAGGTGGGGGTGTGGAANGCNAAGCCGATACGGAATTCCTGAANGGGCTTAAGGATGAGACCGAGTTTATAGGCGAATCCGGTGCCCGACATATTGTAGTAATTCTGCATCTGCCAGTTGGAAGAGGTCTGTTCGATACCCCGGTCGCTCTCGACGTAAGCCCCCTCCATATTCTCNCCATATAAATAATTCTGAGTGAAATTNAGACTCGTAATATCGAAATCCATACCCCAGAAGAGGATATTGCCGAAGTTTCCGCCAAAGGCGATATTGAAGGAGTCGATGCCACCCTGCTCGCTGACGAGATAGTTAGCCGTGCCGGTGGTGCCGTCGCCGAATTGTCCCTGCCACTTGGGGGCATCGGGATTACCTACCGGGTTGATGAGGAAAGAGTCGTAGCCGAGGATACTGAGCCAGGGAGCCGCGTAACCGCCGTCATTGGGATTGTAGGGATTGAAACTTTGAGTAGTCTCAACATCGGCNACTGTCACCTCTTCGGAATTTGTCATTCCGGCAATCCAGTTGGTCATGGAATTCTGCATCGCGCCGAGACTGCCGCCGTAGCGGCGGTTGAAAGTGGCGGTCTTATTGTAGGTGAAACCGAAATTCAGGTTAGGGACAGTCTTGCTCGGCAGACGCAGAGTCAGGACACCACCTATATTATTAAGGAGGAATTTGGTCTGATTGGAGGAGAACGAGCCATCGAGAGCTGTAGACTTCGCCGACTGAATATCNAGGTCGACGGTCAAGCCTATTTCATTGCTGCGATANACGCCGATACCGGCGGGATTCTGNGAGATAGTGGTCAGATCNCCACCGAGGGCACCGAATGCGCCACCCATAGACATGAANCGGGCAGTACCCTTCAAGTCCTGTTGGTTAAGACTCTTTGCGTCAATCGCGCTCTGAGCNGAAGCTGAAATCGCCGAGGCNGAGGCTATGGAAAGGAGGAAGTATTTATATTTCATAATTATTCTTTTGAAAGATTAACACTNATATAACACAACACTCCCCTTCAAAGTTGGGGAAGGGGAGTGTGGAATAGTGCGATTATCTGTGTCCGCCACGGGAGCTACCGNCACCTCCGCCGGATGTGCGATGTCCGCCTCCGCCGCCGAATCCACCGGAAGAGTGGTTGAAGCTTCCGCCGCTGCTATGAGTTGTAGTCTGGCGGCGAGAATTGTAGTTAGACTCACTGTTGGTCGTCGTGCGGCGGCTGTTGCTTGATTCCCGTCGTGTAGTCGTGTTGCGGTTGACGGAAGTTGAATTATTCCGTGTGGAGCCGGAGCTTTGGTAAGCGCCTTGTCCGCTTTGGCGATGTCCGCCGGTATTGACCGTTCCGGAGTTGCGGTTACCGGAAGTCGACTGGGAGGCGTTGCTGTTATAGCGGTTGTTGGTGGCTCCGGAACCGGTGTAGCGGTGACCGTTGGTGCCGATGGTATATCCGGGATTGGCATTTGCCGAGCCCGGGCGAGCGGAGTTGCCGCTAAGAGTTCCTGCGGCAGGGCGTCCGTAGGAATTGCGGTGATTGCCATAGGCGTGGCCGCCGTTATAGTTTCCTCCGGGACGGGAATTGCCGTTCCACCCGGGATGCGCGCCGACAGGGCGGTTGCCGCCGGGACGGTAGTCGGCATAGTATCCGGGTCGTGACGGACCCCAGCCCCAGCCCCACGAGGGTCCCCAGCCGTAGGAGGGTCCGGGGCCCCATGTCGGACCCCAACCCCAGGCCCAGGTGGGTGCCCAGCCATAACTCCAGGAGGGCCCCCAGCCCCAACCCCAGGAATTGCTCCACCAGGGATTACCCCAGGCCCAGCCGATGGACCATCCGGGAGTGAGATCCCACCAAAGGCTGTTCCATGCGGATGAATACCAGTTGTAGTAAGGACCGAAGTAGGGGACCCCGTTTATATTGAATTCGACATTTACATTGCCATAAGAGTTGGCAAGCACATCGGCCAGAAGAGCCTCATTGTCGAGCACAATCGTGGGGTTATAATATTTCTGAATCTGGGTGGTGTAGACGAAATCCTGCGCGGCCTCGGCGTCGGCACCGATAGTGTCAACCGGAGAAGCATAATATTGTCCGCGACGGTTATAAGCGTCGACGTCCATATTCTGGAAATCATCGATATAATTCAATTTGGCCTTGGCTTTACGGGCCTCGGCCTCAGCTTTCTTGGGATTGTAATAGATGTCATCATCAATCTGGGCGAACCCCGGACTGACAACCATAGTAGCCAAGATAGCCGGAAGTAGATACTTTTTCATAATACCTTGGTTTTTAGGATTGATATTCCATTAAGTAGCTGTTCAAATTAAAACGATATAATAAAGTTCTCATTTCAATGATTGAATCTCGCATATTCTCCGCTTGGCGATTTTGGCCGCTTTGGCCTTGTCGTTCAGTCACGATGCCCGCATCGCTCCTTCGCTCCGCGGCCAAATCGACTCAAAATCGCCANAGCGTATAACATGCGTTTAATTTGACCAGCTACTTATCAGTATAACGGAAAAGACTGGGTATAAGTTGTATCGATATCTGACCTATACATTCTTGTGACACCGCACTTAGTACTTCGTTTAGTAATCAAACCATAATAATTGTTAAGGATTGAGTCTCAGTCGGGGAGAGCGGTAAGTATGACGGGTTTTTCATCCCGACCAACTGTCACACCATAAATAAACCCGTCGCCCCCGTTCTTGACTCCGAGTTTGCGGGCGAGTTCCTCCGGACGCAAGGGGTAATTGCGGGTCGCTACATTCCACCTTGCCCCTTTTAACGCCTTCCGTTCCGCTTTACCATCCGGCAATGACANGATGCGCAACCGTCGGCCCGGAAAATCAGGGTGAGGTTCGGCCGATAAGAAGAGATTACAATTTGGAGAGAGTTTCTTAAGGGTGCCGAAGTCCCGGCAGAGAATAGCCCAGGGTCGCGCTTTCATCAGGGAGGCGTTAGGCTCGTATATCCACGCGCCTTCCTTGAGGTCATCCGCATCAGCGATGGGTGTGCCGGAGGAGTCCTCGTGCCATAGAGAGGAGGGGATGAAAATCCGTTGAGAGGGATTGGAATCTGTGGTCTGATCAGACGGGGAACTGAGAAGATTGATACATTCGACACCTTCGAAGATGCCGTTACGGCGGGCGATGACTACAACTTCCTTGCATTCGTTGCGCACACTCGTGACTACAATTCTGACCGTGCCGGGGAAGAGCTCCAATGCACGCCTCAGATCGAGAAGGGGAGAGTTTTTCACCATAACCCAATCGGCTTTATTCAGCAGATTCTCCCAACGCCCTACTACATCGGGGATACAGTCGGAGGGGTTGTAGATACGGGAATTCATTTCACCTCGACGGGCCGGATCGGCAAAGAGCAACCGGATGGAATTATCCGGCATACCGCTGATATAGTCCATGGAATCNCCGTTGACGACGACCGCCTCAGACAACCCTGTAACGAGNAGATTCTCGCGTAAGGCCTCAGCCTTTTCCGGATTGAACTCCACGGCAACGCAATCCTTNCCATGGGTGGAGAGAGCCTTTGCCATACAGATAAAATCAATGCCGAGTCCGGCAGTCATATCAAGCAGCTTCAGTTCCCGGGATTCCTTGGGAGAAGAATCACTTCCGGCGGGAGGAAGAGATGCTGCAATCGCGGCATGTNTCTGCGCCACCCAGAGATGTGATGCCTGTTCGCCTGCCAATGTCGACGGGAATGAGAAACGAGGGTAAGTCGCCGTCCATCCCGGGAATTTCCGGGCATACTTGCGNCGGCATTCTATTTGGTNGATACTGTGGNTTATAACGGAGCGTTCCTCCACGGAGAGGGATTTGTTGCCGAGAAATTTNAGTCTGAGAGCCGCAGGGTCATCCTCGGCGTGCTCAGTGACGAACGTCCAATCAATCATAATATCTTCATAGCGATGTGTGCGCACGCTTCGGCATCGGCGATGGCATTGTGGTGGTTGGTGAGGTCGAATCCACATGCGGCGGCCACTGTCGGGAGCTTATGGTTAGGGAGACTCCGGCCGAAGTATTTGCGTGAACCCTGACATGTGCAGAAAAACTTATAATCGGGATANGGCATCTCGAATCGCCTATGTGCGGCCTTGAGGCATCCTTCGTCGAATCTGCTATAATGTGCCACGAGGGGNAGCCCCTCGATCAGTTGCACGGCTTCAGCCCAGACTTCNGGAAAAGTGTCTTCAGCTTCCGTGTCCTCGGGATGTATGCCATGCACCGCGATATTGCCGGGACTGTAATAATTCGGGACGGGGTGAACAAGCTTATAAAAGCGGTCGGTAATGACACCGTCTCTTACGACNACGATCCCTATGCTGCAAATGCTGCTTGAATACCTGTTGGCCGTTTCAAAATCTATAGCTGCGAAATTCTCCATTTAATTATACNCCTTAATAATATACATTCGCTGAAATCAACGCATCGGGGAGGGGTGTTATTGCCATAATATTTAGAGAAGAGAACAAAATAGATAAAAAAGTCATCATAGTTGGCTTAGGGTATTGGAATAATTGCTAACTTTGCAAAATGTGCCACAGAGGCGCGAATTCAATCCTATGACAATAAGAAAAAACATATTCCATACATTCCTTCTCGTCATGATGCTGGCGGTGATGATGATAGCCGGTATTCCCGCGTCGGCTATAGCCGCACAGACGAAGGAATTCACCGTGGTGCTTGATGCCGGCCACGGCGGCAAAGACCATGGCGCCATTGACAATGGCGTGAAAGAGAAGGACATTAATCTTTCGGTAGCTCTCCGTCTCGGCGAATTGATAAAGAAAAAACTGAAAAATACAAAAGTGGTATTCACACGTGATGACGACACTTTTGTTTCCCTGCAGGGTAGGGCCGACATAGCCAACAAGGCCAAGGGAGATCTCTTCATCTCCATACACACCAACTCAGTTGACGCGAGCAACAAGAACCGCCGCACGGTGGCCGGAGCCTCTGTCTACACGCAGGGCGGCCATAAGGATGAGGCGAATCTCGCGGTTGCCCGACGAGAGAACTCGGTAATAGAACTCGAAAACGGCTATGAGCAGAAATACTCCGGTTTTGACCCCAACAAGGTAGAGTCATACATTATCTTCGAGATGGCTGCGAAGCACAATATAGCGCAGAGCCATCGCTTTGCGAAGAATGTGCAGCAGAATCTCGTGAAGGTAGCCGGGCGCAAGGACCGGGGTGTGCATCAGGCAGGCTTCTGGGTGTTATGGGCCACATCGATGCCCTCTTGTCTTGTGGAACTTGACTTCATATGTAATCCCGAATCAGCGAAATTCATGGGCTCGAAACAGGGTGTCGACCAACTCGCCGAGGCCATATTCAATGCTGTCAAGGATTATGAGGAGGATTTCCGCAATAAGCAGAAGCAGATTTCAGAGACTAATTATAAGGCTGACTCGGTAGAGGAGACGTATGATGACGGAGGTTTCGCCGATGCGGTGCATGCCGGAGTCGGCACATCACATGAAGTGACGGACTACGTTTCGGAGACTCCGCAATATGCGGCTGTCAGCCGTGTTCCCGAGGCTGATGAAAAGGATCTGAGCCATACGAATCTTCAGGCCACCCGCTCACAGTCGCGCCCGCGTAATGCAGTCGATGGCCGTCGCCGACGTTCATCGGCAGCCGCGAATGCTTCGGCGGCACGCAATCTTACGGTGAATCATATCGAGGTAAGACAGGAAACTTCAGCCGAGCTCGCCATGGTAGAACCCGAGAATGCCGCCATTTCCACAAAATCGGAGGAGAAATCCCTTACAGCCGATAACAACAATAAGAAAGTGGAGAAGAAGGGGAAGAAGGCCAACACCGCAAAAACAGCCAAGGATCGTAACAAGAATGAAAAATCGACCAAAGACTGGGTTGCCAAGGTGAATAAAAACGCGCAGGCAAAGGAGACTCAAAAGAAAAGCTCCAAGATATCATCCGAATTTGTGGCGGCAAAAGGCTCGAAGGATTCCGGGAATTCCAAAAATACCAAGAGCAATACCAAATCTAAGGATACGACTATGGCCTCGGGAGGCAACACGTCAAATTCCGGCAACGCACATGCCGGGGAGCGCAAGTCAATACGTCGACGCAACTGACGTAAAGAAACTCGTTACTCATGAAAGAAAGATTCTCAAGAAATAAAAAATCCGTATAATCCAATCCAGACACGATTATGAAGAAAATTTTTGGCAAGGAATTCATAATAGGACTCTCGGTAATCGTAGCCATAGGCATTCTCATCGCGGGAATAGATTACCTGAAAGGGATCAATATCTTCAAGCCGACCAACTTCTATGAAGTCTACTACGACAATGTCGAGGGACTTGAGAAATCGGCNCCTGTTCAACTCAACGGATTCAAGGTCGGACAGGTGAGGGAGGTCACTCTCGACTATGCCAAACCGGGAAAGGTGAAAGTTGTGCTTGCACTCAACAACTCCCTCCGTCTGCCGAACGGAACGGCTGCCGAACTCGGTCAGACGCTATTGAGCGGTGCCTTCATCAATCTTCATCTTGGGAAGGAACCCGGAGAGATAGAAAAGGGTTCGGTGCTTCCTGCGGTGACGGCATCCGATCTCATGACTTCGCTCCAGAATGAACTTCTCCCCTCAGTGGCCGGCATACTGCCGAAGGTCGATTCTTTGTTGGCTAACTTGAACCGCCTTGTGGCGGATCCCGCATTGAGCCAGTCGATACAGCGTTTCGACGGTATCACCGCCAACATAGATGGCGCCACACGCAGTCTCAACACGGCGATGGGTACGGTCGGCAACCGCCTCCCCTCGATACTCGGCAACGCCGCGCATGCCAGCGTGCAGCTTGACACCATCACCGGAAACCTCGCGCGTCTGTCGGCCGACCTGCGTCAGCTCCCCCTGCAGCCGACAATGGAGAATGTGGAGCGTGTGACAGCCAATCTCGATGCCTTCTCGCGTCAACTCAACGACCGCAACTCCACCCTCGGAAAGCTCACGAACGATCCCGAACTTTACAACCAGNTAAACCGCGTGACNGCTGATATCGACTCCCTCATAGTGGATATTAAGCGTAATCCGAAACGCTATATCTCAATCAAGTTGCTCTGATTGCCCGAAAGGATAACTGCAACAAGATAGGAATAGACAGAGAATTAATATAACTTAATTTTAACATTTTAACGAAAAAAAACGCCTGAGGGGCGCGATTATAAAATCCGCGATTTTAGCGACTTATAGAAAAAAGGAAAAGTGCAAACTATTTTGCACTTTTTTTTTCGCTTTCTTTTTTGTTATTTTGTAGTCCAATTCACATGCTGAGATTCCATGACCCAAGATCTACAANAAGGGTGGCTTGAATGCTGCCGGATAATACGCGACAATATCGGCGAGAAAAGCTTCGAGGCTTTTTTCAGTCGCACCCGTGCATTGTCACTTGATGCGGACAAGATTACACTTGAGGTCCCGAGTCAATTCTTCGTAGACCGTTATGAGGCGAAATATGTGAATCTGCTCCACAAGACATTCAAGCGTGTCTTCGGGCGGCCTCTTCAGATATTCTATTCGCTTCAGCTTCTTAAAGGGGATAAGGATTCGCAGGTGATGATGGCGCAGACCCATCAGAGCAATGTGATAATAGATCCGCTCTCCCGGGTAGGGGAGGCTCCTGTTGCCGGGTCGGCCGGGGCCGCAGCTACCGGAGCGTCGAAATTCGATTCGCAGCTCAACTCAAAGTATAATTTTGAGACGTATTGCACTGGCCAATCCAACATATTGGCAGTGACCATAGCGCAGAACATCGCGCAGCAACCCCATAACAACGACTTCAACCCATTCTTTCTGTATGGTGATGTCGGCATTGGCAAGACCCATTTAATACAGGCCATCGGAATAAGGGTCAAGGAGAAGATGCCGAATGCGAAGGTGCTGTATACGACCTCCCGGCAGTTCCAGCATCTATATACGCAGGCGGTTATCAAGAAGACCGTTCCGCAGTTTATCAACTGGTTCATGCAGATGGATGTGTTGCTCTTCGACGACCTTCAGGAGATTGCGGGTATGGTGAAGACTACCGAACAACTCTTCCCGATTTTCAATCATCTGCATATGCACGGCAAGCAGTTGGTATTCACCTGCGACCGTCCGCCGATGGAGCTTGACGGGATGGCCGACCGTCTGATCGACAGATTCAAATATGGTCTGACGGAACGTCTGCCCAAGCCTGACGTAGAGCTTCGTAAAAAGATACTCAGAGCCAAATCGCTCCAGAACGGACTGGGGCTTCCTGAGGATGTGATAGATTATGTAGCCTCCAATGCAGTCAATTCCATCCGGGAGATAGAGGGTGTAGTGAGGGGCATTCTAATGCGCTCGATAACACTGAATGCGCCTGTCACAGTGCAGCTCGCACGGGAGGTGATGGGCAATACAATTAAGATAGCTGAGAAAAAGCCCGTCAACTTCGAGATGATAGTCGAGGCTACGGCAGATTTCTTCAATCTCAATCCCGACGCGCTCTTCTCGAAGAACCGTATGCGTGACATCAATGACGCGCGTCAGGTGCTGATGTATCTGAGCCATAAACTGACCGGACTTTCAAGCACCGTGATCGGGCGAAAACTAAACCGTCAACATGGAACAGTCCTCCACGGCATAGCAGCCGTAAAGGACCGTATAGCGACTGTTCCGGAGTTCGCCCAATCGATAGAGCGACTTGAGGCTTCATTATAAATGATGCTCCGAAAGCAGAAGAGACATCGAAAAGAATTTTTCCGAGGTCTCCGCAAAAGGATGTGTGTAAGACACAANCCTTATGCGGAGGCCTCGATTAGCATTGGAATCATAAGNCGGCGGGAGGAAAGTGATTCACTTTCACGCCATTGCTGATCCATGCGCTCGGAGAGTTCATCTGCGGAATAAGAATATTTCAGCATCCTTAGCATTTTCAGGGCCGAGATGGCTTCGGCATAATTGGCGCAGGCCGCATATGCGTTGGCGAGTATNAGCATATCGTCGCGCATCGCCTTTTCTGTGGCTTCGTCGGCTTCGGCTGTCTGTTTGCCGCCGAGAGATGAAGCCGCGAGATACATCTCGACATCCGTACGGCGGAACCCGAAAATCTCGACNACCTTATTCCAGTCGCCCCTGAGGGCGGCGGCACGAGCCTGCAGGGTCAGTACAGAGGGTGACTCGGGTTCAAGATANGCGAGCTGGGCAATGCGTTTCTCGAAGAGTTCGACATAATCCGGATAATTGGAATAGATATCGAGATCTATCATCAGGCCGACCCATTCGCTGAGGTAATAAGTGTTGTCCTTATCGAGAGAGAGCAGTCGGTTGATGGTCTGCACGAGTGTTACGGTTTTCTTCGTAGCCTTNGCCATGAGGTAGATACGTTCGAGGAGCCAGCGGTCGTCGCTACCCCTGAGAGTGTCGGCGCGGAGATAGTTGTCGAGNGCCTTTAACGGTTTTTGATCCTTCTCATAGCAGAAGCCGATTTTCTGGTAAATCATGGCAGATTCAGCGGGAGCCTGCGCGGCTACATGCTCGAAGACTTCNGCNGCATCCTGATAATAATCCTGCTGGAAATAGGTCTCGGCTACGGAACGCATCACCTCATCGCCGGCGAGCATATCGCCTATCCAGGGCAGCCGGGAGAAGGGGATGGCATCCTCGAATGGATTCAGGAACTCCCGATGAGAGCGGAAGAGATTGAAGAAGCGGAATAGAGTGCGGGCATAGTTGGCCACCTCGGTGGTGAATTCCGGCTCCGGCAGATGTAGGGCCATATCATTCATCTCCACCTCCATCTGCTCGCGTCCGGCGCTGAAAGCATTATTCATCATATCCTTCGTGGAGCCGGGCAGGCGGGAGAGATATAGCAGGAGGGCGAATTTGTCGGCGTCGCACATCATCATGCCCGCCGGAGAATCAGCCACNCTNTTGGCCACATTAGGGTCGAGTCCGAGTCGGTCGGCCTCCCACAGTTCGAAGGGGCGGAACCAGGTGTCGATATCCTTGAAGAAATGATGNGATGCGAGTTGGTTGAACATCGGAAGCATCATATCCGCACCNTTNTCATAGAGATTATGCAGCTTGCGCAATTTCTTGTCGAGACCGGAATCATGCATGGCTTTCTCCCATTCCGGATTTTCCTGCAATTCCTCCAGCGAGATAGGTTTATCGCGTTTGGCAAGATCCTTGAAGAGATCTTGGGATGGACCGATAATGCCCGGCATAACTTCGCGGGCGATTCTGTCGCTCATCTTCCGGCTACCTCGGGTCTTGACNATCGCGTAGACAGTATCACGAAGGCGCGGATAATTAGCGAGGTCGTCGCGCCATGCCTCGAATCTGGTGTCGAGTTCATGGTCAGGCTTAATCATCGCATGATAATGATTGAGGGCGAGAATAAGTCCGGCTATAGTGCGCGCCTTGATTCTGAGATCGGAAGTTTTGGTGTCGATATCGAGGAGCGCGGCGATTTTGCGGGCATCATAAGCCTGAAGAATAGCGAGCGTAAGGGCGGAAACGATAGTGGCCCTGAGCTGGAAAGATATATCGGCGTCGGCAGCGACATTCACGACAGCCTCAAGCTGGCGGCGGTCACCGACCGGGAGAGTCCAGACAATAGAGAAGATATCCTTGATGGCGCGATCCTTTTCATTGAGCAGTTTTTTCGCATCCTCCGTGACATTCCCTGACTCGTCATGGACAGATGAGAGCTCGAGAGCGGCGTCGGCGGATATAAAACGTCCGAGGGCATCGGAGAATTTCATGTTGGAGAATCTCACGGTGCGGAAGGTGGAATAATATAGAGTCGGAGCGGCCTTTGATTCCTCCTCCAGAGCTATATTCCGCACAATTGCGTACAATTCATAACGGAGGTCATTGAACATCCGTTCGCGTGAAGGATCNGCCACGCCGTCGGCAAGATATTTCAGGAGAAAACGATAGCTTTGCTCAATCCGGTTAAGGGAGTCGGAGAGAGAGGAGTTTCGATTTTCGACTGCATATTGTCTGACGAGCGCGATGCTGTCGAGCAGATAGTTGCGGCTGAGCATTGTCAGCGCCTGTGATATGAATGGACTCATATGGTATAGAAACGAGTAGAGGTGTCAATTAATNGTTTTGAATANGTAGAAGGAGAGAGAACTGCGTTGTTCAATCNATCTATCACTTACAACACATATTTATTATAACAAAAACCTCGCCAGAATTTATTTATCGATGAACAACCGGTAAGATTGATGACTCGGGAGTCGGGGAGTTGGTGATGTCGGGATTTTTTTGTAATTTTGCGCAACGTTAACGTCAAGAAAAAAGAGATATAAATCTTAACTCAAAATCATATGGTTATACAACGTTGGCAATCCGTACTGCTGTTGTGTGCTGTCGTCTGCATGGCGTGTTTCTCGTTCATGTCACTCGGGCAGGTGCAGGAGGCCGGGTTTTATTACAACTTTTTCGCCCTCGGCTTCCGATTGGCAGAGGAACCGACGGCCGGACAAGCACCGGAATTCGCATCGACATGGTATTTCTTCGCCGTCTCGCTGCTTTCGGCCATACTGCCGCTGATAGCGATCTTCACGTTCAAGAACTTCAAGCTGCAGAAGAATCTATGTCTGCTGACGATGCTGATGCTCGCATGCGTGATTTGTATCGGTGCGGTGATAGCCTACGGCGGTCCTTACAACGTGGAATGGGGTAGCCTTGTCTGCGCTCCCTTCATCGCCCTGATCGCCACCATCATGGCCTATCAGCGTATCAAGGCCGACGAGCGTCTGCTTCGTTCAGCCGATCGTCTGCGTTAACAATCTCAAAATAAAGAAAATGTAAAGAGGGAGACTTCATCGTCTTCCCCCCTCATAAGATATATAATGGCAAAAGAATTAAAGAATCTGACAAAAAGGTCAGAAAATTATTCTCAATGGTATAACGAACTTGTCGTGAAAGCTGACCTGGCGGAGCAATCCGCAGTCAGAGGCTGCATGGTGATCAAGCCCTACGGATATGCTATCTGGGAGAAGATGCAGCAGACACTTGACAAGATGTTCAAGGAGACGGGGGTGCAGAATGCGTATTTCCCCCTGCTCATTCCCAAATCCTTCCTCTGCCGGGAGGCCGAGCATGTCGAGGGATTCGCCAAGGAATGTGCCGTGGTTACGCACTATCGTCTTAAGAACGATCCCGACGGAAAGGGTGTGGTGGTGGATCCGGCAGCCCGTCTTGAGGAGGAACTTATCGTTCGACCCACTTCGGAGACCATCATTTGGGGCACCTACAAGAACTGGATTCACTCCTGGCGCGATCTTCCGCTGCTTGTCAATCAGTGGGCCAACGTGATGCGTTGGGAGATGCGCACACGCATGTTCCTCCGCACAGCGGAGTTCCTATGGCAGGAGGGTCACTGCGCCCATGCAACAGCTGAGGAATCCGAGGCACGTACGGTGCAGATGATCAATCTTTACGCTGATTTCGCCGAGAAATATATGGCGATGCCTGTCATCCAGGGCGTGAAGACCGAATCAGAGAGATTCGCAGGTGCGCTCAACACCTATACTATCGAGGCCATGATGCAGGATGGCAAAGCTCTTCAGAGCGGAACATCGCATAATCTCGGCCAGAACTTCGCCAAGGCATTCGACGTGACGTTCGTCAACAAAGAGAATAAACCGGAACTCGTCTGGGCCAACTCCTGGGGAGTATCGACGCGACTCATGGGCGCGCTCATCATGACTCACTCGGATGATAACGGCCTCGTGCTTCCCCCTCATCTCGCCCCGATACAGGTGGTCATCGTTCCCATCTATAAGGATGCCGAGGGNCTCAAGGCAATCTCCGAAAAGGTGCTTCCCCTCGTCGAGGAGCTGAAGAAAAAGGGAATCAGCGTGAAGTATGACGATGCCGACAACAAGCGTCCGGGCTTCAAATTCGCCGATTACGAACTTAAGGGTGTTCCNGTGCGTCTNGCTCTCGGCCAGCGTGATCTGGAGAACGGNACAGTGGAGCTNATGCGCCGNGATACACTGGAGAAGGANACCGTAAGCTTCGACGGCATAGCNGATCATATCGAGAAACTGCTGGAGGATATTCAGAANAATCTCTTCGATAAGGCCAAGGCTTTCCGCGACAGTATGATCTACAAAGTGGANACCTACGATGAATTCAAGGAGCAGATCGAAAAGGGTGGTTTCATCCTCGCTCANTGGGATGGCACTCCCGAAACCGAGGAGCAGATCAAGAATGAGACNAAAGCCACGATCCGCTGCATACCTCTGGAGGGNGGCGACGAGACTCCCGGCGTAGATATGATCAGCGGCAAGCCCTCCGCACGCCGCGTCATCTTCGCACGCTCATATTGATAAGGTAAAACTAACTATTTAATAAGGTAAAAAAGGGTTCTTCACGCAAATTCTGTGTAGGAGAACCCTTTCGTGCAATCTAACCTATCCGATAACCTGACGATGAATAATATCAAGAAACTGATGCTCACGGCGACAACGGCGGCTGCCGTCCTGCCGTCCGTGGCTGCCCCTCTTGGCCTCGAAGATTACTGCGATGTCAAGATTTCCGCTCCGAAATCAGTCAAAGAAATGACGCCTTTGGCAGATGGTCAGAGCTACGCCTGTATTTCCGACGACGGCAACTCAATAGATGTCTACAGTTATAAGACGGGCCAGAAGACCTCAACGCTTTTCAGCATCTCCAACATAGCCGGAAGTGTGAAAATAGATGAATTCGACGGATTCGCCATCAGCGAAAATGGCAAGAGCCTGCTGTTATGGAACAATGTAGAGAAAATCTATCGTCATACATTCCGTGCGGAATACTACGTATATGATATCGCGCGCCGCACGATGAAACGGGTTTCAGAGGGGGGAGCGCAGCAGGGCGCGACACTCTCGCATGACGGCAGGATGGTGGCATACCAGCGAGACAACAACATATTCATATCCAATCTCGAATATGGCACTGACATAGCTGTCACCACCGATGGAGCCCGCAACAGCATCATCTACGGAACACCCGACTGGGGATATGAGGAGGAATTCGGTGTGCTGAACACCATGCGTTGGAATCACGACGACTCCATGCTCGCCTTTATCCGCTTCGATGAAACGGAAGTGCCTGCCTACAGTTTCGACAACTACCGCTCATATTGCGATGAAGACCCGTTGGGCGATCTGTATCCTGAGCCATATACCTATAAATATCCTCTCGCCGGATACCCTAACTCGGTAGTGAGCGTACACAGCTACGATGTCAATACGCGTGCGATAAAAAAGATGGATTTGCCCATAGGTGAAACAGATTATGTCCCCTCCCTGGAATTCGACGGGAAAGGGGAGCAACTGATGGTGATGATTCTGAACCGCGACCAGAATCACCTCGACCTATACCGCGTCAATCCCGGTAGCACCGTCGGGCAGAAGATACTGACACAGACATCAAAAGCATGGCTGTCTCCTCAGGCTTACCAGATGGCCGATTACGGCACCGAGGACTTCGTAATCGGCAGCGAGGAGAGCGGGTACCGTCATCTCTATGTATATAACTACAACGGTGTGCTTCAGAAGCAGCTGACCTCCGGAGACTTCAACGTCACCGCATACTATGGCCGTGACACAAAAAAAGGAATCCACTATATACAGACTACATCACTCGGCGCAATCAACAGAAACGTGGCTTCTGTTGACCGGAA
>JAAVDV010000005.1 GCA_014801595.1 Bacteroides sp.
CATGGATAAGAAGAAACCTCTGATTATACCTGAACTGCGCGAGGAAGTGGCCCTGCGGCTCGACCGTCTGGCCGCCTCCATGCGCGAGGCAGGAATGGAGGCCATGCTGGTGGCCTCCAACGCTAATATTTATTACGCCGCCGGGAGAGTTTTCCGGGGCTATGTGTATATCACCTCCGAGGGGAGGTCTCTGTATTTTGTCATCCGTCCCAACGACTTTGTAGCCGGCGATGACATCGTGATGATCCGCAAACCGGAAAACATCCCGGCAGAACTGGCTAAAAAGGGACTCTCCCTTCCCGCCAATCTCGGTCTGGAACTCGACACGCTCCCCTACAGCGACGTGATGCGTCTCTCGAAGGCATTCCCGGAATCCGGGATCAGCAACGCTTCCCCGTTGCTGCGTCAGGCCCGGCAGGTGAAGACCGACTACGAAATCAACCTCATGAAAGAGGATGGATTGCATCAGGCAGCGGTCTATCATAAAATAAGCCGTCTATACAAGCGTGATATGACGGATGTGGAATTCCAGATCGAGATTGAGCGTGTGCTTCGACTGGAGGGTAGCCTGGGATTCCTGCGTGTATCGGGTCAGCTGATGGAGATCAATATGGGCTCCGTCATCGCCGGAGACAATGCCGACACGCCTGCTCCCTACGACTTCGCCATGGGTGGCGGAGGTGTCAGCCCGGCGCTGCCCGGTGGCGCCGACGGGGAAATCATGCACGTCGGGGAGACCGTGATGGTCGACGTCAACGGCTGCTTCAACGGTTATCAGACCGATATGACGCGCGTCTGGCGGCTCGGCGATGTCAGCGACCTCGCCGTCAAGGCCCATGACTGCTCGCGCCGCATACTGCATGAGCTGGAGCGGATGGCACTCCCCGGCACAGAAGTATGCGCCCTCTACCGCAGAGCCGAGGAGATCGTGGCCGAGGAGGGTCTGCAGGCTTACTTCATGGGGCATCGGCAACAGGCGGCTTTCATTGGCCACGGCGTCGGCATAGAGCTCAACGAGACACCCGCTATAACGCCGCGCTGCAAGGATCTGCTCAAGGAGAACATGACACTGGCCATAGAGCCGAAATTCGTCATCCCCGGAGTGGGTGCCGTCGGCATCGAGAACACATATGTCGTGCGCCCTGATGGACTTGAGTGTATCACCCCGTTCCCGGAGGAGATGCAGGATTTGCTATAATTATTAGTCCTATTGATGAATCTTAAGGAAAGACTGACAGCCCCGGCTTTCAAGCTCGTGGGCGAGGCGGCTGATACCCTCGGCCGCGAGGCATACGTGGTCGGCGGTTACGTCCGCGACCTGTTTCTGAACCGTCCCTCGAAGGACGTTGACTTCGTCACGGTCGGCAGCGGCATTGAGCTGGCTGAGGCCGTGGCCGCGCGTATCCGTAAGGTGAGCGGTCGTAAGCCGCGACTTGCGGTCTACGCCAACTACGGCACCGCACAGCTCCATCACCGGGAGCTGGAACTTGAATTCGTCGGCGCGCGCCGCGAATCATATCATCGCGAGAGCCGCAATCCGATTGTGGAAGATGGCACGCTTGACGATGACATGCGTCGGCGCGACTTTACGGTCAACGCTATGGCTCTATGTGTCAACGCCGACAGATTTGGCGAACTCGTCGACCCCTTTGACGGGGTGGGGGACATCGAGCGGCGGATCATACGCACTCCTCTCGACCCCGACATCACCTTCTCCGATGATCCGTTGCGCATGATGCGGGCAATCCGGTTCGCCACCCAACTGGGATTCTTCATAGAGCCCGATACCTTCGAGGCCATAAAACGTAACGCTGACCGGATAAAGATAATCTCCAAGGAGCGAATCAACGACGAACTCGGCAAGATCATCCGCTCCCGAAAGCCCTCCACCGGGTTCAAGCTACTTGACATGTCGGGGCTTCTCGAGATAATATTCCCCGAACTATGTGCGCTCAAGGGGGTCGAGACTCAAGAGGGGCGCGGGCATAAGGACAACTTTCTTCACACTCTCAAGGTGCTCGACAATGTCGCCGAGAAGAGTGACGATGAATGGCTGCGTTGGTCGGCGCTGCTGCACGATATCGCCAAGCCGGTGGTGAAACGCTACGATCCCAAACTCGGGTGGACATTCCATAATCACAACTTCATCGGAGAGAAGATGATTCCGCGCATATTCCGCCGGATGAAACTGCCTCTCAACGAGAAGATGAAATTCGTGGCCAAGATGGTCGGGCTGCACATGCGACCGCAGTCGGTGGCCGATGCCGGTGTGAGCGACAGCGGGGTGCGCCGGCTCATCACTGACGCCGGGGATGACATAGAATCCCTCATGCTCCTTTGCGAGGCCGACATCACATCGAAGATACCGGAGAAAGTCAAGCGTCAGCTGGCGGGTTTCAAGGCCCTGCGTCAGCGGATGGATGAGATCAATGCCGCCGACGACTATCGCAACTGGAAGAACCCTGTTGACGGCTACGAGGTCATGCAGCGTTACGGGCTCCCACCGTGCGAGAAAGTGTCCCGATGCAAGGAGGCCGTGAAGGAGGCTATCTTCGATGGGGTGATTCCCAATGACCACGATACAGCCGTCGAATGGCTCGACCGATGGGTGGCTGCCGGGAATCTTGAAAAGGAGACTCCGAAAGGAGAGTGCGGAACTATAAATTGTTAAAAAATCGGCAGATAGTTTGTGTAACCAACGGAAAATGACTATCTTTGCCCGATAATAGCGCCCACCGGCGACGGGGAGGGCGCGCGCATACGTGTAATCAATAATAATAACAGCTATAATATCAGGCTCTTAACAGAGTTATCAACGACAAAATGGCAACATTAGAGAAAATCAGAAGCAAATCAGTGTTCCTGCTGGTGGTGATTTTCGTGGCCCTTCTGGCTTTTATCCTGGGCGACGCCATCACCAACGGACGCAATCTGTTCGGCAACCACACCACCGTGGCCAAGGTGGGAGGCGACAAGATCGACTATCTCGACTATCAGCGCAAGCGTGAGGAGTTGAGCCGCCAGCTTGAGGAGGCCCGCCGTCAGAATCCGGCCCAGTATGCAAATTTCGACGTGCAGCTCATGCCGCAGATCGCCCTCAACCAGCTCATCACCGAGAAACTTCTCTCGGAGGCTGTGAAGAACATGGGCATCACCACTTCCCCGGAGATGCTTCGTCGCTATATGCTTGAAAATCCCCAGCCTTCCGCAGAGCAGATGGCCATCGTGCGCCAGCTGCAGGCTCTCAATGTCAACGTGACATCAATGGCGCAGGCTCACGATGTGATTTTCAATCCCAAGCGCAATAACCTCACTCAGGCTCAGGTGGAGCCGCTTCAGCGCGCATGGCTCGCTCTTGAGAATGAGGCGTCGGCCCGTCTGGCCGAGCAGACCTATGCCATGTTGCTCAGCGGCGCAATGCAGCCCAACGAACTCGATAAGAAAGCTCTCTACAACGACTTCATCGAGCTCTCCCAGGTGCAGCTTGCTTTCCGCCCCTACGGACAGCTCGACGAGAAGGAGTATCCCGTCAGCGACGCCGAGCTGAAAGCGGCTTATGACGCCGATAAATCCCGCTATAAAGTTGAAGAGCCGACCAAGGAAATCTCTTTCCTCTCCGTCAATATAGCTCCCTCCGAGGCTGACCGCGCGGCAGCATCGAAGCTCGCAGCCGCCACCGCTTCCGCTCTGCGTGACAGCGCCGGCACTCTGACCCGCGACCTCCGCAAGGAGGGTATCGCCGTCGAGAAGCGCACTCTGCGTGGCTCCGACCTCCCCGGAGGTGCCCTCCGCACATTCGTAACTTCCGCTCCCCGTGACAGTGTCAGCGTGGTCAGCGACAATATGCGCGGATTCACCGTCGTGAAGATGGGACGCAAGTACACGGAGGTGGATTCCGTGCAGCTCAACCTCGTGCAGGTTGCCGGCGCGACTCTCCCCGACAAGGTGCTTGCCCGTCTCAACAGCGGTCTGGCCGTGGATTCGCTCGCAAGCGTCTTCAAGACCGACAGCGTCATGGCACAGACCGAGCAGTGGATCACTCTCTACGACAACAAGGGTAAGACCGAGCAGCTCCCCCAGAGCCAGATCGACTCCCTCAAGAATGCCGGTGGCCGTTACATCAAGCTGATGTCGACACCTGAGGGTGCGCTCCTCGCCCAGCTTGCCAAGCAGAGCCCCGCGAAGGAGATCTACGAGTATCAGGTAGTGGAGTATGCCCTGCATCCCTCCGCCAAGACAATCAACGATGCTACGGAGAAACTTGAGAAGTTCCTGGCCTCCAACAATACCGCCGCCAAGTTCCGCGAAAACGCCGGCAAGGAGGGTTACAACCTTCAGACTTTCGCATTGACGCAGAGCTCCGACGCTGTTCCCCGCATGGCCGGTTACAATATGTACTATCCCGACAGCCGTCAGGTCGTTCGTTGGGTTATGATCGATGGCAAACCCGGTGAGGTATCGAAGATTTATGAGTCGAAGGAGGCAGCCTCTCCCGCTCTCTATGTAGCCGCCGTCAACAGCGAATACTCCGATTATGTGCCCCTGAGCAACGCCGATGTGAAGCGTGCTCTCACAGAGCAGGTGCGCCGTTCTAAGGCCGGTGATGCAGAGATTAAGAAGTATCAGGGGAAAGCCTCTGATATCGCCACACTGGCATCCGCTATGGGAGTTGAACCCAGAGATCTTCCCCAGTTCCGTTTCTCGGCCCGTTCAGGAGTCAACGATCAGAAGGTGATGGGCCAGATAGCCGGTTCGAAGAGCGGCAAGAAGGTAATCCTCGTGAAGGGTGACGACGGTATCTACGGTTACGTGGTCAACGGTAACACTAAGGAGGACTTCAAATATGATGACGCCACTTACCAGCGTCAGTATCAGCAGCTCTTCCAGCCCAATATGGAGCAGATGCTCCGTGGCTCCAAGAAGGTTGAGAACAATGCTTATAAGTTTGAGGCAGGCGAGTAATCGCAGCCCCGGACCTACATATCTATCGGACGTCGCCCGTTTCGGGTGGCGTCCGTTTCTTTTCTCCATAGACCATGGGGGCCGGATGAGCGGGAGGTTCTCCATAGACCATAGGCCATAGGACCATGGGGTCGGGTGAGCAGCGGGGGGTTGTCCATAGACCATAGGCCATAGGACCATGGGGTCGGGTGTGCAGCGGGGGGGGCTCCAGGGACCAGAGGCCATAGGGCCATAGAAAAATATTACGCTGGAACGATGGGATGATGGTCTATGGAGTACCTGTTGGAGTGGCTGTTGCAAATATGGGATTTTATGGCTAACTTTATGCTCTGTTTAATACGTACAGGTTGCATAATGCGAAATATCGTTCTTCACATACATATTTTTCTCGCCGTCGCGCTGATCGCGTTGGTTTCCGGTGGTTGTCGTGATCGCCATGCGGCGGAGCTGCTTGTCCGTGCCGACGGCGTGATGGAGGAGACACCCGATTCTGCCCGGACATTACTTGCCGACATCGATTCCACCCGTCTGCGTGGGGCAGACCTCGCTCTCTACGCCGTCCTCGATGCCCAGTCACGCCATAAACTGAACATGGAAGCATCTTCCGATACCCTGCTCAACATCGCCGTAGACCATTACATCGCCCACGGCCCCGACTCTCTCCTGATGAAAGCCCTCTTCTATCGCGCCGTCGGGTATAAACAAGCTGAAGAAACTCAGAAATCCTCAATGGATGCTATATTTGCGTGGGAAGTTGCAACCGAAACAACTAATCATTATTGGAAAGCAAAATCTGCAGAACTTCTTGCCGATATTAATCGATCTACCGCAAATGCGGTAGAAGAGATGTATTGGCGGGGTTTGGCTGCATCTGAATATGAAATTTCGGGACATAGGGCAAGTCATCTGTTTTCATTATGTGATCTTGCGATTCCGATGGCTAATCAAGGGGATATCTCAAAGGCCCTCCGTTTCTTAGACAGCATATATTCCCCCATCAGATCTTTTGATTCACATTCATTGGAAACATATTATTATGAAGTGGCTATTCCGGTGATAGCTGTTCATGGTAGTATGGAGACAGGTCGTGAATATTTAAACAGGCTAAAGGTTTTATACGAGGATTCTCTTCCTCTACAATATGAAATTTATAATGCTCATCTTTTTCTGAGACAAAAAGATCATACACGTGCTTTAGAATGTATTTCCAGAGTGCGTCCATGCCTAAATGATTTGAGTGATACTCTACTATATTGGAACGAAAATATGGCTTTATATTCAGATATGGAAGACTATCGCAAAGCTTTTGCATATGCAGATAGTCTGACTACTGGACAATATGCCATGTTCCAAAATGCAATGGCACAGCCGGATGTGTCAGTACAAAGGAACTTTTATCAACAACGATATAATATAAAGCACGAAGAAGTCAGACATAACAAAAATAAATTCTTTGTTATTTGTGTAATTCTTTTCTTATTAATAATAGCTGTAGTATTATTGGCTCATTTTTCTCGGAGACAGATAAAGAAAAAAATTAAATCCCAGATGGAAGAGGTATATGAGCTGCAGCAACACATGCAGGATCAAGAAAGAATTAACAGGATGCTTAACGATGGATTGGCTTCAAGAGAACAACTCCATCAAGAGAATCTTATGGCTCTTGATCATTCCCAACATGAAAATGAAGAATTAAAACAGCGATTGAATCTTCAAATTGAGACCCAGACATTATTATATAGGGATAAATGGGAAGTGCTCAATCGCCTTTGCAAGGAATTTCATGAAATCAACGAAGATGACAAAGAATATAAATACCGGTTAAATAAGATACGAAAATATCTGGAATCTCTTCGAAGTCCCAGAAATAAAAAGGAGATTGAAGAGGCGGTAAACAAGTATATGAATAATCTGGTTCTTAGATTGCGAGAACAATGCCCATTCTTGGAGGAGACGGAAGTGGAATATCTAACTCTACTTTATGCAGGGTTCAGTGCAAAGACAATTGCGTTCTTTACCAATATTGGGGTTAAGTATTTTTACACCCGGAGAGAAAGGATTGAGAAAAAACTTAATAATTCAAATGCAATAGATAAGGAAGAATTTATAAGAAAGCTTCGAGAGAGCTGAATTATAGAAGTTAAATCTTCTTCATAAGGTGTGATTTGCTAATTTTAACTTATTGAGATATAAAGAAATATAATACGGCCAGAGGGTGAAGAAAAATAAAATTTTTCTTCACCCTCTAAGTGTATGATTATATGGATATTATAAGTAAAGATGAGGAATAAAAATTAAATAAGAATACTTGTTTTGAAGGTTTTTTAAAGTTAAATTTGCCGCCATAACCAAACATTTATACTTATGATGAAATCCAATCTTCTATTTGGGTTGGCGATTAGTGGGCTACTACTATCCTCACAGGATGGCCTCGCACAAACGAATATAGGTGGTAATAATGACGCACCTATAGTCGTGATAAAGCTTCCCATCAAACCTAAACCAAACCCTACCTTGCGTCCGAAGGCTCCCTCTATGCAGGATGTCACGTGTACCTACAATGAAGGAATGCTCACTTTCGAGTTCGCTTATCCGGAGGGTGAGTGCGAGCTGCAACTCACGGATCTATCCACCGGCGAGATGATTCTCGACAACTTCGATTCCGCCATATCTGAACCCGTCTATGTCGGCTACCACTCTACCGCATCGCTGACAGTAACCACCGCCAACGGAAATATCTATTCCGGTGGATGGTAAAGTTACTTCTATATATTGAACATACCTGTGTAACATAACTCAATAATAATGGACACTTCAAGAATTAAAAAATTTTTGGAATCTGTAACCGATTCCAATCTCCCCCTTGATCAGCAGCCACTCGTATTCGCATGTAATGAGGATCTGATGGGAGAATCCAATGATGGCATTTGTTCAAATAAGTCTGCCAGCGCATGTATGGACAATGCGAACTGTACAAATTACGGAGCTGCCTGCAACTTTGCGAGGAACGGAAATTGTACCAATGAATCAAATTCTTACTGCCATATTATAACTCCTCCAAATGGTGCAATCTGCATTTCTAATGGCTACTACGTATGTAATTAACGGATATTTCCCGATGATACATAGCCTATGTGTCTTGTAAAACTCGTAATTTTGACTGCATAATATTATGCAGTCAAAATTTAGTCTAAATAGGTATTCCCTTAACTATGAAAAAAAGTATTTATTATTCTGTAATAGAGATTGATAATAAACGTCTGTTGATTTATAATGCTCTTCAAGATAAATATTTAAGTTGTGCGAAAGAGGAGTGGCAGGCTTTTGAGAATGGTCTCGATATGACTCCAATATTCTTAGATAAATTATATGAAATAGGATTATTGATAGATGATGATATCAACGAGAGTGATATTGCCAAGAATCTGATGGATGAAGTAGACCAGGATCCTACAATCTTGCTTGTTCATGTCAATCCTACGTTGCAATGTAACCTGAATTGCTGGTATTGTTACGAGAACCACATTCCTTCATCTAAAATGCAGCCGGAGACTGTAAATGCGGTGATACGATATATGCACAATCGTCTTGAAGATGATAGGATAAAACATCTACAACTTGCATTTTTCGGTGGAGAACCTCTACTGTATTTTAATGACGTTGTCAAACCTCTTATATCGGCAGCTAAAGAATTAGCTGAGAATTCAGGGATACCATTCAGCGTACATTTTACTTCAAATGCCACTTTATTAAATGAAAATATCATCGGTTTCCTCAAGCCATTTAATGTCTCATTTCAGATTACATTGGATGGAGGTAAAGAGGCGCATGATAAGGTCAGACATATGAAGGGTGTGGGAACATATGAGCTTATTTTGAAAAACATCATGCGTTTGGCGACCACCGGTAAGAGGGTCGTGCTACGGGTAAATTTTACGGCTGATAACGTTGATACCGTTCCTGCCATTCTTGATGAAATCGCAGGCTGGCCATCTGAAATCAAGAGTAATATCCACATTGATTTACAACAGGTATGGCAGGATATAGGGAAGGATAACGAGGACAATATCAGCAATAAGATACACTTGATGATGGAAACTGCTGCTTCAAACGGTTTTACTATATCATCACCTTGGAAAGCAACAAATATTAAGCACTCATGCTACGGCGACAAACTGAATCATATCCTGATAAACTACAACGGTGACCTATATTTCTGTACAGCCCGTGACTTCAAGCCCGAAAACAGAAAGGGATATCTGTCAGAGGATGGATATCCGGTCTGGGAGAATGATTCTCTAAGAAAGCATATGAGTGTCAAGTTCTCCAATCCTACATGCCGGAATTGCCGTATAGGTCCGCTATGCGGTGGCGGATGTAGGCAAAAGGCTTATGAAACTATGGGGAGATCAGGATGTCCGTTAGGGTTTACTGAGTATGACAAGGATGATATAATACTTAAAAGATTCGAGAGATTCATCATTGTACCGCGGGTTAACCCCCTGAACTTAAACAACTAAATAAGCAAACCGTTATGAGAAGATATCTGACATCGATTATACTGTTATTGTTAAGTTGGATAACCTTCAGCTTATACGCAGATACGTGTTACAGCGTCTCGGACGATTCGGGACAACCCGTGGCCGGAGCGACAGTTACGGCAAGCGATACCATAGCGGATAGGGTAATAGAAGTATGCTTAACGGATGAGCAGGGAAGTGCATGCTTACAAGAGACTATGGGGAAAGATGTGCTTGTCAATATATCCGCACCCGGGTATAAGAAGGTTGTGTTCGTTTATGACCCGGCCAAGACAACCGTAGTGCTCGAGCAGGATGCGACCGACCTGCAGGAGGTGACGGTATATGCCACCAGGGACAACGTGAAGCAGTCGGGGGGAACCTTGGTGTTTACTCCCGGAAGCCTGAAAAAGGAGGTGTCAAACATCTACGACCTTATTAAATACGTGCCCATGGTGAACCATGAAGATGGCAAATTCAAGATATTAGGACGCAACCCCCAGCCAATCATTAAGATAAACGGGAAACTTCCCCGGGAACTCGGCGCGGGCTTTATGGCGGCCTTACAGTCGCTTCCGGCCACTATGGTCAGGAGGGTGGAGGTGACCCCGAACGCGGGCAGCACCGAAGCGTCCTCTTCTACGGGGGGTGTGATCAATCTCGTCATAGATATGCCTGACGAAGGAATACTAAACCGTGCCGGTGCCGGTGTAAGTTACCGCACGGATTTCTCGACAAACGAATCATATTGGATAGGCTGGAAACGCAAGCGCTTCAGCGGCTCGGCCGCATTCGGTTTCAGCAACGATGCCCAGCATAACGAGATGAGGGAACGCTATGAATATCCGGATATCGGAAAGGATGTTGAACAGACCCAATTCTCCAAATCAAGTAGACAGGATATACAGGCCGCCGTGAATATGGCGTACACCCTTTCGCAAAAAGCTGTTGTGGGATTTGGAACGGGAATACAGAGCCGTCACGAGTGGGATTCCAGCTACACAGAGGGTGAGATAAGGATGGATGGTGAATGCACTCGCACATGCTTCCTGAACAGGAACCGCCTTCCGTGGCATTTCCCATCGTACGGTGTGTCGGTATGGTCTACCCTGTATCCGAATCCACAGAAGAATATGTTGGATATCTTTGCGGGTTACTCCCACAATGTGCGTAATTCATATAATACGTATGAGGAATCGGGCATGGACGGTGGTAAAGCCGGTACAAGACAGGATCTCGGATTGAAATCACAGGGCTATTCGTTGAAGGCCACGTTCATGCAGGTGTTGTCCGGGGCACACCGGATAGCCGGTGGTTATGATTTCTACGCCATGGACATCAACCAGGACCAGGAGTATGCGGATACTGACCCCGACAGGTTCCATTACAAGGAGATGAACAATGCAATATACGGGGAGTGGAATGCCACATGGAGCAGCCTGTTCTCCACAAGGGTAGGTCTGAGGGGTGAATACCTCCATACGAGGGGTCACCAGACACAGGAAGGGACGACGTTCAGCCATGATTACTGGAACCTTTTCCCCTCGGTGTCGTTGAGCTTCAATATCCCGGCAGGGGGACAGAGCCTGTCGCTCTCGGTCGCGCGTACGGAAGATCTCCCCATTTATTCCCTGTTGAACCCATACAAGAGATGGTATTCCGAAACGAGCTACTATACAGGTAATCCCGATCTCAAGCCCTCGTATTCATGGACCACGGATTTCACCTATTCGTTCCTGTCGAGCTTTATGGCGGGAGCATCATGGAACCACCAGCCGGGCATGAGGGAGAACTACACGTATGTAAAGGATGGCTATACCGTATCGAGCTCGACGAATATCGGTGATTACGATGCGTTGTACTGTTACCTGCAGTACTTCAAGTCGTTCTGGCAGCGCCTCAGGGTAAACGTGACTGCGGGTGTACGGCATATCTCGCGCAACGGAGAAATAGAGGGGTCATATCTACGTGACGTGACGACATATTTCAGTGGCAACATAAGGGTGAATTACCTCATATCCGAACCTTACCAATGGAGAGCTTCGGCGGTGTTCATCTACAACAGCCGGGAAAGTGGCTTGACTTCTTACGGGCTCCCCTTCTACAATCTTTTAGTCGAGTTATCCAAAGACTGGAAGTGCGGTCTGTCAGTCAAGGCAGCCTGCAGCCATATAGTCACGAACCGTGATCCTTTTACTTTCAGCAATGATGTCTACAGACGTTACAGTCTGACTGTTCACCAGCCGGTAACCTGCTCATTGAACCTCAGCTATACTTTCGGCAACCTCAGGGTGCAGCGTACGGCGGAACGTCAGATGAATATAAAGTAAGTAGTTGCTAATAATTAATCGATATATGTTTACACAGTAGTTGGAAAGATCTTGAACGATAAAACTCGTTCTTTTNGGCATCTTAGCCTTTGTCGTTCAGTCGCATANCGGTGTATGCTCCTTCACTCCGCAGGCTAATCTGCTCAAAAATAACTTCGTTTTATCTGTTCATTAATTCTTAGCAACTACTTAATTTAAANTTAACTTATCGTCAGGTTGAAGTTCAGATTNTTTAGACCGGGAATTCATGTATATCAGCAATTGGAGCATTCCGACTGCGGCCAGACGTGCATACGGATTATCGCACGTTACTATGGAAGGACTCTGAGTAACAAAGAGGTCCGCTCGATGGTGGAGGGTAGCCGNCAGGGAATGTCAATCGCCGAAATGAGGCGGACTTTCGAAAATCTCGGATTCGAGACCGCAGCTGTCAAAGTCCCTTTGTCCACCCTTAGATCTGTACCTCTGCCGTGCGTGGTATACTGGAGACAGAACCATTTCATCGTGCTATATAAGGTCGATTCATCGCGGGGCAGATACCATATAGCCGATCCGGCAGAGGGGAAGCGGGTAATCAACGAAGAGGATTTCAGGAAAGCTTTCTGTCAGGATGAGGAAAGAGGTATCATCCTGATGGCTGAGCCGACCGAAACATTCCGCATCGATAAAACCGCTGNNCTGGACACGACCGGGATAAANATCGGGTGGAGGCTNGCCAAGCGACACCTATCCTCCCAAAAGAGGAGCCTATGGTGGGTCATCATACTCACATTGTTATGGATGGCAGCAGATATAGCTATACCGTTCATATTTAAGGATACCATAGATATAGGTATAGGCAATAAGGACATTGACCTCATATGGACGTTGGTACTGTCGCAACTGCTGATATTTCTCGGTGGCTATTTGACCAATAACATATCCTCCATCCTCTTGACCAAACTCGGGCTGAGGCTCGGTATCGACATGTTGGATGACTATCTGAAGAAACTTATACGGATGCCCATGCATTTCTTTGCAAGGAAAGTCAGCTCTGACTTCATTCAGAAAGTAGAGGACCATAACAGGCTCAAGTCATTTTTTACCAACTTCCCGCAGACGCTGTTGTTGACCGTTCTCAATTTGTTCATATTCGGAGGACTGTTGATATACTTCAACAAAACGGTATTCATAATATTCCTGACCTTCACACTTTTGAATATCGGTTGGGTCTCTTTCTTTTTGAGATACCGCAGGGAACTCGACAGCGCACTTTCTACCAATTCATCGGAGAATCGTAACAACCTGTTTGAGATAGTACAGGGCATTGATGAAATAAAGGCTAACAATGCTCACAACGTAAGGATAAGGAACTGGTACGATATACAATCGAAGATAAATGGACTATCCCTGAAATCTGCCAAGATGAACCTCTATCAGAATGGCGGGACCACTTTGCTTACGAGATTGAGGGATGTCACTATAACGGGTGTCTGCGCATCGCTGGTAGCGCAGGATGCCATATCGTTGGGACTGATGATGACAGTCAGCTACATAAGCGGGCGGCTGGCATCGCCGTTCAATTCTATACTAACCTCTATAAATGATATTCAGGATGCCGGTATGGCTTTGAACAGGATCGAAGAGATTCATATGGCTTCTGTAACGGAAGATAATGGTCTAATTTGTGATGATATACATTCTGTAGTATTGTCAGATGTCAGCTTCAAGTATCCCGGTTATAACAATCCTAAGGTAATATCTGACGTCTCTTTAGTTATTCCGAAAGGCAAGACAATAGCGTTGGTAGGGGAAAGCGGATCAGGGAAGTCAACATTATTGAAGCTGATTATGGGTTTCTTCAGTGCATCGCAAGGCTCCATAAGTATCAATGGAACGGATATAAGCAATCTTAATGAAGAATCCATCCTCGGCAAAATGGCTGTCGTCATGCAGAATGGGACATTGTTTTCAACGAGTATATTGCACAATATAGCCATAGGGGAGCTTAATCCCGACGTGGAACGCGTAAAGCAGGCGGCACGGATTGCTGCAATAGATGATTTCATAGAAAACCTACCCATGGGTTACCACACAAGGATAGGCCAAACAGGTCTGGAGCTTAGTGGCGGGCAACGGCAACGCATATTTATAGCACGTGCAGTCTACAGGGATCCGGAAATGTTGCTGCTTGATGAGGCTACCTCCTCACTTGATGCCATTTCGGAAGCAGGTATAATGGAAAATCTATTCTCGCATTTCAAGGGTAGAACAATAATAGTTGCGGCGCATAGATTGAGCACCGTAAAAGATGCGGACAATATAGTGGTCCTTAAGGAGGGGAAGATAAGGGAGTTCGGGACGCATTATGAGCTTATGGAAAAGAACGGGATTTATTCCAGGTTGGTAGCGCGGCAAGTCGTAGTTGAAAGTAACTCTGCATCTTGAATGTGAAAGCATCCGGGGTGTCGGGGCCTAAGAGGGGGTAGGAGTACCTTGGGACTCCCGGAGGAATTCTTAGATTGAGATTGCACTTGGAACAGGAGATCTTAATTTGTTGTCAATATATAGGTATGTGGTAATGAATGATTTTTATACTTTTGGCTACACTTGATTTCAAATTAAATACTTAAATTTGCAATCATGAGATGAAATAGGCTAAGATTGATTTTGTTCGATATGTCCGAGTCCGGCGGGGTCTCCTCAGGGAGGCTCCGCCGGATTTTTTTGTGATGAAACTGCAAAAATAAATATTGGCTAATTTCTAAAACTTACTTAATTCAATGCGTTATGTGAAATAAATATTGTACTTTTGCGGTGGAATATTAGTGACATGTCCCATGTGGGAGATAAGCTGCGTTATGGAAATGGTATCGTTAAGAAGAGTATTATATATAGTGTTCGCTGTCGTGGTGTTGTGTGTGGCGTCATGCGGGGATTCAGTATCCCGGTATAATAAAGAGATGAATGATGCGGAACGTCTCATNCCGACTGATACCGATAGCGCCATGAGGATTTTGGATGGGATTGATCCGTCAAGCCTTAAAGTTGACTCACTGCGTGCAAGGTATCATTATCTGCTTGCTTTCGGCCANATGCGGCAGAATCGATCAATGATNGGTGACTCTCTGGTGGCNTTCGCTCACAATTATTATAGCGGAAAAGNTATCGTCAGAGATTTACATAGCGCCACCGCTTACGCATGGTATAAGTTTTGGGTNGGGGATACTCCCGGATGTATCGCCATGCTTGACTCTATCGTGAGTCTTTNGGATGTGCCGGATTCCTTAATCGCGACGCCACTGCGCATCCGTGTGCTTATCGGCGCATCGGAATACCAGGGTGAGACGCTGATACCATTTGCGCGGAGACTGAAGGCTGTTGAAACAGACTCCCTCCGACAGATAGAAGCCANATATATGCTTTTGANCGCATATGAATATGCTGGAAAACTNGACTCGGCATTATGGCTCTCCGAAGAACTGATAGATTATGCCCNCACGCATAAATGGGGGGAGAAACAGTTTATGTTTGAATGGGAACGCGCCCAGATTTTAGGNGAGATGGGACGCACTGCNGAGAGCAATGAAGTCGTGGAGGGNCTNTTCANGAAATCTTCATCGGATACCGGAGTGGACTACCTGCACATGCAGCTTGCCGTGAACGCACTCAACGCCGGCGATGTCAGCCGCGCCAAGAAGGAACTTGCCGTGGCTGACAGTTTAGCCTTTAAATTCCGCAAAGAGGATGACTTCTACTATCGAAGTTACAGCAATCTGCTGAACGCGATGATTGACTTTAAGCAGAATGGCAAGATGAANCTCGTACACGTCAGTGGGCTGAATAATCGTCAGGAGGAGCGTTACAACCGGGCCAGGGCCTCGCAGTGGGAGAGTGAGCGCAGCGCGTTGCAGCAACAGGGCAGGGCGTTGGCTCTCAAGGCTGAGAGTCGGCNAAAGACGGTCATTATNCTCGTCATCACCCTTTTGGCTTTTATGATAACGGTATGCTCCGTGTGGATTATCAGACACCGCAGACTGCGTGAGCGAGAGAATGAGGAACGTGCCGAAGCCNTGCAGAAGATGGTGGATGAACTAAAATCCTCTCCGGCTCCGATGCCGGCAGACCCCCATGCGCCCGAGACTCTGCGCCGGGCNATGCTTCAGCAACTGGGCATAATCAAGATGGTGGCCGAGACCCCTACGGANCAGAACCGCGAGATGCTCCGAAAAATCTCATCCATNGAAAGTGATACGGATGGTGAACTGGTGAATTGGAACAACGTGTTCGAACTGATCAACACACTATATCCGGGCTTCTATGACAACCTCCATGCAGCCTATGGCGGGATACTCACACTTAAGGAGGAGCAGATAATAGTGCTGATGGTCGCCGGTTTCTCCACCAAGGAAATCAGNGTCATTACNGGGCAGACCANATCCACTATCTATGTGCGCAAATCATCCATCCGCAAGAAGCTCGGTGTCCCTGAAAAGGAGGATATAATAAGATTCCTGCGAGAAAAGGAGCATGATTAGANCCTGTTAAGANCCGNNCCNGCGAGATTAAGACTTTTAAGGAATGCAACCNCTGATTATCAGTAGGTTGCATTNCTTGTGTTAAGACTTTTGGATTTGGCGTTAAGAGGCGTTTAGATGTAATTTTGCATCAAAAATAAGNTACACGATGAAAACAGCAATTCTCATTCTGACTGCACTCTGCGCAGGTCTTCCGGCTTTCAGCCGCGACATAAAGGGTCGNNTNCTTGACGAAAACAATGNGCCGCTCGACTTTGTAAATGTGGTGCTCTACTGCGATTCAACATTCGTNGCCGGAGGCATATCCGATGCGGAAGGNCTCTTCTCAATCCCGACGGATGCANACTGCGATCTGACAGCTAAAGTNTCNTTCGCGGGTTACGAGACNATTTCCNCAAATGTCCNGCAGANCGGCGATATGGGNGTCATAAGTCTTTNTCCTTCGGCAGTGGAACTCGGGGAGGTAGTGGTAAAAGCGACACGCCCGTNAACCTNGATGAAAGGGAACGCGTTGGTGACTAATGTCGAGGGAAGTTCACTCGCNGTTGCCGGGACAGCCAACGATGTTCTTGTGCGCGTGCCTATGGTCGTGGACAACGGCGGNTCTATTGAGGTATTCGGTAAAGGTTCGCCTGCAATCTANATCAATGGNCGCAAGGTCAATGACCTTCAGGAACTCTCNCAACTCAACTCCGGCGANATCAAAAATGTAGAGGTCATAACCAATCCCGGGGCAGCATATGCCGCGGATGTGAAGTCAGTCATACGTATCCGNACNAAACCACCCAAAGGGGATGGCTTCAGCGGGACACTGCGCACCGATAACGGATTTCAGCATTACTTCCGCACAGGCAACTCGATTGATCTCAAGTATCGCACCGGCGGACTTGAAATCTTCGCCAACTACGGTTGGTGGAGAGGTAACACCCGTTTCGACCGTCTTAACGACATGAATACCACGACATCCGGGGGCAGCTATCGCCAGTATGTGAGCACTATCGGCAAGGAATCGTATAATGATATGACAGGGAAACTCGGTTTTTCATATATGATCAACGACCGCCACAGTATAGGCGCGTACTATCAGAACAGTTGGAACCGCCACCATACCGACGGGTCAATCCCAAGTGAAATATGGCAGAACGGCACCTTGCTCGACATCTATAACTCAGATGTACATAATCGCTCAACGGCTGTCCCACGCCACTATGCCAATCTATACTACAACGGTATCGCAGGCAAGCTCAACATAGATTTCAACGCGGATTATATATGGTATAAGAGTCGTGAACTGACATTGAACGATGAATTCAGCGAAATGGGGGAGGAGCGCGAGGTGAATACCTCATCCATCAACCGCAACCGCATGTTTGCCGAAAAACTGGTTATGACTTATCCGGTATGGAACGGCCAAATTGAGGTTGGCCAGGAATACACCGATACGCGGACCTCAAATCTTTTTTCAGCCAACATACCGGAAACTCCTGATGCCGACAATCGTGTGGAGGAGAGCAATATCGCCGGGTTTGCAGAATTAGGGCAGCGGTTCGGACGCTTTATGATTGGAGTGGGTCTGCGCTATGAGCATGTGAAGTTCACCTATTATGAGATGGGACAGCTTCAGGATGACCGGAGCAAAACCTACAACAATATCTTCCCCTCACTCAATATCGCCACGCAGGTGGGGCGGGTCATGATGGGGTTGAACTATAGCGGCAAAACGGTGAGACCCGGATATGGTCAACTTGACGGTGCGGTAAGTTATATAAATCGTCTGACCTACGAGACAGGGAATCCGTACCTGAAACCGACGAAGTTGCAGACTGTGGAATATATGGCGCAGTGGCGCAGATTCTTCGCCCAGCTCTCTTACACCTACTTCAAAGATGGCGTGTATCACGTCACCGAGCCTTACGGTCAGGATGGGGAGGCTACACTTATCCGGACTGAGAACCTCGACCATCGCCACTATCTGCAGGCATTCGCGGGAGGAAACTTCCAGGTGGGGGCATGGCAACCGAAAGTGAATGTCGGCATTATGAAACAATGGCTTACTCTGCCNNTAAATGGGGAGCGAGTGAATATGAACACTCCGATATTCATGTTCCAATGGCAGAACGCGGTTCATCTTCCGCTTGATATCTGGCTTAATGTCGATGCACAGCTGATGACGCGCGGTTGGGACAACAACACGCGTCTGACAAATACACCATGGTATATCAACGCCAAGCTCTACAAAGGCTTCTTCAACGACGCTTTCAGCGTGACAGTCGAGGCAAAGGATCTTTTCAACTCCGCCAAAAGCGACTTCTATCTGTGCAGCGACGCCGTTCAGATAAATCAGAAAGACTACTCGCCAGNTCGCTCCGTAATGCTGACGCTCCAGTACCGCTTCAACACGACCCGCGACCGCTATCGTGGTACAGGGGCAGGAAACGCTGAAAAATCCCGTTTCTAATTACGATGCGGGGGAAAGGGGAGGGGTGATTTGGCATTGTGCTGATTTATTTGTAATTTTGTGTGGCGTAGTAAATGCGGCCGTATGGCATCGAAGCCGTTACGACCTCGTTTGCCGCGCCACTCAATTGAAAATATACAGGAAATGACAAAGATACCTCTTATAGGGCTCACCGAAAAGGAACTGCAGGATGTGGCCGTCAGCCTCGGAATGCAGAAATTTGTCGGGCGCCAGCTCGCGCAATGGATCTATCAAAAGGGTGCCCTCTCTTTCGACGAGATGGCAAATATCTCGAAAAGGAACAAGGAGTTGCTGGCCGAGCAATATTGCGTGGGGCGCACCGCTCCCTCGGCCTNCCAGAAAAGCGCNGACGGCACGGTGAAATACCTTTTCCCCGTCGCCGACGGCAGAAATGTGGAATCGGTCTACATCCCCGATAAAGATCGCGCCACNCTCTGCGTCTCCTCNCAGTCGGGATGCAAGATGAACTGCTATTTTTGCGCCACCGGCAAGATGGGATTCAAGTCGCAGCTCACGGCAGCCGAAATCATCAACCAGATTCTCAGCATTCCTCCCGCACCGGAGAAGGGGCATGAGCCGATGGCTCCCTTGACCAATGTCGTTTTCATGGGGATGGGTGAACCACTCGATAATTTCGGCGCAGTCAAGCGCGTGATCGATATATTGACCGCCCCGTGGGGCTTGGGCTGGAGCCCGAAGCGTATCACGGTGTCGACCGTCGGGAAATTGCCCGAACTGAAGGATTTGCTCGACAAGACGCAGGTGCATGTGGCTATAAGCGTGCATACGGCCGACTCCCGGGAGCGGGCCGCCATGATGCCGGCGCAGAAGGCATTCCCCTTGCAGAGCGTCATGCAGCTTCTCTCCGGCTATGATTTCTCACATCAGCGCCGTCTCTCGCTCGAATATATAATGTGGAAGGGGGTCAACGACGACATCGCCCATGCCAACCAGCTCATACGGCTGATCGGCAATCTCGACTGTCGCGTCAACCTCATCCGCTATCATGCGATCGAGGGTGTGGATCTCAAGCCCTGTTCGGAGGAGCGGATGATAATGTTCCGCAACGTGCTCAACCAGCACGGCATCACCGCCACGATCCGGACATCACGCGGAGAGGATATAATGGCCGCATGCGGCATGCTGGCCAACAAGACTAAGAAAACAACTGAAAAAAATGGATAAACTAAGAGTCGGTCTGACGCAGGGAGACACCAACGGCGTCGGGCTTGAAATCATATTGAAGGCAATCATCCCGGAAGGGGCGACGGAACTGTATACGCCGGTGGTCTTCGCCAACCGCAAGCTCGTGCAGTCGACACTGCAGGGAGTCACCGACGAGAATATCAGGCTTCAGCATATCCCGACGGCGGCCGACACCGTCGACGGGAGAATCAACGTGGTCAATATCGGCGATGCCCCGATCGAGGCTGTCTACGGCATGGCCACCCCCGAGAGCGGGCGTGCCGCCCGGGAGGCTCTGGAGGTAGCCGTGCAGGCGTTGGTCGACGGCGACATCGATGTCCTCGTCACGGCTCCCATCAATAAAAGCGCGATACAGAGCGATGACTTCCATTTCCCCGGCCACACGGAATTTCTTGAGGCCCGCCTCGCCGAGGAGGATGAGAAGGCACTGATGGTGCTCTTCAACGACAGTATGAGAGTGGCGTTGCTCACGACGCATCTGCCGATTTCGAAAGTCAGCGAGGAGATCAACGAGGAGCGTATAATCGACGCCGTGAAGCGCTTCGACCATACGCTGCGCCGCGACTTCGGATGCGAGCGCCCGCGAATAGCCGTGCTCGGGCTCAACCCGCATTGCGGCGATGGCGGACTTCTCGGCGAGGAGGAGCAGCGTGAGATTATCCCGGCGATAGCGAAACTTCAGGAGAAAAATGTGCTCGCTTTCGGCCCCTATGCCGCCGACGGCTTCTTCGGGCAGGGGCTCTGGAGGGAGTTCGACGGTGTGCTGGCCATGTATCATGATCAGGGTCTGGCTCCTTTCAAGGCCCTGGCGAGAAGTGAGGGAGTCAATCTCACCTCGGGTCTGGGATATGTGCGCACATCGCCCGACCACGGGACCGCCTATGATATAGCCGGTCGGATGATGGCTGATCCGACCTCGATGCGTGAGGCGATCTACAGCGCCATAGACATTCAGCGCAATCGCAACCGGTTTGACGAGGCTTCGGCCAACCCTCTCAAGACAATCCCGCCCAAGGCCTGAACATCATGAGGATAGATATCATAACCGTATTGCCGGAGATGTTTGAGTCTCCGCTCGGCTGCTCCATATTGAAGAGGGCGCAGGATAAGGGACTCGTGGAGATTCATGTGCATAATCTTCGGGACTATACCCTCAACAAGCATCGTAAGGTCGACGACTATCCCTTCGGCGGCGAGGCCGGCATGGTGATGGGCATCCAGCCTATCGATGCCTGCATATCGGCCCTCAAGAGGGAGCGGGACTATGACGAGATTATATTCATGACTCCCGACGGCGAGACTTTCGACCAGCCGATGGCCAACTCAATGTCGCTGCTTAAGAATATCATCATTCTCTGCGGGCATTATAAGGGGGTGGATTATCGTGTGCGGGAGCATTTCATCACACGTGAGATTTCTGTGGGCGACTATGTGCTGACCGGCGGTGAGCTTCCGGCACTCTGCGTCACCGACGCCATTGTGCGCCTGATTCCGGGCGTGATCGGCGATGAACAGTCGGCCCTTTCCGACTCTTTCCAGGATAATCTGCTGGCTCCGCCGGTCTACACGCGTCCGGCCGAATACAACGGCTGGCGTGTGCCCGATATCCTGCTCAGCGGCCACGAGGCCAAGATCGCCGAATGGCGTCATGATCAGGCGCTGGAGCGTACACGCAGGCTGCGCCCCGACCTGCTCGACGAGTGAGCCTCAGTGAGTGTCGGAGAGGTGTGCAATTCTGCACATACGTTGTGCAATCGTGCAATAATCGGGTGATGAAAGGTAAAAAACGGCGTGGATGTGTAAAAAGTTCTTAATGGAATGAAAAAAATGAGGATTTCCATGATAACTTTTTTCGGGGTGGTGTTATAAAGACAAACGATACAAAAAACAACAACTTCAAAAACCCAACAGCTATGTCAGATTCCACTTTTAAAACCCGCCTCCTCGGCCTCCAGGGCAATCTTCTTAACTTTGCCTATCAGTTGACTTCAAACCGCGAAGCTGCTCAGGATCTTGTGCAGGACACTACTCTTAAGGTGCTCGACAATGAAGAGAAGTATGTCGACAACGTAAACTTCAAGGGATGGGTGTTCACCATCATGCGCAACATCTTCATCAACAACTACCGCCGTCAGGTGCGTAGCGCGACAGTTGTCGACACTACGGAGGATCTCTATCACCTCAATCTCTCTCAGGAAAGTGGCCTGACATCACCGGAGGGTTCTTTCGCCGCCAAGGAGATTTCCGCTGCCATCAATGCTTTCAGCGATGAATACAAGGTGCCTTTCAGCATGTATATCGCCGGCTACAAGTATAGCGAGATCGCCGAGAAAATGTCCCTTCCCCTGGGCACGGTCAAGAGCCGTATCTTCTTCGCACGCAAGCGCCTGCAGGAAACTCTGAAGGATTACCGTTAAGCTTCCGCATCCGAAGAAGTTGACATAGCTGGATAATTTATAACCATACATCGCGCGGTGACCGCACAGGGTCTCCGCGCGATTATGTTTTTTGCGGAACCCACGGTAGCCACCGTTCCACGGGGACGTCAGCCTCCGTTTTGCCGACTTTTGGCGAAAAATTTTGCAGTTAAAGGGATAATCATTAATTTTGCAGTTCAGTAACATTACATTTTCCGATAAGGATGGGGAAAACTACCAAAAAACTTTCATTCTGGGTGCGTCGCAGGTCGCATATACCGGTACTCGTCATCGGCACGCTCGTCGTGTTGCTGCTCTTTTTTAATGAGGAGACGAGCTTCAAATTGAATATGGAGTATCAGACCCGTATCAATGAACTTCATCAGGCCATAGAGCTGAATGAGGATTCGGCGGCTTATTATCGTGCCAGACGTGAGGCCATCGAGAATGGCAAGGCTGATCTGGAACATATAGCCAGGGAACAGTTCCATATGCAGCGGCCCACGGAGGATGTATTCATAATCAAGGACTGAAAATAAGCTTATGGCAAAGAAAAATATAGCGCCGAAGACGCCGGATACTCCCGAAAGAATAGCGGGACGGCGCAAGAAGATGGAGGCGATCGCCACATTCGGTCTTATTCTCGTGGCGGTGGCTCTGCTGGCCCCCTTCGCTTCGTTTCTGACCGGCAATCTCGGCCCGTCTTCCTCCGGCAGCGGACCGTTGGCCATATATAAATGGATTTATGCGGCAGGGGCACTCATATTCACCGGGGCGCGTCTTGTCAATGTGTCCGATCCCAATGAGAGCCTTCGCATGCGCCGCATCCGACGCCTGGAATTCTGGGCGGGTATGGCATTCTGCATAGGTGCCTTCTTCTGGTTCTATAATGAGCGCAGGCTCGCCTCGATGATGTTCGTGGCTCCGATGGCAATACTGCGTGACACGGTGGTATTCTCACTTGCCGGAGCGATGATCCAGATCATATCCTCGTGGATGCTGGTATGGCGGCAGAACAAGGAGGCGCGGGAGAGGGCCAAAGGTCAGGACTCCACAAAAAAAGGGAAAAAATGACCGGGCCGGTATTTCTTGCTATCGACGGGGGCAACACCCGGCTGAAGGCCACATGGATGGCCGACGGAGAGGAGCCGGTCGTCACGCAGTATTCCTATTCATCCACCGATGAACTGCTGGCTGATCTGGAGCGTTTCGGGGCGACGGAGGCCGCAATGGCGTGTGTCGGACATGTCGATACACGTCTTGCAGAGACTCTGAGGCATCTTCTGCAGGAGCGCTTTCTGCTTATAACGCCCTCCACTCCGGTGCCGATCGGTATAGCTTATCCTCGACCGGAACAGCTCGGCCTCGACAGAAAGGCCACCTCTGTCGCCGCGGCACGTATGTATCCCTCGGAGTCGGTCATGGTGATCGATGCCGGGACCGCGTTGACCTGCGACATAGTGGGGCCGGCCGGATTTATCTGCGGCAGCATTTCTCCGGGTCTTTCAATGAGGCTGAGGGCATTGCATGAATTCACGGCCGCGCTCCCGGAGCTGGATGCCCGGCGTGCGGCCGGGATGCCCGCTCCATTCGCCGTCGACACCCCCTCCGCCATTCGTGGCGGAACGGTCAACGGCTTCATGCAGGAAGTGGCCGGCGACATACGCATGGCAGCCGTGCAATTCCCGGAGCTGCATCGCGTTATACTGACAGGGGGGGATGCCCCCTTCATATCGGCGCAACTACAGGAACACGCCGGGCCTTCCGATATATTTACACTTCCCGAAGGATTGACAATCATCAATGATCCTCATCTGCTTGCCAAAGGGGTGAGGGCCATATATCTCCATCATGAAAATGAAAATTAAGAAATATCCCGTTATTCTGCTCGGTCTTATGGCCGCGCTCTGNAGCGTTCCGTCGCGTGCCGACGTGACGACACCTTACTCCATGTATGGCTACGGCGTCATCGGCGACCGGGCCACGTCCATGCAGCGGCAGATGGGCGGAATCGGCTATGCCATGAGTTCGGGCCGACAGATCAATGTCATGAATCCGGCGTCATATGCCGCCATCGACTCGCTGACGTTCCTATTCGATATGGGAGCGGATGTCTCGATGCTCTGGAGCGAGGAGGGGAGTGAACGCCGCAGTTCCACCGGGGGCGGCCTCGATTATCTGACGATGCAGTTTCCCATAACGAAGTGGATGGGAGCGTCGATCGGTATGTTGCCCTATACCTCCGTGGGGTATGCCTTCGGCAACGATATCAAGCACGGCGCGGTGGAAAATCAGGGTTCCGGCGGCATCAATATGGCCTATCTCGGTCTTGCCGGCACATTCAAGGGGATATCTATCGGAGCCAACGTGTCCTATAACTTCGGAAATATCGTCAATGATCTCTATTCCAGTCCCTCAAATTCGGGTCAGAGTCTGGTGGAGCACGTGATGGAGGTGCGCGATTGGGATATCGTCATAGGCGCGCAGTATAAGGCGCAGATCGGCCGCACTGAGAATCTCACGCTGGGTCTGACATATTCGCCGGCCAAGAGTCTGCACGGGCGCACGTGGGTCACGATGCAGGAGCTTCAGGCCGAGTCGAAGCCCGACACGATAGGATTCATGCATATGGGTGGCAAATATGGCACGCCTGACAGTTTCGGTGCGGGCATCAGCTATTCGCATGAGCGTATGTCGCGCTGGATGATCGAGGCCGACGTCACATATCAGCTTTGGAGCAAGGTGAAATATTCTCCGATTTACCGCACGGATGATCCGACGGCGATGGTGTTTCAGGGTATGCAGTTCTCCGATCGCATGAAAGTGGCTGTCGGCGGTGAGTGGGTGCCGCGTCTTCGCGGCAATTACGGTCAGCGCATGGCCTATCGTCTCGGAGGTTACTGGTGTGACGATTATCTGACCATCAACGGCAACCGGGTGCGTGAATATGGCGTGACGTGCGGTGTCGGACTTCATACTCCTCAGGACAAGACGATGATCAACATAGGCTTCGAGTGGAAAAACCGTCGAGCCTATCCTCAGAAGCTGATAGGGGAGAACTACTTCAATATCACGCTCGGCATCAACTTCAACGAGCGATGGTTCTGGCAACGTAAGATTCGCTGACCTGATGTTGCGCGGACTGAGGGATTGTGGAATCGGAATGGCCGTCGTGCTGACGGGGGTGTGCGCCGCAGGGTGCCGCGAGGAGACAAAAGTCGACGTGGCACGTTCGCTGCGCCCCGACCGTATGCCGACCATGACCACCCACAATGTGTCGACGATGATATCGGATTCGGGTGTCACACAATATAAGATAGTGGCCCCTCTGTGGGAGGTGTTCGATGAAGGGGAGAATCCCCACTGGCTTTTCCCGGAGGGTATCTATCTGCGGAAATATGACAGGAAATTCAATGTCATAGCCACGATTGCAGCCGACTCCGCCACATATTTCAAGAACCGCAATCTCTGGCGTCTCGACGGCAGAGTGGAGGTNATCAAGGTGCCGAGGGAGGTATTCNTGTCGCAGCAGGTGTTCTGGGATCAGTCNAAGGGTATAGTCTACAGCGACTCCTTTATCCATATCGAGAATGCCACCCACATGATGGAGGGCTATGGCTTCCGGGCAAAGCAGGACTTTACGGAATACAGCATCCGCCGGCCGCTTGGAATCTTTCCGGCCGAGCGCGGCAACCAATAAGGAAACAATCTATGGGAATNACATCCGCAATAATAATAACGGTNCTTGCCGTNATATTCTCGGCTCTCTTCTCCGGATCTGAGATCGCCTACGTGCAGTCAAATAAGGTGCGTATGGAGATCGACGCGAGCGAGGGGGGTGTCATCAACGGGATTATAAAGCGTTTTTCCCGGCATGAGGATATGTTCATATCCTCATTGCTGGTGGGCAATAATGTGGTGCTCGTCATCTACGGCATCACCTTCTCCATAATCGTCAANCCCTGGCTTGAACGTTGGCTGGAGAACGATGCGCTCGTACTCGTAGCCAACACTGTCATGTCGACGCTGTTGATATTGATAATGGGTGAATTTCTGCCGAAGACGGCNTTCAGAATCAATCCCAACGTGGCTATGCGCATCGTGGCGCTNCCGCTCTATCTTATCTATATAGTGCTGTATCCGATTACGCTCTTCATATCCGGGATTTCGAAGGGGCTCATGAAGATGTTCCATATCAAGGCGGAGAATGTGGGCGCGACGGCATTGACGATGGAGCANCTCGACGACTANATAGAGGAGACCCTGGATTCACAATCGACCGAGCAGGTGGTCGACAACGAGGTGAAGATATTCCGTAACGCTATGGATTTCAAGGACACCACNATGAGCGACTGCATGATTCCGCGCAATGAGATTGTGGCGGTCAACATCGACCGCACGACGCGTGCCGAACTNGTGAGAAAATTCATAGCCACGGGTCTATCGAAGATTGTAGTCTACAAGGAGGATATCGATGATGTGGTGGGCTACATNCACGTCTCCGAACTATTCAATACNGAGGCAGACTGGACACAGTGTCTTAAACCGGTGATCTTCACTCCCGAGACGATGCTGGCCAACAAGATGATGCGGCGGATGCTGACGGAGAAACGGTCGATCGCCATTGTGGTGGATGAATTCGGCGGCACTGCGGGNCTCGCGACNCTCGAAGATCTCGTGGAGGAGATTTTCGGCGAAATCGAGGATGAGCATGACAAGATGCGCATGATGATGCGTGAGATATCTCCGGGNCATTACGAGGTCAGCGGACGCGCCGAGATAGATGAGCTCAACGAGCGATTCCACCTTGATATCCGTGAGAGCGACGACTACCACACGGTGGCCGGTCTTATTCTGACGCATCTGGAGGCCATGCCCGTNGCCGGGGAAACCTACGAGATAGAGGGGTTGCGCGTNAAGGTCGTGAAGATGACAGCCAGCAAGATTCAACTGGTNGACATAGTGGTGGCCGCAGAGGAGGAAGAGGGGAAAAAGTGATGAATCGCGGAGGGTATGAAACGGCCCCGGACTGAGGGTAACACCCGAGATTAGGCTACGGTTCAGAGAAAAGTCACTTTTTTGTTAAAAAATTTCATTAAAATTTGAAAATCTGCAAAAAATTCACTACCTTTGTAAGTGAGAAAATCTCCTAAGTGGAGACGGGCGTCCGACCGCAGATTGCTGAACATGACGACGGATGCCGGCACGCGGAGATTTTTCCCACATTATAGCAGGTTTTTATCAATAATGAACAACACGCCTACATTCAAAAAGTCCGTACTGGGAATTCAGGGTAATCTGATGTCGTTTGCGATGAAGCTTACACTGAACCGGGAGGAAGCGCAGGATCTCGTGCAGGATACAACCCTCAAGGCCCTCAACAACGAATCGAAGTATGCTGAGGATACCAACTTCAAGGGCTGGATGCTCACAATCATGCGTAACATCTTCATCAACAATTATCGCAAGGCCTCGCGTGAGAATACGATGGTCGACACTTCNGTCGATCTCTATCATATCACCAACGCCACTGATAATTCCCAGTCAACACCTGACGGAGCTCATGCTTGTACGGAAATNTCGGCCATTATCGCGACTTTCCCGGCAGAACAGCGGGAACCGTTCAANATGCACGTGGCCGGCTATAAGTATGAGGAGATTGCCGAGAGACTCGGTATGCCGTTGGGTACAGTGAAGGCACGAATCTTCAACACGCGCAAAAAACTTCGTGAACTTTTGAAAGACTACCGCGATTAAGCAATGTAAGCTCGGATTCTTAGATAGATGGATGTATAAGAAACCGGAAATAAGAATCGTAATTCAATTTACTCTCGAAAAACAGGAATTTAATCAATACAATTTTTCTTAAGACCTCACCTTCTCAAGCCGTCGGACTTCAGCAACCGGTGGCTTTCATTTTTTTTGTATAGTCAGCTCGCTCGGAAGTTGAGGGGNGTTGCCAAAAAAATGTTAATATAGNCTGAATCTCATTTGCTTGAGGGTTAATTTTTTATTAACTTTGCAGGTAATTAGCCGCCCGACCGGGACCGCCCGGNGGGTGCNTCGTTATATATGATTGATTATCAATCATGTAATCATGAATCGATAAANATAAGAGTTCAGAGGAGAGTAGACTTTCTCCCGGAAAAACAGAGACCCATATATGAATATGAGACGCATTTTCCTGTCGCTCTTTATGGCTGTGAGCCTCCTTGCCGCGGCCTTGACCGACGATGAAGTAATCGCCTACATCAAGCAGGCATCGGCAGCCGGGAAATCCGACAAGCAGATAGGCGCCGAACTTATGGCGAAGGGTGTAACCCCAGAGCAGGCCGACCGTATCAAGGCACGCCTTGGCGAGCAATCGACATCCGAACGCGATGTCACNGATCAGAAAACCGGAGCAGCCGCTATCGAACGAGTTCACAATGCAGCCAACGATATTTCTGACCAGACGCTGGATGAAATCGGACGTGAGGTCGACAAGGGAAACAATAACACTGTGTCGGCCCGCCAGATATATGGCCACGAGGTGTTCAACGCGCGCTCGCTTACATTCGAGCCGAGTGAAAATCTCGCCACTCCACAGAATTACCGTCTTGGACCCGGCGATGAGGTGATAATAGATCTCTGGGGTACATCGGAGGATCATCTGCGCCAGACAATCTCGCCGGAGGGAAGCATCATGATTTCGCAGATCGGCCCGGTCTACCTCAATGGTATGTCGATATCTGATGCCAACAGGCATATCAAGAGTCTCTTCTCTCGCAAGTATGCCGGTATGGATGACGCGGAGACTGAGGTGCAGGTGACACTCGGGCAGGTGCGCACGATTCAGGTGGATATCCTCGGTGAGGTGTCGACTCCGGGTACATTCCGGATGTCGCCGTTCTCTTCCGTCTTCCATGCGCTGTATCGTGCGGGCGGTATCCGCGACATCGGTACGCTCCGTAATATCCAGGTGCTGCGCAACGGCAAGAAGATCGCGGGAGTCGATATTTACGAATATCTGTTCGACGGTAAGACTTCAGGTAATGTCCGTCTTCAGGAGGGCGACGTCATCATCGTCCCCCCTTATGACCAGCTCGTCACCATCGATGGTAACGTCAAGCGTCCGATGTATTATGAGATCAAGCCGGGCGAGACTATCGATGACCTGCTGAATTATGCGGGCGGCTTCACGGGAGACGCCTACAGCGGAATGGTGCGTCTGGCTCGCCAGTCAGGCACAGAGAATGAGCTCTACAACATCGACCGCGAGGAATTCAGCTCCTATCATCTGAAGGATGGTGATATCGTGACGGTCGGCACAATTCTCGACCGATATGCCAACCGCGTTGAACTCAAGGGTTCGGTCTACCGCCCCGGAATGTTCGCGATCGGCAATGACATCAATACCGTAGGGCAGCTTGTCCGCAAGGCTGAGGGCCTGACCGATGATGCGTATTCAGATCGCGTTCTGCTGTATCGCGAGGGCCCCGAGCTGCAGCTTGAGATTATGGCGCTCGACCTTACAGGTATCCTCAATGGCAGTGTGCCCGATGTAGAGCTGAAGCGTAACGATGTCCTTGTCATCTCAAGCATACATGAGCTTGAGGAGAGAGGCGCGTTGACCATTGATGGTCTTGTCGCCCGTCCCGGCACATATCCATTCGCCGATAATACGACTCTTGAGGACCTGATTCTTCAGGCCGGTGGTCTGCTTGAGGGTGCCTCGACAGCCCGCGTGGAGATCGCGCGCCGAATTGTCGACCCGACCTCCACGGTGCAGACTCAGCGTCTGGCCGATCTTTACACTGTCTCGATCGAGAATGGCCTGGGCGTGGGTGACGGCAAAGGATTCCTCCTCATGCCTTATGACCGTGTGACGGTCCGTACAAGCCCCGGCTATGGCGAACAGCGTTCTGTGACGATCAACGGAGAGGTGCTCTTCGCCGGAAGTTATACTCTTGAAAAGCGTAATGAGCGCATATCCGATGTCGTGCGCCGCTCCGGTGGTATTCTCGATGACGCTTTCATACGCGGCGCCCACATGACGCGCCGTCTGACTGACGATGAATACACTGCACGTCGCGAGGCTCTGAATCTGGCGATTTCCAACAGCAACGCCAACGTCGGCGACTCTATCGCATTGAGCAAGATTGATGTCTCGAGAAATTATAATGTGGGTATCGACCTTCAGAAGGCACTCGAGAATCCCGGATCGCACTATGACCTCGTGCTTCAGCCCGGTGATGAAATCTTCGTGCCGGAGCAGCAGAGTATCGTCAAGATTTCAGGCGATGTGATGTTTCCCAACGCTGTCATCTACGAACCCGGCAAGAAAATCAGCTACTACGTCGATCAGGCCGGCGGATATGGCCAGACGGCGAAGAAGAACAGGGCATATATCGTATATATGAATGGCACGGTGGCCAAGGCGAAGCGTAGTTCCGAAGTGGAGCCGGGATGTACGATTATCGTACCATCCAAGCCGCAGCGTCCCGGCACAAACTGGGAGCGTATCCTTGCCATCGCGACGAGCTTCTCCTCAGTGGCGGCTCTCGCTGCAACAATCACAAATATCGTCAAGAAATAATCCTCACCATGGCAGAAGAGAATATCAACAATCTCAACGATCCTGAGGAGGAGGGCACAATAGACCTCCTTGAAATCGCGGCCAATCTCTGGGCCAACCGTAAGAAACTTATCATTTGGAGTGTCTGCGGTGCGGTGCTCGGGTTGATTGTGGCCTTCAGTATTCCGAAGGAGTATACGGTATCGGTAAAACTTGCGCCGGAGGTCAATGACAACAAGGGAGCTTCCGGCAGTCTGGGAGCGCTTGCCTCTATGGCCGGTCTCTCATCCACTACCTCCGGCACGGATGCGGTTTACCCGATGCTGTATCCTGACGTGGTGAGTTCGGTCCCCTTCCTGACGAGTCTTTTCGATGTCAAGGTAGAGACTGCGGAGGATGACCCGCAGACTGTGACCGTGCAGCAATATCTTGAGGAGGATACATCCTCCCCTTGGTGGAGCGCGGTGATGGGGTTGCCGTTCAAGTTGATCGGATTGTTTACCCCTGATCAGCCGGTGGATCCCACTCATAAACTTGACAATTTCCGTCTGACGAAAGATGAGGATAAACTTGTCAAGGCGTTGGGTGAGCGTGTGACGGCGTCGGTCGATACGAAGACCTCCGTGGTGACGGTCAACGTGACGATGCAGGATCCGGTAGTTTCGGCTATTCTTGCTGATACGGTCGTGGAGCGGCTGAAGGATTTCGTGACCGACTATCGCACGAGCAAGGCGCGTCATGATCTTGAGTATGCCGAGCAGTTGAATGAGGAAGCACGTCAGAAATATTACGTTGCCCAACAGAAATACGCGGCTTATCTCGACCGAAATCAGGGTATAGTCTTCCGTTCGGCCCAGGTTGAGCGCGAACGTCTGGAGAATGAGACGGCACTTGCCTTCAATGTCTACAATACGACTGCCCAGCAGGTGCAGCGTGCTCAGGCCAAGGTGCAGGAAGCTCTTCCGGTTTATGCCGTCATATCGCCGGCTACCGTTCCTGTCAAGGCCTCCAAACCCCGCAAACTTCTGATTCTTATCGGTTTCACCTTCCTTGCCTTTGTGGCTTGCGCGGCGTGGATACAGTTCCTTAAGCCTATGCTTGACGATTATAAGGCCAAGAAGGCGGCTGAAAAGGCCGGGAATCCCGAAAAGGAAACTCATAAATCTGAGGATAATAGGGGAGAGTGAAGAGGAATAACTTAAAAAGATGATGGATTTAAGGAAAATAGCTATAGTAATCATTACCCTTGTCCCCGCTGTGCTAACCGCGTGGGGACAGGAGTTATCTTTTGGTGCGCTCGATTTTGTTTCCGCGTCGCAACGGAATGAGGGAGTGATTGGCGCGCTTGATGCAGTGGTGGAAACTGCAGCAGCAAAGGTCGATCTCAGTGTCGGGGCGCTTGATGTTGTGCTTGCGACCAAGAGTGAATCACAGGCTTCGGTAGCTAATGTGCTTTCAAAGGTGGCGGCGTCCGGTAAGGTTAGTAGCGGAGCTCTCGATTTCGTGAGAAATTACCATGCGGGGGGTAATTACTATAAGACCGGTGCATGGGATGTGCCCTCGCTCTACGCCGGGATGGAGTCGGCCAACGGGAATGCTTCGAAATGGATCGGGCAGATGTTGCCGGTTCCTCAATGGGGTAAGATTACTTCAAATTTCGGCTTCCGTCCCCGTTTCGGAAGAATGCATAAAGGGATCGATATCGCCATGAATGTCGGCGACACGGTTTGTGTGCCGATTCCGGGTGTCGTCTCGCGGGTCAGTTATGAGGCGGGAGGCTACGGACATTATGTTGTGGTCAAGCATGAGAATGGACTTGAGACCCGTTACGCGCATTTGAGTGTCTGTCTTGTAGGTCCCGGTGAACAGGTATCGCCTGATCGTCCGATAGCATTGAGTGGCAACACGGGAAATTCTACCGGCCCGCATCTCCATTTTGAAACCCGTGTCAATGGCACTGCTATCGACCCGCAGCAGATTTTCAATTTTGCCGGCGGAAAGGTCATGCCGAGATATGGATCATATGGGGCCGCGACATACTCCGGCTCACCCGTCGGGGCGCTTGATCAGGTGGCATCGAATGGGGTGCGTGGTCGTTCGTTGGGCGATAAGCGCACTTATGTGGTAAAGATGGGGGATACATTGGAAAAAATAGCAGGTCTGGCAGGGACCTCCGTGCTGGAGATATGTAAACTCAACTTTATTTCGGAGCATGACGCTCTTGTCCCGGGCACTATGATTCGTCTCAGAAGGTAATGGTGTCACCCCTCAGATTTGACCGGGGGATGAAATTTTACCAGAGAAAAATACGCATCTCCATCGGATGATACCGATGGAGATGCGATTTTTTATGAGTTTGACTCTGAAAATTCTGTAAGGAGAGGTTTTTTAACGTGGAAATTGGCGGTTTCTGACTCGAACGGGAACCAATTCTGGATTAGGAACCGGGCGGAAGAGGTCTCTCAAGGCATCGAGTATGTTGTATAACATCTTCATATTTACAGAAATTAACAATTATATACAATTTTTTATCTCACGGATAATCAATATGTTATCGGTGTGTAAACAATATAATTCGAAAAAAGTTCACGAAAAAGTTGCGCAGCGTGATTTTTTGTTGTAACTTTGCAACCGCAAACGAGAAACGAACTCGTGAGCGAAACGAGAACAATGACAAAGATGCCACAGGAAAGACAATGAAGGGAAACATGAGTTTTCCGTCAATCCCAAATAAA
>JAAVDV010000006.1 GCA_014801595.1 Bacteroides sp.
AAAACGAAGTTATTTTTGAGCAGATTAGCCTGCGGAGTGAAGGAGCATACACCGCTATGCGACTGAACGACAAAGGCTAAGATGCCAAAAAGAACGAGTTTTATCGTTCAAGATCTTTCAAACTACTGTATAAACATATATCGATTAATTATTAGCAACTACTTAGGCTTCCGTCGGAGAGCGACGGAAGTCATACTGCAAATATAACGCTTTTATGAATGATAAAAACAATAATTCGCGAGGTAAAAAGTATGCAAAAGTAAATTATTGTTAATTTGAGGAGGTATAGTCGCGCCATTTCTCAAGGAGAGCGGTCATATCGGCCGGAATCGGGGAGTCGAAATCCATCTGTTTTCCTGTCACGGGATGTACGAAACCGAGCGTCTTTGCGTGCAGGGCCTGCCGGGGGCAGATGGCGAAACAATTGTCGATGAACTGTCGGTATTTCGCGAAGGTGGTTCCTTTGAGAATCTTGTCGCCCCCATATCGTGCATCGTTGAAGAGGGGGTGTCCTTCATGCTGCATGTGTACGCGTATCTGGTGAGTGCGTCCGGTCTCAAGAATACATTTGACAAGGGTCACGTAGCCGAACTCCTCCAGAACCTCATAGTGGGTGACGGCATGTTTGCCGATCGAGGGATCGGAGAAGACTGCCATCTGGAGTTTATTGCGGGGATTGCGGGCGATGTTGCCGGTGATTGTCCCCGTCTTTGAGGGGAAGGAACCCCAGACGAGCGCGCGGTATTCGCGGCGCGTGGTTTTGTTGAAGAACTGCTTTCCGAGATGGGTCTTGGCCTCCGGAGTCTTGGCGACTACGAGGAGGCCGCTTGTATCCTTATCGATGCGGTGNACGAGTCCGAGTCTCGGGTCGGAGACATCATACTCGGGATTATCCTTGAAATGCCANGCCAGGGCATTGACGAGAGTGCCGGTATAGTTGCCGTGTCCGGGATGCACCACCATTCCTGCCGGCTTGTTGACCACGAGCAGGGCATCATCCTCATAAACTATTTCGAGGGGGATATCCTCCGGTATTATCTCAAGTTCATAGCGNGGACGATCCATGACGATACTGACTACGTCGCCGGCCTTGACCTTATAAGANGATTTTACGGGGCGCCCGTTGACGATAATGCAGTCGGCATCGGCGGCCTGCTGGATGCGGTTGCGGGAAGTCTTCTCCATACGGGCCACCAGAAATTTGTCGACCCTGAGGAGTTTCTGCCCCTTATCCGCCTCGAAGCGGAAATGTTCGAACATCTCCTTTCCGTCCGCCGTCACATAGAGAGGCTCNACGATGTCGTTCTCCTCNTCAGAGCCGTCGGGTTCCACATCTTCACCGGATGCTCCGGAGAGTGGGGTTGCGTCGGAGAGTCCGTCAATGCTGTGATTGTCGCCGGGGAATTCGGCATCTTTGCTGTCGGTCGGTTTCTGAGGTTGTATATTGGAATTCATGGTTCGTCGCTTAGAAAAATTCGATGTTTTCCTCCTCCTCTTCGCGTGATGAGGAGGAACTTGAGGATTTCTCCTGAGTNTCGTTGGCTTCCGAGGNGGAGGGAGTCGCGGCAGAAGATGAGGGGGAGACGCTGTAGTCATCGCCGCCGTCATAGTCATAATCGGCGTCATATCCTCCNTCGGAATGGCCTGCGCGATAGTTGGCCAGAGCCTCCTCTCCGAGAAGTGAATCNGTGATGGCGGCNAGCTGTCCGTCGTAGACCTGCATGGTGATCTGAGCGTTGACCGGCACCTTCTGCATTTTCTTCACGGTGGCGCCGTTGGCCAGAATTTTTGCAACGCATTCATTGTCGCCCAGAATCCTCACGACTTTGATATTCTTGAAGCCGAGTTCCTGCAACTTGGCCATTGCCGAGCGATAGGAGAAACTGCGCAGAGCGTCCTCAAGGGGATGGTTGTCGTCGTCGATTACGACCTCCTTTGGATGCACCGCGTTAATATACAGGAATATCTTACGACCCGGTTTAACGATGGAACCGGCCTTCGGGAACTGCTCGATGACGAAACCCGGTTTCACGTCGTCTTTATACAGAGAGTCGCGTATATCGACCTTGAANCCCTTGTCGTGGAGCATACGGATTGCTTCGGTGTATGACATTTTCTCCACGCCGGGCACCTTGTCGCTCTCGCCATGCTTCGTGAAAAGAGCGATGGAGAAATAGACGATACATATACCCAACACCGCGACCATAAGGATGATAGCGATGTTTATGATGACCGGATGCCGCATGGCGAACCCGGATTTCTGTGTCGGTTGCTTCTCTTTTGTCATATTATTCGGGGAATATGGAGTAGTTATGTATTAACGGGCGGCCCTGCGGAAGAGCACTATGCCTATGGCGAGATACACCACATTGGGAATCTCCATGGCNATGAAGGGGGTGGTCAGGCCATTGATGGCCAGCGAGCTTGTCACAGTCGAGAAGAGAATGTAACTGAAACTCAGAGCGAGGCCTATGCCGATATTGAGNCCCATCCCNCCTTTGACCTTGCGNGAACTGAGCGACATTCCTATCAGGGTCAGGATAAAGGCGGCGGCNGTGGCGGCGTAGCGTTTCTCGCGTTCGATTTCAAAAGCCTTGATGTTGGCCACACCGCGCATCTTCTGCTTCTCGATGTATTCNGTCAGCTGAGGGGTGGTCAGAGTCTCCTGNTCGTTGACCGAGATAAGGAAATCCTTGGGTTCGATCGGAATGATAGTGTCGAGGTTATAACCTTTGCTCACGTTTTCGTTCATACCGTCGAAGTTGCGGATCATATAGTCGGTCAGTTGCCAGTGATATTGGCGCGTAGTGTCGTATCGGGCGGTGCGGGCAGTGAGGCGCGACCGGATGGTCTTGTCGTCNAAGCGATCCATGGAGAATCGGTAGGCGGTTTTGTTGCCATTCTCGAAGCGGCTTATGTAGACCACGTTTCCGGGGGAGGCCATCAACTGGATATTCGTGCCGGACTCGACACTTTTGTTGCGGACGTACTTGTTGGTATACGCGATACGATGAACGTTGGTCGGAGGTATTATGTAATTGCTCAGCAGGAAAGTGAGGGCCGCCAGAACGGCCGCTCCGACCATATAGGGGCGCAGGAGCCGCCTGTAGCTGACGCCACTCGCCAGGATAGCTATTATCTCCGAGTTGCCCGCAAGTTTCGAGGTAAAGAAGATTACGGAGATAAAGACGAAGAGAGGGGAGAGCTGGTTGGCGAAATAGGGGAGGAAGGAGGCGAAATAGTCGAAGAGGGTCTCCTTGAGCGGGGCGGTCAGGAATGCGTCGAGTTTTTCGGTGACGTCGAACATCGCGATGACCGCGAGGAAGAGAATAGTGGCCAGAAGATATGTCCCGAGGAACTGTCGGAGAATGTAGCGGTCGAGAATTGTAAATTTCAGGGCACGCCGAAATCCCCTCCCGATTCTCTTGAAAGGGGAGAGGAGCATAGGGGGTATTGCGAGTCGGGATTCTTCCATGTATGGAGAGGGTTAAAGACGACGAGTGACGTTTTCCACCATCCCGGGTTTCCATTCGGCGAAGTCTCCGGCGATAATGTGCTTGCGGGCTTCCCCGACGAGCCAGAGGTAGAATGCGAGATTGTGGATAGATGCGATCTGCATCGCCAGCAGCTCATTGCTTACGAANAGATGGCGCACATAGGCCTTCGAATAGACCTCGTCGACATAGGAGGGACCCCCCTCGTCGAGCGGGGAGAAATCGTCGGCCCATTTCTTGTTGCGCATATTCATTATTCCGTTGCGCGTGAAGAGCATTCCNTTGCGGCCGTTGCGTGTGGGCATTACGCAATCCATCATATCCACTCCGCGGTCGATGGCTTCGAGGATATTGGCGGGAGTGCCCACTCCCATGAGGTATCGGGGTTTGTCGGCGGGGAGGATATCGTTGACGACCTCGATCATCTCATACATCTTTTCGGTCGGTTCACCGACGGCCAGACCGCCGATAGCGTTGCCGTCGGCCCCGAAATCAGCCACGGCTTTGGCTGCCTCGCGTCGGAGGTCGGGATATACGCAACCCTGCACGATNGGGAAATAAGCCTGGGAATAGCCGTAGAGGCCCTCGGTCTCCTTGTATCTGTCCCAGCCGCGTTTGAGCCATCGCATTGTCAGTCCGAGTGATTTTTTCGCATAGTCGTAATCGGCGGTGCCGGGGGGGCATTCATCGAGAGCCATCATTATATCGGCTCCTATGACGCGTTCGATATCGACTACCCCTTCCGGCGTGAAGAGATGTTTCGAGCCGTCGATATGACTGCGGAAGTAGGCACCCTCCTCCTTGAGTTTACGGTTGGCGGAGAGGGAGAACACCTGGAAACCACCCGAATCGGTGAGGATGGGACGCTCCCAGCCGTTGAATTTATGAAGGCCGCCTGCCTGCCGGAGCACGTCAAGGCCCGGGCGCAGGTAAAGATGGTAAGTGTTGCCGAGAATTATCTTGGCATCGATGTCGTCGCGGAGTTCACGGAAATGCACACCCTTTACGCTGCCGACGGTGCCGACAGGCATGAAAATAGGGGTTGGCACCTCACCATGATCCGTATATATCATCCCGGCGCGCGCATCGGTGCCGGGAGCTGTAGCTTCAAGTTTGAAATCCATGATGCAAATTTACACAAAAATCGCGAGTCTGCAAAGAGCCGATGTCCGTACAAACCAACTTAGCCCTTTCCAGGGATGCCATTGGCCCGAAACCGATAATATTAAGGGAGAATTTTGTCCAGATAGTGGGGACGCAGGATATTTTCGGGAGTTTCCATTATAAACTAAACTTTTTGCAAAAATACTGAAAGTTTTCATTATATCCTAAACTTTCTAAGAAAATGATGAAAGTTTCTATTATATCCGAAACTGCAATCGAAACTGTAATATGAACTGATAGTAGCGAAACGGAGGAGNGACCGAAGAATGACGTAGTAAACAGGGCTGAGGGGCAGGATGTAAAAAAGGGTCGCTCCCTGAATGGGGGCGACCCTTATAATTTTGAATTTTAGATAATTCTAAACAGGAGATTACTTCACTTCCTCGAAGTCAACATCGGTGATGTCCTTCTCATCCTCGTGGTGGGGCTGAGCGGATGCGCCTGCGCCGGCTGCGGCACCTGCACCCTGCTGGGCTGCGTAGATGTCCTGGGCGGCTGCCTGCAGAGCGTCGGTCAGAGCCTTCTCGGCGGAATCGATGTCCTCGACAAGCTGATTCTTATGAACCTCTTTCAGGCGTTCGAGAGCTGCCTCGATGGGAGCTTTCTTGTCGGCTGCGAGCTTGTCGCCGAGTTCATTGAGCTGCTTCTCGGTCTGGAAAATCATCGAGTCGGCATGGTTGAGCTTGTCGGCACGCTCCTTGGCCTTCTTATCGGCTGCCTCGTTGGCCTTGGCCTCCTCACGCATACGGTTGATTTCTGCGTCGGTCAGACCGCTGGAAGCCTCGATACGGATAGACTGCTCCTTGCCGGTGTTCTTATCCTTGGCCGAAACGTTCAGGATACCGTTGGCGTCGACCTCGAAAGTAACCTCGATCTGAGGCACACCACGGGGTGCGGGAGCGATACCGGAGAGGTTGAACTCACCGAGGAGCTTGTCGTCGGCTGCCATAGGACGCTCGCCCTGAAGCACACGGATCGTAACCTCAGGCTGGTTGTCGGCTGCAGTCGAGAATACCTCGCTCTTACGGGTCGGGATAGTCGTGTTGGCCTCGATGAGCTTAGTCATCACGCCGCCCATGGTCTCAAGACCGATCGACAGAGGCACGACATCAAGAAGGAGCACATCCTTCACATCACCGCTGAGCACACCACCCTGGATGGCTGCGCCGATTGCCACGACCTCATCGGGGTTTACACCCTTGTTGGGTTCCTTGCCGAAGATCTTCTTGACCTCCTCCTGAATGGCGGGGATACGGGTAGAACCGCCGACGAGGATAACCTCATCGATCTGAGCTGCGGTAAGACCTGCGTCCTCAAGCGCCTTCATACAAGGAGCCTTGACAGCGTCGATGAGCTTCGATGCGAGCTGCTCGAACTTGGCGCGTGTCAGTGTGAGCACGAGGTGCTTCGGGCCTGTCTCGTTGGCAGTGATATAGGGGAGGTTGATCTCAGTCGAAGTGGAGCTTGAAAGCTCGATCTTGGCCTTCTCGGCAGCCTCTTTAAGACGCTGCATAGCCATCGGGTCCTTGCGGAGNTCCATGCCCTCGTTCTTCTGGAATTCATCAGCGAGCCAGTCGATGATAACGTTATCGAAGTCATCACCGCCGAGGTGGGTATCACCGTTGGTGGATTTAACCTCGAAGACGCCGTCGCCGAGTTCAAGGATAGAGATATCGAATGTACCGCCACCGAGGTCGAATACAGCGATCTTCTCCTCTTTCTGAGATTTGTCGAGACCATAGGCGAGGGCTGCGGCAGTAGGCTCATTGACGATACGGCGCACCTTGAGACCTGCGATCTCACCGGCCTCCTTGGTGGCCTGACGCTGAGAATCATCGAAGTATGCAGGGACAGTGATGACGGCTTCCGTCACCTCCTGACCGAGGAAATCCTCGGCAGTCTTTTTCATCTTCTGAAGAATCATGGCCGAGATCTCCTGCGGGGTGTAGTCGCGGCCGTCGATGTCGACCTTAGGCAGATCGTTCTGGCAAACGACCTTGTAAGGCACACGCTTGATCTCATCAGTTACCTGATCGCATTTCTCACCCATGAAACGCTTGATTGAATAGATTGTGCGGGTCGGGTTAGTGATGGCCTGACGTTTTGCGGGGTCACCTACCTTGCGCTCGCCGCCGTCAACGAATGCTACGACCGACGGAGTTGTGTTGCGACCTTCATTGTTGGGGATCACAACCGGATCCTTACCTTCCAGAACAGATACGCAAGAGTTGGTGGTTCCCAAGTCGATACCAATAATTTTTCCCATGATTTCTATAGTTTTAAGTTTATAATTTCTATCTATGTGTTTTCCACTCTTATGTGTTTTCCACTTGCGGAGAGCGTCATTTTAACGTCTCCGTTTTCACCTATTTAAACAAATAGCGTGCTAAATGTTTCAATTCTCGGTTTCTAAAAAAGTATTAAAATTATTAAAATGTTAGTTGTCAACGGTTTAAGTTAATCGATTGTATAATCTATGAAAATCGGCGTGAGATTTAATTGACAGAATTATCAATCTTCGGGCCAAAAATGTCAAAAACGTCCCCTTCAGGGATGACGCGCCGTTGCATCGGAGAAGGGAAATTGCCAAATCGCATATAAATATAAGGTGAATTCCGGAGCAGAAACAATAAAAAATAGCGGTCGGCAGTAAAAATTATGATTTATAGAGTTGTTGATTGTGGAAAAATAATTAAATTTGTGGCCTAATAAATGGCCTCTCTGACTGAAAGGTCCCGCGTAAATGTGTCGGAGCCTCTCGGAGAGAACAAATTAAGCCAGCATACGATGAAACTTTTACAAGAAAAATTAGCGCGTTACGACGCTCCCCAGAAGGCGAAAGCAGCAGGGGTGTATCCTTATTTCCGTCCGATATCGAGTGAGCAGAACACAGAGGTGCTCATGGATGGGAAGAAGGTTCTTATGTTCGGCTCCAATAGCTATATGGGGTTGACCAACCACCCGAAAGTGATAGAAGCCGCTGTGGAGGCCACGCGCAAATACGGCACCGGCATGGCCGGTTCACCGTTCCTTAACGGCACGATTGACCTTCACCGTAATTTCGAACATCGCATAGCGGAATACATGGGCAAGGAGGACGCCATGCTTTACAGCACAGGTTTCGGCGTCAATCTCGGCGTGGTCAGCACCCTGACCGGACGCGAGGACTATATCATCCTCGACGAGCAGGACCATGCTTCGATTATCGAAGGGCGTCGTCTGTCGTTCTCGAACTACCTTAAATATAAACACAACGATATGGAGTCGCTTGAGGCTGCATTGCGTAAGTGCGACCCCGACAAGGTGAAGCTCATCGTCAGCGATTCGGTCTTCTCGATGGAGGGCGATGTGGCGAATATTCCCGAGATGGTGCGTCTCAAAAAGGAATACAACGCCACGCTTATGATTGATGAGGCACACGGTATCGGAGTGTTCGGCGAGGGTGGACGAGGAGTCGTGCATCATTACGGCGCAACCGACGACGTTGACCTGATAATGGGTACGTTCTCGAAATCATTTGCATCCCTGGGTGGTTTTATCGCCACCGACAAGGAGATCACCAACTACCTGCGCCATCATTCCCGTTCCTACATCTTCACCGCCTCCATCACCCCGGCGGCCACTGCTGCGGCAAATGCCGCACTCGACATCATGATCGCCGAGCCGGAGCGCCAGAAACATCTTTGGGATATCACCAACTACGCTCTCGAAAACTTCCGTGCGATGGGACTTGAGATCGGTCACACCTCGACTCCGATTATCCCCCTCTACATACGCGATGACTACAAGACATTCCGTGTGACGCGCGATCTGCTCGACGAGGGTGTGTTTGTCAATCCGGTGGTGTCGCCGGCTGTGGCGCCTCACGATACGCTGATACGCTATTCGCTGATGGCTACCCACACCAAGGAGCAGGTGACACGTTCACTTGAGGCTATCGAGAAAGTCTTCAGAAAGAACGGTCTCCTTCCGGAAAAATAACAGATACCCTTTCTCCTCCGACAATTAACTCTGACTTTACTCTCCGCATCATACTTCCCTCGGGAGTCGGTCTCTCCGGCCCTTCCCGAAGGGAGATGTGCGCCCCGACAAAATATAGAAAGACTATCACTTCACCCCTATGATATATAAGTTCAAATTAGTCAGCGACGAAGTAAGCAACTTCGCCCGTGAGATCGAGATCGACTCCGAATCCTCGTTTCTCCAGCTCCGCAATGTAATCCTTGATTCGGTCGACTACACAAAAGATGAGCTCGACTCCTTCTTCATTTGCGATGACGATTGGACCCGCAATGAGGAGATAACCCTCGAAGATATGGGATCATCATCCGACCAGGATGTATGGCTCATGGATGATACGCCGCTCAGCGAGTTTCTTGAAGAGGAGGGACAGAAGCTTATGTTCATGTTTGACTACATGACGGAGCGCTCCTTCTTCATGGAGCTGAAAGAGATTGTGCCCGGAAGCTCGCTTATAGATCCGATATGCACTCTCAAGCGCGGCAAGGCTCCGAAACAGGAGAGCGATATCGATCTGGATATAACTCCGGTCGTGACACCTGCCATCGGCACTGAAATCGACGATGAATTCTATGGAGATTCCGACTTCAGCGACGACGAAATCGCAGGCTTGAGCGACGATTTCGAACTCGACTGAAATAGCCGAGGCATTGATCGGGAGCAGCCTGATGCCGACCCGGTTAAGATATCCCGGCCCATCCGCAGACTATGACTGCGGTGGGCCGGATATTTTTGTGATTACGGATAAAGCGTGGGTGAAGTGTTAAAATTTGAGTGTTAGTATCAATAATCGTGAACTATCCTTTTTGCCGGATGTTTACTTGATGTAGCAGGATACCCCACAATGAGGTGGGAAAGTGGATGGCTCAATAATTTTTTAACTAACTCCGATTTACAGACACATGATAACAGATGCCGTAATACAGGAAATCTATAAGACCCATAAGAAGCCTCCCAAAGATCTCAACGATCTTAACCTCCACGAGGCAATCTATGAGTTGCGGGGACATCATTCCATGACTCTCGATTCCGAAGATCTTTCACGCGCGGAGGTTATAATCAACGATGTGGAGGATTTCAACCCGTTCCGGCGGTTCCTCGTCAGAGGACTTTATGCAATTCTCCCATTCGACCGTCAGATAGCCTTCGTCTTCCGGAGCCATATATTATTTCTCAATAAAGAGGATGACGGCATGAACGTTCACTTCCGTCCCAGCGACGAAGATGAGGATGAGGATGACGACCGCGGATGGTTCCGCAAGCTTCTCGGCTTATGATTCTCCCCTCGATACAGACACCGGTTTCCTACTGAATACTTATCCTATACTTTCCTCACACACTCTCCGCCACAAGAATTCAAAGCGGTACACATCTCAGAAAAATAAATATTACAATAGCTTCGATAAGCAGAACCCCCCGATGCCGTTGACACGACACCGGGGGGTTCTGTATTTGGACGTTTCGTAAGCTTTTCCGGATTAGCCGAGGAAGCTGAGGAGCACGCCGGCAGCAACTGCCGAACCGATCACGCCTGCCACGTTGGGGCCCATGGCGTGCATCAGGAGGTAGTTGGAGGGATCATATTCGAGACCAACGTTGTTGGAGATACGCGCTGCCATGGGCACAGCCGATACACCGGCGTTACCGATGAGCGGGTTGATCTTCTTGTTCTTCGGGAGGAAGATATTGAAGAGCTTAACGCTGAGCACACCTGCGGATGAGGCGATGATGAACGCGAGGAAACCGAGGCCGAAGATTTTCAGGGTATCCCAGCTCAGGAATACGTCAGCCTGAGTGGATGCGCCTACGGTCAGACCCAGCAGGATTGTGATGATGTCGGTCATGGCATTCTGGGCGGTCTTGGCAAGACGGGTTGTAACGCCCGACTCACGCAGCAGGTTGCCGAAGAAGAGCATACCGAGCAGGGGAATACCGGAGGGCACGACGAAACATGTCAGCAGCAGGCCTACAATCGGGAAGATAATCTTCTCGTTCTGGCTCACTACACGCGCGGGCTTCATCTTGATCAGACGCTCCTCTTTGGAAGTGAAGAGACGCATCAACGGGGGCTGGATAAGCGGAATCAGGGCCATGTAGGAATAAGCCGAGACCGCTACCGCGCCGAGAAGCTTCGGATTGAGTTTCGAGGTGGTGAAGATAGCAGTCGGGCCGTCGGCGCCGCCGATGATAGCGACACAGCCTGCCGAGAGGGGATCGAAACCTACGAGCAGCGAGAGCATGTAGGCACCGAAGATACCGAACTGGGCGCAGGCACCGATAACCATCAGCTTCGGATTGGCGAGCAGAGCCGAGAAATCGGTCATGGCGCCGATGCCGAGGAAGATGAGCGGGGGATACCAGCCCTTCTCCACACCGTTATAAAGGATGTTGAGAACCGACCCTTCCTCATAGATGCCGATTTCCATGCCCGGCTGGAAGGGTATATTGCCAAGAAGCATACCGAATCCGATCGGCACGAGCAGCAGAGGCTCGAAGTTCTTCTTGATAGCCAGCCACACGAAGAAGCATCCGACGATGAGCATAATGATATTTCCCCACTCGCAGTTGGCGAAGCCGGTGAAATTCCAGAATGTCGTCAGAGAGTCTTCCAGGAATGCGGCGAAAGAACTAAGCAATACCATTTTAGAAAGATGATGTTAAGATTGCTGATGTTGTGTGAGGTCTCGCGGGTATCACTCGATGATCATGATATCGGTGCCCTCGAGGATAGCGTCGCCGACGCCGACGAGAATCTTCTTCACTGTGCCGGAGACGTTGCAGTGAATGTCGTTCTCCATCTTCATGGCCTCAAGCACGCAGACGGTGTCGCCTGACTTGACGCTCTGACCCTCGGTGACGTTGATGCTCATGATAGTGCCGGGCAGCGGACTCTTGACAGCTGTGCCGGGGCCGGCGGGAGCGGCGGGCTTGGAGATAACCTTCGCGCCGGTCTCCGTGCGGGGAGCTGCTGCGGGAGCTTTCGGTTTAACGAGGGGAGATACCTTGTTGGCGTTGGCGGGAGCCTTGTCGAGTTCCACGTCATAGGGAGTGCCGTTGACCTCAACGTGCACCTTGTTGTCGACCACGTCGCCCACGGTCACATTGAAGCGGGTGCCGTTGATCTTATATTTGTATTCTTTCATTTTTTCGGAAAGGGTATGATGTTAGTTTTTCTTGTTTACCGGAAGAGGACGTGCCGGGTTGCGCTGCAGGTCGGGAGTCTCGCGGAGATTATAAATCTTGGAGTTCCAGGGAGAATATGCGCGGCGCATGCGGCGGATGGTGAGGATAGTGTCTTCGAGGTCGTGCTGGTCGTTGAAGTGCTCGGCGAGGGCCATGGCGATGGCGGCGATAGTCTCGCCGGAATCGACGTGGTCATGCTCATCCTCCACGACATGGTCGGGAGTGCCCTGAGCCTCAAGTTTCTTCTTCGAGATGAGCTTGGCCGAGATATTGCCGAAGATATTGAAGAAGATGCTCAGCACCACGAGGGCACCGATAACGATGAGCATCGCGATCAGAGTGATCGCGCCGCCCCAGCTGTCATTCTCAAGCACGTTCTGAGCCTTTTCGGCCTGCGTCATCTTCTGTGCGATGGCGCTCTCCTCCACCGTATTGACCTCTCCGGAGGGGACTGCCTCGCTCTCGACGGCGATCTGGCCGTCGGGGAGCTGCTGCACTTCCTCCATTGGAGCCGGCTCCTCGGCGGCCGTCTGTGCGACGGCTGCCGGAGTTGCTGCGAGCATGGCCAGACTCAAGGAGACGGGGATAAATATTTTTTTCAACATTGTGTGGAAAATCTTGAATGAGGTGGATTTTACAGGGGGATGTTGCCGTGCTTCTTCGGCGGATTCGACACCTTCTTGGTGGCGAGCATCTGCAGGGCGCGGATGATGCGGAAGCGGGTGTTGCGCGGCTCGATCACGTCATCGATGTAGCCATACTTCGCCGCGTTGTAGGGGTTGGCGAAGAGATTGGTGTATTCATCCTGCTTTTCCTGAAGATAAGCGGCGGGATTCTCCTGATTTTTGGCCTCCTTGGCATAGAGCACGCCTACGGCACCCTCGGCACCCATAACGGCGATCTCGGCTGTGGGCCAAGCGTAGTTGACGTCGCCACGGAGCTGCTTACAGCTCATCACGATGTGGGAACCGCCGTAGCTCTTACGCAGAGTCACCGTCACCTTGGGAACGGTAGCCTCACCGTAGGCATAGAGCAGTTTCGCACCGTGGAGGATGACGCCGTTGTATTCCTGACCTGTGCCGGGGAGGAATCCGGGAACGTCGACGAGAGTCACGAGCGGAATATTGAATGCGTCGCAGAAACGCACGAAACGCGCGCCCTTGCGGGAAGCGTTGGAATCGAGCACACCGGCGAGCACCTTGGGCTGGTTGGCGACGATGCCGACCGACTGACCGTTGAAGCGGGCGAAACCTGTGATGAGGTTCTTGGCGTAATCGGGCTGCACCTCAAGGAATTCACCGTTGTCGATGATCTTGCCGATGACGTCATACATATCATAGGAACGCTTAGCGCTGTCGGGGATGATTTCGTTGAGGTCATCCTCCAGACGGTCGATGGGGTCGGTGCAGTCCACGAGGGGAGTCTCCTCAAGGTTATTCTGAGGAATGTAGGAGATGAGCTTGCGGATGAGCATGAGAGCCTCCTCGCCATCTTCGCAGGCGAAGTGGGTGACGCCGCTCTTGGAAGCGTGTACGGATGCGCCGCCGAGCTGCTCCTGAGTCACGTCCTCGCCGGTCACTGTCTTAACGACGGAGGGACCCGTAAGGAACATATAGGAGATGCCCTTCACCATGATGGTGAAGTCGGTGAGTGCCGGGCTGTAGACGGCACCGCCGGCGCAGGGGCCGAGGATTGCCGAAATCTGGGGTACGACACCCGATGCGAGGATATTGCGCTGGAAAATCTCGGAATAACCTGCGAGAGCGTTGATACCCTCCTGGATGCGCGCGCCGCCCGAGTCGTTAAGACCGATGACGGGAGCGCCCATCTTCATGGCGAGGTCCATCACCTTGCAGATTTTCTGTGCCATTGTCTCGGAGAGGGATCCGCCGAATACGGTGAAGTCCTGTGCGAAGACATAGACGAGACGGCCTTCGATTGTGCCGAAACCGGTCACGACGCCATCGCCGAGGATATGCTTCTTGTCCTGGCCGAAGTTNGTGCAACGGTGNGTGACGAACATGTCGAGTTCCTCGAACGAGCCCTCGTCAAGGAGTTGGGCGATACGTTCGCGGGCTGTATATTTGCCACGCTCATGCTGCTTGTCGATGGCCTTCTGGCCGCCGCCCAGACGCGCTTCGGCGCGCTTGGCGATGAGTTCCTGTATCTTTTCTGCCTGTTTGCTCATGATGAAAGATGTATGGAAAAGGTATTGGATGATGGATTACTTGTTGGGATCCTCGCAGAGCTCTGTGAGCACGGCCTCGGTGCATTTGGGGTGGAGGAAGGCGATCTGAAGGCCGTCGGCACCCTTGCGGGGAGCTTTGTCGATAGTGCGGACACCCTTTTCCTCGCATTCAGCCAGAGCGTTGGCTACACCATCCTCAACGGCGAATGCCATGTGGTGCATACCNCCCTTGCCACCGTTTTTCTCGATGAACTTGGCGATAGTCGAGTCGGGGGAAGTGGCTTCGAGGAGCTCGATCTTGGTGTCGCCCACCTTGAAGAAAGCGGTGGTCACCTTCTGGTCTTCCACGACTTCCTGTTTGTAGCACTTCAGGCCGAGTACGTTTTCATAGTACTTGATAGCCTCTTCGAGGTTCGGCACTGCGATGCCGATGTGTTCGATGTGTGAGATTTCCATTAGAATGTCTCGTATTAAAAGTTATTGTTGTTGGATTTCGTTGTAGCGGGGATATGGTTTACCCCTATCATTCGGCAAATTTAGACATTTTGGTTTAGATTGCCAAACATTTTCGGTATGTTTAGCAACACTATGCCAAAGTTTTTTGATTGCGACGTGGCGAAATCGTGATAATTCGCATTAAAATATGAATCGACTGACCGAATTACACATCATTAGGATGTGTAATCCAAAAAAAATTACGATATTTGCACATTGAAATGTGCCGTCGTCGAGCCGGCGGCCGAGCAAATGTAGAAAGAAATATGAAGATAACACCTAATCTGATAGCCTCCCTGACGGGGGGAACAGTAGAGGGCGATGGCGAAATCATTCTCAGCGGCTTCGGGAAAATCGAGGAAGCCGGAGAGGGATGCGTCACATTCATAGCGAACCCTAAATATGCACATTATATCCACACGACCAAAGCTTCGGCCGTGCTGGTGAACAATGATTTTGAGCCGGGTGAAGGTCCCTGTCCGGTTCTCATCCGGGTTCCGGACGCCTATTCCGCACTTGCCGAGCTGCTGACTGCGTTCGAATCGTCGAAACCTCGCCCCACGGGCATAGAGCAGCCATGCCACATCGCGGAGGATGCCGTTATCGGCCGGGACGTGTANGTGGGTGCGTTCGCCTATATAGGTCGCGGAGCGCGTATCGGCGACGGCGCGAAAATCTATCCTCAGAGCTACATCGGCGACGGTTGCGTGATAGGGGATGGCTCCGTGATACGCCCCGGCGCGCGTGTCTACGAGGGGTGCGTCATAGGCAAAGAATGTATAATCCATTCCGGCGCCGTCATCGGAGCCGATGGGTTCGGATTCGCTCCGAAGGGGGAAATGTATGAGAAGATACCCCAGATAGGCAACGTTATTATCGAGGATTATGTGGAGATCGGCGCGAATACCTGCGTTGACCGGGCCACNTTCGGCCACACCATCGTCGGCTGCGGCAGCAAACTCGACAATCTCATTCAGGTGGCCCATAACGTGGAGATCGGTCATGACAACGTCTTCGCCGCTCAGACCGGCGTGGCCGGTTCCACAAAGATCGGCAACCGCAACCGCGTCGGNGGCCAGTGTGGTTTCGCAGGGCATATCAGTGTGGGCGACGGCAATGAATTCGGCGCGCAGTCAGGTATCCCGAATTCCATAGGAAGCGGCAACCGNCTGATCGGATACCCCGCTGTCGAGGCCCGCAGATTCGCCAAGACGCAGGTGTATCTGAAGCGTCTCGACGAACTATTCAACAAGAAAAAATAAACTTCCCAATACACCATGAATCAGTTGACACTTAAGGAATCCTTCTCAGTCGAAGGAAAGACTCTCCATTCAGGCGAGGTGCGCAAGGCTACCTTCCGTCCCGCACCCGTCGACACCGGCATACGTTTCAAACGCATCGACCTCGAGGGTCAGCCCGAGATTCCGGCCCTGGCAGAGAAGGTGGTCGACACGACGCGCGGTACGGTCATCGGTATCGGCGACGTGCGTGTCTCCACCATCGAGCACGCTATGGCAGCCCTGTATGCGGCCGGCATCGACAATTGCATCATCGACATCGATGGCGCTGAAATGCCTATCCTCGACGGCTCGGCCCTCCCTTATACCGAGAATATCGAGCGAGTCGGCCTTGAGGAACTCTCCAAGGAGAAGGACTATTATATCATCAAGAGCAAGACAAAATTTAAGGATGAGGAGACGGGAAGTTCCATCACGATTTATCCCGACGACGGATTCAGCGTCGAGGTGATGGTGGAATACAATTCACCCGTGCTCCCCAACCAGTTCGCCATACTCGACAATCTCGCCGACTTCCACAAGAAGGTGGCCAGTGCCCGTACATTCGTATTCGTCCGCGAAATCGAGGGGCTGCTTCAGCATGGTCTCATCAAGGGTGGCGATCTGGATAACGCGATAGTGATCTACGACCAGCCCGTGGAGCAGGAAAAGATCGACGCCATATGCGATCTCGTTCGCGTGCCCCATTGCGAGCTTAAGGAGATAGGCTACATCAATCCCCAGCCCCTGAAGTGGGATAACGAGCCGGCACGTCATAAACTGATGGATCTCATCGGCGACATCGCGCTTGTCGGTCGTCCGCTGAAGGGACGGGTGGTGGCGATTCGTCCGGGTCACACTGTCAACAACGGCTTCGCGCGCATGCTCCGCAAGGAGGTGAAGCATACGGAGGTGCAGGCTCCCGTATATGATCCCAACAAGGCTCCCCTCATCGACATCAACGGTATCCGCTCGATGTTGCCTCACCGTTATCCCTTCCTCTTGATCGACAAGATTATCGAGGTCGACCGTCGTCACTGTGTTGCCATAAAGAATGTGACGGTCAACGAGCCCTTCTTCCAGGGCCACTTCCCGCAGGAGCCGGTGATGCCCGGCGTGCTTCAGATCGAGGCGATGGCGCAGGCTGCGGGTGTGCTTGTGCTCAACTATCTCGACGAACCGGAGAAATACTCCACATATTTCCTGAAAATCGATAACGTCAAGTTCCGTCAGAAGGTAGTGCCCGGCAACACGCTGATACTTTCCGTGAGCCTGATGACGGAAATCCGCCGTGGTTGCGCCGTCGTCAAGGGTTATGCCTTCGTGGGAGAGAAGATTGTATGCGAGGCCGAGTTCATGGCTCAGATTATTAAGAACAAGTAATCTCCCCGGATGCTTATGAATATAATGAATCAGGTGCATCCTGATGCCAGGATAGGCAATAATGTCAAGATCGGCTCATTCACGGTCATACATGAGAATGTGGAGATCGGCGACAATTGCGAGATTGCCAACGGAGTGACTATATTCCCCGGTGCGCGCATAGGCTCCGGCGTGAAGATTTTTCCCGGTGCTGTGATCGCGGGTATTCCGCAGGACTTGAAATTCCGTGGCGAGGACACGGTGGCGATTATCGGCGACGGCACCACGATACGAGAATGCGCCACGGTCAATCGCGGCACTGCCTCCCGGGGGTTCACCAAGGTCGGAGAGAATTGCCTCATCATGGCCTATACGCATATAGCGCATGACTGTGTGATCGGCAACCGTGTGATTATCTCCAACGCTACCCAGCTTGCCGGAGAGGTGATTGTCGATGACTATGCTGTCATAGGTGGCGGTAGTCTCGTGCATCAGTTCTGCCATCTCGGCCGCAATATAATGTTGCAGGGTGGGGCGCTCGTCAACAAAGACATTCCCCCCTTCATCAAGGCGGCCCGCGAACCGATATCATTTATCGGGCTTAATACTGTCGGNATGCACCGCAACGGATTCTCAAAGGAGAAGATACAGGAGATTACGGAGGTCTATCGAATTCTTTATATGAGTGACCTCAACGTTACCAACGCCGTACGCGTGATTCGCGAGACAATTCCCACGAGCGAGGTACGCGATGAAATCCTTGATTTCGTCGAGCATTCCGAGCGTGGCATCATCCGCTCCGCCTTCTGATAATTCCTTCCTCTGAAATATGGTCATGGCCATCGGAAAANNGCAAATTTCCGATGGCCATGATTATTGATAAGAGTATTGGTTAATTCGCGGACTTCCTTATTCCTACTGTAGCTATTGGTCTAAATGNCGNAGCANTTCACTTTATTCCNNCNTGTAGCNNCNCATTTCGTNTCCTATGTTCAGGATAGTTGTTGGAGTCAAAAGGGAGTCGTTGGGGGCCTGAACGAAGTAAAGTGTCTGTTCATACGTTAGCTCCTTTGGGTAAGATGTGTGGCCTTGTATATCCAGCTTCCATCCCCTTGTAGAATCAGTGGTGTCGGCGGAGAAAAATAAACGGAATGCCTTGTTTGATATTTGGAGGATATCTACACCCTCGGGGTTGGGAACAGCCTTCAGTCCATCTGCGGGTGTCCAGTTGAATTCCTGTATACTTTGCAGCTTGTAATCCCTATCACCCCTGCTCAGCAGCTGCAACTCGATTCCATCGCTTGTCACGGGCCATGGGTTATATGGAGATGGAATGAAGCTTGCACAGATNGTGTCATTTGGCAAGGTTATGCTCCAGACTGTATTAATGGCTCCTGTTCCATCCCCACCCAGCCATAACATATTTATANCAAGCTTANNTNNGATCTCCNGACTTGGAAGATTGAGGTCTGTGCTATGAAAACGAAATTCTAATACGTGGAAATCCGGGTTTTCCTGCATAATCCGTTCAACAAGATTTCGTTGATGCAAGATCTTGCGCATTTGGACTTTCTCACCCGATCGGCATGAAAATCCAAGGAAAGCCATCATCGTTAACGCCGGGATGATCTTAGATAATCTGCGAATATTAGCCATATATAGTTATTCTGGAATTAAGCCTCCGAAAATTCCCCAATTCTTATAACATGGATTTATTTTGTAGCCGGTCGAAATTCCACCCGGCGTATCCGTCACCTGTCCAGAGGTATTGTATTGAAGGGAATCCATACGATTCTCATTCTTTACATACTGATAGTAGCCATCAGCCCCTGGAACGGCCTTACCCCATCCCCATACACAATGAAACAGCGGAGGTGCCGGTGTCCAAGATATATTTGCGATGGAATCGTTTCGATTAGGCCATTCTCGGCGTTCACGTGTCACCACTCCATCGATTACCCAAATATGTCGTTCGCCGTTTGAGATTGGGTCCCCCCATGCGAGTACTGGGGCTGATTTATAGAAATTATTATCATATGTTGAGCCAAACAAGATAAAATTAGCCACACTGTCAATTATGTTCTTAAAGCCTATATTATCAAATCGGAAGGAGTCCTTGTATTTTAGATTAACAAGGGTGGGACCAAGATCCACAGGAGCCGTAGAAGTCCAATTCTTTTCATATTTGGCGCCCATTTTATTTCCGACAAAGGCCAGCATTTTTGCTGTGTAGTTCTCTCCTTTAGTAATGTGCGTCTTTACGTCGAATATCGTGTCATTGTATATATTATCCCAATTGAAGGTGAACATCTCGATTGCGGTTCGGGGATTATAGGGTCCATAGGGAAAGCTTTTTTTCGGATGTTCGTAATAAGACATAAGCATAGTGAGGCTTAGAGGTCCACAACCTACATATCCGTGCACATATTGGTTTGTCGTTCCATTCTTTATGGTATCGACAATCGGGGTATAAGCGTTATAAGGCGAAAGCTGGTTCCAGTTGCTCACCTTGCCGCTAAGCAAAGGACCCTTTGCATCCGTCACTCTGAAGGAGTATCTCTTCTTATCGACAACGACAATCTTCTCACCTTGGGTAAGGGCCGAATCATATGTTACTTTTATAGCTACATCGTTTAAGAAATCAGAAAGGATAGGATTGCTTTCAATATCCGCGAGCGTCAGATTCCCTTTTGGAGAAATGGCATATATGTCTTCACCTGCAAGCTCAGAAGAAATCAGAGCAAAGCCCTTATTATTCTCATAGTTTATCAGGTATAACAATGTATCAGAGGATTCTCCACGAGTATATATGGATGAGCTTAATGTCTCCACTGATGCGACTCTCCTGCCATTTGATCTTGTGGAAAATCCCATTTGATCAAAGAATGCGTCTGCGGTTGCCAATGCACGTTCAATGCCGGCATCCGAAGGATTCTCAAGGACCGGTTCATCTTTTCGGAGTTCGTTATCCGAACATCCTGTCATCACTACCCCTGACATCAGGAATAGGAGGAATAGAAATAGGAATCTGTACATACGTTGTAAGATGTGAGGTTAATAAAGGTTACTTGTCGAATGCAAAGATAAATCAAAATTTGTGAATTTGCAAATTTACGTGGACAAGATATGGAAAAATCAAGATATTGAAGCACTATGAATTAAAATTTATTGATACGTATGACATTTATTGCATGTGTGCCACATTTGATTTCCTCCTGCCAGGGTCAGTGACGGAGCGAGCAGTAGTCTGAAGAGATGAGAGTTGGGAACAGCCTTCAGTCCATCTGCGGGTGTCCAGTGGAATTCCTGTATACTTTTCAGCTTGTAATCCCTATCACCCCTGCTCAGCAGCTGCAACTCGATTCCATCGCTTGTCACGGGCCATGGGTTATATGGAGATGGAATGAAGCTTGCACAGATTGTGTCATTTGGCAAGGTTATGCTCCAGACTGTATTAATGGCTTCATTCCCACCCAGCCATAACATATTTATACCAAGCTTATTTTCTATCTCCCGACTTGGAAGATTGAGGTCTGTGCTATGAAAACGAAATTCTAATACGTGGAAATCCGGGTTTTCCTGCATAATCCGTTCAACAAGATTTCGTTGATGCAAGATCTTGCGCATTTGGACTTTTTCACCCGATCGGCATGAAAATCCAAGGAAAGCCATCATCGTTAACGCCGGGATGATCTTAGATAATCTGCGAATATTCATATAATTAAACATTTAATTATAGAATCAGCTTGCGTGTGTAGGATACTCCGTCGGAGAGTCGGAGAGTCACCAGATGGATTCCCGACAGCCCGGATGGTATNGGCAGGTCGAGTGTGGAGACCGGCTCTGAAAGATCAGTCGACAATATCGGCAGTCCGGCCGCATTGAGAATCTCCAAACCGCAGATATCCTTCGTGGAGGAGATTCTTAATGAGGAACCATCATTCTTAATAGAGAAAACAGACTCCGCCGGGGTCTGCGAAACTCCGGAAAGATCCGTCTTCTCCCCGATAAGATACATCGATACGGGAATATCACCCTGCTTATCAACGAACCGGGCCTCCGGCACCGATATGCGAATCTTATGGATTCCCTTGTGCATGTGGTCGAGAAGAATCTGTCGGTTGTCAATAACATCGCCGGGACACCAATTGGAGAATGACTGCCATTGGGCATCGCTTTTCGGACGGGATCCATATATGCCGTTACCCTGGGTATTATATTCACGGAAAGGCTCACAACTCTCGCGACCCGGAATGTAACTGAGCGTCAAGGCATCATCCAGATAGATATAATGCTGACGCCGACTATACTCCTCTCCTCCGGCGTTGGCACCATGGTTGGATGTTATCAGCACAATCCGGGCATTCCTCACATCATCCGGCAGGTCTATGGTATAGGTCTTTGTAGTCATCCCGATAGTGTCGGTACCCGCTTCACTGTAATTGTTGAGATTGTGACCCTTATACTCCGGTTTTTTCATTATTATCGGCAGGATTACCGTATTGTCGACCGCCGGAGCAGGCTCGGATGTAGCCAGATNCAGGAACCCTTTGAAAACGTCATTGCGACCCGCGCAGCCCGCCACCTGCTGATTGGCCGCATAGGGAATTCCGAAAATCTCCAGCTCCAGCCACAGGTCATACCTTGCGCGAATTCCGCTGTCGCGCAATAATGGGGAAAGATACTCCACGTCATATTCATAGGGCACTGTATCAGGCTCCTTGTTCATGTTCATGAAGGGAGTGATGAATCGTCCGATCTCAATACGTTGCGTAAAATCNGGATCATATGATGATTCNCCTTTGGGGACAAAGGCGATATTCACGTTGCCGATACGGTCGTAATTGTCGCACAGGGCTTGCACGTCGACGTGAAGTTTAAGATTCTCGCCGATNCGGTCGAGCTGATCATCGGTCAGCGGACGAGAATAGAGGGAGCATGAATGACGGGTGATACCATCCTCNATCTCCTTATCCGGATTCTTCTCCATGAGATAGCCGTCGTAGAAAACAGCTCCGTCATAAACGGTGATGATATCGGGAGTAGCGTCGGAGGCGGCGAGGGGGAAGGCCAAAAGCGACGCAAAAGCAACAGGCAGGAAACGCTTCATGATTATTAAGTTTAAAAGTGAGAGTATAAGGAAAAGCGCCGTTCCGTCTATGCGGAACGGCGCCGATATCACAGATTACGGAAAAGTAGAGTCGCCGATCACTTGAAGAGATACTGCGACGAAATCGACTGATTGTTGTGGATGCGACGGATAGTGTCGGCGAAGAGTTTCGCCACGGGGAGAACGACAGCCTTGTTGTTGTCCTTGCCGTAGGGGATTGAATCCGTGAAGATGATTTCCGTCAGACCGGATGAGAGCACACGGTCAGTGGCGGGATCGGACATCACCGGATGCGAGCAGAGAGCGCGCACGGATTTGGCGCCGAAGCTGAGAAGCAGGTCGGCGGCCTTGGTGATNGTGCCTGCGGTGTCGACGATATCATCGATAAGCACGACATTCTTGCCCTCGACATCGCCGATGACGGTCATCTTCTCAACGACGTTGGCCTTGGCACGCTGCTTATGGCAGAGCACGAGGGGCACATCGAAATACTTCGCGTAAGAGTTGGCGCGCTTGGCACCGCCGACATCAGGCGAGGCGATAACCATATCCTGAAGGTGCAGGCTCTCGAGATAGGGGATGAAGATCGATGAGGCGTAGAGATGATCGACGGGGACATCGAAGAAGCCCTGAATCTGGTCGGCGTGGAGGTCCATCGTGATCAGACGGTCGATTCCGGCGACGCTCAGGAGGTCGGCCACAAGCTTGGCGGCGATCGATACACGCGGCTTATCCTTGCGGTCCTGGCGTGCCCAGCCGAAGTAGGGGAGCACCGCGATGATCTTGCCGGCGGAAGCACGCTTGGCGGCGTCGATCATAAGCAGAAGCTCCATGAGATTGTCGGAGTTCGGGAAAGTGCTCTGCACGAGGTAGACCTCTGCACCGCGGATAGATTCCTCGAAACCTACCTCGAACTCGCCGTCGGCGAAACGCTCAACTTTCATCTTGCCGAGTTCGATGCCCAGGTCCTTGCAGATTGCCTCGCCGAGATATTGGCTGTTGGTGCCTGCAAACACCTTGATTGGGGGAAGACTGTTGCTCATAATAATGTGTATGTTGTTTTAAAAAACAGTTGTCGTGTGTGTGGATGGGGTGTCAGGGGAGAGGGATTATCAACGCATCCCGGGGTGGGACTGTCACGTGTGACGGCTCCATACGCGATAGAGTCATCGTCACCGGATGATTCCACAGGAGATCGCGGGTGTCGACCTTCCCCTCGTGAAGGGCGGCCATATCGAATGCCAATTCCGGGATTCGGATGTCAAGCGCAGCCTCATCATTGCCGAAATTCACGCATATCAGCAGTTTCTCCCCTTCGGTGTAGCGCAGGAAGCAGAAACAGTGATGNGGATCGAAGCCCGGCTGCCCGAGATTGGCATACATGAGATCGAAGAACGCACCCTCCCGGAGAGCCGGACGCTCGTTGATCATCGTCAGCACTTTGGCGTAAACACTTCTCAGCCATTTCTCCTGTTCGTTGAGACGGGCCGTGTTACACTTACCGTGGTTATACCAGCGGCGCATGGGGTCGTAGCTCCAATAATCGAATATGGTGGAGCGGTTGTTATAACCCGCGAATCCCTCATTCTCCGAGGCACGTTCGCCGAGTTCCTGCCCGTAATAGATCATATACGGNCCGCAGGACATCATGGAGGAGACGATAAGGTCGGGGATGACTCTCGCCGGATCACCGGCAAACTCCACGGAGCCGTATCTCACCTCATCATGATTCTCAAGGAAATTGAGCATACGGTCGGCGATGCCGTCCACCGTCTGCCAGGCCGATGTCAGCTGTGCGGCGGAATAATTCCACCGCTCGATGCCTACGAGNTTATCGTAAAGGTTGACTTTATCATACAGATAGTCGAAACAACCATAGTCGAGGAAGGGTCGATAAAGCCCGACGTCGTAGATCTCTCCGATGAACAGAGTGTCGGGGTAATCCTGTTTCACCTGCGGGATAGCCCANTGCCAGAAAGGNAGGGGCACCATGAACACCATATCGCAACGGAAACCGTCGACACCCTTCGATGCCCAGAACCGTAGGATATGCAGCATCTTCAGCCAAGTGTCGGGCACGGGCTCGAAGTGATCCGATCCGTCGCCGTAGTCATGGCCGTAATTCAGTTTCACCGTCTCATACCAGTCGTTGACCCCGCAGAAGGCATTGAAGCAATCATTACCCGTGGCCTTGGCCGGAAACTCCAGATATGGCTCGGTGCCTTCGGCGGCGATATCGAAAGTGGGGGAGAACTGCTGGTTGGTGATGTAATAATAATTATTATTNCGTCCGAAGAAGAGGGTAGTGTCGTCATCGGCTCCGAAATCCTTGATGCCGGCGGGAGCGGCATCGGAATGATAGCGTCGGGCTGTGTGATTGGGCACGAAATCGATGAGCACCTTCATATCCTGCGCATGAATCCGGCGCACGCAATCCTCGAATTCCTTCATTCTTTGGGCGGGATCGACGGCGATAGCAGGGTCGATGTCATAATAATCCCTGATGGCATAGGGTGAACCCGCCTCTCCCTTGACGACATTGGGATTGTCGGACTCTATTCCGTAGGCCGAGAAGTCGGATTTGGTGGCATGTTCGATCACGCCGGTGAGCCATATACAGTTGACGCCCATAGCCTTCAGCGAACGCAGAAGCACGGGCGTATAGTCGGCGAGTTTGCCGGAACCGTTCTCCTCAAGTGTGCCGGCGAAGCGGTTGGTGTCGTTCGTGTTGGTAAGGATACGCGGAAAGGTCTGGTAGATTACCGGACGCATTCTCGGTTTCTCCTCCTTATCCTTCACGACTATATTTTTACGTTTATTCTTAGAATCCTTCATTGTCATTTTTTCTTGTTGAGGGCCTCGTCAAGCACTTTGGATGTGGCGTCGTATCCGATCCTGACGGCCTCTCGCAGGGCCTTGAGATCAAAAGTGCCGAAACGTGAGGTGCCCGGCGTGCGCACGACATAGTCGCATAGCTCCAGATCCTGCAGGGTATTGGATTTCGACATCAGGCTGTATGTGCGCAGTGTGACATCGATCATAGAGTTCTTGAACTTGTAGCCCCTGTCCAGCGGGGCGCAGTTAAGCCCGATGAGTGTCTTGCAGTGTTTCCTGATCGCCCAGGCNGGAAGATTGCGGAGCACCCCGCCGTCGACATAGTTGACGCCGTTGATTCTGACCGGAGGAAAGATTATGGGGATGCTGCATGAGGCCACCACTCTCGGCACAATCTCACCCCTTGACCATCCGATTGATTTACCGGCGTCGAAATCCGTGGCGCAGACTACGGTGGGTATCTTCAGCTCCTCGAGATTCTTGACCGGGAGCCAACTGTCGAGCAATTTCGCGAACCGGTCCATTTTGAAGAGACTTGTGCGTGGAATAGTTATCTCGGCGAATGAGCCGAACGAGTCGTATTCCTCGAAACAGTGTATGATATCATTAGGGGTCAATCCGGCGGCGAACAGTGTGCATGCTATGGATCCGGCCGATACCCCCGATACGATTCCGGGCTGCACCCCGAAATTCTCGAAGGCCATCATCGATCCGATGTGAGTGAAGCCCTTGGCCCCCCCTCCGCTGAAAGCCACCCCGAAGCGGGGCTTCGAGTTGTTCAGGCCCATTCTTTCAAGCAGACCATCGATGTTGAATACCATAGCTTTACGACAATTTAAAAGTTGAGCGTGCCACCATCCGGAATCAACCGTCAATCTCCTCAGGAGGTGTCGACATCCCGTCGGGGCCGCAAATTTTCTGCAAATATAATAAATCCCTTAGTGACTACGAAAAAAATCCACTATTAATTGGGGTCGGGGATGTTAAAAATTCTATTCCCGGCTCATCGAAATCAATCCTTAAGCCCGATTTCGGCNCAGGCCGTGTTATCTTCGCCGTCATCTGTTTTATGATTTATATTAATTATAGGAATGAAAAATATCGTATTGACCCTCAGTCCGAAAACCGATGTCGCCGAACTCCTCGCTCCCGATGGAGAGGTGGAGGCATTCGTAAATATCCCTTGGCTCGAAGAGGGGGTGGATNGCGGCTCGTCAAAGCCGGGGAAGGAGGAGACTGTGGTCACTTATTCGTTGTCCCGCGAGGCTGTCGGAGAGAATATTCCGCCATTCCCGGAGGGGAGTGAGCTTCTGTGTGTCCACCATCCTCCGTCGGGTGCGTCGGAGAGCANAATGGTGATTATCCGTCGCAAGGATGGAGTATTGGCGTCGCGTCCGTCGGATTCCTCCCTCGCTCCGGATCGTATCGGGACATTGCCCCGGGTAATCGGAACGGTGCGGTATCTGCTGCCGTGGCGGGATCTGGTAACTGTCGTGGGTACGTCGGGGGTTGTCTGGCTTCTTTATGTTGATGCGACCCGCACATATCGTTTGCTCACATCCCTGCCCGAGGCGCCTGTTGTAGAATTCGCGGCCGATGACGCCCATATCGAAGGATATACTCCATTTGCCGGAGCGGATCCGGAGATGGATGTGGAGGTGGACCTTCATGATGTGCAGGAACTGATAGATGCGGAGGCTATATCCGATTGGCTGGAAAAGGGGCATGCGCTGAGGATTGATAAAATAATCAAGCGGAGGGTATATGAGTCCGTAGGTCGGCGGATAGGTGTGTATGAAGATGATGTGCGTCAGGCGGGGATGGTGCTGACGCCGGCGGCCTGTCATGCGGCCTTTGGAGGCGCTCTCCCCTCGGAGGCGACCATTGTCGGCTCAAGCTATACCCCTCCCTCTGCCCGGTTGCTGTCCTGGAGTCTTGCGGCTGCTACGCTCAAGCTCCGGATTGCCTTCAGCCTGCGGCCGCAACGCCTGTCGGCCACATTCTCACTTACTTCTCTTCAACTCGCATGGCGTGCGGTTTTCGGAAGTCTTGACCTCTATGTGGCCGAAACCCCGCGATGGTGGCTGCCGAATCCGGCAGAGCGGGCATCTTATCCTGTGGTCGACTCACTGACGAGTCTGCGCTCCGAGGAATCCTCCGGATTCGCTTTCCGATTCCGCTGTCGGAGCCGGGCGTCGCTTATTGCCGAGGCGCAGGCGAAATCGTCGTTTAGATTGAGTCTGGGCATCGACGNGGATTCCGTCACGGAGGGTGTGGCGATTCTTCCGCTCCCTGCCGGGGATNCACCGCTTGTGTGTCCCGATTATACTGATTTCGAACCGCTGCAACCCGATGGGGGAATGTTGACGGATGAGGGTGTCGTTTTGTGGCGGGATCGTCGGCTTCTCACTCCAATGAAGCGGAACGGGGTGGTCTACCGTCATCGGAATCTGATTTCCGATTCTCCGATTCTTGCCGCCTGTCGAAGTCTGACGAGGGGAAAGGGGGATGAGGANCTTGGCCGACAGACATTGACCATCTTCTGTCGCGACGGCATCCGTCAGGTGGAGGCCGACGGGAAGGGTGGTTATCGCAATGTAAGGTTTACGGCGGGTATTACTTTGGATTCCTCTATCGCGAGCGGATATCGTATCAACGTCACAGACCGAATCTCCAACAAGGGATCGGCTACACTGTTCCTCTCCTCTCATGGCATAGAGAGTCTGACGGCGGCGGGGAGCCACAAACAGATTATACCATTTCCGGCGGGAGTGGCCGGGGAGAATGTATCGGCTCTAATGAATGACGTGGCTTCGGGTGCGTTGCTTCTTAAAATGGTTGATGGCACTTTCCGATTATGGTCANCCGATGACGAGGAATGGTTTGAGATAAGTGAGACAAAGGAGGTGNCGACGGGTAAGCTGATGGTGTTTGAAGGAAAAATTCTATGGATTGACGAGGATGGNGAATTGGTCAGGGTNGTGGTAGATCGTCGGGAAACNGTGATTCCTGCCGGCTCGGAGCGAAATGTATCCCGGGTTTTGCCGGGTGTGCTCCCTCCGATGACGGGTAAATGCGGAATCCTGACGCGTGCATTGAAGCTCGGCTCACCCTTTGGCCGAAAGCGGATATGGGGGATATCGACGGCTGTCGCCGCCTCATTCCGCATCGAGGGTAGCGACGACCTTACCGACTGGCATCTGCTNGCCGAAGGAATCTCGCCCCGNCGGGGACTTCACACTTCGCGCTTCCGATACCATCGTATACGCCTGATTGCCGATGCCTCGCTCGCTCCACACCTGTCGCGCCTCTCCCTCGTCATCTCCGACCCGACAAGCTGACATTCATACCTCCCATAGATACGGCGTTCCCCCGCTGCAAGTGCGGGGGAATGTCTGTATATGATAGGTTGTATAACTTAAATACCAAATCCGATTAATGTAACAAGTAATAATGCGAATACTATCTGTAGCATCACCCAGGCATAATCCTTCGCTTCTCTTTTGATTACAATCCATACCAGCATATATATCCCACATAGATCAATAGCACCGGATATCCATGGAATTAATCTTTGAGAAACATTTGTATTTACAAACAATAGTGGGATTAGCAATACCGCGAGAATTACCAAAGCGGTCATAACCAAATTTTTCCCGGGAAATTGAAAATCCTTTAAACTCTTCATATGGTTGGAATTTTATTTAAGAAGTTGGCTCAATTCTTGAGGGCTGGGTGTTATAAGTTGAATACCAGTCTTGACCCTATAACAAATACTGAGTCGAAATATGTCTATGTTCAATCATGGGAATAAACTCATTATATCGTTTTAATTTGAATAGCTACTTAATAATTTCAAATCCTAACAACTTGTAAATTCAAACTTTAATTAAAAATCTATCACATTTATAATAAAATTTAAAATAATTTGTATTTCTTATATTTATTTATTACTTTTGTATAATATTAAATGTAAAATGGAACACTTTAAAGTCTTACTGACCATCCTTATTGTAGGATGCGGGATTGTGAATATCAATGCCGCGAAGAAAAAAAAGACCGAAACAACAGCGGAGCCGGAATATCATGCAGGAGTGCTTTACGAATGCAAGGGTTCAGTCAAGGAGTTCAACCTGACAACGGATAATCCGCTCGCACGGCAGAAGAGGGTGAAGTTTACAAAGGATGGCAAACAGAAGATGTCAATCCTTGACTATGACGAGGCGGGCTATCCGAACGGCAGCGACGNATCGATGGGCCAAAAGCGCATGGTAGTGAAGATTGACTATGATTCAATCAATCAGCCCGTGAAGTTTCTCATTGACACCACTGTCGGAACTGATCTGAACGTAACCGTCACACAGACCTTCNCTAATGGTGTAATGACGGCTTCCGACTGGTATGCCAACGAATCCGGACGACACCTTATCCACTCCGAATATACCGACCACCATTTCGATGNTCACGGAAACTGGGTAACGCGCACTGCCACCAACACCACGTTCACCGAGACTCCGGATGGAATAAACCCCGAAACCAAAACCTATACGGAAGAACGGACAATCCTTTATTATTAAGATCGCGACTGAACGACAAGGCTAAAGCGGCCAAAATCGCCAAGCGAAGAAATATGAAAATCACCCTGAAATCATTTGATTTCAGGGTGATTTTTATAATGTTTCGGAATTCAGGCAGGATTACCAGATGATGATACGCTCCTCGGCAGGACGATACATCTTGTCGCCCTCCTTGATATCGAAGGCCTTGAAGAAAGGCTCGATATTCTTGAGGGAGACGTTCACGCGGTTGGTGCCGAGAGAGTGAACGTCACCTATGGTGAGGTTACGCTTTTCGGCATCGCGGATGTTCTGGCCCCAGAGGTTTGCATAGTTCATATAGAACACCTGGATGGGATCATAACCGTCGATGAGAGCCTCTTCCGAAGTGATGTCGACACCCTTCTTCTTCTGAGAGTCGAGGAAAGCCGTCATAGCCACGCGAAGACCACCCTGGTCGGCGATGTTCTCGCCGAGAGTGTACTGACCGTTGGCCATAAGACCGGGAAGAACCTCCACCTCATTGAACTGGCCTACGAGACCCTGTGTCAGTTTAGCGAAAGCCTCCGCATCTTCCGGAGTCCACCAGTTGACCATATTGCCGACAGCATCGAAGTTGCATCCCTGGTCGTCGAAACCGTGGGTCAGCTCATGGCCGATCACCACGCCGATACCGCCGTAGTTCTCAGCGTCGCTGGCGTCGGCGTCGAAGAAGGGAGCCTGCAGGATGCCGGCGGGGAATACGATCTCATTATTGAGCGGATTGTAGTATGCGTTGATTGTCTGCGGAGTCATACCCCACTCGCTGCGATCCACGGGTTTGCCCCACTTGCTGAGCTGATCCTTCACATACCACATGTTGGCATTGTGCATATTCTCATAGTAGGAGAGATTCGGGTCGATGACCATGGTGGAATAATCCTTCCATTCATCGGGATAACCGATCTTCACTGTGATGGCGTTGAGCTTCTTGATGGCGTTGAGCTTGGTGTCGTCGCTCATCCAGGGGAGATTGATGATGTGTTTGCCGAGAGCGGTGCGGAGGTTCTCCACGAGATTCTCCATATAGCGCTTGGATGACTCGGGGAAATACTCCTCGACATAGAGCTGACCGATGGCCTCGCCGAGTTTGCTCTCGGTGGCGCCGAGGGCGCGCTTCCAGCGGGGCTGCATCTGCTGCACGCCGCTCATCACCTTATTGAATTCAAAGTTGGCATTGGTGAAATCATCGCTCAACATGCCTGATGCTCCGCTGACGAGCTCCCAGAGATAGAGGTCCTTGAGTTCGCGGGTGGAGAGAGTGGAGTAAAGCTTGTTGGCCTGATCTACGGTATTGATTTCAGTGACGATGAACTGATCGGGAGTCTGGATGCCCATAGTCTCGATGAAGAAACGATCCCAGGGGAGGTTGGGATAGCGCTCCTTTACCCATTCGAGCGAGCGCACGTTGTTCATCGCGTTGAGGTCACGGCTCTGCTCGCGGGTCCAGGTGGAGTCGGCGATGAGNGTCTCGATCTTGATTACATTCTTCGCGATACGCTTGGCGTCACCCTTTGAATAGCCGGCCAGCTGCATCTCCTTTTCAATCAGATTGGTGTAAGCCTGACGGATTTTCTTATTCTCGGGGTCATTCTTCAGATAATAGTCACGGTCGCCCATGCCGAGGCCGGTGCCACCGATATACATGGCATACTGAGAGGAATTGTTCAAGTCCTCCTGCATACCGATGCCGACGAGGGGAGCGCCGTATTCCGTGTGCATCCAGAGGAAGATATCCTCCATATCCGCATCCTTGGCGTTCTCCACCTTCTTGAGAAGAGGCTGGATGGGAGTTGCGCCGAGTTTGTTGCGTGTGGTGGAGTCCATTGCGGCCTCATAGATTGTGGCGATCTTGTAGGCCACGCTTCCCGGTTCGGGGTTGGTGGCAGCGAGATTGGTCACGATACGGCGCACACGATTCTTGCTTGAATCGTCGAGGATGTTGAATTTGCCGTAGCGGGCATGCTCCGGAGTGAGGGGATTGTTGTCCATCCACTTCTGGTTGACGTGGCGGTAGAAATCCTCTTTTGCGGAGATGTCGTTGGCTATCTCAGAGGCATTGATGCTCTTGAGATGCTCCGCGTTGGCCGACAGTGCCATCGAGGCAGCGGCGGCTGAGAGAAGAAGGAATCTTTTCATCGATATAGTAAAGTTTATAGTGTTTTCAGGTATCGTTCGGCATTCCCGGCGGTCTCTTCCGTCGGGGGGATTACCGATTTGTTGCAAAGTTAATGAATATTTCATTAATTGCAATCGTTCGGGGTAGGTTTTTTCGGGGCTGACCGCTATAAATGTGTCATAATGGTGGATAGTTTCCGCTCNGTCTCCATCCATTCAGCCTCCGGAATGGAATCTCGGGTAATTCCTCCGCCGGCGTACAGAAGGATTCCTTCCCCTTCCGGGAGCACGCGTCCGCTTCTTAGATTGACGTAGATGTCGGCTGTATCCGGAGAGACGATGCCGAGGTAACCTCCGTAGAAATCNCGTGGTCTGCCTTCGTTGGAGAGAATGAAGTCAAGGGCCTTTTCCCGGGGATGGCCGCAAAGGGCCGGGGTGGGGGAGAGTGCCCGGAGCAATGGCACTGCGATTTCATCGATTGTGCTGTCGGTGGATTCGTAAGTGGCGGAAATAGGGGTCATGATATGTTCGATGTTCCCGGCCCGGCGGGTGACGGTCTGACCCTCTGTCACACGCAGTCCCGATTCCTCCAGACAGGAGAGTATGAAGTCGGCGACCATCCGCTGCTCCCTGATATTCTTGTCGTCCCAATCCTGAAGAGAGCCTGCGGGGCGCGTGCCGGCCAGGGCCACAGTTTCCGTCATCCATCCATTATCCCCTTTCTGAAGGTGGCATAGCAGTTCCGGAGAGGCCCCGATCCAGGTGCCGCTTATCGGAGAGGAGAAGAGAAAGACGCAGGCATCCGGATAGGCATCCGCGAGGGAGCGGTAAAGGTCGGGGAGGGATTTTGAAGAGGGGGCTGCCTTGACTCTGGCGGCGATCACTTTTGCCGGGTTGCCGGTGACGTTTTCGGTCTCCCTCGCGAACTCCACAGCCTTGCCGACGAGCTGAAGATGCTCCTCGCGCCGAGTGTCGGAGCTGATGGTGGAGTTGAGTATCCGATCGTTCCCGGCGCACCAGTCAATCAATTCCCGGTCAGTGTAATCACCGTTCCCGAATGGTATGGTGAATATGGGGGCGTGTGTGCCGAAGGGGCTGAACACGAATCCGCATCCGAAGCCCTCGATCAGCTCCGGGGAGGCACCCTGAAACGATACGCGCGACCCTCTTGGATCGCGCGGAAAGGTTATATGGAAAAGATTCATAACGATCAAAATTAGAGTATGTCATTTGACCCGGGGGCATCATCTGCCGGCTCTCCGATAAGTTCGAAGGGCTGGGCCGCCGTAATCCTGACATTCACGAATTCGCCGGGCGCGGCATCGCAATTCCTGACGAGTACTTCCGGGTCGACTTCCGGGGAATCCCATTGAGTGCGGCCGATCGCGTAACCGTCGGCATTCTCCGATGCCGGGGTCTCGATGAGCACCCGCACATTCTCTCCGATAAGTTCCTCATTGCGGCTGAGGGCGATCTCCTCCTGAAGATCCATGAGTTGCTGAAGGCGTCGCTGCTTCACATCCTCCGGCACGGAATCAACGAGATTCTTCGCTCCCCATGTGCCATCCTCCTCACAATATGCGAATGCTCCCATACGGTCGAATCGTTGGGTGCGGACAAACTCTTTCAGTTCCTCGAATTCCTTTTCACCCTCACCCGGGAAGCCGACCATAAGGGTGGTGCGGATACGGATGCCGGGCACTCTCCGGCGGATTTCATCGAGCAGACGGAGGGTTCCCTCCTTGTCGATATGGCGGCGCATGTTGGATAGCACCGGGTCGGAAATATGCTGGAGGGCTATGTCGAGATAGTTGCATACATTATCGCGACGGTTCATCACCTCAAGGATATCCATCGGGAAATCAGCGGGATAGGCGTAATGCAGACGAATCCATTCCACACCGGGGATATCGGCCATNCGGTCGATAAGTTCTGCCAGATGCGACTTCCCGTCGATATCACGGCCATAGGATGAGAGGTCCTGGGCGATGACGTTGAATTCCTTCACCCCTTTGGCAACGAGCGAACGTACCTCCTCAAGAAGTTCGTCGGGAGGGGTGGAAGTGTGGCGGCCGGTGATGAGCGGTATCGCACAGAAGGAGCAGAATCGGTTGCATCCTTCCGAAATCTTCAGGTATGCGCTCCATTCCGGGGTGGTCAGTTGACGTTCCCANGGCTTCGGCGCCTGCTCATCCTTCCCNGTGCGGTCGGGTAGGCTTTCGATAAAGGCGTTCCAGTTGAATTTGCCATACCAACGGTCAACCTCCTTTATCTCCTCCTCAAGATCGGCCAGATAACGCTCCGAGAGGCAGCCCATGACGGCGATGTTGCCGATTGTGCCCTCCTCCTTGGCTTCTGCGAGCTGAAGAATGAGATTGATTGATTCCTCCTTGGCGTCGCCGATGAAGCCGCAGGTGTTGACCATGACCCATTCACCCCGGGGGGAGTCGGAGTCATGCACCGTATAGTAGCCCTTTGCCTGCAGACGGCGGAGGAGTTTCTCCGAATCCACGAGATTCTTGGAGCATCCCATCGATATGACATCGATGCGGCCCGGTTCAAAAACNTCCATCAATTCCTCTTTTCCTTTACTANTCATTTCAGTCTTTCTTGAAGAGCGACTTTACGAAATCCTTGGCATCGAATATCTGGAGATCCTCGGCTTTCTCTCCAAGGCCGATATACTTGATAGGAATCTTGTGCTTGTTGGATATTCCAATCACGACGCCACCCTTGGCGGTGCCGTCGAGTTTAGTGACGGCCAGGGCATTGACCTGCGTGACAGCCGAGAATTGTTCGGCCTGTTCATAGGCGTTCTGGCCGGTGGAGCCGTCGAGCACGAGAAGCACCTCTTGGGGAGCCTCNGGCACGACTCTCTTCATCACCTTGCTGATCTTCTCAAGCTCGCGCATGAGGCCGACCTTGTTGTGCAGACGTCCGGCCGTATCGATGATTACCACGTCGGCGCCCTGCGCCTTGGCCGCGCTCACCGTATCGTAGGCCACTGCGGCAGGGTCGGAACCCATCTTCTGCTTTATGACGGTCACGCCGGCGCGATCGCCCCATGTCTGGAGCTGCTCGATGGCGGCGGCACGGAAGGTATCGGAGGCTCCGAGGAAAACCTTGTTGCCCGCTTCCTTGTATTGATGGGCGAGTTTGCCTATGGTCGTGGTCTTGCCGACGCCGTTGACGCCCACGACGAGAATGACATAGGGTTTGCTGTCGGCAGGCACCTGGAAATCGCCGAGCTGCTCGGCCTCGGGGTCCTGCGCGGGGACTATCATATCGGCCACCTCCTCGGAGAGAAGGTTGTGGAGTTCGGAAGTGGAGACATATTTATCGCGGGCCACACGCTTCTGGATACGGTCGATAATCTCGAGCGTAGTGTCGACCCCGACGTCAGATGTGACGAAGACCTCCTCCAGATTATCGAGCACCTCATCGTCGATGGTCGATTTTCCGGCCACGGCGCGTGTCAATTTCTGCCATACGCCCTGTTTGGTCTTCTCGAGACCCTGATCGAGTTTCTCCTGCTTCTTCTCGCGGGAAAACAGTTTGTTGAATATACCCATGTGTATGAATTTTTACGATAATGGAGCAAAAACCGTGCCAATTATTCCGCTGTCGGTCTCCCCGATATGGCTACGATGCGTTGATTGGAGGAACCCCGGAATCTGAGGTCGGGGTCACGCAGAGCCTCTACGAAGCGCCCCTCCACAATGGTATCGACCAGACCGGCAATCCTCCGTTTGATCGGTGACAATCTTATCTCGCTGATGGTGAATCCCGTATATAGCCAGATGTTTTTACCCTCCCCCTTTATCGCCTCCACGAGGGGAAGCAATTTCATTCCGAGCCATAGCGGATCGCCGCCGGTGAGGGTAACGTCGAAATCCTCCTCACGGATGATATCCATGAGAGAGGAAAGCGTCATGGGGGTGCCTGCGCCGGGATTCCAGGAATCGGGATTGTGGCAGCCGGGGCATCCNTGACGACAGCCGGCGATATAGATGGATGTGCGCAGCCCGGGACCATCCACGGTCGTGCCGCGCCGNATATCGAGAATATTATAGANGGGTTCCTTCATACGGAGATTGCTGACGGCGACCGTACCCCCATTACAGGAGCCGGTCGCCGCGTTAAGAATAGTTATTGACGGCTGCCGATGATGGCGTCGAGAGCGGCAAGCGTGGCAATGTCGACCACCTCATCGACCTTGGCGTTGACACCGATGAAATAGATCGGTTTTCTGAGGCCGATCTGGAGCGGACCGATGACCTTNCCNACACCCATACCGAGGAGCAGCTTATAGCCGATATTTGCGGAGCTGAGATTCGGGAATATCAGCGTGTTGACNTTCTTNCCCTTGATTGTGTTGAAGGGATAGGTCTTGTCGCGTGATTCCGTGTCGAGAGCGTAATCGGCCTGCATCTCGCCATCTACCTGAATGTCGGGGTATTGCTCATGTAGGATACGCACGGCCTCCGCGACTCTTGCGGGTTCCTTCTCCTCGCGGTTTGAACCGAAGTTGGAGTAAGAGAGCATCGCCATGACGGGCTCCTGATTGAAATAGCGCACNGCCTGGTCTGAGAGACGCGCNATGTCGACGAGAGCGGCAGTGTCGCTGACGGGATTCACGGCTGTATCGGCGAGGAAATACATTCCGGCACGCGTGTTCATTATGTGCATCGTCGCGAAGTGGTCGAANCCGTCGCGCATTCCGACGATGGAGACGGCGCGGGCCGCCATCTTGTTGGCGGCGGAATAGCAGCCGGCGATGAACGCGTCGGCGTCGCCTGCCTCAACCATCATCATGCCGAAGTAGGATCGGTCATACATCTTGTCGAGAGCCTCGGCATAGCTTATGCCCTGACGTTCCTTTTTCGAACTGAGCAGACGGGCGTAGCGTTCGCGACGCTCCTCCTCCCGGTCATGGCGAGGATTGATGATTTCGATGCCGGAGATATCGAGTCCGAGACGGTTGGCGTGGCGGTTGATCATTTCGGCGTTGCCGAGCAGCACCGGTATAAGGGTGGCCTCACGGTGGAGGCGGGCGGCCGCACGGAGCATATTCTCGAGATTGCCCTCGCCGAATACGACACGCTTCTTATCCTGAGCGGCGTGTTCGGTGACGCTGCGCATGAATTTGCCGTCGTCGCCCATGTATTCGCGCAGACGGAGCTGATAAGCCTCCCAATTATCGATGGGGCGCGAGGCTATGCCGCTNTCCATCGCCGCTTTGGCCACAGCGGGAGCCACACAGAGCAACAGGCGTGGATCNAGAGCCTTCGGCAATATATAGTCGGGGCCGAAACGGAGGTCGGAAAGACCGTAGGCCTCATCGACCACACTGGGCACAGGCTCCTTGGCCAAAGCCGAGATGGCATAGACAGCGGCGATTTTCATGGCCTCGTTGATGGCCGACGCGCCGCAGTCGAGGGCTCCGCGGAATATATAGGGGAAACCGATAACGTTGTTGATCTGGTTGGGATAGTCGCTTCGGCCNGTGGCCACGATTACATCGGGGGCAGCCTCTTTGGCCTCATAATAGCCGATTTCGGGATTCGGATTGGCCAGGGCGAAGACGATGGGNCGGGGTGCCATCGAACGCACCATCTCCGGTGTGACTACTCCGGCCACACTTAGCCCGAGGAATACATCGGCTCCTACCATGGCCTCGGCCAGAGTGTGGAGATCGCGGTCGGTGGCGAATTCGGCTTTCTGTTCGGTGAGGCCCCCGCGGTCCTTGCGGATGACACCCTTCGAGTCGCACATCACGATATTCTCCGGCTTCACGCCGAGAGCTTTATAAAGGCGGGTGCAGCTGACTGCGGCAGCTCCGGCTCCATTGACCACGAGGCGAATCTCGTCGATTTTCTTATTCTGAATCTCAAGGGCGTTGAGCAGGCCGGCACCCGAGATGATGGCAGTGCCGTGCTGGTCATCGTGCATCACCGGGATGTTGCATTCCTCCTTGAGTCGCTTTTCGATTTCGAAGCATTCCGGGGCTTTGATATCCTCGAGATTTATTCCTCCGAAAGTGGGGGCGATGGCTTTTACTATCTCCACGAATTTCGCGGGATCGGTCTCGTTCACCTCGATATCGAAAGCGTCGAGTCCGGAAAAGATTTTGAAGAGCAAAGCCTTACCCTCCATCACAGGTTTGCCTGCAAGCGCGCCTATGTCGCCCAATCCCAGCACGGCTGTGCCATTGGAGATTACAGCCACGAGATTTCCCTTATTGGTATATCTGTAGGCGTCGGCGGGATTCTTCTCTATTTCGAGACATGGATAGGCCACGCCGGGAGAGTAAGCCAGCGAGAGGTCGCGCTGAGATGCGTAGGGTTTGGTAGGTGTGATTTCTATTTTGCCGGGGCGTCCCTCCTCGTGGTAGTCGAGAGCGTCCTGGCGCAGGTCGTTTGCCTTTGCTTCTTCGTTTGCCATATATTCGTTACGGTATAGATTTATGTTGATGTAGTGTCAGGCCACATGAATCATCATCTGTGTGATGGAGTCAGGCGGCGTCACATTCTTATAACGCACGGATACGTGAAAAAGATAAGGGGAGAAGCGGAAAAAATCCGCGTCTCCCCTTAAGATTAGATATATGACGGATTATTTATGCACGATGCGGTCGCGGAGTTCGGCGAGCTTGCCGGAGTTCCATCGGTCGGTGGTGCCGACGAGGTAACCCGTTATNCGCTGTATCGTCTCGAACTTGACGTTGCACTTCGGGCAGTGTGTCTGGGAGGTGTCGGCATTCTCATAACCGCACTTCGGGCAATGGTTGCGGTTGTGGTTGACGCTTCCGTAGCCGATATTGTGGCGATCCATGAGGTCTACGATCTGCGCGATTGCCTCCTCGTTATGAGTGGCGTCGCCGTCGATTTCCACATAGAATATNTGGCCTCCTCTCGTGAGGTCATGGTAAGGGGCCTCGACTTTAGCCTTGTGGCGGGGTGAGCAGTGGTAGTAGACGGGGACGTGATTGGAGTTGGTATANTAATCCTTATCGGTGATTCCGGGGATTTCGCCGAAAGTCTTCCTGTCATGCTTGGTGAATCTTCCGGACAGCCCCTCCGCCGGAGTGGCGAGTACAGAGTAGTTGTGGGAGTACTTGTCGGAGAATTCATTGGCGCGGTCGCGCATACGGGTTATTATACGGAGTCCGAGTTCCTGGGCCTCCTCGCTCTCTCCATGATGCTTGCCGATGAGGGCGATGAGGGTTTCGGCCAGACCGATGAATCCGATTCCGAGGGTGCCCTGGTTGATGACGGGTTCGATCGTGTCGTTGGGCTTGAGTTTCGCGGCACCGTTCCATAGAGCGGTCATCACCATCGGGAACTGTTTGGCGAGGGCGGTTTTCTGGAACTGGAAGCGGGCGTCGAGCTGGCGTGCTGTCAGGTCGAGCATCTTGTCGAGCTTATTGAAGAATTTCTCAATGCGCTCCTCTTTATCAAGGATGTCGCGGGTTTCGAGGGCAAGGCGCACGATATTGATAGTCGTGAATGAAAGATTGCCACGACCGACGGAGGTCTTGTCGCCGAATCTGTTCTCATATACGCGCGTGCGGCANCCCATCGTGGCTACCTCATGCAGATAGCGTTTCGGATCGTCGGCGTGCCAGGCCTCGTCGCGGTTGAAGGTGGCGTCGAGATTGAGGAAGTTGGGGAAGAAGCGGCGTGCCGACACCTTGCAGGCAAGGCGGTAGAGGTCGTGGTTGCGGTCCTCGGGGAGATAGCTGACTCCGCGCTTCTTTTTCCATATCTGGATAGGGAAGATGGCTGTCGAGCCATTGCCGACACCCTCGTAAGTGGTCTGGAGAAGTTCGCGTATCACGCATCGGCCTTCGGCGGAGGTGTCGGTGCCGTAGTTGATGGAGGAGAATACCACCTGGTTTCCGCCGCGCGAATGGATGGTGTTCATGTTATGGATGAAGGCCTCCATCGCCTGATGCACGCGGGCCACAGTCTTGTTGACGGCGTGCTGGAGGAGTCGCGGCTCCCCTTCGAGACCATCCAGGTCGCGGCGCAGATAGTCGTCGAGTTCGGCATTGTATAGATGGCTGAGGTCGTTGCCGGTGAGCGATTCGAGATTCTTGACCTCCTCGATGAAGGATGCCCTCACGAATGGAGCGAGATAGAAGTCGAATGCCGGGATGGCTTGTCCGCCGTGCATCTCATTCTGGGCNGTCTCGAGTGATATGCAGGCAAGGACTGCGGCTGTCTCGATGCGCTTGGCCGGGCGTGACTCGCCGTGACCGGCGATGAAGCCGTTCTCAAGGATATTGTCGAGGGGATGCTGAACGCAGGTCAGCGACTTCGTCGGGTAATAGTCCTTGTCGTGAATATGGATGTAATTGTTGGCCACGGCATTCTTGGCCTCCTGGGAGAGGAGATAGTCGTCGACGAATGGCTTGGTGGTTTCGCTCGCGAATTTCATCATCATTCCGGCCGGGGAGTCGGCGTTCATGTTGGCGTTTTCGCGGGTGATGTCGTTGCTTTTGGCTTCGATTATCTCAAGGAAGACCTGACGGGTCTTGGCGCGACGGGCTATGGAGCGCTGGTCGCGATAGGTGATATAGCTTCTTGCCACATCCTTCCGGGCCGATTTCATCAGTTCGAATTCCACACGGTCCTGTATCTCCTCGACAGTCATCCGGGCATTGCCGGATTTGTCGACACGGGCAGAAATCTGCCGGATAAGTTCCTCGTCAATGCCGTGGGGAGTCTGGTCCATGGCTTTTCGTATGGCGGTCCTGATTTTTTCTTCATTGAATCCCACCACGCGTCCGTCGCGTTTTTCTACGAGTTGGATCATGTCTTGAGTTCGGTTTTAGATGTACTGGATATTGAATTATAGGGGTCAGCTTTGTCTTTTCCTGCGGCTCCTTGCAGAGGTTGCCGGTNAGGGTTCCGTAAGACGATGCAAAGATATAAACATTAACCGAACCGACCAAGAATTTTCAACAAAAGTTTTTGACAAGTAGAGTGAAGTTTTCTTTTTTGGAAAACTTTTTACTAAATTTGAATTTTTATATGATTGATAATTAAGTGATTAAGTTTTATTTTGGAAAACTTTACAAATTAGAAGCGTGCGAAATTAATTCATCTTATGCAATAATTGCAAGGATTTGTAAATGAATATTTTACTTTTTCCAGAATGCCGGGGTGAAAATCAGCAGGATTGTGTAGAGCTCCAGACGCCCCGTCAGCATGAGGAAAGAGAGAATCCATTTTGCGGTGGCCGACACCTGCGAATAGTTGCCCTCAAGGCCGGTAATGTCGGTGCCGAGACCGGTGTTGCTGACCGCCGACAGCGCGCAGAAAAATCCGTCATTCAAGGGGAAGCCGCAGACCATNAGCGCCATGGCTCCGACGATTATGACNATCAGATAGAGAAAAAGGAAGGCGAGAGTGCGCATCACGATCGGGGCGGGAGTCCCCTTGCCGTTAATGACGACGGTCTTGATGGCCTGAGGATGCATCATGCGGTAGAATTCATTCCGCAGGAACTTGCCGAGAATCAGGAAGCGATCGATTTTCGCACCCCCCGATGTGCTGCCGGCACATGCTCCCATCACCATCATGATAGTAAGGACGATGACGCTCACCGGACCCCAATCGTGGAAATCCGGTTCGGTGATTCCCGTCGAGGAGAGTATGGAGACCGCCTGGAAAATCGGGTCGATCGTATAATCCGTCCAATCCGTGCCGAGCCTGTTGAAGAAGATATTGAGGGTGAAAATTATGTAAGCGGTTAAGATGATAATGAGATAGGCCTTGAGAGCGTCATTGTCGAGCAAGCCCTTCCATTGTCCGTTGGCGGCCTTGAAAAGGAGGGAGAAGTTGACACCTCCGAGAAACATGAAGATCGTCATCACGACCTTGATGTAATTGCTGTCCCAGCGTCCGAGCGACATATCGGAGGTGGCGAACCCTCCCGTCGACATCGTCGAGAGCCCGTAGCAGAGCGCGTCGAAAAACTGCATGTCGGAGCATAGGAGGAGAATTATGAGCAGCAGGGTCAAGGCGATATATACCATCCACAGACCCTTGGATGTGCTGCCGATACGCGGGCGCAACTTATCATGCGTGATGCCGGTCACCTCCGCGTTGAAAAGCTGGATGCCACCCTTGTAATTGAGCATCGGGACGATAGCGAGCGTGAAGAGAATAATCCCGAGACCCCCTATCCATTGCGCGATGCAACGCCAGAGAAGTATGGAATGGGGGACACCTTCCAGCGTGTCGAGAACGGAGGCTCCGGTGGTGGTGAATCCGCTCATCGTCTCGAAGAAAGCGTCGGAAATCGAGAAGTGNGTGCGGCAGACGAGGAAAGGCAACATCCCGAATAAAGAGAGAATCACCCAGGTCATTCCGGTCAGAAGCACGGCTTCCCTCTTACCCATCTCGCGCGACTTCGGACGCAGGCTCATCAGCCCGAATCCGCAGGCGGCCGTGATGCCTATGCAGATNAGGAAGTGCATGGCCGAGCCTTCGCCGTAGAACATGCCCACGGCGCAGGGCAACACCATTATGCCCGCTTCTGTCAATAGCAGCCATCCGATGACTCGCAGGAGCATCGGAAAATTGATATATGCCTTATGTCGGAAGAATGTCTGCACTGCCTTCTTTATTTCAAATCGGTTAATTAAACCATTTCTCCATCTTGGAGAATGTGCCGGAGAGACAGAATACCACTACATAGTCGCCGGCTTCTATCTGAGTCATGCCGCTTATCAGCTCGCATGTGTTGCCNCTGACGAGGGCGGCGAGTGTCATGCCGAAGGGAAGATGGAGGTCCTTCACCGGAGCGCGGGTGATTTTCGACTTCGCCGAGGCCTGCATCTCGGCCACCTCGGCATCGGCAAGCACGAGGAACTTGGAGTTACTCTCGTCGGCGTCGAGCATAATCTTGAAAATGCGTGAGGAGGCGAGGAGTTTCTTATTGAGGATGGTGCCGATATTTAGGTTCTCNGCCTGTGAGAAGAATTGAAGATTCTCCACATCGGCNACGGTCTTGGGCACTCCGAATTCCTTGGCCGTAAGACAGGAGAGGATATTGGTCTCCGAGGAGTCGCCTAAAGCCAGGAAAGCGTCNTATTGATAGATATTGTTCTCGCGGAGCACCTCGATGTCGCGGGCGTCGGCACAAATCATCTCACAGTTGGGGAAACGTGTGGCGAATTGCTCGCACACGGCCCTGTCAGAGTCGATGATGCGCAGTGAATATTTTTCACCGTAAAGCTGGGCGAAACGTGAGGTGATGCGGGTCGCGCCGGCTATCATGGCGCGGCGGATGACGCGCTTCTTCTTGCCGCAGAGTTCGCGCACCTGATCGATATAGGGTGGAGTGGTGATGAAATAGACGATATCATCGCGATGAATCTCATCATTACCTGTCGGGATGATAGTCTCGTTGTTGCGTTTGATGGCTGCCACATGGAAGTCGTGCGACCCTCGGGTGACATCCTTCAGCTTCGTGTCGATGAGAGAGGAATCATCGTGCAGCTTCACACCGATCATCACGAGTTGGCCCCCATGAAGCTCACCCCAATATCGGGCCCAGTTGTGCGACAACGACAGGTCTATCTCGGTGGCAGCCAGATTTTCCGGGTAAATCAGGAAATCCGCTCCTATCTCCTTCAGAATCCGCCCGTTCTCGGGGCGTAGGAATTCCGAATTGTCGATTCTCGCCACCGTCTTCTTCGCTCCGAGCCGTTTGGCTATCGAGCAGGATGTGATGTTGCGGGTCTCGAAAGGGGTGACGGCTATGTAGAGGTCNCATTCATCCACCCCGATTTCGCGCAGGGTGTCGAATGAAGAGGTGCTTCCGTTATAGGTCATCAGGTTATAATTACTGTCGATGCCGTCGAGTTTCCCCTGTTCGTTATCGAGCAGTATGATATCCTGATTCTCGTTGGAGAGCATCTTTGCCAGATGGGTGCCCACTTCTCCCGCACCCGCGATAATTATCTTCATAGACGCAGGAAATTCAGTTTAGACCGTGGGGTTCCACTTTGGCTTCAGCCGTGGCATTGATGATTTGGTCGGCCGAAATCATCAGTCCCTCCTTGACGGCGGCGGCAATCGCGTCGGCGTCGATTGCGGCTATCCGGCGCAGTTCGGCCACACTTCCCTGGGATATCCATCTGTCGGGGATTCCGAGAGTGACGTGAGTCGGAACAGGGAGCGTGGGGTAATCCGCGCGTCGGGTGTCGAGCCATTGGGAGATAGCCGCGCCGAATCCACCTTCGCGTGCTCCATCCTCGACGGTCACTATGACGTCATATCTCTTGGCGATCATCTCCAACAGGGTGGTGTCAAGGGGTTTGACCCAGATCATATCGTAATGGTCGGTATTTATCCCCTCCCGGGCGAGCATGGCCACAGCCTTGGCTGCGTCATTGCCGATCTCACCGATGGAGAGCACCGCGGCTTTCGAGCCAAGGCTGACGCTGATCGAACGCCCCTTGCCGACGGGGATTTCCCGTGGCTCGGAAGAGTTGGTCTCCTCCGGCGCTTTCCCCCGGGGATAGCGGATAGCCATCGGGCCGTTGTGGGCGACGGCGGTAAGCATGAGATTCCTGAGAGTGGGGGCATCCATGGGAGCCGCTATGACCATATTGGGGATGCACCGCAGATAGGCCATGTCGAAGAGTCCGTGATGGGTCACGCCATCCTCGCCTACCAGACCCGAGCGGTCGATGCAGAAGGTGACGGGNAGATTCTGAATGCAGACATCGTGAATGATATTGTCATACGCGCGCTGCAGGAAGGAGGAGTATATCGCGGCGAAGGGATGTTTGCCGGCGGCAGCCAGTCCGCCTGCGAACGTCACGGCATGACCNTCGGAGATACCGACNTCGAATGTGCGGTCGGGGAACGCGCGCATCATTCGGATCATGGAGGTGCCGGTCGGCATGGCGGCGGTGATACCCACGATGGAGTCATCCTTCTCGGCCATTCTGACGAGTTGCTTTCCGAAGACCTCCTGCCATAGCTCCCTCTTATCCTCGGCAGCCTTGATGCGTTCTCCGGTGGTGGCGCAGAAGCGGCCCGGGGCGTGCCANGTGGTGGGGTCCTTCTCGGCCTCGGGGAAGCCCTTNCCCTTGACGGTATGCAGGTGGAGGATTCTGGGACCCTTCATATCCTTTATCTCCTTGAGCACCTTCACGACCTTGTCGACATCATTGCCGTCGAAGGGGCCGAAATAACGTATATTAAGGCCTTCGAATATATTCTGTTGATTGCTTATCAGGGCCTTGAGAGAGTTGTTGAATCGCAGGATTCGCCCCTTACCCTGATCGCCGATATATCCCTTGTTGCGGAAGAAATCATAGAGTCTCTTGCGCAGACGGTTATAGCCGAGAGATGTGGAGAGCTGGGAGAGGTATTTATGGAGCGANCCGACGTTGTTGTCGATGCTCATCTCGTTGTCATTCAGGATGATGAGCAGGTCGTTGGGATGGTTGGCGGCATTGTTGAGACCCTCGAAGGCGAGACCGCCGCTGATGGATGCGTCGCCGATGACGGCCACCGTCTTGCGTTCCTCATGCCCGGGAGTCAGCTTATCGGCGATCGCCATTCCGAGGGCTGCCGATATGGAATTGGAGGCATGGCCCGCTACGAAAGTNTCGAATTCCGATTCCATNGGGTTGGGGAAGCCGCTGANGCCGCCGAGGGTGCGCTGCGTCTTGAAACGTTCGCGGCGTCCGGTCAGCAGTTTGTGNGCGTAGGCCTGATGGCCGACGTCGAACACTATCCGGTCATCGGGGGTATTGAACACATAATGCAGGGCCACAATGATTTCCACCGCACCCATGCTTGAGGCGAAGTGGCCGGGATTCTTACTGAGGCAACNGATAAGATACTCGCGCAATTGGGCNCAGACCTCCGGCAGACGCTCCGGGGGGAGCTTCCTGAGGTCGGCAGGGGAGAGGATACGGGAAAGCAGCGGACCCGCCGTCGTGGCAGGATCCGGAGTTCCGGGATCGAATTGCGCGTAGGCACCGAAGGCCGATTCTAATTCTTCTTGCGGTTGGCCAGAATCGGCTGAATGTATCTCTTCCATAGGGGCACGAATATAATGATACCCGAGGCAACCGCGATGAAGATGTTCTTTAAATCAAGACCACCGCGGGAAAACAGCATATACACCAGCCAAATCCATATGAGAGCCAATAAGATAAGGCCGGCGATTTTTCCGGAATCGTTGCCGGGGGCAGATGTGTTGCGTTTCATTAATGCGAATTTAGTAAAAAATACTGAGATTGCGCTAAAAAAATTCTCAAATTATTGCTAAATTTGCAGTCGGAAGTGGAACGAGGGTATAAAAGCCTCCATTCTCAGCTCCCGGTCATCCACTTGGATTGGGGTGCTGTCCAGTTGTTATTCATATATGAGAGTCCGGATTTCCTATATATCAATATATGCCGTAGCGATGCTGACGGTGTTGTCGGCCTGTCGAAAAGAGCGGGGCACGGATGAATACATTGCCGTCGAGTCGATATCGGCGGTAGATACAGTCATGTCCGACACCTTGACACCCGATACGGTAGAGATTGTTAAGGTGGCTTTGACCGATACGGAGGCGATTCTTGAAGCGATGCGGGAGTCGCCCGACCGTGCGCGCTACGAAATGGGAATTCTGCCGACGATGGCCTCCGAAGTGCCCGAATATGCGGGAAAACTTCTTATCAATGAGGCGGATGGTTTTCTGATTGTCGATAAGAATACGATGCATCTCTATCGTTATGACCGCTTCGGTGTCGAGCAGGAGAGAGTCGGCATAGCTGTGGCGAAGAATTTCGGCTCGAAACATAAGCGCCGCGACGGACGCACTCCCGAGGGATATTTCACGATCGAGGGCATATATAATTCGACCGAGTGGCTCTTCACCGATGACGACGGCAATACCTCCGATGTCAAGGGACAGTTCGGCCCCCGCTACATGCGCTTGCGCACCCCCGTATCATCCCAGATCGGAATCCACGGCACCGTCGCTCCATGGAGCATCGGCGGTCGCCGCTCCCACGGATGTATACGCATGACGAATGAGAATATCCTCCGGTTCGCCGAGATATGCAAGCCCGGCTGGCCGGTGATAGTATCGCCGGGCCCGAAGGATATGGCCGTAAATGAATCGGAAGGCTACGATATCCCCTCCGTCACGGTAATCCCGGGGCGTCCGCGCTGCAAACCGGGGAAGAAAATCTCGAATCCTGTGGAGGAGCCTTCCGATACCGCCAAGACAGAATCGNCCGCCNCGCAGGAGAGGAGTGATTCCCTGTCGGTCATCGGCACATCGCCGCATGAGTCGGGCAATATCCCCTCTCATGACGGGGAGGAGCCTAAATCCGATGCTTCGCCCGAATCCCCTTCCGGAGAAAACGACCCGGCCCCCGATGACCCGATGTTCAACTGATTTCTCCATACATTTTTCCCTACGCACATTCAACAATAACAATGACAGATAACAGAAAACGTAATAATTACGACGATACATACAGCCCGGTGTTTGATTTCGAGGAGGAGCATCCTGCGGAGCCGCAGGAGCAGCAGGAACTCCCCGAAATGCCCGTCGAACAGCCCGCAAGGGTAAAGCGGGGTGAGGGGCACGCCGTGCGGACCAATCGCAAGCAGAAACCGAAGAGGGAGAAGCCGGTTGCCAAGCCCAAACCGAAGCCCTCGCCAAAGGCTCCGCGTGAAAATTCAATAAATATCGGAGAGACCTGGCAGTCGGTGAAGAATTTCTTCACTTCCACTACCGTGCGCTGGCTTTCCGGTATATTCCTCGGGGCATTCGCTCTATACTTGATAGTGGCGTTCGTCAGCTATTTCGCCAACTGCATCGGGGATCAGGCCGCCATATCCAATACGGAGGTGGGGAGTCTTCCCCCCGTGGGCAACGCAGGAGGGGAGGGGGGCGCCCGATTGGCCGAACTTCTCATAAACGAGTCNTTCGGTCTCGGCTCTTTCGTGCTTATAATTTGGATNGGTGCCATCTCGTTGCGCCTGCTGAGTGGCAAACCGAGGTTCAAGACCGTCAATTTCACCATNAAATGTATAGTGGCTCTTGTCACAGTGTCGCTTATAATCGGCCTTCTGACGCTGACGTTCAATTCCGGTGTCAACTGGGGTGGATATCACGGACGCTATGTCAATGAGTTCATTATCGGATTCGTCGGATGGACGGGGGCCGTGATACTNTGTCTGGCCCTTGTNGCCACATTCTTCGTCATCTGTCTGCGCGATTTCGTCAACTGGATTCTTCGCAAGCGTGCGGAGTTGGCNGAGAAACGGCGTATAGCGGCCGAGCTCAAAGCCGAGCGCGAGCGTCGCGAACGTGAACTGGAGGAGATGGAATATCGCGAACGCCTCGATGCCATCAAGGCCGGGGAGGCTCCCGCTCCCGANGATGATGAGGCTCCCGAGGATAGCTATATCACGTTCGACGTGCCCTCCTCGCCGATGGGGCCGATGGGGGGAGCCGCAGGGCAGAGTTATGAGCTGGAGGATGACGAAGAGGATGAGACCCTCGCGCGCCGTCCGGCATATGCTGTCCCGAATGCGGTGGAATCGGCAATGGATGTGCCGGCTGCTGTTGATGAGAGTCCGGCTGCACCCGCTGCGTCGACTCCGGCGGCAGATGCCTCCGCAGCTCCGGCCGTCCCCGCAAATTCAGCGGCTCCCTCAGCGATGCCCCCGGCGGTCGCTGACAATAATTCCCCNGTAGAACCNGCACCGGTCAACGGAGCGATGGCTTCGGCTGCACCGTCACTTCCGGATTCCCCCCTGCCTGAGGCTCCTTCCGCTCCGGAGGCATCCTCCGATGAGGNCGAGGAGGATATTGAAATGGTGGTCAATGTCAATCAGATTTCCCAGAGTAAGGCTTCCGAGGTGAAAAAGGCGCAGGCCGCCGCTTCCGGATCTATCAAACATCTCTACAAATTCCCATCCCCGATGCTGTTGCGCGAGGGTGAGCACAAGGTGACGGTAGATGTCGAGGAACAGGCNGCCAACAAGGAGCGCATACGCGAGACACTGAAATATCACGGTATCCCCATCACCAGCATCGAGGCGACGGTAGGTCCGACCGTGACCCTTTATGAGATACGTCCCGGTCAGGGTATCAAGATCTCACGCATCAAAAATCTCGCCGACGACATAGCCCTCTCGCTGGCCGCAACAGGTGTGCGTATCATCGCCCCGATACCCGGACGCGGCACTGTCGGAATAGAGGTGGCCAACGCCGAGGCGCAGACGGTATCCATGCGCTCCATCATAATGAGCCGCAAGTATAATGAGACGACCTACAGGCTTCCGGTGGCTATCGGCTCCACGATCGGCAACGATGTCTATATGGCCGACCTCACCAAGATGCCGCATCTGCTCGTNGCNGGTGCCACGGGTCAGGGTAAATCAGTAGGTTTGAACGCCATCATCACTTCGTTGTTATATAAGAAGAGACCCGATGAGCTTAAACTCGTCATGATTGACCCGAAGGAGGTGGAATTCTCCCTCTACTCCATGATCGAGCAGCATTATCTCGCCAAACTTGAGGACTCCGACGCCATCGTCACCGATATGTCGAAGGTCGTCGACACGCTCAACTCACTTTGCGTGGAGATGGACAACCGTTACAAGTTGCTCCGCACGGCGCAGGTGAGAAACATCGAGGAATACAACACCAAGATATCCCAGAATCTCCTCAGGGAGGAGGATGGCCACAGATTCCTCCCCTACATTGTGCTCGTCGTGGATGAGTTCGCCGACCTCATCATGACGGCCGGCAAGGAGGTGGAGACCCCGATCGCGCGNTTGGCCCAGAAGGCGCGTGCAATCGGTATTCATGTCATCATCGCGACGCAGCGACCGTCGACCAATGTCATCACCGGTATCATCAAGGCGAACTTCCCGGTGAGAATAGCATTCAAGGTGTCATCAGGCGTCGATTCCAAGACTATCCTCGACGCGACGGGAGCGCAGGCTCTTATCGGCCGAGGCGATATGCTGATAAGCTATAATTCGGAGATGGTGCGTGTGCAGTGCGCGTTCGTAGACACTCCGGAGGTTGAGGCTATATGCGAGCATATCAGTCAGCAGCCCTTCAACGCAGGCCCATATATCCTTCCGGAACCCCTCACTACGGCGGATTCCGAAGGTGGAGGCTCGCAGATGGCCGGCGGAGAGCGTGATCCTCTCTTTGAGGAGGTGGCCGAACTCGTGGTCACCTCAGGCGTCGGGAGCACATCGGGCATCCAGCGTCGCTACTCAATCGGCTACAACCGNGCCGGAAAGATTATGGACCAGCTCGAACACTACGGAGTCGTCGGTCCATCGCTCGGCGGCAAGCCGCGTCAGGTGCTCATGGATATGTATGGCCTGCAGGAACTTCTTAACACTCTGAATCAATGAAAAGGATAAGATACATATATGCGATTCTCGCGCTGTTGATCGGATTGACNGCTTCGGCCGCCACTCCGGCACAGATATTTGATAGCTGTGTGGCCAAACTTCGCGGAGCCAAAAGTATCAAGGCCGATTTCACCTTGACAGCACAGGGACGCACACTCTCCGGCACGCTCGTGTCGAAGGGTGAGAAGTTTGCGGTCACGACAGGTGGAAACGGCACATGGTATGACGGGCGCGATCTCTGGGTCTATACCCCCTCTTCAGGAGAGGTGACGGTCTGGAAACCTGTCAGAAGCGAACTCGCGGAATCCAATCCTCTCCTTTATCTCTCGACGGCGGGCGATTATAACGTGGCCTCAGCCGCCGGAGCCGCGAAAGGGGAGACCGCACTCACGCTGACTCCGAAGCGTCGTTCGGCAGGAGTGAAGAGCATCCGCGTAGTCATCAATTCATCCACCTCATTACCCAAGTCGATGGAGATAACCACAGGCAACGGTGTCGTCAAGGTCAATGTGAAGAGTCTGCAACTCGGTGCATCAGTGGCCGACTCCTCATTCACCTTCCCGAAAGGGAAATACCCGAAGGTGAAAATCACCGACTTGCGTTAACGTATAATTCATACTTTTAGTAAGTAGTAAAGAAAATCTTCAATTTAAATCAAAATAATACCATGGCAGAAGAAAAGAAAGTAAGAGTTTTAATCATCGGTTCAGGTCCGGCCGGATACACGGCGGGTATCTACGCATCCCGTGCCAATCTCAATCCCCTCATCTATGAGGGCAACCAGCCGGGCGGACAGCTCACGCAGACTACCGAAATCGAGAACTTCCCCGGTTATCCGGAGGGTATACAGGGTCCGGAAATGATGGAGCAGATCCGTCAGCAGGCCCTTCGTTTCGGTGCCGTCATCGAATCAAAGACAATCGCCGAGGTCGATTTTTCAAAGCGTCCCTTCCGTTGCGTCGATGAGGATGGCGAGACAATCTATGCCGACACCGTAATCGTAAGCACCGGAGCATCCGCCAAATATCTCGGACTCCCCGATGAAGATAAATACCGTGGCATGGGTGTCAGCGCCTGCGCTACATGCGACGGCTTCTTCTATCGCAAGAAGAATGTGGCTGTTGTCGGTGGCGGCGACACCGCTTGCGAGGAGGCCCTCTATCTCTCCACGCTCGCAAAGAAGGTATATCTGATCGTGCGCAAGAATTACCTCCGCGCCTCGGAAGTGATGCAGAAGCGTGTCCGCGAGAGAGAAAACATCGAGATTCTCTTCAACTGCAATACCATCGGTCTCTTCGGGCAGGATGGTGTTGAGGGNGCCAAACTCGTCGAGGGTAAAGGCACAGAGAATGAGCAGGTATTCGATATCGATATCGACGGCTTCTTCCTCGCCATCGGCCATCACCCCAACACGGATATCTTCAAGGGCCAGCTCGACATGGATGCCGAGGGCTACATCATCACCAAGGCTCCGACTACCCATACCAATGTGGAGGGTGTCTTCGCCGCCGGCGACTGCGCCGATCCCATCTACCGTCAGGCCGTATCGGCGGCCGGCACCGGATGCCGCGCGGCTCTTGACGCCGAGCGCTTCCTGATGGAGCATTGATTTAATCGGATTCCGGATTTTTCCGGAATCCTAAATTCCAAGAAATATGCATAACTCAGAGAAACAACGTATCCTCGACATCCGCTATCTCCGCATGGCGCGCATATGGAGCGAGAACTCCTATTGCCGTCGCCGGCAGGTCGGCGCGCTCCTCGTCAAGGATAAGATGATAATATCCGACGGCTATAACGGCACACCCTCGGGCTTCGAGAATAACTGCGAATCCCCTGAGGGTACGACCTTCCCATATGTGCTTCATGCCGAGGCAAATGCCATAACAAAGGTGGCACGCAGCAATAATTCCTCGGAGGGAGCTACACTCTACGTCACAGCCTCCCCATGTATGGAATGCGCCAAGCTCATAATCCAGTCGGGCATACGGCGTGTCGTTTTCTCTGAGATGTATCGCATCACGGATGGTCTCGATCTTCTGCGTCAGGCAGGGGTCGAGACCATCTATCTCCCTATTGACCAAGCAGAAGAATGACAAAGAAACAACGTTCACTGACGATGCTTCTCCTCCCGTTGGTATTTGCCGTGGGACTTGGCGGAGGTATCTGGATAGGCAAGCATTATTTTTCGCCGAGGGTCGATACCCGTGGCGAGAAATTGCATGCACTCCTAAAAATGATTGATGAGCAATATGTCGATTCCGTCGATATGGATTCCCTTATGGAGCAGCTGTATCCGAAGATGCTTTCGCTTCTCGATCCCCATTCGGCCTATATNCCCGCAAGCGAATTGCAGACGGTGACCGAAGACCTTGAGGGGAGCTTCTCCGGAGTGGGGGTGTCATTCCAGATTATCAACGATACCGTCAGCATCATTGAGGTCGTGGCCGGAGGTCCTGCCGAGAAAGTCGGATTACTCGCCGGCGACAGAATCCTGAAAGCTGATACGGTCAATCTCACGGGTGCAAACGCCACCAACGAGAATGTCTTTAAAAATCTGCGCGGTAAAAAGGGAACGACGGTCACACTTGAAATCGACCGTTCCACATCGAAGCAGCCCCTCAAATTCGATATCGTGCGCGGCGATGTGCCGGTCAATAGTGTCGATGCCTCCTATATGCTCAATGACAGCGTAGGTTATGTGCGTGTAAGCAAATTCGCCCGCACGACTTACGATGAATTCCATTCGGCGCTCGCCGGAATGCGTCTNGACGGNGCCAAGGAATTCGTGGTCGATCTGCGTGGCAATTCCGGCGGTTATATGGACCAGGCCATCCTCATGGCACAGGAATTCCTTCCCGCCGACCGCATGATAGTCTACACCAAGGGGAAGATGCCCGAATANCAGTCGGTCGCCGTCACCGAGGATGACGGTCAATTCCGCAATTTCCCGGTAGTCGTGCTGATGGATGAATATTCCGCCTCNGCCTCGGAGATTTTCGCCGGAGCAATCCAGGATAATGACCGCGGNCTCGTCATCGGGCGTCGCTCATTCGGAAAGGGGCTTGTGCAGAATCAGACAGTGCTCCCCGACAGCAGCGCGGTTCGGCTGACGATAGCCCGCTACTATACCCCCTCCGGCAGATCCATACAGAAAGACTATAAACATGGAGATACGGATTCCTATGATCTTGATATCTCCAATCGTTTCGCCCACGGTGAATTCTACAGCCGCGACAGCATCAAGCTTGATGAGTCAAAGATATTCATGACCGGCACCGGCCGAAAGGTCTATGGCGGCGGAGGCATAATGCCCGATATTTTTGTGCCCGAGGACACCACGGGGCTGACGAGCTACTACATGCAGGTGGCCAATTCCGGCCTTATCAGGCAGTATGCGTATAAGGTGGCGCAGAGCTATAAGGAGGTGCTTCGCAATGCCAAGAATATCGCCCAGCTGAAAAAAGTGCTTCCGCGCGACAACACTCTCCTTGAGGGATTTGTTGAATATGCAGCGGCCAACGGTGTTCCGGCAAGGTGGTATTATATCCGCAAGAGTCAGAATCTCATATTGGCGCAGCTCAAGGCCATCATCGCACGCGACACACTCGGTTACGCGGCATTCGTCGAAATGCTTAATGAAAACGATCCGACGGTGCGTGAGGCTTTGCGCGCACTTGAGGCCGGAGAGTCGCCGACACTTATCCCCGGTCCTCCCAAGCCGATTGATCTCAAACGTTTACGTCCTAAATAATCTTAAACTTTGAAAAACATGGAAAAATCACATATCCGCAGAAAAATCAACGCCATGCGCAGGATGCTCTCGGAAGAGGAGCGCATGAGCGCGGCAGAAGATGTATTCGCACGCCTTGAGCAGACAGCGGCCTTCCTCATGGCTGATACGGTTCTGATGTATCATTCGCTCCCCGATGAGCTCTCCACGCGCGGATTTCTGAAGAAATGGGGTGGTCGCAAACGCTTCTTCCTCCCGCGTGTCAATGGAGTCAATCTTGATATCCTCCCATATGATGAGACTCGCCTCGAACTCGGCTCCTTCCATATCGAGGAACCCACGGGAAATGATACCGTCGATCCCTCCGAGATCGAACTGATGGTCATCCCCGCCGTGGCCTACGACCGCCGTGGCAACCGTCTCGGCAGGGGAAAAGGATTCTATGATCGACTGCTTTCCGAGGCGANNGCCACGAAAATAGGGGTGGGCTACGAGTTTCAGCTTGTAGATGAGATTCCGGTGGAGGAACATGATGTCCCTGTCGATATGGTTATAACGCAGGGAACGACAATTATCATCAAGCGTTAAAATATGTAAATATTTGAATCATCTCTGCTCAAAAACAATGATATGTTTTTGGGGATGACAAAGAAATTGCCTACTTTTGCGGTATAGACATTAGTCTATGCCGCATTTTTCTTTACATAAGGGATGCCGGAGTGCTGTAAAAGGTGTCAACTACCGACAATTTCACACCGACGTAACGAAAAAATAATTTTTATAAACTATATCTTTCACATTATGAAGAAAAGAGTCTTCTCATTTCTGATGATGGTGATGGCCGTTGTCCTCGGCTGCGCTTCCGCGTATGCCCAGGGGATGATGCCGCAGCTCACGCCGCTGCCCGAAATGCCGGGCATGCGCACGGGAAAGCTGCCTAACGGCCTCACCTACTACGTGCTTCACAACGAGGAACCGAAGGGTCGCGCCAACTTCTACATCGCGCAGAAGGTCGGCTCAACCCTTGAGACCAAGGATCAGCTCGGTCTGGCACACTTCCTTGAGCACATGGCCTTCAACGGCACAGTGACATATCCCGGAAAGGCGATGCTGACTTACCTTCAGGACAAAGGTATCCGCTTCGGCGAGGATATCAATGCCCAGACCGGTTTTGACGAGACTATCTACAACATCAACAACATTCCGACCAACGATGTCCCGCTGATGGACAGCGTTCTGCTCGTGCTCCGCGACTGGAGCTGCAATCTCCTTCTTGAGGATGACGAAATCGAGGCTGAACGCGGTGTGATCCAGGAGGAGTGGCGTTCGCGCAATGATGCGCAGGTGCGTATGTACACCCAGATGCTCCCCGCCGTCTACGAGGAGTATCAGTATCAGCAGATGCCCATCGGCACGATGGATGTGGTGATGAACTTCAAGCCCGACGTGCTCCGTGATTACTATCACAANTGGTATCGTCCGGACCANCAGGGTATCATCATCGTCGGTGATTTCGATGCCGAGGAGATGGAGAAGAAGGTGATNGATCTTTTCTCGCCCATCAAGATGCCCGAAAATGTTCCGGAGCGNGTCTATGCNGAAGTCAGCGACAACAAGGANNTGATCTACTTTGAATTCGAGGATCCGGAGGTTCGCCAGGCCAATATCCGCTGCATGTTCAAGTCGGATGTAGTGCCCTTTGAAATTCGCAACACTGCGGAGATGTTCATCAACAATTATCTCCTCAAGTCAGTGATTTCACAGCTTCTCAACAACCGTCTCAAGGAATATGCCCATGAGGAGGGTTGCCGCTATCAGAGTGCATTTACCTTCTTCGATAACTATTTCGTGTCGCGCACCAAAGATGCCTTCACCATCTATATCACTCCCAAGGATAATATAGAGGAGGCATTCGCCGACGCTATGAGTGTGGTGGCTCGCGCCTGCAAGACAGGTTTCACCGACTCGGAGCTTGAGCGTGTAGACTCCGAGATTATCTCCCTCTACGAGCGGGCATACAACGAGCGTGACAAAACCGATACGGATGCTCGTGCCCAGGAAATCATCGAACACTTCGTGTCGAATTCTCCCGCGCCCGGNGCGGAGATGGAGTATCAGATGGTAAGCACCATTCTTCCCCAGCTCCCCGTGCAGATGATCAACGAGGTTGTGAAGACTCTCCTCACTGACGACAACCAGGTTATCACCGTCACCCAGCAGCAGGCNCCCGGNAAGAAACTTCCCGGCAAAGCCAAGATGGCTGAGATCCTCAATTCAATGCTCGCCGCCGAGTATGAAGCTTATGTCGACGAGGTTATCACCGAGCCCCTCCTCAAGAAGGCTCCCGTCAACGGCTCCATCCTCAGCGAGAAGGCCGGTCAGTTCGGCACGACTGAATTCATGCTCTCCAACGGCATGAAGGTTATCGTGAAGCCCACTGATTTCACCAACGACCAGATTCTTATGCATCTCTGGAGCGAGAACGGTTTTAAATATTGGCCCGCATCTGAAGCTGCCGATCTCAATCTTCTCAGCATCGCCTATGACGCTTCACGCCTCGGCAACTACGACAGCAAGACCCTCACAAAGTATCTTGCAGGCAAGCAGCTGACACTCGGTGCAGGAATGGGTATTGCTACGTTCACTTACAGCGGTCAGTCCACTGTCAAGGATTTCCCCACCCTGATGGAACTTCTATACGCTTCCATGACCGACATCTCGACCGATGACCAGCAGTATAACCGCTCCAAGGAAAATATCGTGCGCCAGCTTGGAATGATGGTCAACAACCCGGATTTCATCTTCTCCAATGAATACACGAAGACTTTGTATGGCAACAACGCCATGATGAACTCCCTTACCGTGGAAGCAGTCGAGGGCGCTGACTACAACAAGATGGTGGACATCATCCGCCAGGCTTCCTCGAATGCCGCTGACTTCACTATGGTGCTCGTCGGCAACATCGACCTCAACACTCTCCGTCCGCTCCTTGAGCAGTATGTAGCTTCGCTCCCCTCTAACGGTCAGAAGACTGTCAAGGAGGTTATCACTCCGATCGAGATTCCCACAGGCGTGCAGACCAACATCTACGACCAGCCGATGCAGAGCCCGCTCGTGAAGCTCTTAGGCGGATGGGATGGCAAGATTGCCTATACCGTGCAGAATGAGTCGATGATCGATATCCTCGCCCAGGTGCTCAGCAATATCTACACTCTCACTCTCCGCGAGGAGATGGGCGGCACATATAGCCCGGGTGCATTCTATCGCATGTTGCCTAACTCGNANCAGTGGTTGCTCGCTTATTACATCGACACCAACAATGAGGTAGGTCAGGCCATCCTGGATCGTGCTGTCAAGGAGGCTAAGGCTCTCGTCGAGAATGGCGCGAAGGCCGATATGTTCGGTCAGGTGCGTGAGGCATCCCTCAACCAGCTCAGTATCGCACTGCGTACAAATGATTACTGGCTGGAAAATCTTCAGAAACTTGAGCGTGGCAACGATTTCATCACNGGNCACGAGGAATTCCTCAAGAATCTGACGCTCGATGAGTTCAATGCGTTCATCAAGGAGAACATCAAGTTTGACAACCGCATCGACGTCGAGATGATCGGTGTCAAGGCGGAGTGATTCCACGTAAACGCAAAATTTAATTAAATATCTTCGGGCCTTCAGTGATGTCTCCAACACTGGAGGCCCGTCTGACGTTATAAATTCGGTAATACCACCAATGAAAAAACATCTAATCCGCGGCCTCGCCGCCATCGCTATCATGACATTCGCATCAGTAGCGCAGGGATTCGCCGAATATACCGGCTCCAATCCTCTGCTCCAGACCGATCTCCTCCCTTACGGGGCGATTCCCTTCGATCGTCTGACCCCGGAACTATATGAACAGGCTGTAAAGGAAGCGATCGCCCTCCAGAACCAAAATATCGCGGCTATCGTCAACCAGCGCAGCGTTCCCACTTTTGAAAACACNATCGTCGCCCTCGACCGNTCNGGGGATGCCNTNAACCGTGCGGTGCTCGCCCTGAGCAACGTCGAGCATGCTGTCGGTGATCCTGCCATGATGCAGGTGCTCTCGGANGTTACTCCNCTTCTGTCGGAGCACGAGGCCTCAATCATGCTCAACGAGGGTCTCTGGCAACGCATCAAACAGGTCTATGACCGTCGCGACCAGATTAAGGGTGACCTTACTCCCGAAGATCTGCGCCTGCTCGACGAGACCTACAAGAGCTTCGCGCTCAACGGCGCCGCTCTCGAGGGTGCCGACCGNGATAAATATCGCAAGCTCAATGGTGAACTCTCCGACCTCAATGTGAAATTCTCTCAGAATGTCACCAACGGTATGGCTGATCCCGACCGTCGTCTCTGGGTGAGCCGCGAGGATCTCGACGGCCTCTCCGACGATCTGATCAACGCCGCCCGCGAGGAGGCTAAGGCNGCTCTTCTCGCCGATGGAAAGCCCGANGANGAGAACCTCTATCTCATCACCGTCTACTTCCCCTCCTATTCACCCTTCATGAAGTATGCGAAGAATCGCGACCTGCGTGAGAAGATGTATAAGATCTACAGCTCGCGCAACAACGGCGGAAAGTATAATAATCTTCCGCTGCTGGTAGATATCTCCAATGTGCGTCTCGAACTCGCAAATCTCATGGGCAAGGAGAATTTNGCCGAATATCAGCTCCAGCATACCATGGCTGAGAATCCGGAGAACGTCTACACGATGCTCAATGAGTTGCGCGAAGCCTACGAAGGCCCGATGCGCGCGGAACTTGAGGAAATCCAGAACTTCGCCCGCCAGACTGAAGGACCCGATTTCGTGCTGATGCCCTGGGANTATTCATTCTGGAGCGATAAATTGAAAGCATCCAAATATGCCTTCAACGATGAGGACATGAAGCCCTATTTCGAACTCAACAACACGATCAAGGGTGTCTTCGGTCTCGCTACGAAGCTCTACGGATATACCTTCAAGCTCAACGAGCAGATTCCCGGCTATCACGATGACGTGAAAGTCTACGACGTTTATGGTCCGGATAAGAAACTTCTCGGCATACTTTATACCGACTTCTTCTATCGCCCCGGCAAGGCTCCCGGCGCTTGGATGACGGAGTATCAGACCGAGGTGAAGGATGACGAGGGCAACCGCACACTTCCCCTCATCTCAATCGTCTGCAACTTCTCTAAGCCTGTCGGCGACAAGGCTGTGCTCCTGACTCCCTATGAGGTCGAGACTTTCCTGCATGAGTTCGGCCATGCTCTCCATGGTCTCTCCGCTCAGGCAAAATACTCATCTCTTTCNGGCACCAATGTATATCANGACTTCGTGGAGCTCTTCTCGCAGTTCAATGAGAATTATCTGACTGAGCAGGAATTCCTCGATAGCTTCGCCAAGCATTACCAGACCGGCAAGAAGATGCCTAAGGAGCTCCTTGAGCGTTTCATCAAGGCTTCGCAGTTCGGNGCAGCCTACAGCTGCATGCGTCAGCTTAACTTCGGTTTCCTCGATATGGCTTATCATATGCAGAAGGATCCTATGCGTGCCACTCAGGATATCGCCGCATTCGAGAATGAGGCTATCGCTCCCGTAATGATTTTCGAGCCTGTGGAGGATTGCCTTATTTCCCCCGCCTTCACCCATGTATTCTCCGGCGGTTACGCTGCGGGCTACTATGGCTACAAATGGAGTGAGGAACTCGACGCCGATGCGTTCGCCGCATTCAAGGAGACCGGNAACATCTTCGACAAGAAGACTGCCGATAAGTTCCACAAGATGCTTGAGTCCGGTGGTACGGTTGACCCGATGGAGCTGTATATCGAGTTCCGTGGCAAGAAACCGACAGTCGACGCCCTCCTCGTGCGCGACGGTATCAAGAAGTAATTCATCGANATAATCACATATAAAAATNCCCGCGATTCACAATGAATCGCGGGCATTTTTTAATGGGGAGAGGGGAAGAGGGCAATCAATATTCCGATTCGGCGGGAAGCCATGAGCCCTTGAAGCCTGTGGCGGCGATTGCTTTCTCCACTTCGGCAGCCTTGGCGGCATCGTCGGGAATGCCGTGCATCTCCAGCACCTTGTCGGCAGAATCAAGGTCGAGCGACCATTCCTGGTCAGGGAACTGGGCGCGGACACCCTCGAGTATCTTGGCGGAGCATCCGCCGCATTTAGCGTTAGTCTTGAATTTCATATGCTGTATTTTTTTAATCTTGGAGTTTATCTCCTATGTAANTGTAACAAACTCCCTATAGAATTTACCATTCAATGCGGAGATTTATTGTGGGCCGGCGGTCACTTCACAGGGCTATTTGAGACGCAGACGATTGAGACGAAGTGAATTCAGCACGACGCAGACCGAAGAGAATGCCATCGCGGCTGAGGCAAACATCGGAGAAAGCAGTATGCCGGCGACGGGGTATAACACACCGGCAGCTATCGGGATTCCGATGACATTGTAGATGAATGCCCAGAAGAGGTTCTCCTTGATTACCTTCAGCGTGGCTTTCGACAGTCGCATGGCTTGGGGAATAGCTGATAGTTTTCCGCCTACAATCGTGACCTGCGAGGAGTCGATCGCCACGTCGGAACCACCACCCATGGCGATTGATACATCAGCGCTGACAAGCGCGGCGGAATCATTGATGCCGTCGCCGGCCATAGCCACGATTTTGCCATCTTTCTGCAGACTCTTGACCACGCTCACTTTATCCTGTGGCATCGTTTCCGCAAATATTCGCGTTATGCCGGCCTCGGATGCAATCTTTTCGGCTGTCGTGCGTCGGTCGCCTGTCACTAACACGGTTTCCACTCCGAGTTGACGTAATTCATTGATTGTAGCGGCGGCATCAGGTCTGATCGCATCGGATATACAGAGCATTATAAGGGTCTCTCCATCGATTCCGGCATAGATTATCACTTCACCATCCGATGCCCTCAAAGCTCCGGCCGTCTTGAAATCATCGGGGATAGGGGAGTGCATGGACTCAGCCATATTGGCGGAACCGGCCCATACCGTTCTNCCATCCGGCAGCTCACCCTTGAGTCCGAGTCCGGTGATATGTTCAGGATTGCTGACAGCAGGTATATTCCTGTCGTCATTACCGAGTTGAGACTCCGCAAATGCACTTATCGCGGCAGCCAACGGGTGTGTGGAGCCGCTTTCGAGATCGACAAGGGCGCGATAGAGGATAGGCAGCTTCTCAACGTCATTGTCGTGGATGATAGAGGAGGTAACCTCCGGTTTGCCGACTGTAAGCGTGCCCGTTTTGTCGATTGCGAGGATATCTATGCGGTTCAGCATCTCCAGAGCCTCCGCATCCCTGACAAGGATACCGTTGCGGGCGGAGCGACCTATACCGACCATAATCGCGGTAGGTGTGGCAAGGCCTAAAGCGCATGGGCAGGCTATGACGAGCACGGATACGGCAGTCAGCAGCGACATATCGAAATTGCCGCCNGAGCAGAGCATCCAGATAATGAATGTCAAAACGGAGATGCCGATGACGGTCGGGACGAAGCGGGCGGCGATTTTATCGACGAGCCGCTGCACGGGAGCTTTGGAACCCTGCGCCTCACGCACGGANTCGATAATGCGTTGCAATTCGGTGGCNGCCCCNACGGCTTCGGCGCGCACCCTCAGGAGCCCGTTGCCGTTGATAGTCCCGGCGAACACTTTAGAGCCTGTTTTCTTTTCGACAGGGAGAGATTCCCCCGTCATCATGCTCTCGTCAATAGCTGAAATTCCNTCTGTGACGATACCGTCAACGGGAACCCGTTCACCCGGCCGGAGCAACAACAGATCCTGCGGACGAATTTCAGAGATATTGACGACTTTTAATTCTCCGTCGGGGGATATGAGGGTTGCCTCCTCGGGTTGCAAGGCCATCAGGGCACGAATCGAATTGCCGGTGGCGCGCTTGGCNCGGGCCTCCATCAGTTTGCCGGTCAGCACAAATGCCACAATCATGGCTGCCCCTTCATAATATACATCCGGCGACAGNCCNCGTGACGTCCAGTATTCGGGCCATATCGTATTTGCCAGAGAGTAAAGGAAGCTGGCGGCAGTGGAGATGGCCACAAGAGTATCCATGCTCGGATGCCTGCGCAGAAGCGACCGGAACCCCCTGACATAGAAATCGCCGCCGCAGAATAGGAGCACGAACAATGTCAACGCCATAAGAATCCAATTCTCCGCGGGGAAGTGGATATGAAGCATACAGGCCATAAAGACCGGGAGAGTGAAGACCCATGCCAATATGGTCTTTACCTTGTGTCTGCGGTAGCGGGCATCCTCCTCAGCCTCGGCACGCTCCACGGCCTCGGCACNATCGGCTGCCACTATCATATCATAACCCTCCGCGCGGAGCGCATCGGCTACTTTCAATGGTGTCGCGGTCGAGGGATTCCAGGTCAGTGTAAGGGTATTGGCAGCCAGATTGACATCGGCTGCCGTGATTCCGGATATGGAGCGGGCAGTTTTCTCAACCGTTCCGGCACAGACGGCACACATCATTCCCATGACCGGGAATACGCCTGATTTCAAATTTTCATTCATAAATTTGAAACGAATGAACTTATAAAAAAGTACATGAAAAATTTGCACAATTAATTATTATGCTTAAATTTGCAAAATGAAACTGAACTTGCCTTGTATGTAACGAGTAGTATCTATCTGTGTTGTAATCAATGTGTATCAGAATGATAGTTTAATAATATAATTTATGAAGAAGATTTACTTTTTCTTGACATTTTTGCTGGTGGTTGGTTATCAACTTGCCAGTAGTAAAGTGTTAAATCTGTCGACTAATCTGACGGAAGCNACAAGAGTCGGTTATTTTTCCGGTTTTCAGGATTTCTGGCTCACTTGGGATGAGGATGGCAATGCGAGCTGCAATCTTCCCAATGATTCACGCGGTCTGACGATTACGGTCAGCAGCGGTTATATCATCAATGAGATAACGGTGAATGACGAGGTGGTTAGCGGTATGACTTCCGGCTCGGTTTTCCTTGAATCCTCCAATCTTCCTGAAGGAGCTGCTATCTATATCAAAGCGCAGAAGCAGGAAGTCAAGTCAGTCCTTATCAAGGCAAACCCGAATCAGGTGAGCGTCACATATCAGTATCGCACATATCCGGATTCTGAATGGGCCAATAACCAGCTCAAGATTAATCTTGCCGATCAGACCAGTCAGATCAATATCGCTGCCAAGTCGGGATACTCCATAAATTCCGTTAAGAGTAACGGCGATGAAGTCATAGAGGGAATCGTATCAAGCTACTCGATCAACCCTCTCGTCATCGGTTCGGGTGAGAATGTATTCGAAATCGGAAGCCTGAATCTTGAGGAGGCTCGCACTTCGGAATTTACATTGGAAATTGTCGGTGCTGCCGATGCGGTGGAATATTCATTGGGAGCGACTGCCAATACGTTCGTCAGTGTCAAAGCCTCGAACTCCACTATCAAGTTCAATCCTGATTTCGATTTCCCGATCTCGATCAAAAGTCCGGTTTACCGCCATATATTCTATAAGGTGACAGCGGATGGAACAGAAATCACCCCGTCATCGGATTTCTCCTATTCTATACGTAATCTTGCCGACGGAGGCAAGGTGACGGTAGATGTCGATTTCCCTGATGTTCAGATTCCCGTAAGTTTCCATTTTACTAATCCCGACACCGAGGGGGCATTGAGCTCCATAAGCGGTCTGTCAGGCGGATTTATTCCCGAGGAGGAATGGAGAGGGGAGAACTGGACTGTTGCCATGGGCACATATCTCGATCTTAAATTCGATACGAGCAACTACGTTATTCAGGTCTCCTGCAATGGAGAGCCCCTTGATATTGACAGTGGTCATGACTACTATCAGCTGACAGCTATCAATCCGGAAGGATATGATTTCGAGATTACCGCAACACCGCTGAATCCTTACGAGGTGACATTCTGGTATGAATTCCAGCCGTCACATTTCAAGGTGCAGGTAGGTTCAAATTCGGAGAATCTTGTGGAACTCCCGGCTGATGATGACCATGGTGTCATAGAGGTGCCTCGAAACAAAAACCTGATTAGAATCGTCCCTGACGAGGGTTGGGTGATCAATACCTTGTATGTCAATAATGCGGAGCATAAGTCGGCTGATATCCTTATTGAGGGTACATCAACTATCGATGTGTTCGTCGAGGCGTTTGAAAGAAATCTTGAGGCAGTCGTGTATGTCGATCCGGAAGCTGAATGGAATTACAAGACCATCACTCTCTCGCCTAACAATAACTTCCGCCAGAATCCCGTAGCTCTCGATTACGGGTATAATATCCTCCGATATAATGAGCAGGATCTGCCACTCGCTATCGAGGTGACATTGAACGGAAGCCATGATTATCCCGCCTATCTCAATGGTGAGCAACTCCCCACACCTATAGTAGGACTTGATGAACTCGTGCCCGGTTCGGTGCTGAGACTTTACGGAGAGATGCCTGAAATCTATACAGTTACCTTCGATATTGATTCCGATGCAGGATTCACTTTATACAGAGATATTCTTGATGAGTTGACAAATCCTGAAACCCAGCAGGTGCTCGCCGGCACTCAGTTCGAGATTGTCCCGGATCATGTGTCTCAGGTGATTGTCGAGGTAAACGGCGTCGAGCAAACTATCGAGGATGGAAAATATATTGTAAATGTCAACGCCGACACTGACCTCGTCATCAAGAAGGGCACGCCTACCGGCACTTCCACAATCGGTGAGGCCACAGCTCTAAAGGATGTATATTCGCTGCAGGGCATCCGTGTACTCGAGAAAGCATCGACAAATCAAATCAATGCACTTCCCGCCGGCATCTATATTGTGGGCGGCAAGAAGGTCGTGGTGAAATAAACATCCCCTCAACGACAACCAACATTCTACCTAACCATACATCAATAAAATGAATAGAAATCTAATTGCAATCCTTGCATTGGCAACCGCGTCGGCCGCTATGGCCGGCGACGGTCTGGATGCGGGGAGTATGGTTCGCCTCCGTGCGCTGCGTAGCGGATTTTCCGCTACGCGCCACGATGACGGCAGCCATAGGATGAAAAGAAAAGCGGCGGACAGTGTGAAGACCGTAGGCGGCTTTATGGAACTTAATCCGGGCTATACAGTGGCTGACCTTGCCGACGAGACCATAGAGATTCGCGAGACACGCAGCGGAATGCTGCTCGTCCGCATGAATATCGAGGATGTGGAGAAAATATCCAATCATCCGGCAGTGGCACGTCTCAGTCTTGAGCGCGAAGTGGCGGCAAAGATGGACCGTGTGCGCACCGCTACAGGTGTCGACCGTCTTCATGCGGGAGAGGTGTTGTCGCATCCCTACACCGGTAAAGGTGTGCTATGCGCATCTATCGATGGAGGATTCGATCCCAATCATGTCAATTTCCGTAATGCCGACGGCACAAGCAGAATCCAGAATTTCACATATTTCCGTCCTACACAGACAGGCGAGATCGTGACGGAAAATTACGGTCCGGAATATATGCCGACTATCGACACCGAGAACTCGACGACCTTCCATGGCACCCACACGCTCGGTATCATGGCGGGCGGTTATCGTGGCAAGGTAAAGGCCGCTTCGATCGACGGAGATATTTCAAAACCGGAAAGCTGCAAGGCTGTAATCGAGGAAATCGACAATCCCTACTATGGCATAGCATATGAATCNGATATCGCCATAGCATCCGGTGTGTCGACTGACTATCTTATNGCCATGGGCGTNGAGGAGGTCCTNAATTANGCATGGAACCGTCAGGAGCAACTCGGTAAGCCTTATCCGGTAGTCATCAACATCTCGATGGGNAACAACTCGGGACCGCACGACGGTTCCTCCTATCTCTCGAAATATCTTGATGAGATTTCGGAGGAGGATTACACTAATAANGTAGTATGTATAGCCGCCGGTAACGAGGGTGATCTGGCCATTTCGCTTCACAATATCTTCAGTGAAGATAACAATACGGTGAAGACCGGTCTGAAGAGTTTTAATACCGACCCGGTGGAATTCCCCAATATACTTTACGGACCGGTATATGTATATTCCGACAGCGACGAGCCCTTTGAGATTCAGGCCACCGTATATAACAAAGAGCGCGGNAGCGTAATATTCAGAGGGGTGGCAGGCATCCCGACAGGGGAGGAACTCGGCTCATCGAGATATTACGCCACATCTTCCGAATTTCAGGGCTCAAGCAGTGATATAGTGTCCGAACAGCTCGGACGCTATTTCAACGGATANATCGGAATCATCGGCTTCTGGGATGAGGATAGCGGCCGCTACATGGGTGTGATCGATCCTCTTCTTTGGGAAAATGAGGAGAATGGAGGCAATTATGTTGTCGTAGTCGAGGTCAAAGGCTCTGCCAACCATCAGGTGGATTTCTATACTGACGGCAATTTCTTTGAATTTGACGATCTCGGACTCGCCGAACAGGGNCTGTTGAAGGGNACGACCGACGGTACTATCGCCGATACGGCCACGGGTAAGAACGTGGTAGTCGTAGGCTCTTACAATACCCGCGACCAGTGGGCCTCGCTCGANGGTGAGATTTATTCATACGACCTTTTCAATAAATCGGAGGTGTCGCTATTCTCATCATGGGGCACTNTGCTTGACGGACGTGAACTCCCNCATGTCTGCGCTCCCGGCGCGACCGTCATATCATCNACAAATGAGTATTATCTNGAAGATAACGGTNTNGGAATCGACAATCTTCAGGCAACCGTAGATGCCGATGGCCGTCGCTACAGCTGGCATCAGTGTGTCGGCACATCTATGTCTACTCCTGTNGTGGCAGGTGCGATCGCGCTCTGGAAAGAGGCCGACCCGACGCTCAGATATGACGACATTCAGGATATTATCGCCAAAACAGCCGTAAAGGATGCCGATGTCACCGCCAATCCCGCTGAGCGAGTGAAGTGGGGTGCCGGTAAGTTCAATGCTTTCGATGGCCTNCTGGAGGTGCTTCGCCGCAAGGGTATCGACGGCATCAAGGATGTCACCGCAAATCCCGGTAATCAGTTTATTGTCAATCCGACCGGAAACGGTGTCTATAACGTGATTGCGGCCGGTGCGGATAAGGTGAACGTCAGCGTATATTCACTTTCGGGTGCGAAGGTGGCTGAGACATCAGGAGTTGCCGGTGAGGTAACCGTTGANTTAACCGGNNTGCAGAANGGCATTTATCTGATGAATGTGAATGGAGTCCACACAGAGAAAATCATTTTGAATTAACCTAACCCAAAATATCAATAATATGACAAACCACATCAAACATGCATTGGCTTTCGGCGTGATTGCGGCAGCAGGCGCGCTTCCGATGCAGGCACAGATGCAGGCGCCGATGATTGAGTTCCATACATTATTGTATGAACAAAATGGCCCTGANCATTCCTTCGGAATAGGAATCGGTGCGACCGAGAACATGTATATCGACATTGATTTCGGATATGGACCGATGGAATATAAAGTCGGTATGGCTGATATAGATCCGACAACCGGTAATATCAAGGGNACCNTCATCAACGGNCAGGTAAGTCCGGAGGGTGTNGTNAAAATCTACGGTGACCCCACGAAGATCGACTNCCTTGACCTGGAGGGTATATATATCGATGAGGTAGATCTTTCNCAGCTGGTGAATGTAGAGGTNCTCAATATGGGTTATAATGAGCTCAACGGCCTTGACATCAGTCATATGAGCAAGCTTTACGCTTTCTATGGCAATGGCAACGGATACTATAAGACTCCGCTCTACATAGGCCCGAACCANCCTGACCTCACCATCCTCGATATCTCAGTCACNGGATCTATCGATCAATCCTTGAATCTCTCGGATTATCCCAATCTCATGTCTTTCCAGGCATGGGGATGTAAGGATCTCCGGACCTGTAACACTACGAACTGTACGAAACTGATTCAATTGTCGATCGACGGTTCCAATGTCGAAAAGGTGGATGTCAGCAATAACCCNGATCTGCTCATCCTTAACGTCGGCGAGACGANNGTGTCGGAACTCGACCTGAGCAATAACAACAAGATTCAGCAGTTGTATTGCGGTCACAGCGGCTCATANAACACNGAGTATAAGATCAAGAGTCTGGATATTTCGAATCTCGCTGACCTGTGGTATTTCCACTGTGCCGAGAACGACCTGACGGAGATTGACCTCTCCGGTAATCCTCTGCTGTCGCATCTCGGACTGCAGGGTAANCGGCTCACATCGCTNGATCTCTCGGGAAATCCGGATCTTTACTCGGTTCAGCTGCAGAACAACTATTTNGATTTCGTGACGCTCCCGGCCAATCGTTTCGGTGAATACTACTATTACCAGCATCCCTTCGAGTTTGACCGCAGCTATCCNGCCGGAGCCACTATCGATCTGTCGGCACGTCTGAATCGTCCGAACTCCACNACCACGGCGGTTCTGGTAAGTGATGACGGCGAACTCGGCAGCGACTATTACAGCTATGATAACGGCGTCATTTCACTCTCCAAGGCCACCCCTGACAGTGTTTATCTGGAGTTCAGAAACACCGACCTTCCCGATTATGCNCTTCAGACCACAAAGTTTGTNGTCAAGGAGGTAGCTGATTTCGGCAAGGATAACGTGGCAATCACATGGCAGCTCCGTCCCTCCACTCAGAGCATTAACCTCAGTGTAGGTATCGCCGGTGCCACTCCCGAGAATCCCAAGAGATTCAGTGTAGACCTCGGTGACGGCAATATCGTAGATTATACCACCACATCAAATGCACTTCCGGAGATGCCTATGGTAGTTGCCGATAAGAAGAATGCCGGAAGAATGACNCTGTATATTCCGGAGGCTGAAGATCTCACTGCCTTCAGTCTGACGGAGACTCCCCTGAGCGCAATCAATGTGACGGCGGCCCACAGCCTCTCTGATCTTGATCTGCACGGTGACCAGATCGGCACCATTGATTTGAGATATAACAGATGTCTCGCCAACATCAATCTCAATGACAACGCTCTTGAGAATCTGGATCTCCTCGCTGACAAGACTGCCAACAGCAAGCGTCTTCTCNAGAATGTATATGCCAACAACAATAAGCTGNCGCAGTTCACCGGTAACGAGTCGCAGAGTCTTGTGGTTGTGGAACTCGCCAACAATAATCTCTCCGGTATCGACCTCGGTCATTGTGACCGTATGGAGCGCCTCGATATCTCCGGCAATAATCTGACGGGCATAAGNCTNCAGGANTGCGANGCNCTCGTTGANCTCAATNTGGCNGNCAANAANCTNGCCGAGCTTTANATTCCNACGTATACTCCTCTNGAGACNNTGNATATCTCGGGCAATAAGTTCCCCTTGTCAGAGCTTCCTGTTTGTGGCACTGTAGCTAANTATACTTATGCTCCCCAGCAGGCATGGGCACTCCCGGAGAAGGCTCCCGGTATAAAACTGACTTCTCAGGAGGTGACAATCGATGGCAACTCTACTCTCTTCAAATGGTATGATGCCGCTAATAATCAGGANTTATCATCTACAGAAGTGGAGGCCAACGGCAGCTCCTTCAAGTTCCTCGCTCCCGCAGTAGGCAAGACCGTCTATGCAACATTTGAGAATGCCGCTTTCCCCGACCTGTCAGGTGAGAATATCTATCGCACAGGCACGATGACGGCTGCCGACGCGCCTACTCATGTAGTTGCTACATTCACTACTACCGAAGCTACGGAGGGTAATATCACTGTGACATCTACAGTGCCCAATAATTTCATCTATATTGATTGGGCCGGCGATGGTAATCTCGAGCAGTATGAACTCCGTGATGATATTTTCAGCATCTTCGATATCAATACCTATGCAAATTCTGACGTGAAGATTTATACCTACGACGATCAGGATGGAATCGGCGTTCTCTCTCTTGATAATATCAAGATTTCGAAAGCCGACATGAGCAAACTGACCGATGTATATTCCTTCGCCCTCTATGATTCGGATATCGATTGTAAGAATCTCATCCTCCCGACTACAGAACTTTCATATATCGGTCTGACGGGTTGTGATGCCTCCGGTATCGATCTCTCATCCTATACCGAGCTTACTTCTCTGCAGCTCTCCAACAGCAATCTGACCGAGTTTGACGCAAGCCCCTTCAAGAAGATTGTCTCATTTGCCATCAGCAATAACTCGCTTAAGAAACTTACGCTTGACAATCCCGTACTGTGGAATTTCGTGGCAGCCGGATGTGAACTCGAATCAATCGATCTCAGCAAGGTTCCTGCAATGCAGCAGCTCATGCTCTCGCAGAATAACCTCTCCTCAATCGATGTATCGATGCTTGACAACCTGAAAGTCCTCATCATCAGCGGCAACAAGTTCACGCTGACAACTCTGCCGCGTGTGCTCTCGACCTACTCTGTTTATGAATACTCNAACCAGGCACTCTATCCCGTGACATTGGAAGATGGCGGCAAGATCGATCTTTCAAGCCAGCTTCTCGTCGGCACTAACCGTACGACTTACCGTTGGTTCCGCGACCGCAATGTCGGTTATCTTGAGGATGGTTCGATTGCCGGCGACGAGCTTGTAGAAGGCACTGAATATACTGCCGAGGATGGTGTGTTCACATTCCATACTATCGTGAAGGATGCAGTCTGTGTGATGACCAACGCTGCATTCCCCGATCTCGTATTCATCACCNATCCTATTGATATTACCGTGACGGGTGTAGATGGTATCTCAGCCGACAGCCTCTTCAGCGTCGCTACCGCCAACGGCACAATCGGTGTGCTGGGTGCCAACGGTATGGTATATCTCTACACTGTCGACGGCGCTCTCGCCGGAACGGCAATGCCGAACGATGGCGCAGCCCGCTTTGACAATGTGGCTTCCGGTCTCTATGTCGTTACTGACGGTGTCAATACAGCCAAGGTGCTTGTAAAATAATCCCTGAGAGTTCAACTCTCCGCATATAACTACTGCCCGGCTCCTATTGGGGAGCCGGGCAGTATGTTTTTTCTGTTCCGTTGCCGGAATTGACAATCGATGGAACAACGGACATCAATGATGGTGATGTTCTTTATGTTTTTTGTGCTTTTTATGCTTCGGTGGTTTCGGCTTTTTATGTTTGTGCTTGTGTGAATGGCCGCCATCTTCGAAGTAGCCGCCGTTCCAGTTATAAGCCACGTCATGGTCAAGACCGAAGTGCGCGCGAGTCGTGCCGCAACTGCCGAGGCCGCAGAGCATCATGCAGGCNAGTAATATAGCCGACAGATGGAGAATAGGGCGTGTCTTTTTCATAGTAGAGAAGGTTTATGTGAGTAAATCGGGAGATATGATTATAATACGCTCATCCGGTCAGGAAGGTTCATTTTCCCAATAAAAAGCAACCGCAATCCCTCCTGCTTCGGAATGACAGGGGGATTGCGGTAAACGTAGGTGTGAGGTATCAGAAATAATCGGATCAGGGGAGATCCGGAATATCGGCGAGATCGGAGTATTCGGACTCCTCATCCTCCTCTTGCGGCGATTGAAAGAGAAGGCGTCGGTAATAGGTAAAGGGTTCCGGCACGAGAGAAGGGTGCATTATCTTTATAAGGTCACGCAGCACGAGGTCAGGATTGACGGTTCCGGATTCATAGAAGTCATTTCCACCTCCGGCGTTCATTCTCTCGGTGTTGTTGTAAAGTTCCGCCCATCCAATCACCGGCANATTGGCGAAGCGGGGGAGAGCGGCCCTGAGATCTGCCGGAGTATTGATATCCGGCCCGAGATTGAGCCATTTGTCGGCCTGAGAGGCCATGACGAAGGCTTCATCCATCCCGACAGGCCCTGCCGGCCCGGAGTTGCCGGATGGAAGCAGATATTCGGCCCCTGCATCATCGAGCAGAGTGGCGAAATAACTATCTTTCNGGGGTAANGTCCAGAATCCNCCCGAAGGCATATCAAGCATGACTTTCGGGCGTTTGCCGGCAGCGCCGCTGACACGTTGCTTTAAGGCATTGTATTTCTCCGGAATCTCCCGGAANACCTCCTCGGCCTCGTTCCGACGTCCGACGNTCTCGGCCACNGCCATCATCCATTCGGCTTTGCCGAGCGGAGAATTCTCATTCCANTCATCGATATAAAGATAGGGTACACCCATCTGTTCNAGCCGCTTTTCCATCGGGCTGACACCGTTTTTGGCATCGAGAAGAACGAGGTCGGGCTTCAAGGCTGAGAGAAGGTCATAGTTGATCTCCCCCTCATGCCCTATATCACCGATTTCAGCGCGCCGGGATCTGATATCCGGCGCCGAGATGCGGTCCGGCTGAGAAATACCGACAATTCTGTCGGTAGCGTCAACAAGATGCAGCATGGCGGTCTGCGGTGCCGACATGCAGACTATGCGTCGGGCCTCCCCCTGAAGAATCTGTCCCTTGTAGCCGTCAGGAACGGGCTCGTCATCCCGGCGGATGAATAACTCGCGAATTTCATCATTCTCCCCATCGCCGGAAAGAACGACGCGTATGAGAGAACTTGTGTGGTTGTCGGCGCTTANAATCCTGTATCCCTTCGCATAGGTCGGGGTGAAGATCTCAGCGAGATCGGAGGTTTCATTAGCCGAAGAATTACCGCAGGAGACCACATAAGTGGCCATAAGAAGAAGGAAGAGGGATAGTGTAAAATGTTTAATCATAAACCTATAGGATAAATGAATCAAAGATGCAGCACGTCNAGAAAACGTCTGACCACCTCGGGATTCCCGGTGTACTTGCCATGGTCTTCCGAAAGCTTGCAGGTAGGACAGTAGAATGGCCAGGATTCGGTGATTTTGACATCGGTCAGTTTGATGACGATATTGCGCGGTCTCACACCGGGGAAGTCGTTGGTCAGATGGGTGCCTATCCCGAATGAGGGGAGGCATTTACCCTCGGCTTCGCGGTGCAGGGCTATGGCGCGATCGACATCGAGAGCATTNCTGAATATAATCTGTTTCACCCGCGCGTCGATGCCGAGAGAACGATATTTATCAAGAATGAGATGCAGCTGCTCATAGTTGTCGCCGCTGTCGACACGCAGNCCCTTGAACTCGTTGGCGAAATCCTCCGAGAAGTTGAGACTGAAAATACGCCAGCCGTANGTNTCNTAGAGGAATGTCCCGAGAGCTCCGCGATACGTCTTGGCCCAGACGTTCATGGCGATATGGTTGGCCATCAACGGACCGTACATGCCTGCTATGGCGCATATAAGTTCGTGGGCCATTGTGCCGTTGGGAATCAGGTCATGCTTCATCGCGAGATATACATTGCTGGTGCCCGCGAGTCGGCCTCTCCCGGATGTTTTGGCGGAGGCCTCCTTGAGTGCGCCGATNGCGATATCCTGCGCTTTGAAAGATGCGCGTCGGCGTGTACCGAATTCACTGACCATACATCCCTCCGCGAAAAGGCGGTTGCCCTTTTCAAGGGTGCGCTCGCGGAAAGATTCGTAATCTAAGGCCTTNTCCTCACCCGTCACGATGTAAAATAATTCAGAGACAATGGCGAGCACTTTCACNTCAAGCAGNATCGTATCTGACCACAATCCCTCGAATTCGATATCGAGGTGTCCCTGCTCATCTTGACTTACGCGGACCCAACGTCGGTCGTAGCGGAAGCCGCGCAGGTAGGTATAGAACCAGTGGGGGATATAATTGCAGCGACGTTTCATAAAGTCGATCTCCTCATCCGTGATTCGAAGATTCTCAAGCATGGCTATCTGCTCCTCGACAAGGGCGGCGAACCCGGAGGGATAGATGGTGTGGTCGCGGTCAGTGAAATGATATTTCACGCGTGTGCGGGGATAGTTGTCGATGACTGCGCAGCACATCGTGAATTTATAGAGATCATCATCTGTGAAGTGATTGATTATCTGGCGCATGGTGTGGAGTTTTAAGGTGTGATGAATAGGGTCCGGAATAGACCTTCATGATTTTGTCGATGTGAAAGATATTTTTGGGAAGAGGAGAATCGGAAGCATCTGGCCGATGACCATGGCGAGCACAACGAAGAGTGTGATCAGTCCGTTGCTTTCGAAGAGATAGAACCAGTGTTCAAACTGAGCTTCATCAGTCGTCGTCAGGCTGACGGCGAGTGCCTGGACAGTCCGATAGGCGTAGATGCCCGGTATCATGGGAAGCAGGGAGGGAAAGGAGAAAGTTTCGGGAGGGCATTTTAGTCGAGGAGCGATGATAATCGCAAGTATCCCGACCACGATGGCTCCNACAAGNGANGCGAGCACAAGGTGGCAACCGAGGAAATTTATCATGCAGTATCGGCTGACGTGGCCCAGAGCNGCTATCAATGCGCAGAATTTGAGCACACGCCGGGGGGTATTGCTTATCGCGGCAAAGCCGACGGCGGCTATGCCGGAGAATATCATGTCGAGCAGGAGCTTGATTGCGATTTCCATAGGCGGTGGGGAATTCAGGATAGCAGTAGGCTGTGATTCGAGAGGAGAAGGCCTGCGGTCAGTCCGAGNCCGATGCAGATTGTCAGAATGACAGCGTTGAGGCACCGGCCGATAGATGCGAGGTAATGTCCGTCGATACAGTCGGATATTGAGTTGATGTAGGGGATACCCGGTATCAGGTAAAGCACTGAGGCTGAAATCGCCCATTCAGGTGTCCCGGTCAGCGGCAGATAGGTCGCTCCGGCTGCGAGGAGGGATGAAAGGAATGAGCATAGGAGCCATACTATCTTATGATCCCAGTGATGAATGAGGGTGATATTCTTCAAGGCATACCCCGCGAGAGTGGCNAAGGCCACNATGAACATGGCTCCNGGGTCACCCCCGAAAAGATAGCAGAAGGATGCNTTGGCGGCCACGACCAGCCACATGACTTTCCATACCGACATGTGGTCGTGCTTGATGATTCTATAGAACATCCCTTCGGCTTCNTCGATAGTGATTTTCCTTTCGNAGAGTTTCCAAGACAATTCCGAGAGNCGGGTATTGATTTCAAACGANACGGGCACCGGCGGAATCCTTTTGATATGTTGCTTATGTATGCCGGTGCGCTTGTCAGTACAGATTACCGTCACATGATGGGAGAGAATTATCATGTCTACTTTGGCATCCACCNCCTCTCCCATCCTGCGCAGATTTTTTGAAATGCGTATNCACGTCGCGCCGCAACCCAACATGTAGGAGGCGTATTTGGCGAAGAACTCCGCGTANACGCTCAGATGTCCCTCCTCATCGAGAATGGATTCGCAGGGAGTNTCGAGCCCCGATATAAGAATTTCATTGAGTTTCATGCCTCTGCGTAGGATATGGAGTGATTACATTGAGATGCCGAAGGATATCTGAGTGAAGCCGAGATTCGACTTCGTAATGCCGGAGATTTCCTGATGTCGGTCATTGAGATGCCGGAATCCGAATGCGAGCACTATATTGCTTTGGAAACTTCGTTTCTGCACGAGATTGACGCCGACACCCGCAGTGGCTATGAANTCGCCGAACAGTGGCGANCGGGCGATGGTGTTGAAGCTATATCCGGCCGAGACATGCATGAAGCACAATGTAGGGCGTGGATGGAAACCTGTGCGGAATACGGCCTGTATGGGAAGGAAACAATCACTTGTGCCGAGAGATTTATGAACGCCGATGGAAGCACCCAAAAGTTGTATGAACTTGTTNCGGTAGCCGAAGAGAAGGTCGCCGTTGAATGTCGACATATCGGTGCCGGAGAGATCAAGACCNGTGCTGAGTTCGAGGCCGACCATAACTGTGCGGAGGTGTTCCGGCAATTTGGGCGCTTTGATGGCAGCGGTGCGTTTGCCGCTGAGCGGGAATATATCGGAATCGGTCTTCACTATGATTTCCCCGGGGGAGGTGATGGTATCGGTCGTGACGGTNCCGTCGGACAGATAGCGCGTGATGACGACTTTCTCCATGGAAGTCTCTTGCCGGGAGGGTGACGAGGGTTTGTCCTGCGCCGAGGCAGCCAAACATGCCGCCGCAGCCAATGTCGATAAAAGGCTGCGTAGGATTCTCTTTGGTTTGCTGGAAATCGAGAGGAACAAGGCTNTGGTGGGGGTTATGGTGAAAATAAAGCGAAAGCCCCGTATCCGGATGTCGTTAAGGTAACAACCGGATACGGGGCGGAAATTCATCGAAAGTCAATCACCGAGATATGATTTGAGGAGCTGGCTTTTCTGACCTTTGAGCCGGCGGATAGCCTTCTCTTTGATCTGACGCACACGCTCNCGAGTGAGATCGAATTTCGCTCCGATTTCCTCGAGAGTCATTTCCGGACAGCCGATACCGAAGAACATNTTGAGAATCTCACGNTCGCGGTCGTAGAGCTGACGAAGCGCNCGGTCNATCTCTTTGGAAAGAGATTCCTGATTGAGNGAACGGTCGGCCATAGGACTATCGTCATTTGCCAGCACGTCGAGCAGGGAATTGTCCTCTCCCTCAACGAATGGAGCATCGACCGAAATCGAGCGACCCGAGACTTTCAGGGAGTCGGCAATCTTGTCGACCGGAATATCGAGACGATCGGCAAGTTCCTCGGGTGAGGGCTTACGCTCATTTTCCTGCTCGAATTTGGTCACCTCTTTAGTGATTTTATTGAGAGAGCCTACCTGATTGAGGGGCAGACGCACGATNCGCGACTGCTCNGCCAAAGCCTGAAGGATNGATTGACGGATCCACCATACGGCATAGGAGATAAACTTGAATCCGCGGGTCTCATCAAATTTTTGGGCGGCACGGATCAAACCGAGATTGCCCTCATTGATGAGGTCGGGGAGTGGAAGTCCCTGGTTCTGATACTGTTTAGCCACAGAGACAACGAATCGTAGATTGGCCCGCACAAGTTTGTCAAGTGCTTTCTGATCACCTTTCTTGATGCGCTGGGCGAGTTCAACCTCCTCTGTTACGGAGATGAGTTCCTCACGACCGATCTCCTGCAGGTATTTGTCGAGGCCGATTCCGTCGCGATTGGTAATTGACTTGTTGATTTTAAGCTGTCTCATAGGATATGTAATCTTTTGTGGGAGAGAAGTTGGAAGTTGTAGATTTCAAACGTAAAAATTTAATGCTTATTATACCGGTGGATGCCATCCTGTATATTAGTATACCATTAGGGCTTAAAAGGTAAAATCTGCATAGGGGCACAGAATGCGATTGCTATCCATATAACAACCGCACTCTGTGCCGAAATGCAAATTTAGTATTTTTTAGCTAAATTTCAAAGATTTTAAACTTTTCTTAAGATAGCTTAATGTGTGTATGCTCATACCTCCCTTCACAATGGGAGTGACGGCCGGAGAGGAAGACCGGTTCAATCAAGATTGACTGCGTAGTAGTACTTGCGTCCGCTATCGGGATAAAGACCCGAGAGCACCATCACCTTGTCGGCGTTCTCATCCTTCATGATGCTGTTGTAGATATACTCCACATCATCCTGAGTATTGACACCCTTACCGTTTATCTCGGTAATGATGAAGCCATCTTTGACTCCGGCATCGCGGAAGGCACCCTTCTGCACTCCCGTCACCTTAACGCCGGCGCGGATGCCGAGGTCATTCTTGGTCTCATCGGAGAGTTTCATGAACGCGGCTCCGAGCTGTGAGAACTCGCCGGGTTTGGTAATCTCCGTGCTGCCCTGATTGTTGCGCAGGGTCGCGGTAGCGGTCTGTTTCTTATTGTCGCGATAGAATGTGACGGAAATTTTCTCACCGGGACGGAATTTGTTGAGTTGTTCAACGAGTTCGGCACGGTTCTTGACCGGTGTTGAGTTGATGGCCGTGATTACGTCGCCACTCTGCAATCCGAGTTCCTTGGCTGTGGAGCGGGGTGTCACATCATTGACCAGCAGACCGGATTTCACTGCCGTGATATCATTCTCCTTGGCGATTTTCGCGTCGAGTTCCCTGATTGTGCATCCCAGCACGGCGCGTTGCACGGTGCCATACTGTCGCAGGTCGGTGATTACCTTCTTGACGATGGTAGTCGGGATGGCGAAAGAGAAGCCCGAATAACTTCCCGTGTTGGAATAGATCGCGGAGTTGATGCCGATAAGTTCACCCTTTAGATTGACGAGTGCGCCACCGGAATTACCCGGGTTGAGGGCCGCGTCGGTCTGGATGAATGACTCTATGCCGAGATTGCCTGATGAGTTGTTGGTGCCGAGGCTGCGTGCCTTGGCGCTTACGATACCGGCGGTGACCGTGCTGTTGAAGCCGAAGGGATTTCCTACGGCAAGTACCCACTCACCGATCTTTACAGCCTCGCTGTCGCCGAATGTGATGGGGGAGAGGTCTTTGGCGTCAATCTTGAGGAGAGCCAGATCNGTGGCGGCGTCAGTGCCGATTACCCTGGCTACATAATTGGAGTTATCGTTGAGAAGAATCTCCACTTTTTCGGCNCCGTCGATCACATGGTTGTTGGTGACTATGTAGCCGTCGGCNGATATGATGACACCCGATCCGAGACCGCTCTGCACGTAATCCTCGTCGCTTTTGCTCTTCTGCTGCTGGCGGGGTTGCTGGCGCTGCTGGGGCTGCTGCGGACCGAAGAAAAAATCAAACATGCCGAAGGGGTCATAGCCTCCGTAATTCTGCTGACGGCGCGATGTGAAGCTCTTGATACACACGACTTCATTGACTGTCTTTTCTGCGGCTACGGTGAAATCCGTCTCGAATGCGGCCGGNGAGGCCGTGCGTATGAATTGTGCCTCCTGAGGGCGCTGCTGTTCTGTCAGGACCATGGATTCATCTGATGAGGAATCCGGACGCGATGAATGGGCTGCGAGAAGCACTGTGGCTCCTAAGGCGAGACCAAGTGCGATTGTGGAGTATTTCAATATGCTCATAATGTTGTGATATTGATATTAGGTTTCTATATTTGCCGGCAGGTGAAACCTGNCGGGGAGATTCCTTGGTTGATAAAATGTTTATAGTCTACTTACTATATGAAGTAAGAGTGCGGTTTAGTATGTATGTAAAATTTGTGTGATGCGNATTTAAAATTATTTAGTAATAACTTTGGAAAACGTTTAAAAAGATTTAATTAATTTTGCAGNATGAAACGAATCCCACTTATTTCTTATATACTTATANTCTTTCTTTCGGNACTACTTCTTTCGGGTTGCCGTTCGTCGGGTCATTCAGTGCGCCGGCATCATAGTCATAAGGTGGATGTGCCGGTAAAGATAGATTTATCCGGTCTNTCGAAGGAGCGGCGTGCNATCATAAAGGAGGCGGAGGAGTGGCTNGGCACNCCTTATGAGTACGGGGCCTCCTCGAAGCAGCNAGGGTCGGATTGCAGCGGGATGGTTTTGAGTGTCTATCTTGAAACTACCGGCATAAAGCTTCCNCGAAACTCGGCCAAGCAGGCGGAATTCTGCCGGAGTCTGAAGGCACGCGATGTGGTGCCGGGGGACCTGGTGTTTTTCGCGACGGGNAAGGATCCGGAGCGGATNTCACATGTGGGCATCATGGTTAGCGANGAGGATTTCATACATGTCTCCACATCAAAAGGGGCGGTAGTCTCGAAAACCACCACCCCTTATTATACCAAAACTTTTATGGGTTACGGGCGTGTGCCCGGTATGTGATACTCTGCTATCAGAGGATTGCCTGAAGTTTAGCTTCGAGGTCGGAGAGTTTCACGAGACCTACGCTACGCTCCTTGAGTTCTCCATCCTTGAAGAANAGCACGGTCGGGATATTGCGCACGCGGTTCTCGCTGGCGATTTCGTCGTTGTCGTCGATGTTGAGTTTGCCGACAGTTACGTCGGGATATTTCTCGGCAAGTTCCTCTACNACAGGACCGAGCTTGATGCAGGGACCACACCATGTTGCCCAGAAGTCGATTACTACGGGCTTGCCTGACTCGATAGCCTCGCGGGCTGTCTGGTCTGTGAATTGTAATGCCATTTTCAGATTAGATTTAATGTNTTACTTTTATTTATGTTGCATTAATATCAACGTATGGACTCACTTTTGGGTTCGCGGTTCCAAAATTAACGAATAGTGGTCAAATCACCAAATTTTCCACCGAAAAAGAGCGTGGACACCTTAAGTAAGACCGGGCAGAGAGTCAATTCTTCTTGTTGGTCACCTTGAATTGTATTCCCCAGCTGCTCCAATCCTGCAGAAAGGTGATGAGATCCTTATCTACNCGATAGGGCTTGCGGGCATGCACTTTGACNGTGTCCCGCCGATCGTAGTCAATCAGCAGAAGATTGAGGTCTCCCTTTCTGTCATCATCGGATTTCGATTCAAATTCCGACAGCTTTGAGAAGAATTCCTTATTGTCGAATTTCCTGTCGATCCAGACGGTCAGTTCATTGGCATACTTGTCCTTTATAGACTCAAGCGGAACGATATTGACGATATCCAGATAAGGTGGGCGTTCGGGATTGTATTTATTTGGTGTCCATTTCACCGTCAGGCATATGGAGTCTCCGACTGTGAATTGATTGCCATATTTCTCGCACAATTTTGTCGACAGTCGGATATTGACAGTCCCGATGAAATCCTCGATAGTGACGCTTCCCCAAGGACCTCTGTCACCGTTTCGGATATCTACAGATGTGACGATTCCACCAATGGAGGCGTATGAACCGGAGTTCTGGAAATCCATGAATGTGGCCGAGGTGGCATTGCAAGCGTAGTTGACCACCATGAAATAATCGTCGAGCGGATGACCTGAAAGATACATCGTGACGAGGTTTTTCTCAGCCTCCAGCAGCTTCATCCTATTCCATGGTTCGAACTCGGGATACGGAGGTTTGTCGGTCTCGATGGTTTCGAGGTCGTCGAATAAACCGGGCATAAGACTGTTGCTGTCATTCTGCACACGCTGACCATATTTGACGAGCATGTCGGCCCATGTGGTATCGAACATCGGGGCTGACAGCATCTCGCGGGCGATGCCGAAGCTGTCGAAGGCTCCCGCGAGCGCGAGGGCTTCGATTGCATTTCGGTTGCAGGCCGAGAGATTGACACGTTCCACGAAGTCATACAGGTCTTTGTAGGCGCCATTTGCCTTGCGTTCCTGTACGATTGCAGTCACNGCCGAGTCGCCGACACCTTTGATACCACTGAGGCCGAAACGTATTTCCCCACTCTTGGTCACATTGAATTTATGACCNGATTCATTGATATCNGGACCCTTCACCACGATACCCATCCGACGGCTCTCATCCATTATCTTCGCCATTTTATCGGATGCGTTGAGGTTACGCGANAGCACACCCGCCATATATTCCGCAGGGTAGTGNGCCTTCAGATATGCGGTCTGGTAGGCCACCCAGCTATAGCANGTGGCNTGGGATTTGTTAAAAGCGTAAGAGGCGAATTTCTCCCAGTCGGCCCATATCTTTTCGAGCACCTCTGCCTTATGTCCGTTGGCCTGACCTTGATCCATAAATTTCACCTTGAGCTTCGCCATCTTATCGATCTGCTTCTTACCCATCGCTTTACGCAGCATATCCGATTCGCCTCGCGTGAAATTGGCAAGCAGACGGGACAGGAGCATCACCTGTTCCTGATAGACGGTGATNCCATACGTCTCCTCCAGATATTGCTTCATGATAGGGATATCATATTGGATAGGNTCCCTGCCATGTTTNCGGGCGATGAATGAGGGGATGTAGTCCATGGGGCCCGGTCGATAAAGGGCGTTCATGGCGATGAGATCCTCGAATTTTGAGGGTTGAAGCTCGCGCAAGGATTTCTGCATACCCGGNGACTCAAACTGGAAAGTTGACGTTGTGCGTCCCTCGCAGTAAAGCTGGAATGTCTTCTTATCATCGAGGGGAATATTGTCGATATCAAGGTCAAAGCCGTGGCGATCCTTGATATTGGCCAAGGTTTCCTTTATAATCGAGAGAGTCTTAAGCCCGAGGAAGTCCATCTTGATCATGCCGGTCTCCTCNATGAGGGANCCTTCATATTGCGTGACGGTCACACGTTCGCTTCCGCCGCCGGCCTCATCGTCATTGGTAGTGGCCACCGGCACCCAGTCGGTTATGTCGTCACGACCGATGATCACTCCGCAGGCATGNACGCCCGTTCCGCGCACCGTGCCCTCCAGTTGAAGAGCGTATTTCAGTACCTCGCGCACCTTCGGGTCCGGTCCGTTGTAGGCNTCCTGGAATGCCTTGTCGTATTTAAGAAGGTTGGGTAGATTGACNTTCGGTGATTTTCCNTCAACCTCAGGAAGACGGTCTACAACCAGTTTCGCCAATCGGTTGCCCTCTTGTGGAGTCATATCAAGCACACGTGCCATATCCTTGATAACCATCTTCGAGGCCATAGAGCCATACGTGATGATATGCGCCACTTTCTCCTCGCCATATTTCTGAGTGACATATTTNAGCACTTCATATCGTCCGTCGTCATCAAAGTCGACATCGATATCGGGNAGNGATATACGGTCAGGGTTAAGGAAACGCTCGAAGAGGAGATCATATTTGATGGGGTCAACCTGTGTGATACCGAGACAATAGGCGGCTGCAGACCCNGCCGCNGAACCACGNCCGGGNCCGATGCTTACACCGAGTTTTTCACGTCCGGTATTGATGAAATCCTGTACGATTAGGAAATATCCCGGAAAACCCATTGTCTTCATTATGTAGAGTTCGAATTTCAATCGCTCGGCCACATCCTCGGGNAGTGGATCTCCATAGCGTTTCTTCGCTCCCTTCATTGTCAGATAGTCGAGGTAGTCNGCCTCGAACTTTATCCGGTAGAGTTTGTCGTATCCTCCNAGGCGTTCAATTTTTTTCTTGGCCTCCTCTTCCGACAGCACCACATTTCCATGTTCATCGCGGGTAAATTCATCGAAGAGTTCCTTCTCGGTTATACGGGAACGGTATTCCTCCTCCGTGCCGAAATCCTCCGGAATAGCGAAGTTAGGCATCACCGGCGCATGGTCAATACTGTAGAANTCCACCTTGTCGACGATTTCCTGGGTATTGGTCAAAGCTTCCGGGATATCGCTGAAGATTGCCGCCATCTCCGGCGTGGATTTCAGCCATTCCTGCTTTGTATAGTGTATCCGATCTTCGGAGAATTTCTTATTGGTGGANAGACAGATAAGTCGGTCATGCGCTTCGGCGTCCTCCTCGTTGGCGAAGTGGACGTCGTTGGATGCTATGACCTTTATGCCNTATTTGCGAGAGAAATCCATAAGCACGGCATTGACTTTCTGCTGTTCAGGGTAGACATCCCGGTTTGCACCATCCTTGAATGTCTGGTGGCGTTGCAACTCGAGGTAGTAGTCGTCACCGAAAATTTCGTGAAACCATNTCACAGCCTCCTCCGCACCCTTAATGTCACCCTGTAGTATGAGTTGCGGTATTTCTCCGCCCAGNCAGGCTGAGCAGACAATCAGGCCTTCGCTGTAAGTCTTAAGATCGTNATGGTCAGTACGCGGTTTGCTGTAGAAACCTTCTGTAAAGGAACGGCTGACAAGTTTAACCAGATTATGGTAACCCTTGAGATTTTTAGCAAGAACTATAAGGTGATAATACTTCTTATTGTTTGACGTGCGTGTTTTGTCAGTCATCTTTCCCGGTGCGCAATACATCTCGCAACCCAGAATCGGCTTGAAGCGTTCATCAGGTTCTTTNCCGGAATTTTTCTTGTTGACATAGTTGACGAATTCCTTGATTCCGAACATGTTGCCATGGTCGGTCAAGGCAATTGCCGGTTGACCCTGATTGATTGCGCGGTCAACGAGCTGCTGCACNGACGCCATACCGTCGAGCAGGCTATATTGTGAGTGTACGTGNAGATGGGTAAATTTATCGGGAGTTGGCATTGATGTCAGTCGGGTATTATGTTTCATACAAAGTTAATGAAAAAACCTCATAAATCCAAACCCTCTCTAACTGGGATNGCGTCATATGGTGCCTAAAATACTATGAAATTTGCAGTTATAATAAATTTTTATTAGATTTGCANATAAAANAGTTAGTATGGAATATTCAGCTCCTTTCCCTTTCGGGCAGCAGGTGATTGATCCGATATTTGACATCGGTTTCAAACTTATTTTCGGNCGAGAGCGTGTCTCCGAACCTCTATTGATCGACCTNCTCAATAGCATTTTTGAGGGGGATCCCGAGTATGGAAATATCATCTCAGTTAAATATACNAATACCGAATATCCNAATGAATGGATAGANGGTAAAGGGATACGTTACGATATCAGATGTGAGACNGCTGATCACAGACATTTTATTGTCGAGATGCAGAAGGGGGAACAGGAACATTTTCTTGAAAGAAGTTGTTACTACGTTGACCGAGCGATAGCCTCCCAGGGCTACCGNGGNCGGGATGACTCAAACCGNGAATGGGACTTCTCTTTGGAGCCTGTNGTGGGTGTGTTCTTCTGTAACTTTCATGTAAGAGAGTTGGAGCATAAGCCGGTTGTCAANGCTCGGCTAATGGATCAGGAAACTCACACTCCTGTTGGAAATTTTAAGAGACAGGTCTACATTCAGATTCCTTATTTCAAAAATGAAGAGGATGAATGTAAGTCACAACTGGAGAAATGGATTTATAACATAAAGAATATGGGTAGGATGCAGAAAGTAGCTTTTACATACGAGGATACATTTGAATATCTGGATAGCGTCAGTGACGTGGCCATGTTGCCGCCTGAGGAGCGCGATATCTATGAAGCCGAACTTATGAAGGCTCGTGATTACTATGCNATCATGAAGACAGCCCAAAAGAAAGCCACTGAAAANGGATTGGCTGAAGGACGTGCAAAGGGTCTTGAACAAGGTCTCAAACAGNGTCTTGAACANGGNCNTGCTGCAGGGACTTGCCGAAGGACGTGCTGAAGGACGAGCTGAAGGACGAGCTGAAGGACGAGCTGAAGGACGNGCCGAGGGACGTGCCGAAGGTCNTGCCGANGGACGTGCTGAAGGTGTATATAAAGTTGCACAAAATATGATTGATATGGGAATGGAACTTAATCTGGTATCCCAAGCAACCGGGCTGTCGATTGAGGAATTGAGTATNCTCAAAAAATAATACCCCGCACGAGGAAAGCAATACCAAAAGGGTGCGTCACTAAGATNAAGTGACGCACCCTTGNTATTTAAGNAGAATACTTATTGATNANAGTTTGTATCAGTCGACAGGCTTTTCGATGACGATATCGAAACGATCAAGGAAGTNCATTGTCTTCTTGATGTAATCNTCCATCACAACATCCTCTTCCACGAAGGGCACCTCCTTACGGTAATTCTCGAAAATCTCCTCAAGAAGGGGAGAGGANTTCAACGGACGACGGAAGTCGAGGCCNTGTGCNGCNTTCATAAGCTCGATAGCCGCGATGTATTTGAGGTTGGCGATNATNTTNTGGAGCTTGGTGGCGGAGTTCGCACCCATCGATACCAAATCCTCCTGNCCGTTGGAGCTGACAATTGAGTCACAGCTTGCCGGCCAGGCGTACATCTTGTTCTGGCTTACCATCGAGGCCGCNGCATACTGCGGAATCATGAAGCCGGAATTCAGACCGGGTTTAGCCACAAGGAACTCCGGCAGACCGCGAAGACCGAGAATGAGCTGGGCNACACGACGTTCGGAGATATTGCCGAGTTCATGCAAGGCTACTCCCATATAGTCGAATGCCAGGGCGAGAGGCTCGCCGTGGAAGTTGCCTCCCGANACGACCATNTCGTCATCGGGGAACACCGTCGGATTATCGGTTACTGAATTAATTTCGATATGCAGCACGTCGGTCACATGATTCATAGCATCCTTGACGGCGCCGTGTACCTGAGGGATACAACGGAACGAATATGGATCCTGCACATGCTCNTTCTCTCGCTTGATGATTTCCGAACCCTTGAGTATTTCACGGAATACACGGCCNGTTTCGATCTGACCGGGGTGAGGACGCACCTGCTGAATGCAGTCCCAGAAAGGTTCTATACGACCGTCGAACGCCTCCAACGACATCGCACCGAATACATCGAAACAGTTGACGAGATGCCATCCGTCGATAAGAGCCTTGATACCGTTGGCACTCATGAATTGCGTGCCGTTAAGCAGTGCAAGACCCTCCTTGGATTTCAGTTTGATAGGATTCCAACCGAAAATATTGAGAGCCTCCTGACCTGAACGGCGCTTACCCTGGAACATCACCTCACCTTCACCAATGAGCGGGAGGAAAAGATTGGCCAACGGGGCCAGNTCNCCGCTTGCTCCGAGAGAACCNCGGTCGTAGACGACGGGGAGAATATCATTGTTATAGAAGTCGAGGATACGCTGCACTGTCTCTACCTGCACGCCNCTGAATCCCATCGACAGAGCGTGAGCTTTGAGGAGAAGCATGAGTTTTACCACCTCGGGAGCAACCGGAGTACCGACGCTGCAAGAGTGACTCTTCACCAGATTCTCCTGAAGTGTAGTGAGATCCTCCTGAGAGATATGCTTGTTGCAGAGAGAGCCGAAACCGGTCGTGACACCATAGATGGGCACTGTATTGTTGTCGGTCTTCTTATCGAGGAAATCACGGCAATGCTGAATTTTTGCTTTCGCTTCCTCAGACAGCGTTAGTTTCGTGCCGTCTTTAAGTATTTTCTCGATCAGGTCATAGGTCAGCGGAGAACTGCCTATGGCGTAAGTCTCAAGAATAGTTTCCATGATATTTGGTTTATCGGTTAATATGAGTAATAGTAATTATTGGGGAGATTGGAATACAACCCGACCGGAATGGATGGTAGTGCGGACACAATTCATTCCGACGTAATAGGGCAGGTAATTAATATTGTCAAACTCGAGAATCGCTACATCCCCTCGTTTACCCTTCTCGANGGAGCCGATTTGATCAGCCATTCCAAGGGCNGCCGCGCCGTTGAGCGTCAGAGCCGTGATAGTCTCCTCGATNGTCATCTGCATATAGATGCAGGCCAGAGCTATCGTCAACGGGATTGATCCTGAGAAGCAACTGCCCGGATTTAGATCGGTTGCGAGAGCAACNGCGCCCCCTGCTTCGATAAATTTGCGGGCNGGAGCGTATGGCTCCTTGAGCGCGAAAGCTGTGAGTGGCAGGAGTGTGGCCACCACNCCGGCNTCAGCCATGGCTCTGACACCCTCGTCGCTGACGTGCAGNAGGTGGTCGGCNGACAATGCGCCGAGCTCAGCCGCCAATTCTGCACCACCGAGGGTGACGATTTCGTCAGCATGAAGCTTGAGAGCGTAGCCGGCCTCACGAGCAGCCTTGAGAAGACGGCGGCTGTCCTCGATTTCAAACACATTCTTTTCGCAGAACACATCGCAGCATTTCGCGAGATCCTTGAATGCCGGTAGCATTTCGGCTATGATGTGGTCGACATATTCGGCCGTGCGNCCTTTGTATTCCGTCGGCACTGCGTGTGCGCCAAGGAAAGTGCTGACGATATTAAGNCCCGTCTCCGGATTATCTGCNAGNGCCTTGATNGCCTCAAGCTGGCGGCGTTCNGTCTCGATGTCAAGACCGTATCCGCTTTTNGCCTCAACGGTCGTCACNCCCATTTCCGACATGCGGCGAAGGAACCATGAGGCTTTTTCAGCCATATATTCCGCAGTGCATAGACGGGTGGCGTTCACAGTGCTCTGGATGCCGCCCCCTCGCTCCATAATCGACATATAGGTATCACCCTTCAGTCTCCATGAAAATTCATCGGGACGATATCCACCGAATACGAGGTGAGTGTGGCTGTCCACTATACCCGGAATAGCCACTCGACCCTCGGCATCCGTGTACTCATATACATGAGCGGCCAGAAGCTCACCGGGACATTCCGTCTCCTCTCCGGCATATTCGATAATGCCGTCGACTATGACNATAATACCCTTATCTATCTGCTTCAGACGGCCCATCGCCTCACCCTTCAGGGCTTCATTGCCCTGAGGGGTGACGATGCGCACATTTCTTATTACACGATTCTGTTTCATTTACCTACGGTCTTTTCGATGAGTTCATCATCCGCCAGGAAGGGCTCCGTAATCATAAATCCGTTCTCGGCCTGGGTATCGTTCCATTCCCGTACGGTCGACATGGCGTTCTCGTTGCGTGCCCATGAACGGCGTGCGACACCGCCCATCACGTCCCACAACATTGCCTTCGTAAGAATCTCGTCGACGCGGTCAGATCCATCGCAGAGCATACCGAAGCCACCGTTGATCGACTTTCCGATACCGACACCGCCGCCGTTATGAAGAGCCACGAGACTCATGCCGCGCGCACAGTTACCGGCGAAGCACTGGACAGCCATATCGGCCATCACATTCGATCCATCCTTGATATTGGAAGTTTCGCGGAAGGGAGAGTCTGTGCCGCTGACATCATGATGGTCGCGTCCGAGCATTATGGGACCCACTTCACCCTTGCGCACCATATCATTGAATTTCAAGGCGATTTTCAATCGGCCCATTGCATCCTGATAGAGGATACGGGCCTGGGTGCCGACTACGAGAGCGTTCTTCTCGGCATCGCGAATCCAGTTGTAGTTGTCACGGTCCTGTCCGCGACGGTTGGGGTCGATACATTCCATGGCGGCGCGGTCGGTCTTTACAAGGTCCTCATGCTTACCGCTGAGGCATACCCATCTGAACGGACCATAGCCATAGTCAAAGAGCATCGGACCCATTATATCCTCCACATAAGAGGGCCAGATGAAGCCATCCTTCTCATCGATTCCATTCTTGGATATCTCCTTGACTCCGGCGTCATACATAGCTTTCATGAATGAATTGCCGTAGTCGAAGAAATAGGTTCCTTTATCAACGAGGGCCTTGATCGCTTTATAATGCCGGTGGAGAGTCTTGTCGATTTCCTCGCGGAATTTCTCCGGATTCTCATGAAGCAGGCGTGTGCGCTCCTCGAAGCTCATGCCGGCGGGGCAATAACCACCCTCGTAGACGGCATGGCAAGAAGTCTGGTCNCTTAGAAGCTCTATCTTCTTGTCGTGCTCNACGGCATACTCGAGAAGGTCTACGACATTACCNTGGTAGGCTATTGAAATCGGTTTCTTTTCGGCCATTGCCTCTTCGGCAAGACGGAAAGCCTCGGGGATAGAGTCGGTCACGACCTGCACCCAGCCCTGATTCTTGCGAGTCTCGATTCTGGANAGATCNACTTCNGCGATAATTGANGCCGCGCCGGCTATGAGGGCTGCNTTCGGCTGAGCTCCGCTCATGCCTCCGAGTCCGGAGCTGACGAAGAGATGACCGGCCAAGTCNCCATCCTGCGGGACNCCGAGTTTCATGCGTCCGGCATTGAGGATAGTGTTGAATGTGCCGTGTACGATGCCCTGCGGACCGATATACATCCAGCCGCCTGCNGTCATCTGNCCATAATTNGCCACGCCCATCTGCATGGCTTCATGCCAGTCATGAAGATTGTCGAACATACCGACCATCATCGCNTTGGTGATGATCACTCTCGGCGCGTCAGGTTTGGATGGGAACAGGCCGAGCGGATGGCCTGACTCCACTACGAGAGTCTGCTCTTCGGTCAATTCCTCGAGATATTTCTTGATAAGGTGATATTGAAGCCAGTTCTGGCAAACCTGACCTGTCTCGCCATATGTTACGAGTTCATAGGGATAAAGAGCGATGTCGAAGCAGAGGTTATTGTCGATCATCACCTGNAAGGCCTTTCCGGCGAGGCATTTACCCTTGTATTCNTCGATNGGCTTGGCGGCCAGGTCGCCCTGCGGACGCCAGCGATATGCGTAGATACGGCCACGTGTGCGAAGCTCCTCCATAAATTCCGGAGCAGCTTTCTCATGAAGTTCCTTCGGGAGATAACGCAGCGCGTTGCGGAGCGCGGTCTTTGCTTTTTCGGGAGTCAGAGTAAATCCACGGTCGGGTGCGCGGCGGATTCCCTCNTTGAATTCAGGCATCTCGGGCCATTCGGCCGTAAGAAGAATTCGGTTGTCGTTCATGGTGTATATATAGTTAGATTCTGATTCTAATTGTGTGTTTCCACGGTCATTTCGAATCTGATGATGGTATTAATCGCGAATTTACAAAAAAATCCCGACATTTCCTTGTCGGGATTAATTTATTTTCCAAATCGCGGTTATAAAGCCATGTTCCGGTTGCTTCCTGCGTATTATCGGCGGCGCAGGCGCACGACGTTCTCCACATGATGAGTATGAGGAAACATATCGACCGGCTGCACGTCAGTGACGCGATAAAGAGAATCGAGCATACTCAGATCACGTGCCTGAGTGGCNGGATTACAGCTTACGTATACGATTGTCTCCGGGGCCGCTTCCATGATGACCTTCACGACATCNTCGTGCATCCCGGCACGCGGAGGATCTACGATCATGACATCCGGTCGCCCATGCCGTGCNATGAAATCCGACGTCAGGACATCCTTCATATCGCCTGCGTAGAAAAGAGTATTATCGATACCGTTGACACGTGAATTGAGCTTGGCATCCTCGATGGCCACATCCACATACTCTATGCCGATGACTCTTTCCGCACCGCGTGCCACGAAGTTGGCTATCGTGCCAGTGCCCGTATATAAGTCATACACGAGCGGACGACGCTGCTCTTTGACCCAGCTTAACTCCTCCTCGCTGTCATGGCGCACAACTCCCGCTTCCGGATCAAGTCCCGCGAAACGACGGGCCACCTTATATAGCTCGTAAGCCTGACGGGAATTGGTCTGATAGAAGGATTTGGCGTTTACCCTGAAACGCAGCCCCTCCATCTCCTCTTCTATATAGTCAGGACCACGGAAGGGAATGATTTCTACATCGGCAAGCGAGTCATTGAGTTTGAGATTGATGGCATACTGAAGAGATGTTATCTCGGGAAACTCGGCAGCGATTGCCTCCATAGTGCGTTTTATTTCCACACTGTCATTCTCTCCGAATGCGAGCACCACCATCTTCTCTCCCGTTGAGGCGGTGCGGATCATAAGCGTGCGCAGGAGCCCGTTATTGTTACGGATATCATAGAAACTCAATCCATTCGCAAGCGCATAATCGTAAATGAAGTTGCGGAGACGGTTGCCGAAATCCTCCTGCAAATGGCAGTTCTCGATATGGAGCACCTTGTCGAACGCGCCGGGAATATGAAAGCCGAGACCGTTGGAAGAATCCGTGAATTCCTTTCCTGACCGCATCTCTTCGAAAGTGCGCCATTTTTTATTGGAGAAGGTATATTCCATTTTATTGCGGTAGCCCGTAGTCTCCGCAGAACCGAGAGTGGGTGCGATTTCCGGTAACTCGATTTTGCCTATTCGTATCAAAGCGTCGGCCACCTGCTGATGTTTCTGTCTGAGCTGTTCCTCATAAGGAATATGCTGCCATTTGCAGCCGCCGCATGTGCCGAAGTGAGAGCAGAACGGCTCCCTGCGAAGCGGAGATGGAGTGATGGTCCTGACGATATGAGCCTCGGCATAAGAATGTTTCTTCTTGTCAAGCTGGATATCCACTATGTCGCCGGGCGCTCCATAGGGGATAAAAATAACGATAGGGGTCTCATCCTCAGGTTTCATGCGCACCTTTGCGATGGCCTTTCCTTCGGCTGCCATGCCGGTTATCTCGATTCCCTCAAGAAGAGGTAGGGGTTTCTTCTTTCTACCCATATAACTTGTTATAATGCTTCGGTTATTTTGAAAATATTATAATTTATCTAACGATGGAAAACAAAAATGGCCGCTCCCGAACNTTTGACCGAGAGCGGAATTTTTTCATAAAGTTNGATTTCTCCCATATGGAATGATCTGTTGCNGAAATTTTAGAATCAGGCGACACACTTGATGCCGAGCCAAACCATAAGAAGACCAAGAACGACGGTCGGGACGATGTAGCAGATAAATTTCATCCATTCACCCTTCTGAATCATGGCAAAACTGTCATGGCTAAAAGATGAGAAAGTGGTGAACCCACCGCAGAATCCTGAAATCAGGAGTGCGTTGACAAGCGGACTCATTTCATGACGCGTCCATAATCCTACGAATATACCGATTATAAAACACCCGATAACATTCACTGCGAATGTGCCGACGGGATATTTATCACCGAAAAGTTTTTTTCCTGCGACTCCGGTCAGGTAACGGCCGCATGTGCCGACAAATCCGCCTAACCCCGCGATAAGCATATATCCGATAATCATAATTTTAATATTTTTAAAGGTTAAGCATTTTCAGTTTTTGCGGCAGGTTTGCGGATGCACGCGGCACCCAGAGCTACCATTGCGATACCGAAAACAAGACTGGTAATCATATAGAACACGAACATTCCGTCATCACCCTTCTGAATAAGGGAAATCATATCGTCGGAGAAAGAGGAGAATGTGGTCAGGCCACCGCAAAAACCGGTAATCCATAGAAGATTGGCTGTCTTGCTCAGCCGCCCGGTCTTGTTGAGATAGCCGTAAAGCATCCCGATGATAAGGCAACCTACCATGTTGGCCATGAATGTTCCCAGGGGGAACGACAGGTAACATATGGCTGCTCCCAATTTTTCCGAAAGGAAACGTAGACAAGTACCTAATAAACCTCCGGCACCTGCAATCATTGTGGATTTAAACATAATGATGAAGCTTATTTATAAAATAATTTTGTTAAATTATCGATAATTTATTTACCATTATAACGCTTCACCTATCAATTGGTTTATCTCCGTCAATCTTGGTTCATATCAGTAATTCGTATGAAAATGGGTTGTGATGCTGTCATACAAATACTATGAATCAGTATAACAGCATATGTTCCATATCCTTCCCCGCAAAGGGGCGGATTCCGGCGCTTACAAAGCCTATTGAAGAATAGAGACTTCTGGCCTTCGGATTCTCGAAATCCACAAGCAGCCCGAGAGGTTTACCCGCTTCCCGAGCTTTTTCCCGGGTAGCGCTGATAAGTTTGGAGCCGAGCCCGTTGCCGCGAAATTCAGGTAAGACCATGAGAGAATCCAGATAAAGTTCATCGGGTGAGGTCTCATCGGTGAATTGTTCCTCAGTCAGATTCCAACCTAAAATAGCGTTGGCCTCCTCGATGAAGGCACGGCGGAGCTCGCGCAAGCGTGCCCCGTCATAGCTTATGGCAGCACCCGCCGGTTTCCCATCGGGTGTGCGTGCCACGATTGTGTTGCAATAGCTGTATTGCGAATCCTTCCGGGCGGCAAGCCGCTTGAATACTTTATGCACGAGGGGCACACGTTCCGGTGCGCCGGCCATATGAAGGGTATGCTCCTCGCCTATGGCGCCGAGCACGACATCAGCTATGAATCCGGCATCCTCCGGAATTGCCGGTGATATTGTCATTTCCATATTGCAAAATTAGTGAAAAATAACGAGGCTGCAAAACCGCTCAGGTATAGAAAAACCGGCTGTGCGGAGATACAAACGGCAGCGTCAGGCGTTAGAATTATAAATATCAACCTAATGAACCAATTATGAATATGAAGAAGAGCAGATTCGCCATAATGTCGCTGATGACGGTGTCGATTATCGGAGCCGGTACATTTGAGGCGCACGCACAATATTATGAGCTGGCCAACCAGATTCCAAATCTCATTACGCCGGCTTTGTCAGGCAGTATGCGCTACAAGGGCTTCATTGAAGCGGAATATCTCCATGGACTCGGAGATTACTCCTCCGATTTTGTAGAGCTGTCCACCGTGCAGGGCTTCAGTTATTCCAGCTGGTTCTTTATGGGTGCCGGACTCGGACTGCAGTATGTCCATACCAATCCTAAGGATGGCTTCTATGCCCCCCGGCCGGAGCAGCCGGGTTACGGAAGCAACAATTTTACGCGCAATGGTCTGATGATTCCCATATTCACTGATTTTCGGTTCAATATAGGCAGTAATCCGCAGGCAATCAGTTTCTATGCNGATATCCGGCTCGGAGCCTCCTTCCTCGCAACCGACGGCAATCTGGCGGTCGGTGACGGCTACATCACCAATAATGANTACTTCTATCTACGCCCTGCATTGGGCTTCCGGATACCGACCAACAAAGAGAACCCCAAACAGGCGTTCGATATCGGCATCAGCTATCAATTGCTGACATGCAACTTCTGGAATACATGGCAGCGCAACACGACCGTCAACGCTCTCGGTGTCAACATCGCCTATGAGTGGTGATGGCAGTGCCGTCACCNGCATTACGGCTGAATAAAGGGAATATTTCTATATAGATTATGANATTATGAATATGCGATATACATTGGAGCAGTTGCAACAGCGACACTCCGTCAGAAAATATGCCGACCGTCAGGTGCCGGCTGATATCCTCGCCATCCTTGAGAGGGAGGTGGCTGAGATAAATGCCGCTTACAGCGGTATACGTTTCTCCCTGGTAATAGACAATGGAGAGGCGTTCGGTTCATTCAAGAAGACCTACGGTCAATTCAAAGGGGTTAAGAATTACCTTGTCGGGGTTGTAGACACTCTCGTGGCTGATTCCGAGGAGATAGCGGGATTCGCCGGAGAGCAATTCTGTATGCTGGCAGTTGTCAATGGACTCGGGACATGTTTTGTCGGAGCTACATATGATCCGGCCAAAGTGCAGGTCAATCTTTCGGCTACCGAAAAAATCTCTTTCCTTATTCCCTTCGGTTACGAGGATGAGAATGGTCCCGGTTTTGTAGGTAAACTCGTGCAGCGCGTCGCTCACGCCAATAGTCTCAAACCGGAGCAATTCTACGATTCCGGGCTTGCCTTCTTCAATCTTCAGGAGGCTATGGGGCGNATGTCCGATTTATTCACCGGTCTACAGGCTCTTGAGTGCGCCCCGTCGGGAATGAATAAACAGCCGGCGCGCGTCTGGATAGGGGAGGATACCTTCCTGCATATGGGACTCTCTTTTAAAGGCGACTACACATCCAATGATCTTGGCATAGCCAAATTTAATTTTCAGGCTGTCGTGCCCGGTAAATGGGAGTGGGGTGTCGGTGCGGCATTTCAACCGGGCGAGTGAACAATAGAATTATAAGATGACCAACTATCCTGCTTTATGGAAAAGAGAATAGAAATCGAAGATAAGGTAAAGGCCGGATGTCCGGCCTATGCCATGATATATATGGAGGCCGACGTCGATAATGCGGAGACCGGCGATGAGCTCAAACGTGAGTTTGACCGACTCACTGAAAGTATAGCGGAAATATATCAAATTCCGGATGTCAACAAGCGTCCCGCCATCGCTGCCACACGTCAGGCTTATAAGACATTTGGAAAGGATCCTAACCGATACCGACCCTCACAGGAGCAACTCATGCGTCGTGTCGTGCGCGGTCTGGGGCTATACAACGTCAATAATCTTGTCGACTCGGGAAATATCCTCTCCCTCACGACCGGATGTTCCGTCGGTGTGTTCGATCGTGACAAAATTCAGGGCGATGTCATTCGTCTTGGTGTAGGAGAGGAGGGTGAACCTTACGAAGGAATAGGCAGAGGGCCGATTAACATCAGTGGCATACCCGTAATCCGCGATGCCGAGGGTGGCTTCGGAACCCCCACATCCGATAATGAACGAACCAAGACCGAATTGGATACGAAACGTGTAAGTGTGACTGTCCACGTCTTCGACAGCTCTGTCGAAGACCTCGCCGACATTACCGCACGCATGGTGGATATATTCTCCCGGCATTGCAACGCGCGAAATATTGAGACAACTGTCGTACGACCCTGATTGAGCTATGAGAATCGCAGAATTCGGAATTACCCCCATACTGGCCACAAACCGAATGACTATGGCCTGCCTCTTCCCAAAACAATCCGAAGATGGAGAGTACGCATCGGCCGAGAGTTATCGTGCTCTCTACCGACGTTACGCGGTGTTGCCTGTCCAGACGCATTCGCTCAATGTCGGCGTTGTCGAGTATCCGCATCAGTTTTTTGAGAATACCGACGCTCTCGTCAGCTTCNGNCCNGATATTCCGGTCGGGGTGGTGACAGCCGATTGTGTGCCGCTGTTGATCTATGCTCCNGATGTCGANGGNCGCGCTGCGGTCCACGCCGGTTGGAAAGGGACGATTGGAGGAATTGTCGATAATACTCTNGACATTCTTATGGAGCGCGGTGCGGATCCGGAGAAGATGATTGTCGTTATCGGCCCCGCCATACATGTGGAAAGTTATGAGGTCGACAGGGATCTGGCCGAAAGATTTACCGAAGCCGGTTTCGGAGAATTTGTCGTTTGGCCTAACGGAGAACAGGGAAAGCCCCACCTCGATCTCATCGGAGTCAATCGCGAGAGGCTNTTACGACGGGGTATCCCCGAGGGAAATATTATCATACATCCCGCCGATACATTCGGATTTGTGGATACGGATGGCTTCCGGTTCCCCAGTTATCGGCGCAGTGGAGGTTCTCCGTTGCGAATGCTGAGTTTCATATCCTGATGTCCCGCGCTTAAGNTTGATNTCATGGTCAGGCATAGGGTGGGGTGGACTTAGTCCCCCCACCAATCCTTATCGAAACTTCCGATACTGTACCAGACCTCAATCTTCGCATCTTCGGGCAACTTCCGCACCAATATCGCGAACCTCGTGATATTTATGAAATCAGGGATTTCATCCCCTTCAAACACGTTATCCGTTGTCCCCATATATATTGTCCAATTATACGACCTTTCAACCGTATTTCGGGTGAAGTTGTAATTGAGGCTCTCNATAGTCCAGAAATGGGTTTGGTAGAATAGAAGCAACGTGTGGTCAGTGTAGGTTATCGANCGATAGAAATCCTGAAATCCAAGAGGATCGTCAGGTAACTCAGCGGGAGAATCAACACGGATATATCCATCACACCACTCTTTCCATTTCTCATATAACTCTTTATCGGATCGGTCGATCGTTACAGTCACCGGCAGAAATTCTTCGGCGATGGGGAGCTTGACAATCGGTTGCGGTTCGTTGTGGTGATTGCAGGAGACGGCAAGTAGCATTGCAACCGGAATTGTCAATAAAGCGATGTGTGGTTTTGTCATGTTGCGTAATGAATTTGGTTATGTTAATTTAACGTAGACATAGAAATATTAGTATTGTGGAAACTGACTTCAGTATGTAATTAAAAATATGGCGAAGAAAGAATATGCTGAGGCCAACCGTAAATGGTTGGTCGAAAAATCACTGGAAGAGGGTGTGCTGCCTCTTGAGAAAGGTGTCTTCTATAAGGTGATAGAGTCGGGGAATCCATCCGGAATCTCACCGACCAAGAATAGTGTCGTGACGGCACATTATATTGGTAAGACTATAAATGGCAAGACTTTTGACAATAGTCGAGGTGACGTCGCTCCTGCCTTTCGACTGAGGGATTTGATTCCCGGATGGATCATCGCCCTTCAGAAAATGAAACCNGGTGACAAGTGGGANATCTATATCCCTGCCGAACAGGGTTATGGCAAATTCAGTCAGCCCGGTATCCCGGGAAACTCGACACTTATTTTTGAAATCGAACTAATATCNGTCGCCTGAGCTTATGGCCGATAATTATCTTGAACGCCGGATGGAGGATCTCCGCTCAGGACGTCTTTCACCTAATGCCTCGCGCACTGCGGCCCCCCGGAAGGGTTGTCTGCAGATTCCATTTCCCTCAAGACGTGTGCTCGTCACGGGGGGTGCCAACGGTATCGGACTGGCAGTCAGCCGTGCATTCCTGAAAGCCGGTTGCAAGGTAGCNGTGCTGGATTGCGACAAGGTCAACGGGGAGAGACTCGCCCGTGAGGAGGGGGCGCGCTTCTGTCATGTTGATCTATCCGATACGGAGGCTACCCGAANGGNCATCACCGATCTGTTCGACGCATGGCGCGATATTGACATTGTGGTCAGCAATGCCGGGGTCGGACANTTTAAACCGTTGGAGGAGTGCTCGGTCGATGACTTTCGCAAAGTACTTGACATCAATCTTAGTCCGGCTTTCGTGATAGCTCGCGAACTGGCCCTTTACCGTCGGGGTCTGCCGCTACCCAATNCCTATGGAGGCCGCATGATTATTATCAGTTCCACACGCCATATCCAAAGCGAGGCTGGCACGGAGGCCTATTCGGCCAGCAAAGGTGCTCTCGCTTCATTGACGCATGCCCTGATGATGTCATTGTCGGAATATGGCATAACGGTCAACTCCATCTCTCCGGGTTGGATTAATGTCAGTGGTGAGGAACTCTCCGAGGCGGATAAACTCCAGCACCCATCGCGTAGGGTGGGTGAGCCGGAAGATATCGCGCGACTTTGTCTCTTTCTCGCCGCGCCCGGGAATGACTTCATCAATGGAATAGATATCCCCGTCGACGGTGGAATGAGTCATCGGATGATTTATGTATAAAAGAACGGGGGAATGCGCCATGGACCATGGCATATTCCCCCGTAAATTTGTTAGAGAGTGTTTAATTTTAGAGTCAGAAAGCGCGTTCCACCATATCGGAAAGCTGAGTGAAAGTCTTGTGCCCTGTCTCGCGCATCAGTTCCTCCCCTTTCTTAAAGAGAATCCAGGTCGGATAAGCCTTGATGTCATACTGTTTCTTGAGACGATGATCGAAGGAGGCATCGACTCGCATGATATTGATACGTTCGCCATACTTGGCTCGCAGTTCATCGGCCAGACGTTTGATTTCAGTTGCATCCTGACTTCCGGCGTGCATAAACACCGCAATCGAGGGTATTCCCTCATTGACTCTTGATTCAAAAGTTTTCATAATATAAATTTTGTTTAAGTAAGCGTCCCAAAAATAATTAAGACACCTGCTTATCGGTTTCTGTTTATCTAACGGATAGCGACTCCATTTGGTTCTGTCGTTACTTAAATAGAGATCAGATGTGTCATTTGTTACACATATACCTATACTTAATCATATTCGTCAATGGATTATCTTGAAATTGTCGGCACCCTTGTCGGGCTCATTTACCTATATCTGGAATACAAGGCTGATGTCTGGCTTTGGCTTGCAGGCGTTGTAATGCCTGTCATTTACATATTCGTATATTACGATGCCGGCTTATATGCGGATATGATGATAAGTCTGTATTATCTCGCGGCATCATTATATGGGGCCATCTGTTGGCTGAGACATAGAAAAGGTCGGCATTCGGAGGCGGCCTCATCGGATAATCCTCAAGGAATTTCCCGAACTCCCCGACGTGTAGCCGTGTGGTTGACCGGGCTTGTCATTATACTCACTCTGGTGATATGGTGGTTGCTGAAGACGCTGACTGACAGCACTGTGCCGTTGGCCGACGGATTCACCACGGCATTGAGCATAGTCGCCATGTGGATGCTTGCCAAGAAATATGCCGAACAATGGATCGTATGGATAATGGCTGATATAGGGTGTTCTTTGTTATATATTTACAAGGGGCTTTGGTTTACGTCAGGACTCTATGCGCTCTATGCTGTCATAGCCGTGGCCGGTTACCGCAAATGGCTCCGAATGATAAAATGAAGTCGATAAATGATTTTAGGCCTGAGGCGGTGGTGGTTGATGCCGGAGATTTCCCGACGGCTCCCGTTCCGCTCGGAATTATTGATGAATGTCGGAGGATTGTCTGTTGCGACGGGGCGGCCGACGCTTTCCTCGCATCCGGTAGGGTACCATGGAGGATAGTAGGTGACTGTGACTCCATTTCCCCGAATAACCGGCGGAGATATAATGAAATCCTGCGTCGATTCCCCGATCAGGATACCAATGACCAGACAAAGGCAGTGCGCTATCTTGCTTCCAAAGGTTTCCGGACTATCGCGATAGTCGGCGCTACGGGGAAACGGGAGGATCACTCTCTCGGCAATATAAGCCTGCTGATCGAGTATATGAAGCGAGGGCTGGATGTGCGCATATATACTGATTACGGAGTTTTCATTCCCGTCGAGGGGAATGAGTCATTCCATGTTGAGCCGCGCATGCAGATCTCCATATTCAATTTCGGAGCTACAGAGTTACGTGCCGAAGGACTGCGATATCCAATCCGTGATTTTGGCAACTGGTGGGAGGGCACACTCAATGAGGCAGTCGGCGACACATTCACGATATTTGCTGACGGAAGATTATTGATATTCATTACATACGAGGTCAAACAAGAGATTGTGCTTTAGAAACGTATCCCTAAATAGCGACACCGGAGTCTCGGCATGTGAGACTCCGGTGTTATTATTAGGATTTTGATTGATTGGCGATAATTACTTTAAAGTCACTTTTTCAGCGTGTCCGTCAGAATACTTGACGATAAATACACCCTTGGCGCCCTCCTTGGCATCGATTCGGCGTCCCGTGAGATCATATATACCGGTTATATCCGATGAATCGGAACGCACGGCATCGACAGCGTTGACACCCTGTGTGACGGAGATAGTCAATTCAACGCCGGGACCTTTGACAACTACATCTCCTTCGGCGATAACCTCCGTATAGTCATGACTGAGTGTCAGGGTGCAGAGCTTATCACCGGTATCTGTCAGCTTGGCGATCACACCGGTAGGTGCGGTGACTGTAAGCTGGGCGGCCTTGTAATAGCTGCGCAATGTGGCCTCAACCGGGGTGGAATCGGCGAAGACCTCAAGCGTGGTATCATCTGAAGTCAGCCAGGGATATTCGGCGTCAAGTCCTATTGCGAATGCCGAAGCGGGATCTACATATTCACCATCCACGCGATAGACCATAGGCTTGATGTTGTAATATTTCGGGCGGCCGGAGGCATGTTCGAGATTTACCTCGCAGAACATATAACCCCAGCAGATACCGAATTCATCATCCTTCGATGCCTGAAGAGGAGCGAAGTATTCGACCTTATCCGAGTGGAATCCCTCCAACATGATGAAATATGCGGGATGTTCCTCCGTGGGGGCTATCACTACGGGTGTATCGAATGCGAAGGGTAGGCAGAGATATTCCTTTGACGAGCGGTCGTTCGTCACGATATCCTTGCCCGTGATGGTAGTGGTGGCAATCACCTCAAGCGTATTGAAATCAGTGGTCATCTCCGGGCTGATACCGTAGATAGTAGCTCTTAGTTCTACATCGTCGGCCATCATACCGAAACCGAAGACATTGATGCCGTTGATGACAATCGGGGCCGATGGCATGAATAGGTTGGCGATACCGAGCAGATGGTTGAAGTCACCCTCATATTTATCCTCTGCATTCCAGTTGGTGGAATAATTGTGCCAATATTCATCGACGTGTTTATCGTAGCCGAANACCGGGATACCTATAGCCCCGATCGCGTCATCCGTNATGGCTGTGAATGAAAGTTCGCGTTCGATGCAGTCGAAGGGGAAGAGACAGCCCTCGAATTCGGCATTGTCTGGGAACACATATTCAGCCTTTCCNCCGGCCTGGAATCTTGCGTAGGGGGCAGTGTAGTCGGCCGGTTTCACATTCGGGGTTGTGGCGGTGAGTTTCGGTGGATAATAGAGGTTGTTGCGCAGTCTTTCCGGCGAAGAATAATCCGGGAAATAAGTCACCGAAAGAGCATAGGGATCAGCATCATCCGTTGTTTCCTCCCCCGTTTCAGGGTCAGTGTAGGTCCATGAGTATGACACATTATCGGCCACATCATAATTCGACCATATGATAGGGGAGTAGACGGGATATTGAGCGATGCCCTGAGGCATGCTTTTGAATTCCTTGTCGAGACCCCAATATAAAGTGTCGTATGGGCTGACATAGGCAATTCCCTCAAGAGCCGGATAACCTATGCCGATGGCATCGATGAACATCGTGTTGCCGTCAATTCCGACATATCGGAATCCTACGCATATCTTTTTNCCTGNNAACTCTTCGAGGCTGACANTNTGTTTCTGCAGTGCGTCGGGCGACATATAGAGTAGTTCGAGAAGGGAATAATCCTTGTATTCCTCGAAATAGTCTCTCAGAAGAATCCAATCCTCACCCTCGGGACGGGCATAGATCTGTAGGTTGGCCGATACTTGCGGTTCGCCGTTGAACGTCATCGAGTCCCAATCTACGTCATCAAGATTGAAAAGGAACTGCGGATCGAGATAGAGCCAGTATGAGAGATCCATACCCTCCTCTACGGTGACATAGGGTGAGATAAGCCACTCATCCTGTTCATTGGTGTCGTAATTGATTGCGAAATAGCAATCACCCTCTGCCGGACCGGGAAGATAAGGATCCGAGGTTTCGGGAGTCCAGGTCGCCACTCCGTCGTTGCCCTCTACGGTCCATCCGTCGGGCACCCATCCGGCATCCGTCTTATCCCAACCTTCAAAGCCCTCGAAGAGNACATAACCATCCGGCAAGGTTGATTCCTCCGGTGCGTTAATCGATGGCACTCTCAGATATCTCTGCGCTTCGGAGCGTTCCACTCTCAGATTCTTAAGTCCTGCAGTGGTGTTGATGAAAACACCCGGAGCGAGTCTTGTTGTCGAGGTTTTGACATTGTCGGGAGCTGTTCTTACCGTTGCAGTGCCTGTCGTTTTCACGAGTCCCGGAAAAGTCGCGGGGCCGGTAGCGCCCATCGACATTGCCGCAGCGGAAAACATGGCGACAAGTAAACTTTGCTTCATAAATAGTATAGTTTAAAATTATTGAAGAGAAGTTGTTTCAACTTCAAAATTTGANGAATTGGTTGCAAAGATAAATAAAATAAATTAAAAAAACAATAAGATTCAAATTTTCATTTAATGGNATTCAATTGTTGAGAACNGGATATAAAAAACGTCCCCTCTGACATCAAAGCATCAATTTGTAATGTCAGAGGGGAAGTAAAAGTGTGTGAATGGCGTTATTCGTAGCGGATTGCTTCGATGGGGTCGAGATTAGAGGCTTTGGCCGCAGGGTAGAAGCCGAAGATGACTCCTATTACCGTGCAGACGGCGAAGGAGAGAATCACCGACGACGGGTCGATCTGCACCGGCCAGTTGGCGAAGAGTTTAATCATCCATGTGGCGATAGCTCCGAGAAGAATGCCCAGAATACCTCCCGTCACAGATATGATGATGGCCTCTATAAGGAATTGCATCATGATGTCGCGCCCCGTGGCGCCTATNCTCATACGCAGGCCTATCTCCCGTGTGCGTTCCGTGACGCTGACNATCATAATGTTCATGATGCCGATGCCTCCGACAAGCAATGAGATGCCGGCGACGGCCGCCAATAGCACGGTCATCATGGAGGATGTCGACGAAATCATCTCGGCCAGTTCCTGCATTGAGCGGATATTGAAATTATCAGCCTGGTCATCGCGAAGTTTATGTGATGTCCGCAGGATATCGGTTATTTCGGAGATAGTCTCCTGCGTCTGCTCCTCATCGATGGCCGAGGCCTGGATACCCTGCAGATAATCGATGGCGAGCATACGCTTCATCACGGTCGTATAAGGCACGAGNGCCATATCATCCTGGTCCTGCCCCATGGTATTATAGCCCTTCTCGTCAAGAACACCGACTACCGTCAGTGGTATCGAGCCGAAGCGCACCACTTTACCAAGTGGATCCGTGCCGTCGGGAAACAGATTCTTTACAAGGGTCTTGCCAAGCACACATACCTTGGCCGCATTTTTGACATCGGCCTCGGTGAACATCTCACCCTCCACCACCTTACGCTGCCTGATATCAAGAAACTGTGTGTTTACTCCCTGAGCCTGCGAGGGATAGTTATTGTTGCCGTTGACCCACTGTCCCGAACTGCTTACGGTGGGAGTTATGTGGGCTATGGTCGTGGCCTGATTGACAATCGCCTCATAATCGGCAGGTTTAAGAGTCTGCATATCCTCGCTGCTTTGGCGCACACCGCCACGTCTCTCGGCTCCGGGCATGATCATTATCATGTTGCTTCCCATCTCCGAAATCTGGGCCTTGATGGAATTCTTCGACCCCTGGCCGATTGCCAGCATGGCTATCACGGCTCCGACGCCTATGATGACGCCGAGCATCGTCAGGAAGCATCGTAGTTTGTTGTTGTTGAGGGCCTTGATGGCTATTTTGAATAGATTCTGTATATTCATGCGCTCTCTTAATCTGTGTCGTCGGGAAGACTGCGATAGACTTCCTCGGCCGACTGAATGTCATGGTTATATTCATCGCTGACAATGCGTCCGTCGCGCAGAGTGATATTGCGCGATGAGTAGAGGGCGATGTCGGGATTATGAGTGACGAAGATGATGGTTTTNCCNTCCCGGTGAAGCCTCTGGAAAAGAGTCAGAATCGAGAAGGAGGTCCGGGTGTCGAGGTTGCCTGTCGCCTCGTCGGCGAGTATTATCACCGGNTTATTGACGAGCGCGCGGGCGATGGCCACACGCTGCTGCTGACCACCCGACATCTGGTTGCTNTTGTGATAGAGNCTCTCGCCGAGTCCGACCTCACGAAGNCATTTCTCGGCGCGCTCGGTTCTCTCCTTGGCACTGACGCTTGAATTATAGAGCAACGGCAGTTCCACATTCTCGATGGCGGTCGTCTTCGGCAGAAGATTGTAATTCTGGAAGATAAACCCTATCTTACGGTTTCGTATGCGGGCCCGTTCATTCTTACCCATTCCCTTGACCGGTATCCCGTCAAGATAATATTCTCCTGAAGTCGGGGTGTCGAGACATCCGAGTGTATTCAGCAAAGTCGACTTTCCCGAGCCGGAGGTGCCCATTATCGTGACGAACTCCCCCTCGAAGATAGTGAATGAGACACCGCGCAGAGCNTTGACAGTCTCTTCGCCTACCTTGAAGTAGCGCTTGAGATTCTCGATTTTGATTATTTCTTTCGACATAAGTGTCCTCCTTATTTCTTTCTGTTAGCCCCGGGTGGTTTAGGCATGAAAGGATTCTGCTGGGCCTGTTGCCCTCCCTGCTGCTCCGAATGCTCGACATACTGGAGAGCCACTTTGTCACCCTGTTTCAGTCCGGAGGTTATTTGCTGGTAGACGCTGTTCTTCATCCCGAGCGTTACGGCGGTCTCGACCAGACGTCCGTCGCGAACNACCCATACCGAATGTTCCGCCTTCTCCTTGAGAGGTTGCGGAGCGGGTAGCTTTGAATCTTCCTGCGCATCCATCGGTTCAAACTTCAGTGCTTTCAGAGGAACGGCCGTGGTGTTGTCAAGCTCCATGGTATAGATCGATAGGTTGGCCGTCATGCCGGGCAGAAGCTTATGGTCGGGATTGGTAGTCGATACGATCGCCTCATAAGTGACCACATTGTTTGTAGTCGTCGGATTGATACGCACCTGAGTCACCGTGCCCGAGAATGTCTCATCGGGATAGGCGTCTACGGTGAAGGTGACGTGCTGACCGACTTTCACCTGACCTATGTCGGCCTCATCGACCGCGCCGACAACCTGCATATGGTCAAGATCGGCTATGACATACAGGCTGGCTACACTCATATTCGAGACGACAGTCTGCCCGACNTCCACCTCACGCGAGACGACGATACCATCGATAGGAGCGGAAATCTCGGCGTATGTCAGATTTTTGGCTGCNCTTACGCGGTCGGCCTGTCCCTTCTCATAGGCCATCTTGGCCACCTCATAATCCTTTTTACTCGTCTGATACTCATAATCGGAGATCAGTTTCTCCGCGTGGAGAGCCTTGTCGCGCTCATAGTTGGCGCGTGTATATTCATAAGTAGCCTTGGCCGAGGCGAGTGTGGCGTCGGCGCTCTGGAGTTCACTTTGGAGCACCGTCTTGTCGATTTCCGCGATGAGTTGNCCCTTTGTCACCTGATCGTTGTAGTCGACGTAAAGTTGGCTTATGATGCCGGTCACCTGCGTGCCGACATCGACTGATGTCACGGATTCCATGGTGCCGGTGGCCGTCACCAATTCTGACAATGACGTCGGCTCGACCGTATAGGTATCAAGCTCGAAGGTGGATTTCTCCTTGCATGAAGTGGCGGCCAGAAGTAGGGCCGCTGTTAAAGGAATAGTGTATATTTTCATAAAGTCTGTTTGGGAGATGGCTAAAGATTCACGTCCTGCGTGGCGTAATAATTGATGGATCGGGCGGCGAGGATGGCCATATACTTGCTCTGAAGAAGTTCGAGGCGCGCGTTGAGCAGATTGTTGTGTGCTGAGAGAAGATCGAGCGGATTTACATATCCGAGCTCAAACTGGCGGTTGACAAGCTCATCCGTCAGTTGCATGGATTCAAGTTGCGACTGTCCGGATATGAAGCGTGCCCGTGCGTTTCGTGCGTCTACATAAAGACCCTCTATCGTCTGCGACAGATCATTGAGAAGATCCTGTCGGTTGAGATCATATTGCAGCTCGGCGAGACGTGCCTTCGCTACTGCGCGCTTCGTGGAGTTGCCGTCGAATATGGGCACATTGACATTGACCCCGATATTCTCATTGAAGTTATGCCCCATCTGGCTTCCCCATCCGGAGCCTCCGGTGGTATATCCCGTNCCTATTCCCCCTTGAAGGCCGATAGTCGGAAGCATCCCGGTCTTGGCGATTTTAACATCGTTGGCATAAATATCCTTGCTCAGCTCGTTGCTCCTGAGTTGGGGAAGCCACGCTGCTGCGATGTCATAGACAGTGTCGGGGTCGGGGAGGGGAGCGACTATGTCGTTGTCGGCATAATCGGGCATCATGATCTCAAGGTTGTAGTCGAGACCGAGCTGGAGAATTCTTTTCAAGGCCATCTTGGCTGTCTCAAGATTNCCCTGTGCCTGGGTCAGATTGTAGGCATCCTGAGCGCGTTGGCTCTCTATCTGTGCATAGTCGACCTTCGACGATTTTCCTGCCTCCGTCAGCCGTAGCGCGCGTTGGGCCTGCGCCGTGCTGACCTCGAGAGTCTGCTCCGCTATCTGCACAGCCTCCGTTGCATACATTATGTTGAGATAAGCTTCGAGGATGCCGAGTTTCAGTGTCTTTACTACATCCTCTCCGGCGAGAGCTTGCTGACGTTCAAGAATCCGGGCCGATTCCTCGCGATATTTTCTGGCGTTCCCCTCCCAGGCGGTCCATGAGGCGTTGACATTATACGAACTTCCGTAAGCGTTACCCTTACGTCCTGCTTCGGGAGAGGGATAGTTGGTGAAAGTCTGGTTGGTGGAGAAGCCGACTGTAGGAAGCCATGCATCCTTGGCCGATAACACATCCTGACGCGCTGTCAATATATTCAGCAGAGTGCGTCTGATATCCGTGTTGTTGGTCGTCGCCCATTCGATGCAATCGTTGAATGACCATATGGTCGGCATTTCACCTGAGGGTGGGGCCGTCACCATCGCCGGGCTTATGGAATCGGGGATAGATTCTGCGGAATCACGCGCCTGCAGCGGAAAAGCGAGGAGAGTGAATCCCCCCATGAGAGTAAAGAGTCTTTTGGCTCGCATGAATATAATTTTTCTATTTTGACCTAACAACAATCAAAAAGTTACATGGTTTTAAAAAAAATGACCCGTTGCCGAAACAACGGGTCAGAAACACATAAGTATTGGTGAATGAAAAACTGCTTACATCTTGATGCGGGCATATTCCCCCACTTTTTTAGCCACTCGGTCGGTCTTGAGTCCTGTGGCATCTATAGAGCCCATGCCGTCGGCGGTCAGTATGGCTGTTGAGGCAGCNCCCGAGAGTATGATGCTGCCGGTGCCTGACTGAATTGCGTTAAGAGTGACGGCGATGCAATTACGGAGAATAATGGATGCTGTGCCTGTCTGGAGCGCATATACCTTGTTTGCATCGACTTTATCGATGGTGATATTACCCGTGCCGTTTTGGGCGACCTCTAAATCAGTGGCATGTGCCTTTTTCACAATCACATTCCCGACTCCGTTTGAGGATATATTGAATGTCGTGCTTTCCACAGTGCCGACACACATATCGCTGACCCCCTGGTGGTTGAACTTTACCAGCGTGGCGTCTATGGACTTTATATCTACATCGCCGACCCCGTTCATATTCAGAATGAACATGTCGGAAGAGAGTTTGTCGGCCTTGAAATAACCGACTCCGTTACTTGTGAACTCATTGAGTTTGGGCAATCCGATTTTTACATGGATTGCATCAAGGTTACGTATAGTGTTAGGTATATCTGCATCGATTGAGAGTGTCGACCCTACCTCCCGTACAGTGTAATATTTTACGATTTCCTCGGGACCTGTCAACTCTACTTCGCCGCGTGATGACTGATAATAATCGATTCTGGCACACGCATTGTTTCGGATTTTTGTGATATTGCTGTCGATCTTGATTTTTTTGTGAATCTCAGGTCCGTAGTATGGCGTCACGTTACCGGCGGAGCATCCCATAAGTGGTGCCAGAACCGCAATAAGAAAGTAAATAATCCTATTCATATGTTTTGAAATTTAAGTAAGTTTTCTATCGGATACCATATTGGCTCCAATCTCCTTCGAGAGTATAGCCCTTCAGATTAATTAACTCGCCGGCATCGATATATACATCCCTGTTATTAGCTGCTTTCCCGGATTGTCGGGCGGCAGATGGATTGATGTCGGGGGAGGGCGTTGTCTTGTAGGTCATGCGTGGTCCGCCGGATTGGGTAGAGGTCGGAAATTCAATGACTACAATCTCACAATCCTGCACGTCGGTAGAGTTCCAGATCAACATCTTAAGAATTCCACCCGAGGAATCGAATTGTTCATAGACCATATATTCGCCGCCGAGTTCCTTGCTACGCATGACGAGTTCCATCTCCTTGTTACGCTTGAGGTAAGCGTTTAGGATTTTGCGTGCCTCATTTACGGCATCGACCGAGTAACAGCGGTAGGAATATAGAGAGGAGAAGCCATTGTCGAGATTGACGGTGCTTCGGCGTGAAGCCCCTTTCCATGTGGTCATCTTATTGGACATACGGCCCGAGACGTAGGTGCTTTCCACATTCTTGTTGTCGGTCAGATCGCGGAAAATATCCTCGGCAGATGATTTGGCCGGACAGAGAAGTATCAGGCAGGTCAGCAGGATTGTCGGCTTGAGAGACAGCCTGCAAATGTATTGTAAGAGGTCGGTTTTCATATCGGGTTGGAGTTAAACTGTGATGCAGGTCGGAGATTGGTGGGGGGAGATGTCTGTTCCTTCGGCCGATTTTCGCGACAATCGAGAATAGAATTCAGATTGTTGATGGCCTCTATGCGCGCAATCTCCGATTCTTGTTGGCTCTCTATTTTTGATAGCCGCATAGCCTCAAGTTCCATATTTCTGTCAAGTCGACTTAATACAGCCTCCAGAATCTCTTCGGCCTCACGGGTGTCGTAGACAATCCTGTAGTTGGCGCTTGCCAGAGCCTGTTCCTCCGGAAGCAGTTCTATTGGCTCGTCACCCTTGCCGGAATNGTCGTTATCCGGATAGTAATCATAGGGGGANTCCACTCCTGTTTTAGCGNNGAGCGTAGATTCCTGACTGTTTGACTTATNTGATTTTCGGGAGACCTTTTGCTTTCCGGANGTTTCCTTNATAGATGGAGCTGCCGTTTTATCTGATTCCTCGGAGCTACTCTCGGGAGATATGACCCGATTTGGAGTGGCGATGGCGACGGCAGCCGGAGTCGCGGTTTGCGTGGATGGCTCAGCGACCGGAGAGGAGGAATCCTGAATAAACCATTTCCAGGAGAAGCCCGCAAGGAGTAGGAGGGAGCAGGCCACCGCGAGCCGGATAAGGAGTCTATGACATTTCCGGGGGGAAATGGTATCTCTCCGTTCCGACTGTTCTCGCGCAATCTCATTTTCCAGAGCGTCAGCAATGCGCACGGAATATTTTTCAGGCATGGGAGTATTGGCCGATAAAGCCTTTTCGAAGGAGAGGAATACACGTTTATCAGCCTCTATGTCGTCAGGCAGAGAGGTCGCAGCTGAGAGCAGTAGGGCCAATTCCCATTCATCATTACGGGTGGAGGTTCCCGCATACCATTTGGCGAGCAATTCGCGCAAGTGATTATGATTTTGTTCGTGAGTCATATATAGAGGATCAAGAGGTTTATTTATGAATCTCCATCAATTCCCTGAGACGTCGTCTCGCTCTGGAGAGGAGTTGGCGCACGTTGACCGCAGTGAATCCCGTCGCACGTGCTATCTCATCGGTTTCAAGGCCGCCGAATCCGCTGAGCCGGATGACCTTCCGTTGATTTTCAGGTAGGGTATCGATCATTCTTTCGAGATCAAGACGCATGGTTCCTGAATCGGTCGGCTGATTGGCGGCACTATCCATACCGTTGGTATCTCCGGAAATATCTGCCAATCGATTTCCCCGCGACGTTATTTCGGAGAGCGTCGAGATGAGAATATTACGGAATGCGCCCAGACAATATGCCCGTTGTTCTCCCGGTGGCGAAGGGAGCGACGCACGCGCTCTCCACAACCGGAGCAGAGCCTCCTGCACGACATCGGCCGCGTCGTCGGGGGGCAATCCCGACTTCAGCGCGATGCCATACATCATGTGCTGAAGCGGGAGTATTTTCTGCCTGAATTCATTCTCTTCCATAGGGGATTTTCGGTAGTTCTATTATATAAACTTCCCGACATCCCCGAGTGTGACACTGTGATGAAAAAAATTTCCTCTTGATGCGGGGAATAGTCATACGCGGTTCACCGGCGATCCGGCGAGATAGGCGCGAAGATTGGATGCGGCTATATCCATGAGGCGTGCGCGTGCCTCCTTCGTGGCCCATGCGATGTGCGGAGTGACGATGCATCGTGGCGCTCCCGTCAGGGGATTATCTGCCCGGGGTGGTTCCTGCCCGAGCACATCGAGTCCGGCTCCGCGTATGCGCCCTGCTTTAAGAGCATCGGCAAGAGCCTCCTCATCCACGAGCGGACCGCGCGCCGTGTTGATCAGTATGGCGTCAGATTTCATGCTCCCGATGCGGCGTGCGTTGGCGAGATGGAAAGTATCGTCGGTCAGCGGACAATGCAGGGATACGACATCGCAAGTGGAGAAGATGTCGTCGATACTCATTTTGACTACCTCCGGAAGCTGATCCTGAGGTTTGCTGCTGGCGGCGTAGACCTCCATCCCGAATGCACGGGCAATCGTGCCGGCGGCACGACCGATATGGCCGTAGCCGATAATGCCGAATTTTTTACCGGCGAGTTCGGTGAGATCAGTGTTGACGAAACAGAAGTCGGGACACTTGGCCCATTCGCCATGGTGAAATTGGTCGGAATAATGTTCCGTGGAGTTAGTGAAAGCGAGAAGCAGGGCGAAGACACTCTGTGCCACCGACATAGTGGAGTAAGATGGAATGTTGGTGACGGTTATGCCCATACGATGGGCCTCGGCCACATCCACAACGTTAATTCCCGTGGCGAGAATTCCGATATATTTCAGCTTGGGAAGCTGATGGAGAATGTCGGCATCGAGCACAACCTTGTTGGTCAAAACGATTTCCGAGTCTTTGGCTCGTTCCACCACCTGATCCGGTGCCGTGCGTTCATATACTGTCAGATTTCCCTCGTTGGCTATTTCCTGCCATGACAGATCACCCGGATTCACCGAATAACCGTCCAATATAGTGATATTCATATTAGATAAACCCTCCGTAAACGTAAAAGTTTTAGTATTATAAGTAGCTGATCAAATTAAACGCATATTATACGCTATGGCGATTTTGAGGCGATTTGGCTGCGGAGCGAAGGAGTGATGCGGGCATCGCGACTGAACGACAAGGCCAAAGCGGCCAAAATCGCCAAGCGGAGGATATGCGAGATTCAATCATTGA
>JAAVDV010000007.1 GCA_014801595.1 Bacteroides sp.
GCAGACTCCCGTACCTCCATTCCCTTACGAGGTAAAAGATACTGTCTTCACCTCTTCCGACGGCACAATTCTCGCCGGAACACTTACCATTCCTGCCAATTCCATTGGTAAAAAACCTACCATCGTGGTGATGGTTACGGGTAGTGGACCGCAAAACCGAGACGAAGAAATCTTTGAACACCGTCCATTTGCTGTAATTGCTGACTATCTTGCAAGAAATGGAATTGCATCGTTCCGTTATGATGACCGTGGCATTGCTTCATCGAAAGGAGATTTTGCGAAAGCTACCATTAATACGTTTAAAAGCGATGCAGAAAGCGCCTTGAATTTTGTAAAGACTTTTCCAGAGTTTGGGAAAGCCGGAATTATCGGGCATTCTGAAGGAGGTACTCTCGCCTCTCTGATAGCTTCAGAAGGCAACCCCGATTTTATTGTTTCACTTGCAGGAATGGTTATATCCGCTAAAGAAACCCTGATAGCTCAGAATATGCTTACACTTGATCAATGGGGAATCTCAGGAGAGCAGAAAGATGCATCTTTAAAGCTTATTGAAATATTATTTGATACTATCATAGATCAATACAACCAAGGTATCTTCACTCCTATTGATCTTGACCGGCTATGCAAAGATAATTCCATAGAAGTACCTACATTGGTTCTTGAATCTATTAAACATAACAACGCAATGCGCTCAGGATATTTTGACAGTCTTGTAAGTCTTGATCCTACCGACGCTCTGAAAAAAATAAAATGCCCCGTATTGGCTATTAACGGAAGTATTGATACACAAGTTGATGCAGAGAAGAATCTTGCCGCTTTCAAACAGTATATACCTACTGCACAAATCAAAAGAATGGAAGGCCTTAATCACATGATGCAGCATGCCAATACAGGGGAAATAACAGAATATGCTGAAATAAAGGAAACTATTTCACCGGAAGTTCTTCAGATTATATCAGATTTTATAACAAAACAATAATATACTTATATATGTGCAAAATAAATCCAAGTTTCGAGATCTGGTCGGACAAAAATATCACTCTCCAAAACATTGAACCACATTGACCAACCATCCGTTAGAAAAATAGAGATTACCCATCGTTTTTGCTTATGGGAGCCGACGTGCCCCATAGCGTTATGGCCAAGGCAGATTCCAAGATGATGCTCGTGAAAGTGAAACCCTGAATTATCTCTCAATATAAATAAGACCTCATTCCCCCTTCCTTTTTAAGGACAGAGAATGAGGTCTTATTATTTTGCTATCCTTCAAATATCTGATGTAAAATTATCGTTATATCCACATAGTGTTAAATCCAAACACCCTCTTAACGACAATCTTTTTCAACCTTATTTATGACGGATTCAATAACAGCAGAGGAGATAGAACAATGTTTGCTTGACCAACGCAATGAGAGTCATGCAAAACAGTTGATGAGATTCTTCAAGACCAAACCGGGTGAATACGGGGCCGGAGATATGTTTATGGGATTAAGAGCCCCACAGGTCCGTGCGTTCGTCAAACTCGTCAAGGGGGATGTCTCTTTTAAGGAGATCGAGAAACTATTGTATAGCCAATGGCATGAGACGAGGCTGGCCGGTTTCTTGCTGCTTGTAGAGGAAATGCTGCAGGCGAGACCTAAAATGAGGGATAAAGATTCTGAGAACAAAGCGCTCAGACGAGAGGAAATTGCCCGTTTCTATCTCCGCCATGCACGTCAGGCCAATAATTGGGATCTGGTGGATATGAGTTGTCCCAAGATTTTGGGAATATGGTTGGTCTACTCCCCCGAACACATAAAAATTCTGGAGGAATTAGCTGAAAGTGATAACCTTTGGGAACAACGGATCGCAATGGTGAGCAACTGGATGCTGATTCGTCATGATATCATAGAACCCACAAAGTCAATCGCCACAAAACTATTGAAACATCCCCACGATCTTATTCATAAGGCGGTCGGATGGATGCTTCGAGAAATGGGCAAAAGAGATGTCGAAGCACTTAATGATTATTTAGACACCCATTACTCTGAAATGTCGCGCACGACTCTACGTTATGCCATAGAGAAGTTACCTGAAAATCAAAGGCAATTTTGGTTAAGACGAGGAATCACCACTCCTTTTTAGGATATATCAGCCGGGCCAATCCATAAATATAGCGGCGGAATCCGGGCCGATAGGCCAGGAGGCGGTCAAACCATCCAAGATGAGGATTAACCAATTTCACGACATAACCGACATAGAACATGGCGAAAAGTGTGCCCGGGCCAACAACGGTCCATGGCCACTCTCCAAAGAAATAGAAACCCGAGATTACGGCCAGAATGACCAACGTGGTATCGACCATTATCTTTACCATCGGGAATGGTTTGCCGGAAACCCTGGCGATAGCCACCTGTATACCCTCGCCCGGCATAGTGATGGATCCACAGCGGATTTCTACGGCTACGGCGCACCCAAGAATCGTGGCTCCCAGGAATTGAGCCACAATCTGAGCCCAAATAGCCTCATAGGTTGAAAAATATGAGGTGATCCACATATTGACATCGAGCAGGAAGCCGAAGACAAATCCTATCAGCAGCTGAAAAAGCTGAATCGGCTGAAACCTGCGCCTCAGCACGATGACCTGAGCCACCACCAGAATCACATTCATCAAATTCGTGTATCCCCCGATAGTCCAACCCGGAGCGAGGCCCGCCTCTCCCGCAAGACTGAATGACATCGGAATCGAGGAGATGACTCCGCTTCCAAGATTGGAACGCACGCACAGCGCGACACCGAACGTCATAAAGAACATTGAGAGCAGCAATAGAAAATGCTGCCAGATAAATCCGATAACCTTTTCTTTTTTCATTATTTACAAATCGTTTCAAATATAAGTAGCTGTTCAAATTAAAACGATATAATAAAGTCTTTATTTCAATGATCGAATCTCGCATATCCTCCGCTTGGCGCTTTTGGCCGATTTGGCCTTGTCGTTCAGTCGCGATGCCCGCATCGCTCCTTCGCTCCGCGGCCAAATCGTCTCAAAATCGCCAGAGCGTATAATATGCGTTTGATTTGACCAGCTACTTATGTTGTGTAATCCACTGTAGGTTCTTACCCGAGGAGCACGTCGAGAATCATCATGAGGAGGAATCCGACGGCAAAACCGATAGTGCCGAGATTGGAGTGATGTCCTTCCTGTGTCTCCGGAATCAGCTCCTCAACCACGACATACATCATCGCGCCGGCTGCGAACGCCAACAGATACGGCAGCACCGGCAGCACGAAGGAGGCAAGCAGTATGGTCAGTATCGCTCCTATCGGCTCAACGACACCACTCAGTGTCCCCATAAGGAAGGATTTCCACTTTGTGTTGCCGGCTCCCCGCAATGGCATCGAGACAATCGCTCCCTCCGGAAAGTTCTGGATCGCTATACCGAGCGACAAGGCGACGGCTCCGGCCATAGTGAGATAGGAACTGGAATCCATAGCGGCGGCCAACGCCACGCCGACGGCCATACCTTCGGGAAGATTGTGAAGAGTGATCGCGAACACCAGTTTCGCAGTCTTTGATATATGCGCTTTCGGTCCCTCGCTTTCGTTACTGTCAATATGCTGATGAGGGATAATCTCATCAAGGAACAGGAGGAAGAGGATACCCGCCATGAAACCNACTATCGCCGGNAGAATACTCATGAACCCCTCCTTGCNCGTCATTTCAATCGAGGGAATAAGAAGAGACCAGACCGAAGCCGCCACCATCACTCCCGCAGCGAACCCGGTCATAATTTTCTGTAAACGCCCGGGCATGCCTTTCCGCATCAGAAATACACACGCGGCGCCGAGCGTGGTGCCAGCAAATGGCAATAAAAGTCCGATTGTCAATCCATTCATATCTACAGAACGATTTTAGCGATAATAATCATGATATAATGCCGCTGACTCGCTGAATGCCGGCAGTGTTGATGAGCAGCGGCACAGTCTCCACCGTCAGATTTGAGGTGTCGAGTCCGAAATAGTTCTCCACGGATATACCCAGATGCCGCAACCAACCGTAACNCCCCATCAGACGCCGGGCNTTCGCGCCGCAGAAACTTGATGAAGAGAACACCCTATGGATNATGATAAATCGGAAATCTCCGGCTATTTTTCTTTTGGCCAGACTGCCATAGGGTGACTCCAGCTTCAACTTTCCCGCTTCNACGAGATCCTCCACCACCTGACGGAAATATACCGACACCTTGGGATCCACACGGAATCCAAGCCGGAGAGTGATATCGAACATCACNCCCGGTATTATGGTGCGCGCCTCATACTCAAGCGTATCCGGATGTTCNGTATTGAGCACACGNATTATAAAATAATGGTCGGCACGCTTCGGCTTCTTATTGATGATGGAATATATCAGCTTGCTCTCCACCATCNCCTTATCNTCGCATGACGANAGATAAACCACATTGGCTGCCGTGCGGGGTATATCATTGTCATTACGGATATCGGAAATCACTCCGGTGTAATCCCCTATCCTCTTATATTCGAGGAAGGAATCACGCATCTGCACCGCGTTCCGCCAATTGATCATCACGAATGCCACAAGACCCGCTATCAGAATCGTGAACCACCCTCCATGCAGGAACTTGAAGCAGTTGGCGATAAAGAAGCCACCCTCGACCATGACAAAAAACAGAAGAAAGAGAGAACACGCCCATTTCGGCACACGCCGCATACGCAGGTAAAACATCAGCAGGAACGTCGTCATCAGCATCGTCACGGTGATAGCCAGACCATAGGCAGCCTCCATCCGGGAGGAGTCGCGAAAGATACATACCGTCAGCAGGCAACCGAAAAACAGCGACCAATTGACGACCGGAATATAGAGCTGACCCTTCTCCTCGGATGGATATTTCACCTTTAGCCGAGGCCAGAAATCAAGACTCATCGCCTCACTGAAGATGGTGAATGAACCGCTGAGCAATGCCTGCGAGGCTATGATAGCTGCGCAAGTGGAGAGCAGGATGGCGGGGATGAGCCAACCCTGCGGCATAATTCCGAAGAAGGGATTCACCCCTCCGGCCACTCGCGCCGGATCGGCAAGAATCCATGCCCCCTGCCCGAGATAGTTGAGAATCAGCATCACCTTGACAAAGAGCCAGCTTGCGGAGATATTGAGACGCCCGCAATGTCCCATGTCGGAATACAGGGCCTCCGCCCCGGTCGTGCAGAGGAACACGGCCCCGAGGATAAGCCACCATTCCGGGAAACTTAACAATAGCTTTATGGCATACCAAGGATTGAAGGCCTTAAGGATAGCGGGGTACTCCCCTATCACGAGCGATCCGGTCAAGCCGAGAAACAGGAACCACAGCAGCATGAATGGCCCGAAAAACCGTCCGATCTTTCCCGTGCCGGCCCTTTGCATCAGAAAGATGCCGCAAATTATAGCTATGACGATCGGGACCACAGGAACATCCTGCGAGAATCCATGGAGACCCTCGACAGCCGAAGTGACAGTGATGGCCGGAGTTATGACGCCGTCGGCGATCAGAGCCGAAGCGCCTATTGCCGCCACAAGATAAAGCCATTTACGCGGCAGACGACGGAGCAGGGCGAACAGAGCAAGAATTCCCCCTTCACCCTTGTTGTCTGCCTTGAGGGCGATCAGCACATACTTGACGGTCGTCAGGAGCGTCAGTGTCCATATCACGCATGACACGGCCCCGATGATATAATCCGGAGTGATGTCGGCAGCGGCCCCGGTGATGGCTTTCATCACATAGAGGGGTGATGTGCCGATATCACCGAATACGATCCCTATCGTCACAAGCAGGCCGAGCGGGGTGATGCGTTTGAGGGAGGATTCCATACTAAAATTCTTAGGGTGTGGATATTATCAATGATAGGAGGTCTCGACATCGACGAAAGTCTCGACGTTGGGCGCGCCAAACTCTATGGCACCCATATCCTCTTGATTTCTTTTCCATTGTACTTATTTAACATTTNCGTTAACCAATAGTTCAANTANNTAAATCCGGTAGAAATATTGCAAATCAAAATATACAAAACTTAATCTGTGTTAAAGCCAACAACATCNCGCCGATTCAGGCGTTATGGGGATAGTCAAGAATACACTCATATTTTTATGCTGAAGAAATTATTTTTACTTCTCCTCCTCTTTGTCGCGACATCGGCCCCGGCCTTCGCAATTTTCGACAAGTACACNATCTCTCGCGATGAATTGCCGGAAAAAGCCTGCGAGATGCTCGACCAATATTTTCCCAAAGCCAAGATAAGCATGATAAAGGTCGACAAGCACCTCCTTAAAAAGACCGATTACGACGTAAAGCTTCTCAACGGCACAAAAATTGAATTCAACAACTCCGGCTCATGGACCTCGGTTGACTGCGGCAAGCGCGAACTCCCCTCTGAGCTCCTGAGNAAAACCATCAGAAATTACATCTCCAAAAATTACGCCGACAGCAAAATAGTCAGCGTGAAGAAAAGGAGCGGCGGCTTTGACGTGGGGCTTTCCTGCGGCCGACAGCTGCGTTTCAATGTGCTGCATCAGTTCAAGGGGGAGATCGACGGCTCAACCCCGGACACGGATGAGGATACGGAGATAGAGGAAGTATAATNTNTCTCTACGTCATAAACACTTTATATTACGCATATTACGCCCGGTCACCATTGGCGACCGGGCGTTCTTTTGTCGTGAGATTTGCGTATATTGCAGGAAATGCTTAAATTCGCCGAATAAAACAGCTGCTTACTAATTTTTCTACAGACTGACTATGACACGACACATCTACAGTATTTTCCTGACTATCCTGACTGTAGCCTTCAATCTTACCGCCGGAGAAACCGACTATCCGGCCAACTATGCCAAAGCGCCCCGCTTCAAGGCTCTTCTGGTCTACAGCGACCAGGCTGAGCCGGCTCACGTAGAGTTCGCACGCGATGCCATCGAGTTTTTTCACCGGCTCACATACGGCGAGGGATGGATCATGGATGTCGACACGACATTCGCCAAATATGATTATGAGGCTCTTAAGAGCTACAACACAATCATTGTCATAAATACCATACCCGACACCCCCGCCTCGCGCGCAGACTTCGAGCGATATATGGAGGAAGGGGGNGGCTGGATCGGATTCCACGCCGCCGGATACAACGATGCCTCTACCGACTGGCCATGGTTCAACAAATTCCTGGGATGCGGAGCCTTTTACTGCAACAACTGGCCACCGCAGCCTGTGCTGCTTGACGTGAATCAGCAGAACAGCCCCGTNACGCGCAATCTTCCCTCCAATTTCGTCGCTCCGGAAAGCGAGTGGTATCAATTCAATCCATCCCCTGTGGATAATCCTGACGTGGAGGTGCTTCTCTCAATTTCACCTAAAAACTATCCTCTCGGCATTAAGGATGTCGTCAACCATGGGGATTTCCCCGTCGTATGGCGCAACAAAAACTACCGCATGGTCTATATGAACTATGGCCATGGAGACCGNGAATTTACTGATGCNACCCAGAATCTGTTAACCCTCAACGCATTCCGATATGTGGTGAGCCAAAGCCCGGAGGGAGATCCATTCAAGAAATGATGAAGAGACCTTTAATAAATCTACTCATTACGGCCGGCGTCATCACCGCAGCCGCCTCGACTCCCACAGTCAGCTGGCGTCTGCTCCCCGCCGATGAGAACGACGGACGCTGCATCGGGCGTTTCACCTTCAACAACATGGATTCAGTGGAGCGTGTATGCTTCACTCAACTTCCGCGCCCGATGAAAGCTGTTTCAGCGGGAGATTCATTGGGAGAAATCAATGCNGGCTATTACTTCATAACNTCTNCTCGCTTCGGTGGNCNGGATAAGGATATCAACATCGACATCGAATGCGAATGGCCCCTCAGAAGCATCTCGGAATGTCCGGAATCCTTTCAGGCCATGACCNCATCAGGGGAGATACGACCAATCAGGGTGATAACAAAACCCTCTTTATCCGATGCCGCCGTGCATGACCGCGCATGGAGCGAATGGATTCTCTCTCCCGATTCCATATATCGGCTGAACACGAGATTATCTACCGGAGAAGTGCCCGATGAATTTGATCTCATCCCATCGTTCAAACATGTTGAGTTGCGAGAGGGGGTGTACAAAGGGGGTGTACCCGTGGATAGAGCTTTGATTCAGCACAGCAATCCCGAATACTACCGGATTACCTTGACTCCGGACAAGGCTATTGTTGAGGGAGCATCCGATAAGGGGATAGTGATAGGCACGAGAGCTTTGCAGCGCATCATGGAGGGAAATGCGGGGCAGNACGTCCGGTGTGCCGTCATCGAGGACTGGCCTGATTATCCTTACCGGGGATTGATGATCGACATAGCACGCAACTTTCAGTCGCCTGAAACCATGCGACACATAGCCGATCTCATGGCCGACTACAGGCTCAATACCCTGCATTTCCACCTGACCGACGATGAAGGGTGGCGTCTTGAGATTCCGGGGCTGCCGGAGTTGACCGAAATAGGCGCACGTCGCGGATATACATCCGACAGTCGTGAATATCTGCCCGACATATTCGCGGGCACCGGTAGAGCCGAAGATAATCTCCCGACTGCCAACGGATACTTCACACGTGATGAATTCATTGACTTCATCCGCTATTGTGATTCGATCGGTATTGCCGTGATTCCGGAAATCGAGTCACCGGGACATGCCCGGGCCGCAGTAAAGGCTATGGAGACCCGATACGGGAGAACCGGCGACGATACCTACAGATTGATCGAGGATAACGATACCTCGACATATTCCACCGCACAATTCTATCACGATAATCTGATGAATCCCGCTGTCGGCGGCACCTACCGATTCATCGGAAAGGTGGTCGACGAGATAGCGGCGATGTATGCCGACGCAGGAGTCGCGCTCCCCGGTATCCATCTCGGAGGAGATGAGGTGCCCGAAGGAGCCTGGGACGGGTCACGGGCGGTAGCCTCCATGATGGAGGAAAGAGGGTTGAACTCCCGCCACGCCGTGCAGGGGGAATACGTCAGGAATATATCGGGATTGATGAGGGAGCGCGGTATTCCGCTTTACGGCTGGCAAGACATATGCACTGACTATGACGCGGACTTTCACGCGGAAGTCGCGCCTACCGTCGGGGGGATGGATTGCTGGGTATCCTCTCCGGAGATTGAGAAGAATGTGGCTGTCAAGGGCGTGAAAGCCGGGTATCCGGTAATTATCAGCAACGTCGATTATTTCTATATGGATATGCTCTATTCACCCAATCCGGAGGAAAAGGGTCTATACTGGGGAGGTTTCACCGATGAACTGCGCACACTTTCCGGTTATCCTGACGTGATATGTCCGCGTGACGGCGAAGAGCCCGGTAAAGTGATAGGTGTGTCGGGGAAACTCTTTGCGGAGACAATCCGCGACAAGGCCGACATGGAGAGGCTCCTTTTCCCGAAGAGTCTCGGGCTCGCGGAGCGCGGATGGAATGCCACCCCCACCTATTCTGACGAAGATTTCAATATTCTGATCGCTACGAAGGAATTGCCGCGCCTTAGTGCCAAGGATGTGGAATTCCATCTGCGCCAACCCGGCATTATTGTGGAAGATAAGCGGATAAAGATGAACAGCCCGTATCCCGACGCCGCGATATTCTATACGCTCGACGGCTCCACTCCCACAGCCGCTACCGCTGCTCTATACGAGGGTCCGGTCGACCTGCCTGCCGACTGCGCAATCGTAAAGGCCATATTATACAAGGATGGGAAATCCTCCGTCACTACCACATATAAATCCAATTAAGAAATGATAGAGAATACTGACACCAGGATGCTGCTGATAGTAGATCCGCAAATAGATTTCATCAACGGCTCGCTTCCGGTAGAGGGAGCGGAAAAGGCGATGGATGATTTGGCCGGATACGTGGCCGCGCACGGTAATGAATATGCCCGCATAGTCATTACCTGCGATCGCCATCCGGCTGACCACTGCTCATTTTTGGAAAACGGCGGCAACTGGCCGGCACATTGTGTCGGCAGCTCCATCGGAAGCTGCATATGGCCCAAACTCACGCAAGCACTCATTCCATTATCAGAGAGGGTGCTGATTCTTTACAAGGGTGAGAACCCTGCACGCGAGGAATATTCTATTTTCCAGGCCACGGAGGAGGCCTTGAAACTCCATGACATTTTTAAGGGAAGCATATCGGAGGTAGATATCTGCGGCTTGGCCGGTGACGTATGCGTGGCCGACACATTGAACGATCTCACGACGCTCTTTCCCACAATCCACACCACCATATTAACAGGCTATACGGCCTACATCTCTCCTCAGTCTTAAAACCTGATAGTGAGTAATAATCATGAAAGAGGATAGAATCAAACATACGGTTGATTTGAGCAGATGGGCACTCATTCTGACACTGATAGTCAATGCGGTTCTTCTGGCGGCGTGCTTTCTGACTCTGAAAACTCGCCCGACGTTCTACATAATTTTGGGCATATATATTCTGACGCTCATCTTCGCGTTCTGTTACGCCCCGATGTCGATAGAGGCAGACGGAGAGGCAGTCATACTCCATTCCNTATTCAGGAAAAGGAAACTCCGNTATGNTGACATCGACAGCGTAAGACTTATGCANCCTACGATGGGTGCCGTCAGAATCATAGGGTCGGGAGGTTATATGGGTTACTGGGGTATATACTCCGAAGGAGACATAGGGAAATATTTCGCGTTCTACGGACGTTCGTCAGACTGTTTTCTCATCCGCATGAAGGATGGCAGGCAATATATGGCCNGCTGCCGTAACCCCCACGACATGGTGNATTTTATTGACACCCGCAAAAATCCTGAAAAGAATGGANAATAATAAAGTGCGTAAGATTCTTCTNGTCTGCGGTATAACGTGTCTGCTTATCGGAGGCCTGATACTGNTGCTCNGTCTGTTCCCCGATTCAGGGCGTTCCACAAGCCGTATTCTTCTCGGCATCGTGAGTATGGTGAATGGCGGACTNTTCACCCTGCTATCCCAACAACGTAAGTAGCTGTTCAAATTAAAACGATATAATAAAATTTTCATTTCAATGATTGAATCTCGCATATCCTCCGCTTGGCGATTTTGGCCGCTTTGGCCTTGTCGTTCAGTCGCGATGCCCGCATCACTCCTTCGCTCCGCAGCCAAATCGCCTCAA
>JAAVDV010000008.1 GCA_014801595.1 Bacteroides sp.
ACGGGAGGATTCGGGTCCTCCGGACCGGTGCCGGGACCTTCACCGCCACCCTGAGTGGGACGCCAGTCATCCTCAAGTATTTCCTCCGGCTCGCCGTCGACAGTATGGTTCATATCCACTTTCTCAACCGAGGCGTCGACGGTGATATTGCCGTCGATATTGCCCGGTTTGTCATCATCGATACCGCGCATACGGAAGGTGATACGGTAATGATTCCCGGGGGCGACATTGTCGTGAGTCTTTGTCTGCACGACGGGAGAGCCATCGACAGTGCCGGTGAAAGTGGCGGCCAACGTCTGCGACTGATTTACATATCGGAAATAAGCGGAACGAGATTCAGAGGGGGTAAAGGTCATGACACCCTCATCGCCCACTTTCACCTCAACTTTACCCTCATCATTCATCGCGCTGAGCAAAGAGGGATGGAATACGATTGTGACACGGATATTGGCGAGTTTGGCCACGATCGGTTCCACATCATCGGTAATCTTATTAGCCTCGATACCGAAAGTCGACTCACCATAATAATAGGGTTCATCCCATGCGGCAGGTTTATTGTCGCCATGATAGGCATATACCTTGTAATCGTCGGCGGGGAGAGTCAGGACCTCGGGCATATCGGAATACTTATACTCCACCGAGCCGGGAGTTCCGGCATAAGTGTTGACGCTCTTACGGGCGATGACCACCTTGAAATCATCAGTAGACGGGACGGCTGCACGGGTATCGGCCTCGATACCCTCCGGATTACTGAGGGTAGGCGCGAGACATCGAGTCATCAGCGTGCCGGTGGGTCCGTCGTAGACAGGGTCTACGAACGGATCCTCCTTTGCACAGCCGGTCAGCAGGGTAGCCGCTGCCAATGAATAGAATAATCCTTTATTTAGTTTCATGATTCGTTTCACGATTAGTAATTAAGTTCGATGTTAGAGATTTTCAAGACAGATCCAATAGCCACAGCCTTATACGAATTATCCGGCAACTGATTATTTTTTAATCCATTACTTGGATGCTCATTTAATGCGTCTCCAGACGGAACCGAGATAGCAGGTACACTTGCGGTCGAAGAAATAAACTTCAACTGAATAGAAGCTGCTTTTACTCCAAAACCAGTATACTCGGGGAGAGTTATAGTGAGTGTCTTAGTTGACGTTGATTCAGGCAAATCTCTTGAAGCTATAACCATAGTTCTACCAGACTCATCGAGGATTTTTACCTCAACTCTTCCTTTTTCAGAATTGAGTGGAGAGTAAGAATAGTCAAAAGACAAGGAACTCGGACGACTATCAAAACGTATTCCATCCTTACGGCTTTCAGTTCCATTAAAAGAATAAGTTCCCAAGAAGAGTTCTCCTGCGCATTTGTTCCCATCTGAGAAAGTAGGCGCGTTAGGATTATAATAACGAGCTGTAGTCTTATCAAGAGATGGAGTTGTTCCATTATGGTTATATCCCACACTTTTTATAACCGCGACTCCATTCTCAATGTATGTAGAGGGTACACAGAACCAAGTATTTTTATTAGTTGAACCTGTCCAACATGTCTTTTCATTTAATGTACACCATCCATTGGGAGTTTCTCTTACAATATTGGAGTAATAATGATACTTAGGACTACCAAATACAGTACCTGTATACTCGCCACCAGACATCACATTTTCCATATTAATNGTTGTTGATGTCTGCGAGAAATCGCTGTTAGGAATCTGGGCGGCTGCCTCAGTATGAATCTTAAGGGTCTGCTCCTCNGGGAGACCNTTGGGGCGTGTNGTCANCGAGTATCCGATTGTATAATCGGTGTCAGGCTCAAGACCATCCATAGTCAACATTCCCTTTTCAGGATCCGTGGTAACGAGCGACTTGTCGACAGCCGTGCCATTCTTATAGAGAGTCAAACCATTCGTAATCGTCGGGATGTCGGCGGCATTCTCAGTCTCGACCTTGAAGCGCGCGTAAGTAGCGAAGGGATCGGCAACAAGGCTATACTGCGGCTCAATGATATCAAGCGTGAATTCCGCGCGCTTCTCACCGTTGAAATAAAGCTCCATCGGCAGCGGGGATGTCTCCACGTCACACACCTTGATGCTGAAGATATACGACTTATCGGGGAAACCGCGCGTAGCGGTAGACTCCTTCACCTCAACNAGATCGCAATCCTTATAGATACCCGTGCGGCAAAGATTCTTGAAGCTGATGCTCTCTGCGGGATTCAAACCGTTATAGGTCACGAGCACAGTAGCATCCACCGTGGGATTGACAGTTACGNCANTGCCCGGGTACTCATAGACGGCAGAACCACCCGTCACCACAAGATTAATCGGCAACGTCGACAGATTGAGCACTACGGGAGTCTCATTATTTCGACCGACCGCATCGGTGACGGTCAAAGTCAGCTCGAAAGTGCCCTCAGGCAGATGNCGGGAAAGATCNGTGACATCCACTACACCCATCTGNTCGGGNTTCTTAAAGAGACCGCGCACCTTAATGCCATTCTGCTCAAGCTGATANTGGGTAGCCTCGTCGGCCTGAATGAGGTCGAGTTCCGGATCGAAGGAGGGATTGAACTGAGTCGTGCCGCTCACCTGCGCGATTTTCAGCACAGCCTTCTGAATACCGGACTTACAGATAGTCTCGAATTTGAGCGGGNTTGCCGACGGGTTNCCGGAGAGAGNCTCNACGGTCTGACCGCTCGTAAAGCCCTCGGCGTGCACGACAGGGGCATCGGCGTTGTAAAGCTCATCGCTCAGAGAGAATCTCACATCCTCCTGCGTCAGGNTATCGTCGAACTTGACTTCCAGCACNGCGTTGCCGGTCGGGTCGGCATTCACGTCGAAAGTGACGTGGTAATGATGACGCGCCTGCGCCGGGAACTGCGCGGGAGTGAGAGTGACCGACTTACCGCTCGGATTAGTGAGCGAGACCTGCAGGGTCACGTCACCGGGGGTGAGGAAACCGGCACGGGTCTCATTNTTTCCATACACTACATTGGCATGGCCGTCGGTATGGGCGGTGACGCTATAATCGCGGAAGTAATTTCTGAAAGAATCGGTATAATCCACGCTCATCATGACATTGGCCAGTTGAGCCGTGACCTCGGCGCTGCTCTCACGCCCTTCAAGGACATTGACGGTGGTCTCGCCGATGAAACAGGGTTTATCGAAACCACATTCATTGACGTTGCCATAGAAAGCGGTCAGCGTGTAGCTGCCCACNTCGAATCCATCCTCCGCGTTGAAATCAGCGAGAGATTGCCATGTGCGCGCCTCGTCGGTGTCAAGATTCGTGAGCCTGATACCGAAATCGGCCACATCGGGAGCGTTCAGCTCAGGGGCGCCGGAGCGCACCATAGGGAGCGCGTCCTGCACATCAGCCGATGCCGAAAGCTTGAGATCGATACCCCCCTTTCCACGACCGTTGGCCCATGGGTTATCCTCGGAACATGAGCCGAGAGCCAGGGCGGCCAGCGAAAGCAGGAGTGCTTCTCTAAAGATTTTCATATTTATGATGTTTGGTTTAATCAGTTGATATATGGATGATGAGAGGGTCTCATCCTCCCGGAATCGGGAAAAGCCATCCGGAGAAAGCCTATCTATCCGAGTGCAAAGTTACGAATGATTTCGCAAGTAGCAAAAAAAATGGTGAAATTGCCCACAATTGCGACAAATCCACCAATTCAATATATGTAAAATGAGAGAAAAAGGAGAGAAAGGAGTCAATTAGGCAAACAACAGTTTACGAATCCGTGCAAATCGGGAATCGACCCTCAACGTCCCCTGCGCCGACGGAAGAAATCCTTCATGAGAGCGAGAGCCTCCTCGGCCAGCACACCGGAAGAGAGCTTAGTCTTGGGATGCAGAGCCGCATCAGGGTCGGCGAAGAGAGCGCGATAGCCCCTCTTGGGGTCGGAAGCGCCATAGACAACGCGCCCGATCTGGGCCCAACGCAGGGCGGCGGCACACATCGGACAAGGCTCAAGCGAGACATAGAGAGTGCAATCAGGCAGATACTTGCCATTCAGATGCTCGGAGGCAGCCGTGATGGCCTGCATCTCGGCATGGGCCGTAACATCGCGNAGACGCTCGGTAAGGTTATGGGCGCGCGCTATGACGCGNTCGTTGCATACGATNACGGCCCCGACNGGCACCTCCCCCTCCGAAGCGGCGAGAGCGGCCTCATCGAGGGCCATGCGCATGAAACGCTCGTCGCGTTGGGCATCAGTCTCGTAAAGCATCGGCCACCTCCTTCATAAGCCAAGCGGGAGTNGAGGTCGCGCCGCATATGCCGACACTCCGCGCCCCCGCCGTCCATTCATCGCGCAACTCAGCCGGCCCCGCAACCATATAGGAGCGAGGATTTACACTTCTGCATTCCGAGAAGAGCACCTTGCCGTTGCTGCTTTTCGTGCCGCTGACGAAGATGACCACATCATGGGCGGCGGCGAACTCCCGCATCTTGTCCATACGATTGGCCACCTGACGGCATATAGTGTCAAACCATTGGAAACCGCCTCCAAGCGTCAATTTCCGGCGTTCGATCTCGGCGACAATCTCGCGGAAACCGTCGAGCGACTTAGTCGTCTGCGAATAGAGACGGATATCCCGGCTGAGGTCGACGGCATCGAGATCGGCCATGTCGCGGATGACTATGGCGCGACCGTCGGTCTGCCCCACGAGGCCGTTGACCTCCGCATGGCCCGGTTTGCCATAGATAAGAATGAGGGGNCCGGAAGCACCGGCATCACTCTTGATGCGCCTCTGCAACTGGAGCACGACGGGGCACGTCGCGTCGATAATCTCGATATTATTGCGACGCGCAATCTCATAGGTGGCCGGCGGCTCACCATGGGCACGGAGAAGCACCTTCACATCATGCAGACGCTCAAGGTCGTCATGAGTGATGGTGACAAGCCCTTTGCGACGCAGACGCTCCACCTCGGCGGCATTATGCACGATGTCGCCGAGGCAATACAGTCGCCCGCTGCGCTCCAGTTCCTCCTCAGCCTTGCGGATGGCCGTGACCACGCCGAAGCAGAAACCGGAATTGGAATCTATTTCAATATCCTTCGGATTCATGAATCAATCACCGGCTATCGTATGAAACTTGTCGAGGAGCCAGCGCATCTGCTCCTCACGGGTGAGACGGTCGTTATCGAGCACGAGGGCATCGGGGGCCTGTCTCAAGGGGGATTCCTCACGGGTGGAGTCGATACGGTCGCGCTCCATGACGTTGGCGAGCACATCGGCATATTCCACCCTCTCCCCCTTCGCACGCAATTCATCCACACGCCTTTGCGCGCGCACCTCGGGAGAGGCGTTGACGAACACCTTCATCTCAGCGTCGGGGAAGACGGTCGTGCCGATGTCGCGGCCATCCATGACGATACCCTTCTCCACGCCATAGCCCTGCTGCAGACGCGTGAGAAAGCGGCGCACCTCAGGCACAGCCGCCACGGGACTCACCATCTCCGATACCTCCATAAGGCGAATCTCCCTCTCGACATCCTCCCCATTGAGGAGAGTATGCTGATTTCCATCGGAGGCGAGAGAGAAGGACACGTCGATGTGAGGAAGCGCCGCCACGAGTGCAGCGACGTCGAGACTACGGTCAGGGCCGACCATACCGTTGCGCAGGGCATACAAGGTAACGGCGCGATACATCGCGCCGCTATCCACATATAGATAGCCCGTCTCACGGGCGAGCTGACGGGCCATCGTGCTTTTCCCCGAAGAGGAAAAGCCATCGATGGCCACTATAATTTTCTTCATTTCTTATCAGTCTTCTTGGTTGTAGCTTTCTTAGCCTTGGCCGATGCCTTACCGGTCTCCACGACGCGCTCCGCGGTGGTCTTGGTGGAGGTCTTGCGACGCACCGGCTTCGGGCGTACCATACGCAGCACCTGAGCCGTGCGGGCCGGCAGATACATCTTCAGCCATCCCTTTCCGGCAGGAGTATANAGGGGATCAGGCTGAGTGAAATGGTGGACGCTGTCATCGACGAGGCCATGGCCACCGAACGCCGGGGAATCAGAATCGAGCACCACCTCGTATTCACCTGCCGGAGCAAGGAATCCGTAGCCCGGGAACGACTTGTTGGGACTCCAGTTGAACACGAAAATAAGATCGCCGCGCATGAAAGCGAGCACCTGGTCGTCATCCTTCTCCCAGAGCTTCACGACAGGCTCCTTCTGGAAACCGAACTGCTTGCTCACGATTTCCACCATCTCATTGTCGAAGGCATTCAGGAACTTATACTTCAGATCCTCCCTGTCGACAAGATCCCACTGGCGGCGGGCATACTTNTAGCTCCAGCCGTTGCCATCGCGGGGGAAATCGATCCATTCCGGATGNCCGAACTCATTACCCATGAAGTTAAGATAACCGCCGTTGATGGTGGAGAGCGTCACGAGACGAATCATCTTATGCAGAGCCATGCCGCGCTCGACGGTATAATTATCATCGTCGACCATCATGTGCCAATACATCTCCTTGTCGATAAGGCGGAAGATGATTGTCTTGTCGCCGACGAGCGCCTGGTCATGGCTCTCGCAGTAGCTGACGGTCTTCTCATCGGCGCGGCGATTGGTAAGCTCCCAGAAAATTGAGGTAGGATGCCAATCCTCGTCGCGTTTCTCCTTGATCATCTTGATCCAATANTCNGGNANNCCCATGGCCATNCGATANTCGAANCCGATGCCGCCGTCNNCNAACTTCACGGCNAGNCCNGGCATGCCGCTCATCTCCTCGGCGATCGTGATAGCCTCGGGGTTGACATCATGGATAAGGAGATTAGCCAGAGTCAGATANGTGATGGCATCCGTGTTCTGATTGCCGTCATAATAATCGGGATAGCCGCCGAAAGCCTTTCCGAGACCATGGTCGTAATATAGCATCGAAGTCACGCCGTCGAAACGGAAGCNGTCAAACTTGAATTCCTCAAGCCAATACTTNCAGTTGGACAACAGGAAATGAATCACCGAATCCTTACCATAGTCAAAGAGGAGGGAATCCCAGGCGGGATGCTCGCCGTTGAAATAGAGATTGGCCGAGCCGTCGAGNCGGCCGAGNCCCTCCACCTCATTCTTGACAGCATGGGAATGCACGATGTCCATGATGACGGCGATGCCGAGNTCATGGGCGTCGTCGATAAGACGCTTAAGGTCGTCGGGGGTGCCGAAACGTGAGGAGGCGGCATAGAAGCTGCTGACGTGATAGCCGAACGATCCGTAATACGGGTGTTCCTGAATAGCCATTATCTGGATGGCGTTATAGCCATCCTTGGCGATACGGGGGAGAGTCTTTGTGCGGAACTCCTCGTAGCTGCCGACCTTCTCCTCCTGCTGGGCCATGCCGATATGGCACTCATAAATCAGCAAGGGATCGACATCGGGACGGAAGCTCTTNATTTTAAACTTATAGGGATGTTTCGGATCATAGACCTGGGCGGAGAAAATCTTGGTCTGCTCATCCTGCACGACGCGGGTGGCATAGGCGGGGATACGCTCACCGCTNCCNCCGTCCCACTCNACGAACATNTTGAAAAGATCGCCATCCTTCAGGGCGTCGAGNGGGAGGCGGACTTCCCACACACCGCCGTCNAGNCGCTCAAGCCGATAGCGTTCATCAGTGCGCCAANCGGTAAAGGTACCGATCAGCCATATAGCCGTGGCGTTAGGGGCGAACTCGCGGAACACCCACTCCTTCTTCTCCTTGTGGAGACCGAAATACTTATATGCGTTGGCGAACTCAGAGAGGCTGCCCCCGGTGTTGACCGTGAGTTCACGGAGTTTACGGAGGACATCCTCATGCCGACCCTCGATGGCGGGAGCGAAGGGTTCGAGCCAGGGGTCATTGCGAAGAATATTCAGTTTTTTAGCCATGAAAAAAGAGAGGTCTTTTTGGGTTACTCTGCAAAGATAACAATATCCCGGGGATTAAAGGCGTTGTATAGGCAAAAAAAATAGTTAAAAATATGTTTTCAGGAATAGTAGAAGACGCCGCGCGCGTCGTAGAATTGCGTCCCGAGCGCGACAATCTTCACATCACGCTTGAGTGCGGCTTCGCCGACGAGCTCCATATCGACCAGAGTGTGGCNCACAACGGNGTGTGTCTTACAGTGGTGGAACTGCGTCCCGACAGACGCTACACCGTCACGGCCATCCGCGAGACCCTTGACCGCTCGAACCTCGGGGACCTCAAGGTCGGCGACCTGGTGAATCTGGAGCGCAGNATGAAAATCGACGGCCGCCTGGATGGTCACATCGTNCAGGGGCACGTAGACTGCACCGCCATCTGCACCGCCACAGAGGATGCNGANGGCAGCACCTACTTCACCTTCAAGTATGACTTCCGNCCGGAGCTGGCGCGTCAGGGCTACGTGACGGTGGAAAAGGGATCGATCACCGTCAACGGCGTGAGCCTGACAGTATGCGACTCGGANAGAGACAGCTTCCGCGTGGCGATCATACCCTACACGATGGAACACACGAATTTCCGCGACATCAAACCCGGCACCAAGGTGAATCTCGAGTTTGACATCGTCGGAAAATATATAGCGCGTATCAGCGGCTTGCTGAGNGAGAAATAATTAATTTCCGGCTCCCTTCTTAAGAAGCTCGAAAAGGGCNCCTGCGGCCTGCGAGGCCGATGAGGAGGAAGAGGAATTGCCCGTGGAATCAGCGGGTGTCGAAGAGGCGGGATTGGTGGACTGCACCGATCCCGTCTTATTCATTCCGAATCCGACGCAAAGCCCGTCGTAGCTATCGAGCAGCGACGCGGCAGTCTGCGCAAGCGAGATACCGGTGAGATTGGCGATGGCGGAGGTGATGGTTTTCAGCTTCGTGGCGTCGAACATAATGTCGACATGATTGCCTGATTTCTGGACGTAGGCCGTCAGTTTGCCGAGCGACATCTTGCCGAAAGCCTTGAAATCAAACTCGAATGTGCCGTCGCCGTTGGATGTCAGAGTGCCCTGAAGAGTGATTTTCTTNGCCTTGAGNGTAAACGCACCGTCATCGGTGATGACCACAGTGGCGTTNTTGAGACCGAGCTGCTCGAAATAGGGATTAATCTTAGCCTCNATAGCCCCGGCGGCNGCGAGGCCACCCGCCTTCTGGAGGAGATTATCGCTCTTGAAGCTGACGGCCGAGCCGTCGGTGGCCCATTCACCGCAGATATCCTGCACGGTAAGATTAGATTTAGTGAATACACCCTGGAGGACATTCGTGACCGTCTCCCCCACATCGCCGCCCCCGAGGGCATCCTTNAGACTCCATGCCGAAGCATCGGCGCATCCCGCTCCCAACATCACTGCGAGAAGCGCGGGAAGCAATATATTTTTCTTATTCATNTTCATAAATTTTTACTGATACTTTTNCTTTCCGCCGTCCATACTAATGTTTACTAATGTTTAGACCATCGTAGGGCAATAGGTTTAAGATTAGAACAAGCGCGGGAGGGAAATTGCGACAGGGAAACGGAAAAAACTCAAATAATAATTGCAGTTTTTAAAATTTATTTATATATTTGCAAGAACTTCTATCTTTTCAAACANCAGAGGTCTGCCTCCAATCACANAGATTACAGAGGCATCCTCCTCTCCACAAACCGAACTCCATGAGTTTCAACAACAAAATCAAAGGGTGCATCTACGGTTACGCCATCGGCGACGCCCTGGGACGAGGCACCGAATTCATGACAAAGGCGGAANCGCGCCGCCGCTATCCGGATGGTCTGCACGAATACTCACAGATAATCCGGGACGCACACCGCAGCTCGCGCAAACGAGGCGAATACACGGGCGACACCCAAGTAGTGATGCACCTTGCCGAGAGTATCNTAGAGCGGCAGGGAGTGGATTATATGGATTTCGCCAGACGCTACAAAGACTGGTTTGACCATCAGGACAGCGATGACACAGACGCTCACATGCGCCATGTGCTCCANCACACCTCCTTCCTTACCGATCCACACGCCACCTGCCGCGAGGTATACGAACGCCAGAAACTCTACGAAGCCCCCAACGAAGCCATGGGACGCGCGATGATCGTGGGGCTATGGCCGAAAGATGTGGAACGCCANGCGACAGACAATTGCCGCCTTACNCATTGGAACACNCGNTGCGTGGCCTCAGCCGTGATCGTCGCGACGGTAGCCAACGAACTTCTATGGCACCGCCGAATGGCGGANTACGACCTTCTCCGAGGCATCGCCACAAGAATCGATAAGGAAGTGCTTCCCTATGTGGAGATCGCCCACCACGGCACCCTCTCCGACCTTGAAATCGATGATGAGGACAGCTACTGGTATGTCAGGAAGAACGTGGCGGCCGCCCTATGGAGTCTCTGGCATCACACCGACCCTGCGGAGGCTCTACACGAAGTGCTCAGCCACGGCGGCGACGCCAACGCCAACGGAGCCTTGACGATGGGGCTGATGGGTCTGCGCTACGGCTTCAGTAAACTCCCGGCGTCGCTTGTGGAGAATCTCCTCGGAGAGGAGAGAGTGGCGGATGTGGCTGAACGCCTCGCCGACACGCTATGCCACGCCGATCTCGGCGAGGACACCGACGACTGACCGAATAAATTAAAAGAAAACAGATATCCGAATGGGCAATAGAAAAGCCTGGATCGAGGCAATGCGGCCACGCACACTACCGGTGAGCGTGGCCGGAGTTTTGGCCGGAACGGCCTGCGCGATGTTCGACACCCGCTGCGACTGGCGTCCGGCGGTATGCTGTCTGCTGTTCGCGCTGCTGGCGCAGATAGCATCCAACTTCGCCAATGAATATTTCGATTTCCGCAACGGGCTCGACCGAAAAGGGAGGGAGGGTTTCCGGCGCGGCGTGACCGAGGGGGACATCTCGCCCGAGGCAATGCGCAACGCCACGTTTCTCACCCTTTTGGCGGCGGCCATCCCCGGAGGTCTGCTGATACTGTGGGGNGGATGGTGGCTCGTGGGGGTCGGACTCCTCATCGGCATATTCGCCCTGGCCTACAGCGCGGGGCCCTATCCGCTTTCACATCACGGACTCGGNGACATAGCCGTCATACTGTTCTTCGGCCTGGTCCCCGTCGGCTTCACGGCGTGGCTGATGACGTCAGACACGGCNATCCTCCCCATGGCCCTGATGNCAGGAGGGGGCGTCGGNCTATTGGCGGCCAACGTGCTTATCGTCAACAACTATCGGGATATGGAGGATGACCGGGCGGTCGGGAAGCGCACGACGGTCGTCATATTCGGTCGGCGGACAATGGCCTACGTCTATCTGATGAACTGCATAGNGGGGCTGATGCTTCTCTGCGCGCCGGTGTTCTACGGCAATACATGGTGTGTGCTGCCGCTGCTTACGCTGCCATTGGCCATGAGAGTGTGGCGCGGCATATTACGCCACGAGGGTCAGCAACTCAACGGCGATCTCAAACGCACCGCCCAGACCCTCCTGTTGGCCACGCTCTTCCTGCTCGCGGAGGCAATAATAAAAATGTAAGGAATAAAAATGTAAGGGTTATTGGCGGTGGATAATGACGAGAGTCGCGCCGAAGCCATAGCGTTGGAANGATGCATCCTGCACCTCGCATCGGGGNAACTCACGCGCCAGCAGTTTGCGGACGGCNGCCCGGAGCACCCCGTCGCCCTTTCCATGGATGAACACTATGCGCTGGCCGTGCCGTCGCAAATGGTTTCTCATCGTGCGGCGCACGGTGTCGAGCTGAAGCTCCATCATGGCAGTATTGTCGAGCCCTGTGATGGAGTCGACGAGTTCATGAATGTGCAGATCCACTTCGACNGTGGGGAGCACCTTATTGGGATTATCGGATCCGGNGGGATGNAATTTCCTGCGTTTACCTGAATCGGAATTATATTTGGCCATAAGTTCGGAAAGGGCATCGGCGGGAGCACCTCCCATCGCTTCCTTTATAGCCTTCGGATCGGGACCGGCATANGACACCCCCACCCCATCCTGCACAAGAGGAAGCTCCAAAGCCATCTCCTCCGAATAGAGGGGACGCCGATAGGAGCTTTCGCGCCTGAACATCGCGGGATCCACCCTGCATCTCACATTGACCGCATCGGGCAGACTCCCCTCCCCCTCCGGATCATAGAGGAGAGCCTGAAAGATGAAATCGCTCCAGAGAGAGATTTCCCCGGCGCCGAGGGTCTCGATCGTCAGGCAAGTGGCAGCCTCCACGGAGCCATGACTCCTCAGCAGATACTTTCCCCGGCTGCCTGAGGGGAGGGATATGGCGAAAGAGAGCCGGCGGGAGGAATCATTGACCAGCTCAACAGAGAAACCTCCCGCATCAAGCCGCAGGGGGTTAAGAGGCGCGATAGAAAGAATAATATTGTCCATCTTACATAATAATGTCGGGAAGCGGGAAAAAGTTGCCCCCGGCTTCAGAATCATGCTATCTGAAGCCGGGGGCGGCGGTTATATCGCGGATCTATGTGTGTGTGTGCGCACGTCGAGAGTTTATTTAGGCAGAGTCGCGCTCCAGCCNTCGTTCTGGCTNACACCATATCCGGCGTTTATCTCGGAGTTAGGTATCGGCATCACAAGGTCAGAGATATTGTAATTCCTCACCATCCAGTCAATGGCGGGAGCACCGGTGGCATACGCGTTGACGGGAGCGCCCCATCGACGGAGGTCGTAAAGACGGAGGCCCTCCTGGAAGAGTTCGCGGGCNCGCTCATCTTTAATGAAAGCCATCAGNTCATCCTCACCGGCAGGGAGGTCGGCGANATCGGCNATAGCCGGATTACGCATCGCGACAGGGAGAAGCTCACCTGCAGCCGCCGNCACGTCATGATTCCCTTTGAGAGCGGCCTCAGCCTTGATGAGGAACATCTCGGGAGCATTGACGATATAGTTGGTGGCATTGGCGGGATTGCCGCCGAGACCATATGCGATAAACTTGCCGGAATTGAAGATAGGAGTCTCGGGAGTGCTGTCGCCCGACCATCCCCAGACNGCACGNCGGCAATCATCGGAGGCCATGACCGACTGAAGCCAGGGTGAGGGNCTGTAGCCATANGTGCTCCACATCGTGCCNAGAGAGTAGGCNCTCCAGTTCTGGCTCGGAGTGATGGCGAGAGCGAAGAACGACTCGATATTCGAATCATCTCCGGCATAAAGAGCGCGATAGGCCTCGGGGGTCACGACCAAAGATGAGATACCGGCAATGTCGAGAGCCTGCTGAGCGGCTTGGGAAGCCTCGGAATAATTCTCCATATATAGATATGTGCGGGCCAACAGACCATTGACGGCCGCCGGATTCATATAGAATAGCGATCCCGCGTCGTAGCCGGCATTATCGAAATAGCTGAGCGAAGCTTTGAAATCGCTGACTATAGCCGCGTAAGACTCTCCGACCGTCGAACGGCTCACCTGCTCATATGGCTGCTTCGGCTCATCGATAATCACGATGCCGGGCATGGAGGAAAAATCAGTGCCGTCGACCTTGATCTGATGGGAGAAGATATTGGTCAGCATAAGCTGTGCGTAACCGCGCAGCGCATATGCCTCTGCCTCCAGTCGGTCAAGCTCGGCAATCTCATCCTCGTCTACAAGAGAGGGACGCAACTCATCGGCAGCCTTGATGATGCGGGCCGCATTGTCGGCGACCTTGTAGCCGTAAGTCCAGATTTCAGACAACATGGTGAAGTCAGCATTGACAGCGAACTGATAAAGCTGATTGAAATGCTGACTTTTCGCATTCCAATAGGCTACGTCTCCGGCCAAGTCACCAAAAACAATCGCATCGTTGCCGGCGAAGTTGTAGTAGAACAGATTGTAGTATGTGCCGTTGAGGGCATATCCTATGTTCTTGACCGAGGAGAGAGCAGACTCCGTCTCCACTCCGTTGGGGAGTTCCGTCTCAAGAAACTTATCGCCGCAGCCCGTCAGGCCGGTGCCGATCAGAATGGCCGCGATGGCCTTGATATATGGTATTTTCATATTTAAGCAGTTTCTAAGTAAGTCTTCTAAAACTTAAGTAGCTGTTCAAATTAAAACGATATAATAAAATTTTCATTTCAATGATTGAATCTCGCATATCCTCCGCTTGTCGATTTTGGCCGCTTTGGCCTTGTCGTTCAGTCGCGATGCCCGCATCGCTCCTTCGCTCCGCAGCCAAATCGCCTCAAAATCGCCAGAGCGTATAATATGCGTTTAATTTGACCAGCTACTTACAATAATTAATGAATAGTCATGATCCGGCATCAGAACGTGATCTGCACGCCACCGGTGAAAGTGAAGGCCGCGGGATACTGCCAGGCGATGACGCCGTTGGCATAAGTCTCGGGGTTATATCCCACGAAATTCTTGGCTGTCCAGGTGTGGACATTGTCGAGATTGACATAGAATCTCACCTTCTCCATGAGAGCCTTACGAGTGACAGACTGCGGGAGCGTGTAGCCAAGCGAGATATTGCTGAGGCGCAGGAAGCTGCCATCCATCAGATAGAGAGTGGAATAATTATTGGAGACACTGTTGTAGGGGTCGCCGTAGATATACTGCGGATATTGGGCGTCAGTCATGCCGGGTGTCCATGAATTGTCGACCACAGTCTGCAAGGGGGTCATAAGGTTCATGCCGAAACCGGTGAAGGGGGCACCATAGTTGAATACCTTGTTGCCGGCGCGGTAGTTGAACTGCATCGAGAAATCGAAACCGTAGCCCTGCGCGTTAATTCCGAAAGCGCCGAACACCTTGGGATCGGCCTGCCCGACACGGCGCAGCTCGGCTTCCTCGTAATTCTCAGTCACGCCGCCGTCGGCAGTATAATACTGCGCGAGACCCGTCTCCTGATTGACACCTGCGAATTCCCTCATATAGAACTGACGGTAGGGACTCCCCTCCTCAAGAATCTGGAGATTATTGGTGACGGAGCCGCCGTCGAGCTTGAGGACGCGGTTCTTATTCCAGGAAAGATTGGCGAAGAGGCTGACGGTGAGATCACGATTGGTGAAGACAACACCGCTCAGGCCGACCTCGATACCGGTGTTACGGATTTTACCGATATTGCGCCAGGCACTCGACATGCCGGTGGTGCGAGAGAGAGGCACCTCATAGAGGGCATCGGCGGTATCATCGTTGTAGAAGTCGAATGTCAGGTTGGCGCGGTTGAAAATGCCGAAGTCGAAACCGACGTCGAATTTACGGCTTGTCTCCCAAGTAAGGTCGGGGGAAGCCACCTGAACGGGGCGCATACCGGCGGCGCCATTATAGTTGTAACCTGCGGCATAATAACCGCGAGCCACATAGAAGGATGGCAGGGCCTGATTACCGACTGTGCCGTAAGAAATTCTGAGGGCGGCATTGGTGAGCCAAGTGATGTTTCTCATCCAGTCCTCTTCAGAAATACGCCATTTGCCACCGACAGACCAGAAATTACCCCAGCGGTGATTGCTGCCGAACACGGAGCTGCCGTCACGACGATAAGATGCCGAGAAGAAATAACGGTTCATCAGGTTATATTTCGCATCGACGAAATATGAGGCGAGACGGGAAGCAGACTTGCCATATTCAGAATCAAGAGAGGAGCCTGTCGTGGCGAGATCGCGCATACCCTCGTCGGCGAAGGGGAAATCGGCACGCGCAAAGTAGCTATAGTTGTAATCATAGCGCTGCATCTCCTGGCCAAGGAGCACGTCGAAAGTGTGGATATCATTGAAGGTCTTGTTCCAGCCGATAGTGTTGGTCCAGGTCAGAGTGCTCGCACGCGTGGTATAGAGTTGGCCGAGGCCATTGTAGTCGATACCCTGCGGATTATAGATCGCGCTCCAATAGTTATATTCATTCTGGTTGACGATGTTGACACCGAAATTAGTCTTCACCCAGAATCCGAACGGGAGATCGATCTTGAGCCAGGGATTAGCCACGAAAGTCTGGTTGCGCACATCATTCAGGTCGCCGAGTTTCGAATCATTGACAGCGATGGGATTATAGAGATAGCCCGCACCATAGTAGGAACCGTCGGGGTTATAGACCGGATCCATAGGAGTCATCGAGGAGACGGCACCCACGATGGGATTGGACATCGAGCCGGTGGTAGACTGCGAGAAGTTGCTGTTCTTCGTGTAGGAGAAGGATGCGTTGACTCCGCCGCTGAGCCATCCATAGGAGCTATCGACGTTGACGCGGCCGGAATATCGGGAGTTGGCAGAGTTGATTACCACACCCTTAGTGTCGATAAAACCGAGAGAAGCATAATAATTAGTCTTGCCGCTGCGTCCGGAGAAGCTGATGTTATAATCCTGATAATAGCCTGTGCGGGTCACGGCATTCATCCAGTCGGTATTGGTGACGCCGTCCCATCCCATGATGCCGTTCACCCAGTTCCAGCCGGTCTGATAGTCGGCGCCGGTACGCGCCATGTATCCGCGAGTGAAGAGATCCATGGTAGAAGCGGCATCGGCATACTTCATGTTGTTGTTGGCAATTGAAGTGAAACCCTGCTTCACATCGAGGGTGAGCGACATACGGTCGGTAGAACCGCGCTTTGTGGTGATGACCACTACGCCATTGGCCGCGCGAGAACCATAGATGGCAGTGGCCGCCGCATCCTTCAGCACAGTGACAGACTCGATGTCGTTAGGGTTATAGGCAGCCATAGGATCGAACGCGTTGTTGCTGTCGCTATCCAGGCTTTCGGCATCGGAATTGACGGGAATACCGTCAATCACATACAGAGGCTGAGAACTTGAAGAGAGAGAACCGAGACCACGGATGCTGACGCTGCCCCATGTGCCGGGCGATGAAGTGGAGTTATTATATGTGAAACCCGTGACGTTTCCCTCCATTCCCTTAAGGAAATTCACGTCATTCTTTTTCTCGATCGAGGAGCCGTCGACCACTGAAGCCGCCCCGGTGAAGGCCACTTTGGAGGTCTGTCCATAGCCTGTGACCACCACTTCGTTGAGGGTAGTCATCTCACGCAAAGGGACCTTGAGATATTGATTTGTCACAGCGATCTCAACCGGATCAGTACCGACGTAAGATACGCGGATTTTCTTCACAGACTCAGGAAGTTCGAGAGAGAACTTACCGTCAACATCGGTTGAGACACCGATCTGGGTACCCACGCCCATGACGGTCGCTCCAATCAGCGGTTCACCGTCCTCGGCACTTATCACCTCACCGCGAACGGTCGTCTGCGCCATGGCAGCGAGAGCCGAGATGAAGATAGCCGAGAATAAAAGAATCAGCTTTTTCATAACAATCTGTTGTTAAGGGATTAATGAATATATTACCTGTAGATTTAATATTCTTGAAAATCGACCGGCTCTGAATTGCCGGTTGAAGTCTGCCCCCGCGAGAAATCCGGGGATACATGAATGTGCGGGACATTCGACAGTTGTTGGAGTTGTTTAAAAAGTCAAATACTTGCCGCCATCAAGAGAGATTGGCGGGAAGCCTGAGCCTGTCTTACAATTTTTACCTTTTATTTACCTATTTAAGTAGCTGTTCAAATTAAAACGATATAATAAAGTTTCATTTCAATGATTGAATCTCGCATATCCTACGCTTGGCGATTTTGGCCGCTTTGGCCTTGTCACTCAGTCACGATGCCCGCATCGCTCCTTCGCTCCGCGCCCAAATCGACTCAAAATCGCCAGAGCGCATAATATGCGTTTAATTTGACCAGCTACTTACCTATTTTTAAGAGCATCGGAAGAAACCTCCGGAGTATCCGCCGAGTCTCTAATGCTGTAAATTTAGTTAAGTATTTTTAATACCACACTATATTTAACCAAAATTATTGAAAATTGTTTTTTCAATTTTAAAAAAAGTAAAATTTTAAATTTTCTCACATAACGACATTATTTCGCTGCTTTACCTCACGCATTGACATCACTCATATTTAATAAATAGGAGAGCTACGGGCGAAAAAACGGATTTTACGGATAAACAATATTTGCGGATAGTTCAAGACTTGATTCAGCCATCATGCAATCCAGATATCTGAGAGTGATAAATTCCCCAGACCCCATCCGGCCAAAATGAATCAAAGGCGACCGACCTACACTCTTTGCCGGCTCGCGAATTTTTTTGTAATTTTGCATTATGGAACAGAGTCAACGCCCAAGATATAACCAACAACGGAGCGGCAACGGGCGCAACGCCCCGATGACCGATCCTCTCGGAAAGCTTCCGCCGCGCGACACCGACCTCGAAGAGGTCGTGCTGGCCGCCCTCATGCTTGAGAAAGATGCCTACATGAGTGTCTGCGACCTGCTGACACCCGACAGTTTCTACGATCCCGTAAATCAGAAAATCTATGAAGCGATCGTGACGCTCGGTCTCAACCAACGTCCGATAGACATGATCACCGTCACCGAACAGCTGCGCCAGAACGGCACGCTCAAGGAGGTCGGCGGGGCCGTGCATATATCCGAGCTGACCGCGAGGGTATACTCGGCGGCGAATGTGGAATTCCATGCCAAAATCATCGCGCAGAAATATCTGGCACGCCGCCTCATAACCTTCGCTTCCGAAATCGAGACCAACGCATTCGATGAGAGCAACGATGTGGAGGAACTCCTTCAGATGGCCGAGGGGAAACTGTTCGACATATCGCAGAACCAGCTGAAACGCGAGGTGACGCAGGTGGACCCCGTGATCAACCTCGCGCTCGAACAGATCCAGACGGCCGCCAACACGCAGACGGGCCTCTCGGGACTGCGCACCGGTTATAACGATCTCGACAAGATGACCTCCGGATGGCAGAACTCCGACCTGATCATCATCGCCGCCCGCCCCGCTATGGGCAAGACGGCATTCGTGCTATCGATGGCGAAGAACATGGCCGTGGACTACAGTATCCCCATCGCGGTCTTTACCCTGGAGATGGCAAATGTGCAGCTCGTGAAGCGATTGATTTCAAATGTGGCGGAGCTTGAGGGCGAGAAGATAAAATCCGGCAATCTCACCAATCAGGAGTGGGATCGTCTCAACGAACGTCTACGCAAGGTCTACGGCGCGCCCATATATCTCGACGAGACACCGGGCCTCTCCATAACGGAGCTTCGCACAAAGGCCCGTCGACTGGTGAGGGAACGCGGAGTGCAGATGATAATGATCGACTATCTCCAGCTCATGAACGCCACCGGCATGAAGCTCGGCTCACGCGAGCAAGAGGTCAGCACGATTTCCAGATCGCTGAAGGCCCTCGCCAAGGAACTCAATATCCCGATAATCGCCCTGTCGCAGCTCAACCGAAGCACGGAGACACGCGAGGACAAACGGCCGGTGCTATCCGACCTCCGAGAATCGGGAGCCATCGAGCAGGATGCCGATATAGTCTGCTTCATACACCGCCCGGAATATTATACAAAAGAGGGTGTCGACGCGCAGGGGAACGACATCCGGGGATTGGCCGAGTTGATTGTGGCCAAACACCGTTCGGGCGCCGTCGGGGATGTGAAACTGAGATTCGTACACCGTTTCGCGCGTTTCGAGAACTGGGAGGATGACTTCAAGAATGTGGAGGCCACGCTGTCACGCGGCCCGATCGGCTCTAAGATGAACGACCAGATCAGACGCGAACAGGGTGGGGAATCACCCTTCGACCAGCCACCCGGAGCAGCCTTCGACACCCCGCTCGGCCAAGGGGATGGCAGCGACACGGAGTTTCATTTCGGCCCGTCGGGATTCGGCGACCCTCTCACCGACCTGACACCGGGACCGGATGAACAGCCACTCCCCTTCTGAGCCGCCGGTTTCTAAAAATCATAAGAAAAAATGAACCGCAGAGCGGGTATTAACGTTAAAATACCAAAAGAAACTTTAATACCCTTAATGCTATGGACAACGACAACAAAAAATACGAAACCGAAGATCAAATCATCAACAGTATGACTGCAGAAGGTAAAAACAAAAAGCGCAAGGACACTGGCTCGACCAACCGTCTATGGGTATGGCTCGGAGTGATAGTGCTCGTCTTCATCCTCCTCTACTGGCTTTTCGCCATCGGCACATTCGAAGACATGATGGGCTTCTTCAACGGCAACTGATTGCCTGAAGGATAGCCGTCGAGAGATAGCGTCTTCATACTCACGTTATTACGCCCGACCAAAACAAATTATTGAAAAATCCGCAATTTCCGTATAAAGGGAATCCCCCGCAGCTCCGATGGAGATGCGGGGGATTCTGTCTCTTTCTATATCCGGCGTCGGGGAAGACTCCGGAATGACGGTGCAAGGATTACTTGCTGCCGATTGAATCAGAAACAGTCAGCGAGGCACGACCTTTGGCGCGACGACGAGCCAATACCTTGCGGCCATCTTTTGTGGCCATTCTCTCGCGGAAGCCATGCTTGTTGACTCTGCGGCGGTTGGAGGGTTGAAAAGTTCTTTTCATTGTGTATAAAGCTTTATTGTTTTTCTATCGTTCACACGATTCTGAAACGGCGCTCTCACGTTCAGAGAACCGCATTCGGAGTGCAAAATTATAAAATCCTTTCAACTTGGCCAAAAATCTGAGGGAGTTTTTTCACATCGGGGGGTTCAAAAGGGTCATTTTCACCATTTTTAGACCTATTTTTCGTGGAAAGCTTTATGGTTTAAGGAGAATTTATTAATTTTGCAACCTAAACCAACCAATAGAAAAAGAACCAAGCGATATGATGAACGCCCAAGACATCAAGAACGGCACCTGCATCCGCATGGATGGCCGTCTCTACTTCTGTATCGAATTCCTCCACGTGAAGCCCGGCAAGGGCAACACCTTCATGCGCACGAAGCTGAAGGACGTTGTCGACGGCCGCGTGCTCGAGCGCCGCTTCAACATCGGCGAGAAGCTCGAGGATGTACGCGTGGAGCGTCGTCCCTACCAGTATCTCTATGCCGACGGCGGCGACGATATCTTCATGAATCAGGAGACATTCGACCAGGTGCCTATCTCGAAAGATCTGGTGACAGGCGCCGACTTCATGAAGGAGGGTGACATCGTGGAGGTTGTCAGCGACGCAAGCACCAACACCGTGCTCTACGCCGAGATGCCGACCAAGACTATCCTCGAAGTGACCTATACAGAGCCCGGCATCAAGGGAGACACAGCCACCAACACACTGAAGCCGGCCACAGTAGAGACCGGCGCCACTGTACGTGTGCCCCTCTTCGTCAACACCGGAGACCGTATCGAGATCGATACCCGCGACGGCAGCTATGTAGGCCGCGTGAAGGCCTGATAACGACCCGTAGAGCGCCATGGCAACCGGGAAGCGTCCAATGTTCTCTCTCATAGTGCCTGTCTACAACAGGCCGGATGAGATCGCCGATCTGCTGGAGAGTCTCTCCCGCCAGACCGACAAGGATTTCGAGCTCGTGCTGACGGAGGATGGAAGCACGGTGCCATGCCGCGAGGAGGTGGAACGCTACGCCGACCGCCTTGACATACAATATTTCAGCAAATCCAACGAAGGGCGAAGCATCGCCCGCAACCACGGTATGCAGCATGCCCGGGGGGAGTATTTCGTGTTCGTAGATTCGGACTGTATACTCCCCCCGGATTATTTCGAGAGTCTACGCCGACAACTCTCGCAGACCGGAGCGGATTGCTTCGGGGGTCCGGACGCGGCGCATGAGTCATTCACCGACACACAGAAAGCCATAAATTTCGCGATGACCGCCTTCCTCACGACCGGAGGCATACGCGGCGGGAAGGTGCAGATGGAGAAATTCGTGCCCCGTACGTTCAACATGGGATTCTCACGCCGTGTATGGGAGAAAGTGGGAGGATTCCGGGAGATGTTCAGCGAAGATATCGATATGAGCACCCGCATTCGCCAAGCCGGTTTCGCGCCGCAGCTCTTCCGCGACGTGAGGGTCTTCCACAAACGCCGGGGCAACCTCGCCAAGTTCTGGAGGCAGGTGCACGTATTCGGTATGTCGAGAATCACGTTGCAACTGCTCTATCCGGGATCGATGAAACTCGTACACTGGCTCCCGGCAGTATTTACAATCGGAGCCGCCGCGCTGATTCTGCTCGGCATCTTCGTCAGCCCATGGTGGCTTCTGCCGCTGGGCGTGTACATCGTCGCTCTCTGGATTTCAGCGATTGCAGAGACGCGCAGCCTTAAGATAGGGACGATGGCCGTCGGAGCATCGATGGTGCAGCTACTGGGCTACGGCACCGGATTTATCCGCGCCTACGTATGGAAAATCCTGCTTCGTCACGGACGAGACGAAGCGCAGGAAATCGCAATGAGAAAGGGGAAATGAGATGTCGGAGACTCCAAAACGCACGATGAAGGATTTCGATCCTGACGAACAACCCCGGGAAAAGGCGGCCCGCCA
>JAAVDV010000009.1 GCA_014801595.1 Bacteroides sp.
GATATAGTTCATCGTCCGATTTCATACGAATGCCTACCTCTCTTGCCGAAATGCAATATATTTCGCTGGGTGTAACGGCAACGATTGAAACGCGAGATTTTTTGCCGTACAGAGAAAATGGAAAATCTGCAACAAACTCACCTGCGAACTCCAGACCGACGACACTCTCTGAGCCATCTGCACCGTATGCCACATACTTCAATGTGCCCGATTTAACAAACCCTATATACCGACCTACCTGTCCTTGCTCAATAAAATAGTCACCTTTATCATAACTGCGCAACACACCCTGATCGACACATAGTTTCCGCCAGAAATCATGGTCGATGTTCTCGTAATATGTGTTGAAGTTAGAGGACATCTCTAAACAGAGGATATTAAAATTCTGGTTGGCTCAAGACCGGGTAATTAAGAAAAGAAAACGTGAGCTAACTATGCCACATCCCAACTTATAAGACTATATGAAAACTATAGTTTGTCAAATCGGTAAAGAAATCTACCGCTATATAGTTAATTTATTGGCTGTTACATTATTGCATTGCATAATATCGTATGTTGTAAGAGGTTAGTGAAAATAAAAAGATAGGTAGGTGGTAACCGTTGGCTTTCCATAAAATTACTTTATATATAGAAATCTAATGGCAACTACCTTTGCCCATACCTACTTTCATTATAGAACGCTATAACCGCCAATATATTACTTCTTTACCCCAAAGAATGTTGATATTAGGTTCAATGTTAGGTTAGCATCTCCTTTTTCTTTTATATATAAATATTAGTGGCGGTTACCCTGAAATTGTCTCGCCCAGAAAAAAGTTGGTCAAATACTGATTTCTCAATTATACTATGTGCTATCACGAGCCTATATGTTTGCGTGTCGCCGACGTGAAATCCGTATTCTCTTGCCAGCGGGTTTTACGAAGTAGTCAAGGTAAAAGATGCGAAGAAGAGAAAAAATGAATGAGAATCGTTATAAAGGTATGGAAGAAATAAGAATAGACGTAACAAAACAGACCGAGGAGGAATTAGCCCTCGCCAATGAACATGCTCAGCTCATTTTCAAGTTCAACCACTCGATGCCGGGTACGGCCGAGTATGACGAACTGATGCATAAGATTTTTCCCACGATGGGGGAGAACAGCCGGGTCTCCACTCCATTGACCGCTATAAGACCTCACTGTGTCAGGATCGGTAAAAATGTAGTTGTGATGCCGGGATGCCTGATGATGTCGGCAGGAGGAATCACGATAGAGGACGGCGCGATGATAGCTGCCAACGTTCAGCTTATCTCCAACAATCATGACCTATATGAGCGTCAGATTATAACCTGCAAACCGGTCCATATCGGCAAGAACGTGTGGATAGGCGCCGGAGCAACGATATTGCCCGGAGTTACAGTTGGAGATAATGCAGTAGTCGGAGCAGCAAGTGTGGTCACGAAAGATGTTGCTCCAAACACAATCGTAGCGGGCAATCCCGCCCGATTCATCAAGGCGATATGATACGACATAGTTCCGCCCAACTTCATGACAGCGGATATTTTTGCCGGATTGTCAGACCCGGGATTACATCACATGATAGAGTGAGTTATACCCATAGGGACGACTATTACATATTGGGCATTATTGTCGGAGGAGAAATTGATTGCATTATTGATTTCCAGGAATATTCAGTGCCCGAGAACTCTATCATTATGCTTTCTCCGGGACAGGTTCACCAGTATATCATCGAGAGGGATTTAACTGCGCTCATGTTGGCATTCAACCCGATGCTGCTTGATGATGAAATCCATTATCGATTCGAACAATCCTCCATCGTTCATTCTCCGGTTTATAAAGCTGAAGGATGCGAGGATGTATATGCAATGTTTGAATTGCTTTCAAGGCAGAATAATAAGTCGGCAGGCAGATATCTGGCCCAGGCAATAATCTCTGTCCTGGGGGATAAGATTATGGAGCAGTGCTATAAAATTAACCGTGAGTCCTCCCGAAGAATTGATCTGATGCTAAAGTTCAGACGATTGCTAAGGGAGAATATAACAGAAGAGAGACGCCCGAGTTTCTATGCTGACAAGATGAATATATCGCCCATATATCTTAATGAGATTGTGAAGGATATAACCGGACAGAGTTCGGGTCAATATATAAAAAATGAAATAGTGCTTTTAGCGAAGAGAGAATTGTTTCATACCTCCGACAGTATTAAGGAAATAGCATACAGGCTGGGGTTTACCGACAGTGCTTACTTCACACGTCTTTTTACTGATGTGGCCGGGGTTTCTCCCGGAAAATTTAGAGGGAACATTGATTAGTCCAATTAATACCTTAATTGTGACATTGATTCGCTGATCGAATTTTGAGAACTTTGCATTCAAAAAAGACTATGATTTTCTCAAAATTGAAGAAGATTACCAAACTCAGGCTTTGTAATTGGAGTCTGGCGGTTACATCGGCTGCTATGTTAATCTCCGGCATACAGCTTGAAGTTACTCACAGTAGCGGTCATTTATCGGTATGGCTTCATATACTTATAGGATTATTGTTTATGGGGCTTGTCGGCGAGCATGTATTTCTGCATTTCGGTAAAAGCAATTGGTTTGCCAAATTCAGAAATCTCAAGAGCCAGCCGACTCGGATATTGTGGTGGCTGACAATAATCACCCTTATTACAGGAATCGCAGCCGCTGTCAGATGGATTTTAACTCCGGCACACACACCGCTCGGAGGAATCCATGGAAAACTCGGATTCCTGATGATTATCCTGTCAATCTTTCACATGGCGAAGAGAATAAAATTCTTCAAAAGCAAGAAGTAGACTAAATATACACGCTGAAATTCTTGAATAAAAATTATTCAAAATAATGATGTATGTCATATAATTTTGTAAATTTGCGGGAAAAATAAATGTGATAATCATGCGAAAAGGATTATTACTCATAATGCTGGGAGGTTTTATGTTGAATCTTTCGGCCCAAACTTGGAATAAGATGCAATGGTTTAATGAGCCGGAGAACTGGAGTGTCAATGACGGTTCTCTCACAATGTTCGTAACTCCTCAAACTGACTACTGGCGTATTTCCCATTACGGATTTACGGTGGATGACGCTCCATTCTATTATGGAGAATATGGCGGTGAATTCGAGGCTACCGTGAAAATCACCGGTGATTATAAAGCTCGATTCGATCAGGCCGGTTTGATGATACGTCTTGACAATGAGAATTATATCAAGGCAGGTATTGAGTTTGTAGATGGGAAATATAATCTTAGTGTGGTCGTGACCCATCACACGAGTGACTGGAGTGTGATCCGGCTTGATCGTCCCGTGGAAGCTATATATATTAAAGCCGTGAGACGCCTTGATGCCATAGAGGTGTTTTATTCCTTCGATGGGGAAGAATATGTGATGATGCGCAATGCCTGGATGCAAGACAATCATCCTGTGAAAGTCGGAGTGATGGGAGCGAGTCCTGATGGTGAGGGATTTGAAGTGAAGTTTGAGGAATTTAAGGTTAAGCATCTCCCGGATGCCCGGAGATTGAAGTGGCTCGAACAAAATAAATAAACACTTCTGAGCCGGTAGGCTTCCACTGAATCTGGGAAAGTCGATATGGTCGGGACGCGATTTTTCACGTCCCCGGTGGCAAAGGTAATTCCAACACAGAGAATTTGTTTGTCGATAATACCGATCGGACGGATGTGCCGGATTGGACGCGAAGAATCGCGTCCCTACTGTGTCGGCTTCCTCGAAATAATATGGAATCATATTCGCTGATAAACGTAGCATCCAGCTTACTGACGTGCTTCCCATAGAAGGCGATATTTTCAACGATTCAGAGAGTGTCGGGCGACCTCATTTTTATTGGAGAAACTATGCGAACTATAAAAAGCGAAAGGGTGTTGTACGTTTAATAAACTCCACTGATTATGAGCGATAAAATTAGAATTCATATGCTCCATTGCGGAATGGTAAGAACGACTCGCTGGTTGCCATTCAACAATGACCATGTGTCGATGGCAAGAGTAGCCGGACTGTTTGTGCCTGAAAAAGATTGGGAATGGCTGCCGGTCTCATGCTATTATATCGAACATTCCAAAGGAAAAATTCTTGTAGATACAGCATGGAGCCGTCGGATGAGTCCTGACGGTGTAGAGGATAAACGAGCGCAGATTCGTGAACTCGGTTATTTTCTGTATAGAATTAACCAGGGTTTTACTCCTGAAGGTCAGACGGTTGATGAGCAGTTGAAAGCGATGGGGGTAAGGACAGCGGATTTGGATTATGTGCTACTTACGCATCTTGATTGCGACCACGCTTGCGGTCTTCATCAAGTTGCGGATGCCAAACGAATATTGGTTTCTGAAGAGGAGATGAAATATGCCAATAGCGTGCTGCCGACTCATTTCGACAATATAGTGCGTTATAAAAAGAGATGGTGGGAAGATGTGCCGGTGACACTATTTGCCTATAATGGAAAGGAGGGTCCATTTCGACGCAGTTTTGATCTCTTTGAAGATGGAACTGTTCAGCTTATTAATATTCCAGGTCACTGTGCCGGTTTATCGGCAGTCAAGATCACTGGTAAGGATGGCAGATTTGTGCTTCTTGATGCTGACGGTGCCTACAGTGCCAAGAACTGGGAAGAAATGATACCCTCCGGAATCGCGGCGAATCGTGTGGATCAGATGAAATCGCTGGAATGGATTCGGGAAATGAGTATGAGTGACAAATGTATCGAATCTCTTGCTACTCATGATCCAAATGTAAAACCGCATACTGTAGAAATAGAGTTATAATTCCTAAGTAGCCGGTCGAATTAAACGCATGTTATTCGGCCGGTGCAGGATTCGCTATTCATCCTTCAGGGGGTTACCATCGGTGAAGGGACTGTCATAGCGGCAGGTGCGGTGGTCAACACGGATGTTCCGCCGCTCACCGTGGTCGACGGTCTCCCTGCAAGGGTAATCGAAACCATCTGAGGACAAGTTCAAGAGATTTGCGATTCATTTATCTGATATTGAAGGACACTTTCGGTATAGACCTTGAATCAGAATTTATAGATAGTGATATAGAGGGGGATAGCCTTGATAATTTGCACAATACGGAATAAAATAGTAATTTTGCGTTGAAAAAAGTGTTCCATAGAACAGAAATTTCAATAGAATGATAAAAGAGCGTACTACATATCTCAATATACAAGTAAGGATACAAAAATAAAGACATCATGTATAATCGATGATTTTGAGTTAATTTGTTTCCTGATAATTCGATAACTTATGTGTAATATAATAAAAATTGAAGATGTCAAAAAGGTTATTATGCCCTTAAGAGGACATAATGTAATTCCGGATTTCTTAGTGGCGCATTTATACGGAGTGCAGACTAAAGAAGTTAATCAAGCTGTCAGAAATAATCCCGAGAAATTCCCGGAGGGGTTTATACTTGAATATTCAAAAGAAGAGAAAGCTGAACTGGTCAAAAATTTTGACCAGTTCAATATAAAACACTCTTCAGCGACCATTAAGGCATTTACAGAGAAAGGATTATATATGTTGGCGACCATATTAAAGAGTCCGATCGCTACACAAACAACCCTCGCTATTGTAAATACATTCGCTGAAGTAAGGGAGTTAAAACATCGTCTTTTGGAGGTTCACGATTCAGAGTCTCTACAAGATAAACAAACGGGAATGAAACGTATCGGTGATATTCTTGCCGACTTAATTATGCCTGACCTCGAAACTACCGAGACTCAGTCAACTCTTGAATTCAACTTTGTCATTGGAAAATTAAAACATTCAGTAACTCGACAGCGAAAGAATGATAATGCCGATATTATTCTACGAGAAAAAGTTATCTTTGCAAAAAGATTACTTTCAAAAGGCTTTCAAGAAAAGGAAGCACTGGAGTTGGCAAATATCACAGATAGCGAGATAAATAAAATCAAAGACTTATTGTAACAGACCTGTAGAGGACATCTGCGAAATCGGAGAAGAGCGTAGCCGCCGTGCCGGCTGAATGTAGGGACGCGATTCTTCACGTCCCCGATGACAAAGGTAATTCCAACATAATATGGAATTTGCCGACTCTATCGAGCATACTGATTCAGAAGAATGTCAGTGTGGCAGGAAATACTATTTTCAAATTATAGACGTTGACAGGTATATCATCAATAACCTTAACGACTGGGCCTAAATTTTAAACACGATGAAAGAAGATAAAGCAATAAATCTCATACCTAAAGAGTTCGTTTCTGATGTTAGGCGAATTATTGAGAATGGCCGTCAGCAGGCGTTCTCGGCGACCAGCGCCATCGCAATTGCCACTTATTGGAATATCGGTCGGCGAATAGTCGAGGAGGAACAGAAAGGGAACATCCGTGCTGAATATGGATCTCGGCTTATTGCAGGGTTGGCAGAGGATTTGCGGACTGAGTACGGTGCAAGTTATAACAAGAGAAATTTAGAATATTTCCGGAAATTCTACTTGGTATTCAATGATATACAAATTGTGAACGAACTCGTACACAATTTGACGTGGACTCATATCAGAAGACTTTTATCTGTTACAAATCCTGATGCTCGTCTTTGGTATATGGCTCAAGCTTCAAAAGATATGTGGAGTACCACCACTCTTGACCGCAATATCAGCTCCCATTATTATGAGCGTCGGCTTGCGGAACAGCGGAAGCATCCAAAAGAGACCCTGCCGGAGGCCGTAGCACCATATAATGATTCTGACCCGCTTGAATATATCAAGAATCCAACGGTTGCGGAGTTTATGGGAGTTCTGTCCTGAACGACAGCAATCAGCTGTTTGCTGCCAAATATATGACCTATATGCCGACTGAGGAAGAGCTACGTCACGAGATTGAAAAGCAAAAACAATTCTTCCTCGCCCACCACAAAAATGACTGATAAATGTAGCATTCGGCTTACTGACGTGCTTTCCATAGAAGGTGATATTTTCAACGATTCAGAGAGTGTCGGGCGACCTCATTTTTATTGGAGAAACTAAGCGAACAATAAAAAGCGAAAGGGTGTTGAACGTTTAATAAAATCCACTAATTATGAGTGATAAACAATCATCGGTGATTTAGGGCGGAATTGGCTGAATGTAGGGACGCGATTTTTCGCGTCCCCGATGACAAAGGCAATTCCAACACAGAGAATTTGTTTGTCGATAATACCGATCGGACGGATGTGTCGGATCGGACGCGAGTAATCGCGTCCCTACCGTGTCAGCTTCTGTGTACTCAAACTTGACTCGTTGAACAAACTTAATAATCGAGACTAATGGCTTGTAATATAGATTATATTGAGTGTCTTTGCGGCTTACTTTCCTCTCTTGGAGATGTACGTTATCGTAAGATGATGGGAGATTATGTTATCTATCTGAATGAGAAGTGTATTATAACTGCCTGTGATAATATGGCATTTATCAAGAAACTGCCTTGTCTGGAGGAGTTGATGCAGGATGCTGAGACCGGTCATCCATATGAGGGAGCCAAGGAAGCGTATATTCTTGATACTTCTAACCCAAGTCTATTAAGAAAAGTCATTCCAGTCCTCTGGGATAATCTCCCTTTGCCCAAAAAGAGGAAGTGAGATATATTCAAGCTGCTATAATCCTTGGAGGGCTACGACCCATGAACTACGGCAGTCAGGACTTTCTCTGTTATAGTTTTCAGGTAGATAATCAAGAATAGTAAATAACGCGAAAGCCAATGAAGGGGAGAGGTAGTCTCAACTTCATTGGCTTTCAAGTATCTGGTGTTATTGGAGAAACCGAGTGTCGGATTTGGTGATAATATCGGGTCTGGCTTTATGAAGATAATCAAGGCTTGGGATATCCTTGGGTTCAATAGCCCGGAAATCCATGAAGAAACTGAAGTCAAAGAGGTGTGGCTGACACTGCCTTTATCTGTGAAATCACAGATAAAAACACAGATATATTCACAGAATAATAATGATAACATTAGGCATAACAGCAGAATAGAGGTGGATAACATCACTGTTTCACAGATAATTTCACAGATAAATTCACATATGGATTTATCTGTTATACAACGTTCAATCCTGAAACAGATGGTCTCATTCCCTGAATCTTCAATAGAGGAAATCGCCAATGCACTTGGAACGAAATCAGAGTCAATACGTTATCAACGTCGCCTCATGCAGGACAAGGTTCTTACGGAAAAGATAGGCTCTAACAAAAACGGTAGATGGAAGATAACTTTTATAGGCTAAAATAGTATAGGGTTCTATAAATGTATAGAACGCAACAAACCAGCCATTATAGAATTGGAAATTGAGATAACGTAAGCTATCTGAGAAGGAAGAAGATATTGGAAACGGCTCAGTGTTTGATTTTTGTCGACTCTTTTTTAGACATAGCTATCATGGGAACGCGAAGATTGAAGATTCTGACGCAAACGATTAACTAAATCTAAATTTATAGACTTGATGTATTCATTAAAACTGAAACGGAAAATTGGGCTGTTGAAGTCAAATCTCGAATTTCTGATGAGAATGATATACTGAGAGGAATCTTCCAGTGCGTAAAATATCGTTCCGTCATGGAAGCGAAGAAAGCTCTTTATCCAAATTCCTCCAGTATTCGGGTATTGTTGGTGGTCGAAAAGGAGATGAGTGAACGTATGAAAAAGTTAGCGGATTTCTTAAGGATTCCTTACATGTCTAACTTCAAAGTACCTTCTTGAGTTTTTAAGTTAATGCAGCGGCAGTATTTGGCAATCGATTTGAAGAGCTTTTATGCTTCGGTGGAATGTGTTGAACGGAAGTTGGATCCGCTTGACACCTGTCTTGTCGTGGCAGATGCTTCGCGCACTGAAAAGACGATTTGCCTCGCCGTTTCTCAGGCGTTGAAGGAGTATGGCACCGGTGGCAGCCCCCGACTGTTTGAGGTAGTGTAGAAGGTTCGTGAGGCTAACTACCGAAGAGGGAGAAATGGAAAGTCATATTCAAAGGCTGTACTTGACTCTAATCCTGAAATAGCGGTTGATTATATTGTTGTTCCTCCTCGTATGGCGCACTATATCGAATACAGCACTCGCATTTACAAGGTTTATCTCCGATATATAGCCCCAGAGGATATTCACGTCTATTACATTGATGAGGTAATAATGGACGTAACCGACTATCTCCGGACGTATAAGATGACGGCTCATGAGTTGGCGGTCAAGATGATTCGCGAAGTGCTGTCGGAGACCATTATCACGGTAACGGCAGGTATAGGCACGAATATGTATCTCTGCAAGATTGCTATGGATATAGTTGCCAAGAAGATGCCTGCTGACAAGGATGGTGTGCGTATCCCTGAACTCGATGAGATGTCATATCGTCGCCAGCTCTGGGAACATATCCCTCTGACTGACTTTTGGCGTGTCAGACGAGGCATCGCTAACCGACTTGCCAAATGCGGAATACTGACAATGGGTGACATAGCTCCCCGACGACTCGCCGACATAGTCAACTACATCCGGCTTAACGAAAGCGACTTTGTGGAGTGGCATCAGTCCGAAACCGCGAAGCTGTTTGCTACGCCCATATTCCGTAACGGGAAGAAAGCCTCCGGCTACTTCTTTTAATTTCTATACCACACGGCTGTGCCTCTGACTGATATATTTGATGTACGACTACTTGTATATCTTTGAGATTATTACTAAATTTGCGACTGTTAATGACAACATCATTACCCCTTGATATGAAGAAACTATTATTTATTTTAATTTGCGCAGTTTTTGCAATCAATGCAAACGGGCAATTCAAATTCAAGAGCCTTGATAACAATGATGGCAAAACAACCATTGTAATTGTCGATGACAATTTTAAGACTGGCCCAGAAACTTGCTGTGCAAAATTTAATAATGACGGTAAAACATACGATGCAACTTCAATGGTTACCACACAAGAGGGTAAGCAGATGTCAATAACTATGACATTTAAGAAATTGACGGTATTTAATAATACCTCCGTTACACTTACAATCAATGGACAGCAAGTTAATATACCTATTGACTTGACGGAAATTGCAAGCCAACTCAGTGGCTATAAGCTCTTGATACCATAAGACATTCACTGATATAGTATTTGTTATGATACGCAGAAAGAATTTCATTTCTTACCTCCCTTTCTCTACAGGCAAATGAATAGAAACAAGGTCAAAATCAAATTAACCCACATCTTCATTTCAATGCTTCAATTTTGGTAATTGTAGAATCCGGCAATATGTCTATGCCGTAGAATAGATGGCTACTCCTATAACCCAAGAAGTCTATATATTTGAGGATAAGTGCATATTTGCTTTGTGTTCTCGCCATGTCAAGATTGCCGTCCTCATCAAAGCAAATAGCCTCGTGGTGGGCTATGCGGTTACGGAAACTCTTTATCTCCTGTAACTCATTGAACACAGCACGTTGTCCTAATCCTGCTGTTCGGTTCGGAAATATACGCAAAAGATTTTGGCCCCCCAATCGGTAAGGCTGACGAGTGAACAAATGCGTCCAAAAGCCGAAAGACACCGACGAAACGACACGGTCGTTTGTATATCGCCCGTTTTGCCGAAGCGTGGCAATTATACGAAGCACCTCATTTTTCTGCGGTGCATTCTCAATCATACCGCCTGGCCGCATCTGATTCTCCACCCAGTCCGAATCATTGAATACGCGTTGATAGTGAGCGTTAATAGCGTTGCGAAGCACAACCTCGAATATATTCAGTATGCCATAAAACTTTTGGCACAACTTTACGTTATGTCTATACAATGTCAGTGCTTTGGCTGTATTGCCACCGCACGCAACTAAATATTTGTTCAGGCGAGCCGGAGAAAACGCCTTTTCATACTCGGAATACTTCACTTCGTAATTTTTAACTTATTTCGATTTGCAAATTTAAGAAAATATTCCTAACTTTGCAACGGAATCCCCCGAGTGTCCCTGTCTTCGAACAAACCTCGGGGTTTAGTCTTTTATAGCCGCTCCTAATTAGGGCGGCTTTTGTTGTCTTTTCGCTTCACTCTTTATAGCCATACTTTTGCATAAACTCATTAACACATAAACTCATAAACTGCGCCACCGGCGCATCTAAGTATGGCTATTGATACAAAATCAGTTTGGCAACTCATAGCCGAGTTCCGAAAACTACAAGCCAAAGTCTCCATCACCTCGGAGTCTTAAGGCGACATCTTACAACGGCTCTCCGATCTGCTGTTTAATAGTAATTTCCTTTGCAGAGAAGTCTTCCTAGGTCGGGCACGCGGAAATGACCGAAGTGAAGAGCAGCGAAACCTCGGTTATTTTTATTGTGTTCCCCGGCGGAGAAATCTGAGCAACCAACGAGACCGTAACCAACAGATAGGAGGACACATGAGTAGGTATGATGATATTATCAACTTGCCCCACCATGTGAGCAAGACCCGCATTCCCATGTCAATGGAAAATCGTGCGGCTCAGTTCGCACCCTTTGCCGCCTTGACAGGACATGATGTCGCCATCGCTGAGATGGGTCGATTCACTTTTGAAAAGCCGAAACCTTCGTCGGAGGAATTAAAATGGCTATCATTTCGACTTGAATGTGCGATTAAGAGGAATGCTGAAGTTATCATAACATACTTCCAACCAGATGTTTTCAAACATGGTGGAGATTATCATAAAGTAATAGGAAAGGTAAAGAGTATAGATGAGATGGACGGTCTGCTGATATTGTCTGATAAACAATCAGTCCGTCTTGATAATATAATAAGTATTGAAGGGGAAATATTTGATAATGTGGAACTTTAATATTGTGATTGAATATCCGCTCCTTGTCAATGTCATGATTTTTCCCTAACTTTGCACTCTATGACAGATATCTTTGGGCTATGAAGAAATGGTATCTCTTCTTTTCTTCGTCAGAGGCAATATAAAAACTGCACCAACTTGGTGCAGAATACAACAAACAAATAATCAAAGGATTATAAAACTCCACCAACATGGTGGAGTTTACAGCAGACAAATGAAAACAATAAAATTTTCAGACGATACTGAACTTTGCTCCCTGGGTCAAGGAACATGGAACATGGGGCGGAATCCTCTCAAATGTAAGCAGGAGACAGAGGCGCTGCTTACCGGCATAGACCTCGGGATGACAATGATCGACACTGCGGAAATGTATGCCAACGAAGAATTTATTGGTAAAGCCATTGACGGTATCCGTGACAAGGTATTCCTTGTCAGCAAGGTGCTTCCGGAGAATGCAAGCATAGAGGGAACTATCCGTGCGTGCGAAAATAGTCTGCGCAAGCTCCGTACTGACAGACTCGACCTCTATCTGCTTCACTGGAAAGGTTCGCACCCGTTTGAGGACACGATTGAGGCTATGACCAGACTGCAACGAGAAGGAAAGATACTCCGCTGGGGTGTCAGCAATATTGATGTTCCCGATATGGAAAAAATAGTAGCAATGCCCGACGGAACAGCGTGTGAGGCAAATCAGGTGCTCTATAATCTTGGTGAACGAGGAGTGGAGTTTGACCTCATACCTTGGTCGCAAAGTTATCAAATGCCGGTTATAGCCTATTCACCCATTGCTGAGGGACGATTGCTTAGAAATCCTGTACTTTTGAAGATTGCAGAAAAACATGATGCCACTCCTGCGCAGATTGCATTGGCATGGACTATCAGGCTTGATGGTGTGATGGCTATTCCGAAAGCCTCGTCATCAGCCCATGTGATAGATAATTTCAAAGCACTCGACATTATTTTTGATGAGGAGGATTTACGTGCTCTTGATACAACTTTTCCCCCTCCGACAAAAAGAATCCCACTTGCCGGTTGGTAAGCTATTAAAGTATAGCTTGTTGCTGAGAGGTGCCGAGGGTTGCTCCGATGATGCCAAAACACATCAACAGAGGGAAAGTGAAAATATGTAAGTAGTTGCTAAGAATTAATGAACAGATAAAACGAAGTTATTTTTGAGTAGATTAGCCTGCGGAGTGAAGGAGCATACACCGTTATGCGACTGAACGACAAAGGCTAAGATGCCAAAAAGAACGAGTTTTATCGTTTAAGATCTTTCCAACTACTGTGTAAACATAATCGATTAATTGTTAGCAACTACTTATTAAATTACTTCTTTCCGTATTTGCGTTCAAAAATATCGAAATGTTCCTCACCCCATTTGAGCATNNGGTCAATGATCGGAATGAGCGANAATCCAAGTTCAGNGATCTTATATTCGGATCGCGGCGGGAGCTCCGGATAGATAGTCTTTTCGACGAGAGTATCTTCCACCATTTCCTTCAGTTGTATATCAAGAACCCGTGGGGCCGCTTCAGGCAGACATTTATGTATTTCGCTCGGNCGCCGTGGCTGCCCGTCTCTAAGCTCATCAAGGATACAGGATTTCCATTTTGATTCAATAAGGCTCATCGTAAGCCTTAGCGGACAATCAAGATCCACAGGAATTTTCTTCTCGTATGCCATAGTCACAGTATTATATTTCTTTCGGACTACAAAGTTAGTCAATAACTTCCTAATATCCATATACCGAAAAAATTTTCGGTATACGAATAATTTTTCGGTACTTGATTTTTAGATATTATCATTGTAATTTTGCAGTCGGAAAAATCAATCAAATATATAAAATATGAGAGATCAGATTAAGGAATACGAGGCAGTGGCCAAGGCCGCAGAAAAGTTCGTAAAGAGTGTTGCNGAGGGCAACAGCGAGTATGCAAAGACTCTGTTTACAGATGATGCCGTACTGTTTGGAATCCTGAACGGAGCCGTAGAACGCGGTTCAATCGAGCAATTCTACCACAATGTNGATACCGTNGGTGCGGGCACCGACTTCAAAGCACGCATAGATGTGCTCGCCGTGGAGGAAACAGTTGCAGTCGTGCGTGTGCTTGAAGAGGGGTGGGGTGGCAGTATTGACTTTACTGACTTCCTGCTGTTGCTCAAACTTGATGGCGAGTGGAAATGTGTGGCAAAAGCATATAACCAGAACTCCGATACTATCAAGAAATGAAGATTACGGTTATCACCGGGAGTCCTCGCAAAAACGGCAATACGTTTGCCATGGTCGATGCGTTTATCAAGGCTGCTGAGGCCAAGGGCCACGAAGTTATTTATATGTCATAGAACATACCACTCAAACGGACCGATATAGTTTTAAGAATACATTGTAGGAAAGATCGGAAGCGACAGCACGTGCTTCCGCGTTTGGCTGACCAGCGGTGCCTCGGGTGGCAGCGTCTTTCCTTTTTTCTTTTCTTTTAGATTTTCTTAGGGAGGCGGTGATTGACTTATAGCAAAATCCTCTGTTTTATTTTGTAGCTTCTAAAACGAAGGACAAATTTGTTCGCGCCAATTGTTTTTAGTAATTTTACAGACCAATACAATTGAAAGCCATGAAATTGATCACAATTGCTCTCTTCTTTTTAGGAAGTATGGTCGGTGCCTCTGCATCGGCGGCTCTACCGAAATTTACGATAGTCGATGCCCCATGCCCTAAATCGGCGTATGGATCAATCACAAGATATTCCATCTCCTCAGAAAATCTTCAATCAGATATAATTGTAGATGTTTGGACGCCGAATGGTTATGATCCTTCAGGAACCCGAAGATATCCGGTAGTATATGCTCATGATGGACAAAATCTTTTCGACGGGTCATACACCTTTGCCGGCGTGCCGTGGGCCGTGGACAAAGCCTGCTATCAACTCGAATCTGACAATAACTTTGATATGCCGATTGTCGTGGGGATTAATAACAGAGGAAGTGAGAACCTTCGTCCCAATGATTATTTTCCGGAGAAGGCACTTGATTATATTACACCCGAGCAGAAGGAGGAAACATTTATATATCAAACCTGTAATGATATTTTCTACGGAGATGAAGAGGCGGCATTTGTTGCAAAAGAACTAAAGCCGCTTGTTGATTCGCTCTATTGCACCGCTCCCGGTATGGAGACGACATTCGCAATGGGATCCAGCATGGGTGGACTCGCCTCCATGTATCTTCTTTGTGAATACCCTGAGATATTCGGCGGGGCGGCCTGTCTTTCCACACATTGGATTGGCTCTCTCAATCTGAATCCCGATTATACGATGAATGATGATGAGATATGCGCTGATGCAATCCTTCAATATCTTAGCGACCATATTCCTACCGATGGCCTCCACCGCCTGTATATGGATCAGGGCACAAAAGATTGGGATGCCGGCTATATTAAATACGAAGTGGTCGCAAGAGAGATTGTTGCCAATAAGGGTTATACTCAGGAGAATGGTCGTTTATATGTGTATGATGCAAAAGGTGCGGGCCATAATGAGTGGTATTGGCAGCAAAGAGTAAAGATTCCATTAAAATTCTTGTTATCTAAGTCTGCCATAGAGGGAGCGGGNATTGNGGACATTACAATGGAATATGAACCCTCTTTTTATNCACNNGCAATTTATGACCTCTCNGGGCANAAATACTCATTNTCTGACTTGGAATACCTTCCAAATGGTATCTATATCAATAACGGCAANAAGTTTATCAAATAAATGATTAAGTAGCTGGTCAAATTAAACGCATATTATACGCTCTGGCGATTTTGAGACGATTTGGCCGCGAAGCGAAGGAGCGATGCGGGCATCGTGACTGAGCGACAAGGTCAAAGCGGCCAAAATAGCCAAGCGTAGGATATGCGAGATTCAATCATTGAAATGAAACTTGATTATATCGTTTTAATTTGAACAGCTACTAAGGTTATCGAAAGGAATGCAAATCTTAAGGTGACAGAAAATAGTGAGGAGGAATTCAGTCCATTATCAGAAACCCACCGAAAGGTTTTCAATCTCATTTCTATGAATACCAGTGTGAAGTATGGTGATTTACAAAAAGAGACGGGACTTTCACGTGGATACTTATCACGAGTGGTTGGAGATTTAAAAGAGCGAGGCTATCTACTTAGAGTTGGAAGTGACAGAAAAGGTGAATGGCAGATTTTAAAGTCGCTATTGAGGAAATAAAAGGATGCAAATTCTGATTAATGAACTTACTTGAAAAGTTATTATAGATTGTCAAAGCNTAGGCTTGCAGAATCAAATAAAAGCATTATNTTTGCATTCGCAAAGTGCTTCTGGAGACTTTAGTCGCTCNTGTTAGCACTATAAAANAAGTCCAAGTCGATGCTGCCACTTAGTCGGGCAGCATTGCTTTTTTATATCCCACCCTTACTTCACAGANTCATGATACATTNTAATAGCTATAAANTATAATATTCCATCTTTGCCTNCTTTATATTATCAATAAAATTTATTATCTTTGCAATTGAAAGNAACATAAATCTGTAAAATGACCAATTAGAAAAACAGAGANATAACGCCGAAAGCCGAAAANCTTTGGGAACATCCTTGTAGTCGTTACAGGCTTTGGTCGGCCTTCAGATGCTATGAGGGTGTTATTGTTATTTAATATGAAGCTGACAGCAGCGCAACAGAAATACTTTGCCTATTGGCTTACAAGGAGTCTGCCTTCCGACAGTCTCGGTAAGCTCACAGCTTCATTACAGGATGCACAGGTTGACCTTACACCGCATCAGATAGACGCGGCTCTTTTTGCTTTCAAGTCTCCGCTTTCAAAGGGNGCNATTCTNGCTGACGAGGTAGGACTTGGAAAGACAATAGAAGCAGGTATAATCCTCTCTCAATTTTGGGCTGAACATCGACGCCACTTGCTCATAATTGCTCCGGCTAACCTACGCAAGCAGTGGGCGACTGAACTTCATGAGAAGTTCTTTNTACCTTCGCGCATTCTTGAAGCAAAAACTTTCAATCGCTACATTGAGGATGGCAATCTCAATCCATTTAACTGCGAGGAAATTGTTATTTGNTCATATCAGTTCGCAAAGACTAAAGCCCCGTATCTTAAACAGACGAATTGGGATTTGGTAGTAATCGACGAGGCTCACCGCCTACGNAACGTCTATAAGCCTACCAACAAAATCTCCAACACAATAAAGAACGCTCTTGCTGACCGCAAGAAAATACTACTTACGGCTACGCCTCTCCAAAACTCCATCCTTGAACTTTACGGTCTGACTACCATAATAGATGATTATGCGTTTGGCGACCTCAAAAGTTTCAAGATGCAGTATAATCGNAATCTCGANGANACNGATTATNCTAATCTNCGTCGNCGTCTTGCTCCNCTNTGNAAGCGNACACTTCGNCGNCANGTGNTNGAATATNTNCGATACACAAANCGTATCGCCATACTGCAAGAGTTTTTTCCTACTAAACAGGAACAGGAACTTTACGACCTTGTTTCGGAGTATCTGCAACGTCCACGCCTTTATGCGCTTCCTAACAGTCAGCGTCAGCTTATGACGCTAATCCTCCGCAAACTTCTTGCATCTTCAACCCATGCTATATACGGGACTCTCTGCGCCCTAATTGAAAAGTTGGAAGCTAAGCTCAAACGCCAGGGCGTTGAGCAGTCCGATGATGAGCTTTTCAAGTATGACTACGAGGACTACGAGAGTGAAACCGAAGAATGGCTTGATGATGAAGAAGACGGNGACGAGCCGGACGAGGAAGAAATGCTCTTGCCCGAAGACATCGAGCGTGTGAAAGCGGAAATCAAAGACCTTGAAAAATTCCGCGAACTTGCCTTCAGGATTAAGCGCAACTCAAAAGCGGAACAACTTTTTGAGGGCTTAAATCAGGGATTTGCTCAACTTGAAGAACTCGGTGCGNCCAAAAAGGCTCTTATCTTTACTGAATCGCGCCGTACTCAAGATTTCCTTTTAGACCTGCTCGAAAAGAGAGGCTATAAGGGAAAAGTGGTACTTTTCAATGGTTCTAATTCCGACAAGCAATCCACAGCCATTTACAAGGCTTGGAAAGAAAAGCATAAGGGTACATCAAAGATCACAGGCTCGGTAACCGCCGATAAACGTGCTGCTCTTGTTGACTACTTCCGCGATGAAGCCACTATTATGATTGCTACTGAGGCTGCCGCTGAGGGTATCAATCTTCAGTTCTGTTCGCTNGTNGTCAACTATGATATGCCGTGGAATCCACAGCGCATTGAGCAGCGCATCGGACGTTGCCACCGTTACGGTCAGAACTTCGATGTCGTTGTTATCAACTTCCTCAATAAAGCAAACGCNGCCGATGTCCGCGTTTATGAATTGCTNGACCAAAANTTTCAGCTNTTCAACGGAGTNTTCGGNGCTTCCGANGAAGTTCTCGGNGCAATCGGCAATGGNGTNGATTTTGANAAGCGCATAGCTCAGATTTATCAACTTTGCCGCTCTCCCAAAGAAATTAAAGAGGCTTTCGATGCACTCCAAGAGGAACTGCAAGAGCAGATTTCCGATAAAATGCTGAAAGCCCGAACCACTCTATTAGAGAACTTCGACGAGTCGGTGAAGCAGAAACTTCGTAGCGATCTTACCGAAACNCGNGANAANCTCNANCANTTNGAGCANACNNTATGGCAACTNACNCGNAGTTATTTCGCTGACTATGCCGACTTCAANGATGAAGACCACTCTTTCATTGTTCATCCATTTGTCGATAATGGGGCGGTCAGTTGGTATCGTCGTTTCCCCGGCGAATACAAAATGGTAAGTTCCGACAAACGACGTTCAACCAAGCTACCCGACGGTGTGCGTCCTTACCGCATTGGCGATCCACTCGCTCAATATATGCTAACCGGTCTTAAAGCCTTGCCTGTATCCATCTCAGAAGTTACTCTCGATTATAGCAATTCACCGCTCAATGTCGCTTTCATCAAGCAACTTGTAGGACAGTCAGGATGGCTTACTATTGAGCAGCTTACCATAGACTCATTCGAGAAAGAGGATATTCTTCTCCACGCTTGTATCACTGATAAAGGAGAAACCATACCTTCCGATATTGCTGAGTATATGTTGCGACTACCCGGTTATGACAGTAGGGACGCGATTAATCGCGTCCACCCTGAAATTGAGAATGCACTCGCTGATGCAATTTCTGCCCAACGTGCAGAGATTACAGTCGCTAATGCTGAGCGCAATAATACTTTCTTTGAGGAAGAAATGGAGAAACTCGACAACTGGTCTGAGGACGTGAAAGCCGGGCTTGAAAAAGAGTTACGCGATCTTGACGCTGAAATCAAACTTCGCAAAAGCGAGAGTAAAAAGACTTCACGCCTTGATGAAAAAGTACGTCTGCAACGTCTTATCAAAGACCTTGAAAAACATCGTAGCGAAAAGCGTCTCAATCTTTATCAGGCACAAGACGATGTGGATTCAAAGAAAGAAGAATTACTCTCAAAAGTCGAAACCATGCTCGCCCAAAAGATTGAGCAAACCAAGTTAGTAACCTTTCATTGGAAGATAGTATGACAAAGGAAAATAGATCAAATCATTACTTTACAACCTTTGTAACTAAATATAAATTGGTTGTACTCGCGCTTATTCTTATTCCTATCGTATTAGGGGTAGCGTGCTATTTCTCTGTTCCGTTCTTTAATGTAGCCGGGAGTTCGGCTTGGCTTAGTTTTTGGGGAGGATATATTGGATCAACTATTATGGCAGGGGTTACGCTTTATGTCTTAGATAGACAACTTGCACAAAATCATAAAGAAAATGTATGTAATGCAGTTATGCAAATTGCAACTCTAACTAATAATGAAGAAAAGGCTCAAATTGACAAGTTAGCAGATGCTTTGGTTGAGTTCCAAGCCTCATTTGATTTTATGGCAATAAACCAGGTCGCAGAGCGAATGTTACATGGTCAATATTTATCTTCCGATCAAGAAGTTTTAAATGCACTTTTGAGGGATGTTGATATGAAAGGCTTTAAGATTGATGTTCTCTTAAAGCCAATTCCAAAATCCAAATATATAAAGGAATACGACAAAACATTCAATACGCTGTATAATGACTATGGGCTTCTCATTGGTGATTTCATTTTCTTCATCGACCTTATGAAAGATATGCCTAAAAATGAAAAATTAGTAAAAGCCTATATCCTGCGTGAAGTTAAAAATAACAAAGCAATTGAAGAAAATACAGTTCCAAATCTTTCACAAATACCAGGATATCATCCTCCAAAAAGTATTTGCGATATAATTGAAGAGAACAAGTATTACGAGAATATTAAAGCCAATGCAAATACAATCATTCGGACAAGATTAATGCAATCTATAAATATCGATTCGCATCTAAAAGAGACTCTTAAAACTACAATAATCAATCTCTTGGATTTTGAGTATCGCAGTATCAATGACAACTTTAATGAAAAATTAAAAGTATATGAATAAACTGGAATTGATGTGGATTGGCAAAGAGAATGAGCCTCTTGCTATTGAGCCGCGACTGCTCCTTGACACCCAGGAATATAGTTTTGGGGAGGTGGAAACCGGAACTCTCCCCAATGGTAAACCGTGGCCGGGTAATATGCTCATTCACGGTGACAATCTTCTCGCTCTCCGCGCGCTTGAACAAGACTTTGCAGGACAGGTGAAATGTATCTACATTGATCCACCGTACAATACTGGAAGTGCTTTTGAACATTATGATGATAATGTTGAACATTCAATTTGGTTGTCACTAATGCGTGAAAGACTCGTTATTCTACGCAATCTTTTAGCTGAAGATGGATTTATTTGCTGTGAGATAGATGATAGCGAGGGTCAGTATCTAAAAGTTCTAATGGATGAAGTATTTGGACGCAGTAATTACCTTACGACCTTTTATGTACGCGTAAGATATCCTGATAAAACACTTAAACAAGATATGGATTTTCATAAAGAAATCGAACAGATTCATATATATAGAAAATCCTTTTCAGCAAAACCAAATCGTCCATCAAAAAAAGCAGACTTCTCGAAATTTAATTTTTATTTTGAAGAAGGAACACCATCTGAAACTATTGTTTTAGGAGGAAAGAAAGTTGATGTTTTCACAGCAGAAAACTGGTCGGTATCTAAATCTGAAGGTTCTGAAGATGGACGTAAAGAGATTTGGGCTACTGGAACAATTCTTGACGGAAACTCCTCAGGTAGATTCTTTCGAGACTATTTATCCGGACGTTACCAAATGGATGGATATGGGGTGTTATATAAAGTATATGGAATCGGTGACGATAAATTCGATTTCAGGTACTTTACTGGTCCGCAGAAAGTCGGAGCGACTAAAGGCAAGTATTTTCAGGGTGTTCCGCTATCACAGCTTAATGACCCCAAAGCTGTTGCATATTCTCCTATAAATAATTTTTATGATTTCGCAGCCAATTTCGGAAATTGCAGAACCGAAGGAGGAGTTGATTTTAGAGGCGGAAAGAAACCTGAAATACTTATCAAAACAATACTTGAATGGTTCTCTAATGAATCCGATTTGGTGTTAGATAGTTTCCTCGGAAGCGGAACAACTGCAGCTGTCGCTCATAAAATGAACCGTAAATGGATTGGCGTTGAATTGGGTGAACAAGCCTATACTCATTGCGTGCCAAGATTGGAAAGAGTTATCTCTAAAAAAGATAATACTGGTATATCAAAGTTTGTAAATTGGAATGGTGGAGGTGGATTCAAGTTCTATGAACTTGCACCAAGTCTTCTCAATCATGACAAGTACGGTAATCTCGTAATCAATAAGGATTACAATGCTGATATGCTTGCCGCTGCTATGGCTAAGCATCAGGGCTTCACTTATTCTCCCGATGAAGAAGTTTATTGGAAGCAGGGACTCAGTTCTGAACACGACTTTATCTTCACAACTACCCAACTACTCACCGCAGAAATGCTCGACGCAATTCACAATCAGTTGGGCGAAGATGAATCATTACTTATCTGCTGCACCAAGTTTCAGCCGGAGTGTCGTAACAAGTACTCAAACATCACTATCAAGAAAATCCCCAAAGTTCTTCTCGACACCTGCGAGTTCGACCGCGACGATTATTCCCTAAATATTATCTCGGTGCCCAACATTGAAGATGAAGAATGGGATGATGGTGATCAGGAGGAAAATTCTCTGAAGAAAAACGATGACACACCAAATCTTTTCAATCAATGAGTAGAAAAGTGATATTGGATAAGGAGTATAGGGATTGGATTGGCGAGTTATCTAACCGCTATCAGTCCGCTCAAATAAAAGCTGCGATTGCGGTAAATTCCGAAATGCTGCGATTTTACTGGGAATTGGGTCATGACATCGTAGCCATGCAGACTGAGAATAAGTATGGCAGTAAATTCTTCGAAACATTGAGTCGTGATTTGAAGGCGGCAATTCCTGAAGCCAAGGGGTTTTCGAGTCGGAATCTACAGGCCATTAAAAAATTTTATATAATGTACTCGAAGATTCTGCCACAAGCTGTGGCAGAATCTTCACTATCAAATCCGCCACAACCTGCGGCAGATTTTTTCAGAGTTCCGTGGGGCCATCACCGATTGCTCATTGATAAGTATTTCGATCAACCTCAGACGGCTCTCTTTTATATAGAGAATACCGTAAAACATGGATGGTCCCGGTCGATATTGGATCACATGATTGAAACCGGAATCCATCTACGTCAGGGAAAGGCGATTTCCAACTTCAAAGCATTGCTCCCGGAGGCAACAAGTGAGTTGACACAGGAAATTACCAAAGATCCATACATATTTGATTTTGTCAATTTTTCCGGTCCATACAAAGAACGGGAGTTGAAGGAGGCATTGCTGAAAAATATTACTAAATTCTTGCTTGAACTTGGTGAGGGATTCGCATTTGTGGGACAGGAATACAAGCTGAATGTCGGACAGACTGAACAATTTACTGACTTATTGTTCTATAATCTCAAACTAAGATGTTATGTAGTAATCGAACTTAAAGTGGTAAAATTTGAGCCAGGCTTTCTGGGACAGTTAGGAATGTATGTAACGGCAGTAAATCATCTGCTTAAAACTGAGCAAGATAATCCTACGATAGGGCTATTGGTTTGCAAAACTAAAGATAATGTATTAGCTCAATACTCATTGGAAGGATATAATCTGCCTATCGGTGTGTCACAATATCAATTAGAAAAAATATTACCCGAAAATTTCAAAAGTACATTACCTTCAATTGATGAGATTGAAGCCGAATTGAGTAATTAGTAATCTATGGACCAAATAGTTAACTACATACGTCAACGTCTTTCGCTTCGCAAGCCACTTGCGAAAGCGTTAGAGCTTACCGCTCAACTGACTGATAAGCTTTCCTTGCAGAAACCACCGACTGACCCGGATATGCTTGAAATGTTTATTGCTGCTGAACTTGCAAAGGTGAAATCCATCGTGCCGACTGTGAAAGGGTTTGACCGGGATTTTCCTTCTCTTGCTTTTTCTATTGCCACCGGTATCGGTAAAACGCGACTTATGGGTGCCATCATCGCATACCTTTATCTCAAGAAAGGCATCAAGCACTTTTTTGTGCTTGCTCCCAATCTTACTCTTTACGAGAAGTTGATAAAAGACTTCGGCGATGAGTCATATTCAAAATATGTGTTCAAGGGTATCAGTGAATTTGTCGGAAGGCCACCAAGAATCGTTACTGGCGAGAACTATCAGGAGCGCACTGGCTCTCTTTTCTCAGACCTTGAAATCAATATCTTCAACATCTCGAAGTTCAACAAAGATAGTAAAGAGAGTAAAAAAGGATTACCGCGCATGCGTCGCCTGTCTGAATATCTCGGTCAATCGTACTTTGATTATCTCGCATCGCTTCCTGATCTTGTAATCTTGATGGACGAAGCGCACCGCTATCACGGAGACGCTTCAAAAAAAGCAATCAATGAGCTTCGCCCTGTTCTTGGTCTTGAGATGACGGCTACACCTTTCGATGAAAAAGGGAAAGCCTTTAAGAATATCGTTTTTGAATATAATCTTGCAGAAGCTCTCGACGATGGGTTATATGTCAAAAATCCGGCGATTGCTAAAGCCCGAAACTTCAATAAGGATAATTTCACTCCCGAAGATATTGAAATTATCAAACTTGAAGACGGAATTACCGTGCATGAGCGCACAAAACTCGCTATTGAGATGTATGCCAAGCAGAACGGCCTGCCGGTTGTTAAGCCATTCATTCTCGTCGCTTGCCGAGATATAAACCATGCAAAAGACATAGAAGATTTATTGCAGAGCGATCGCATTTATCACGGTGCCTATAAGGGGAAAGTCCTTCGTATTGATAGTACCTCGAAAAAGGATGAAGATATTGAGCGTCAGTTTGTAGCTCTTGAATCACCCGACAACGAGATAGAAATTGTCGTACATGTCAATATGCTCAAAGAGGGCTGGGATGTGAATAATCTTTACACGATTATTCCNNTCCGTGCNNCNAATGCAGCTATCCTCATTGAGCAGACTATCGGACGNGGNCTGCGCTTACCNTACGGNGGNCANCGNACNGGCAATAAAGATGTTGATACTTTAACCGTTATTGCTCACGACAACTTCCAGAAAGTTATCGACGANGCAAANAAGGGNAATTCACTTCTNAAACGNGTNTCNTTTATCGAGCTTGAAGATCGCGACGAGCGGGAACAGGGCGGTCGTGTGGAAACCACTCCNACCTCTACNGAGCAGAAGATTCAGANGCANATNGAAAANGTCAANGGNGAAATANCNGAGAANTCGAAANNNTATGTTACCCAAGTNGGNAAGGCNGTNGAANCNGCCATNTCNAANATTGCNGCNGAGGGTGTNGNNTCTTTTGGNGANCTNCAAAAGANAGAGGTNAANNANAANCTNCGCGAAAAGGCTATTGAAANCATCNNGGANAGTGTNNANGANTNNNTTTTTGCNGANNAAGATGCAGCNGANNAGATAGCCCANGTNGACGANATAATAAATATNGTNGTAGAGGANTACAAGAATAATGTTATNGAAATTCCGCGNATTGTCGTTGAACAACAAAATGTAAAGGCTNTATTTGAGGACTTCGACCTCGATACTACNAAGGGATATAATCTCGATGAATTGCATCGAGAAATTATCCGACAAGGACTCCACNACTCTACTGAGTTTGAAGTNATTGCCGGAAAATCCGGAAGTTCTAAGCGCCCNGCTNTTGAACAGCTCATCGCNTGTCTTATNGACTTNGATGANGTTGATTATGACGAAATTTCCGACNTGCTNTATAAACTTGTNGGACAAGCNNTNGANGCTATNCGNAGNAATGCNCCCGGTATNACTGATGATGATTTGAACGAGNGNGTTNACGCNTTCAAGNAAAGNCTCGCNGACAANATNTATANGCAGATGAAAGAACACTACCGCATTATTCCGGGAGAGTTCAAAATCAACAAAGTGCTACCATTCTCAAAAATTCTTGACCAACCAATAATTGTNAATAATTGGGGAACATTGGATTTTCACGAACCNGTACCGGCACAGAAGTCTGCCGTAGTCAAATTTGTGTATGTAGGTTTCAAAAAGTCCTACTATACAAAATATCGTTTCGACAGTTCTACCGAGCTTGACTTCTCGTTCATTCTCGAAACCAACAATGAAGTCCTCAAATGGATTCGTCCTGTGCCCAATCAGTTCAATATATATTGGTCGAGTGGAGCAAAGAAATACGAGCCGGACTTCATTGTTGAAACAGATGACGCTATCTATATGTGCGAAACCAAAGCGGAGAAAGATGTCAACGATTCTGATGTGCAAGCCAAAGCAGAAGCCGCTCGTGAGTTCTGCCGTAGAGCCTCCGAGTTTACCGCACAAAATGGCGGCAAACCTTGGCATTACCTCATTATTCCCCATACTCTCGTAGATCGAGGTTATTCGTTTAATTATATTCTCAAACAAATAAAACTTAAATAATTAATTCCAAAATACCTTTAATCATGCGACATTTAACTTCATTAATGGTTATTTTGGCTGTTCTGATCTTAACAGCCTGTAGCCAATCTCAAAAAACTTCTTCAGAAGCCAGGACTTCCATGGAGGCATTAGTCAAGGAATTGGCTAAGAATCCTGAAAGCGTGAAAATCGATAATGTAAACGCTGTCTACCAAAATGATTCTCTTTCTATACTTCACTTCGATTTTACAGCGAAGAATGGTCTGGGTATGGAATCTACCGATAAGATGGAATACATCTATCTTATTCAAGGCGATAAGAAATACGAGGCTATACACGAACTCGCAGCGGATAGTGTATATGTAGACAATCCAACTTGGGAGAAAAATCGTAAGGGAAACATTTACGAAGATCTCGATTACGATGCTGCTCTTCGGTACTTATCTGCCATTTTTATCAATGGCAATGGTAGAGCCGTTGGAGATAAAGCCCGCGAAAATGAAGTTAAGATTGAAGTACCTACAGGAACAGGTGCTTGGGAACTCAAACGCTATTCCGATTCCTTCGGGGAAGAGACTAACGACAAATATCTTGTCTTGATGGGAGACGGCGTGTTTAGTAATAGCGCAACAACTAACTCAAACCTTAAAGTGGCATTCTTTATTGATGGAAATAGTTTTTCCTTCCGTCTTTTTGAATACGGATCAAGCCCTGTAAAAGATGATGACGCAACATATGTAACTCGTATTAAGGATAGCGAGGGAAATGTTCATGATTTCAGACTTTGGAACTCAGGACAGTCTGGTCAGATTGGTTCATTCTATAATGGAACAGAGGACTATCAAAAGATAGTTGATATTCTCAAAAAGGGAGGAGATATTGTTGTCCTTATGAATTATAGCAATTACGGCCAAAGTGATTACCGCTTCAAACTTAATGTAGACGGGTTTGATAAAGCAATGAAGTTAGTGAAATAACACTAATAGTTAAGTTTTACAACATCGATAAGTTCACTGTTGAGATGATTCTTTCCCAACAGTGAACTCTTGAAATTTTCAAATGAATAATTAAAATGATTATCCGCAATATAATAATTAAGGTTAGTGTTCAACGAGCCTTTTAATTTATTTTATTGCCACCCATTGTTAGGGGAATATTCCCCATTGCCTTTGGCCATCTGTCTTGCTTAAGAACTAAAATGATTATATTTCTCTTTTCATGGAAGACCGAAATGAGTAGAAAGAAATTTACAAGTCCTAATATGCTATGAATAAAAATAATAAAGAAAAAGCTATAGAAATTAAAAACGAATTATGTGCCTATAATCCTTCGCTTGCTGGATTGGAGTTTATTGGAGGCGGGAACAATGGATACGCCTATCAAATGGGAGGGCTGGTAGTAAAGGTTACAGGAGATATTGAAGAATTTACCGTGGCTTATGCTTTAACTCAGTACAACGAACAGTATCCTCAAGGAATAATGTCTTCTTGTATTGCTTCTCCTCACCTTGTCTTTTCATTTTATTCGAAATCTCAGAATCGTTATTATGGAGTCATATTTATGGAAAAGTTGGAGATGTCTAGTTCGTTACAACCTTACATCAAGCTGGCAGTTAAAGATTTCATTCATGTATGGATCTCAGAATTCTTCAATAATAATGGTAGGTCTGGAGACTACTGGAGGATATGCGATATTTACAGNGANGGTTCAAAAGANGTAATACAGNAAANTCGAAATATGTTAGAAAGATTCCTGGCTCTCCAACATGAAGAAGAATATAGTACATTGGAATATAAGAGAGAAATTAGAGTTAAATTCAGTTTGTTTTTCTTTGATTTTATTAGTAAGCTTTATAAGGAGATTCTGTCTATATATCCTAATGCACGTGTCGATTTAAATGAAGGAAACTTTGGCTTTGATTCCAATAAGCATTTAAAGGCTTTTGATTTTCAAGTATATGACGAAGCGCAGTGTCACAAAGATATTTTTTCAATCTTACGAAAATTTTAAATATGAAAATACTCAGTTGGAACGTAAATGGGCTGCGGGCGCGGTTGGAGGCTGTGAATCGGTTGGTGGCCGAGTTGCAGCCTGATGTGCTGTGTTTTCAGAAAGTAAGGAGGAATGGGGGTTTCCTTACACTGATACCCGATTATCTGGGATTCCTTGGTTCAATGAAGAAAGGATTATTCGGAGGTGTAAGCACTTATTTGCGTCATGGTCTGGAGATTGACATTGAGGCACAGTGCAATGATGCACCGAAATGGCTACTTGAAACCGGATGTCTGAACGTTATTCGTTTCGACCAGTTAATTCTTGTCAATGCCTATTTCCCCTACGCTAATAAAACGGATGAAGAGTTTGTTAAGATCAGGCAGCGTTGGGACTATGAGCTTCACGATTATCTTGTAAGTCTTGCTTCAGAGAAATCGCTTGTGCTTTGTGGAGATCTGAATATCGTTGCTCAGGATGTGGATGCTTGGGACGGAGTTTCGGTTAAGAATGAGGGTTGCTTTACTGAGTGGGAACATCGCAATTTCAATTTGCTAATGAGTCAAGTAGGTCTTGTCGATACCTACCGTTATCTTCATCCGGAGGGGAGAGACTACTCTTACTTCTATCAAAATAAGCCGGAGTATCGATTGGCGAATCAAGGCTTCCGTATCGATTACTGCCTGATGAGTGAGGAACTGCTCCCTTATCTGACTAAATCGGGGATACTGACAGACGTAATGGATACCACCAATAGTCCGTTGCTCATTGAAGTTAATCTTCCTAAATTTTTATAAGAATGGAGAAAGAACTAAATAAAGATAAGTTTAAATTCATGTCTCGATATTATTTGCTGACGGAAATATTGGAGGATATTATGAAACTGAAACTGGAGAGATAAAAGTTTTCTTCAATCATCAGCTTTCACTGAGACTACTTTAGCTATGATTTAATCATCAAGATTTGTGAGTGTAAGAAATTCTTTATAACTTTGTATTACCAAAAAATGTAGAAATCTACAACTTTTAGTAATATGATAGTGCCACGCCCTACTTACCTGAACCAGCTGATTGCGTCCAAAGGTAATCGGATGATAAAGATTATCACCGGAATACGCCGATGTGGAAAATCGTTTCTGTTATTTGATATTTTTCATGAATACCTCACCTCAACCGGTGTAGATGAAGATCATATCATAGAGGTTGCTCTTGATGACCGTGCTAATGCCGAATTACGCGACCCTGACAAGATTCTCTCTTATATAAAGAGCCGGATTAAAGAGAATGCTCAATACTATGTACTTCTGGATGAGGTTCAGATGATAGATGATTTTCCCGGAGTAATGAACAGTCTCCTTCATATGAGAAACGTCGATGCCTATGTAACCGGCAGTAATTCACGGTTCTTATCCAAAGATGTGGTGACGGAGTTCAGAGGGCGAGGACAGGACATCCACATGTATCCGTTATCCTTTTCGGAATACTATTCAGCCGTAGGAGGGGATTTATCCAGATGCTGGAGGGACTACTTCACTTATGGAGGATTGCCGCAGACAATGCTGCTTCCTGATGCAAAGGCAAAAAGAGATTATCTGACGCATCTTGCCGATACAGTCTATATCGCTGATGTTGTGGAAAGGCATAAAGTAAGGAACAAGCCTGAACTCGACGAGTTATTGCAGATCTTGGCCTCCTCGATAGGCTCACCCTGTAATCCGTTGAAATTAGCGAATACATTCAAAAGTCTAAAGAAAGTCATCATATCCAATAAGACTATCTCAAAATATCTTGGGTATCTTTGCGATGCCTTTCTAATTGAAAAAGCATTGCGCTATAATATCAAGGGCAAGAAATATATTAACACCCTCTCTAAATATTACTTTACAGATACGGGAATCCGTAATGCACTGCTGGAATTTCGCCAGCTTGAGCAGACTCATCTTATGGAGAATGTTATCTACAATGAATTGCTTTACAGAGGATATTCAGTAGACGTAGGGGTGGTGGAAACAGTCAGGAAAGATGAAAACGGCAAATCTATAAGGAAACAGTTTGAAGTGGATTTTGTGGCCAATGATTCGGATTCAAGATATTATATCCAATCTGCATACGCGATTCCGGATGAAGAGAAGATGATTCAGGAAACCAACTCGTTCCGTAATATAGATGATTCCTTCAAACGGGTCCTAATTGTCAAGGATGACATGACTCCTTACCGTAATGACGATGGTATTTTGGTTATAGGGCTGTATGATTTCCTATTAGATCCGGAACTGATGATAAAGGGTTGAGTGGAGCACAACGAAAAGATTACAAAAGTTATATATGGAGACTCAGAAGAATGTATGGGTAATTTTGCAAAATTACCCATATTTTTCAGCGTTATAATGAGCCGGTTGGTGATTCTGTTCTATTCAATAAAGTAATTATCTTTTATGGCTCGACAAGATTGGCTATGCCGAAGACAAAACCTATATCAGATCTATATCGCTCCATTTTCTCTTTAATAGATATGAATGATGATATAGAATAGTAATAGATGTACCGGATAGAAGGCGTAGAAGCCATATTGGCTACTGTGCCTTTGATTGCTGCTTGAACGATATGTTAAACATCTTAACGACTGGGATTAAATTACGTATTCCGGAGCATATCCGTTCAGTTTCCAAGGAATGAATTCAGAGGAACATAAAAGTGGTTGCAGTCTCAGATTCTAAATATTTTGCCGTATTACTACCAATAATACGGCAAA
>JAAVDV010000010.1 GCA_014801595.1 Bacteroides sp.
AAATTTAATATTGAGTTACGAGCCACCTTGTACAGCCATGAGGAAACGCGTTCTATTTCAGACAAGCCGTCATCTGATGTACGTGCAAGTTGATAGAATACATCCTGAAGAATGTCTTCTGCATCCTCATGGCTGCTTACTTGAGACCGAATATATCCCAGCAGACGCGGGGAGTATTCCGTAAATACAGACTCGATATTATTTTTTAGAGACTTCTTCTCCATTACCTGGACGATTACGGAAACCAAACATCTCCCTACGACGCTGTATGAACTCACGACGTTCCTCGTTACTCATATTGTGCCAGTGATCCCGCCAGTCTCCGCGATTATGACGGATTGCATGAAGACTTCCGAACCCAAGGAATAACGGGATAATAAATCCACAGCTTAAAAGCTGTCCAAGAAGAAACAGACCGACACCCTGAAGGAATGTGATGGCTGAAAAACCGCAGATTGTCGTAACAATACCATTCCATAAAGCCATTATACCAAGCCCGGCCAATACCGGGACGGCAATCAGGACAAGAATGGTTGCAAATATTTTAAAAGTTCTTTTCATCTTTAAAAGTTCTTAAGTTTTACGTTTCTAAGAGCTCTTTATCTCTTAAGACACATGACACCCAAAAATATTTTAAGAGCCATAAAAAATTCCTGTTGTAGAAAATTTTGGCTCGTGATAAGGACTGGCATGTATATAAAATTATACAAATGAATTGGAATACAAAAGTTTTAGACTCTGAAAATTTGCAAGTTACGGATAAGACGTACAATTAGGTTCCAAATTCCTCTTTAATCAGTGAAGAATCATAAGTACAAGTAACTCTAAATNTTCATAAAAAACGCTCTCATTTGAATGAATGAGAGCGTTCTGTAAGCGATGAAGATTAGTCTATCGCTGTGAGATTCTTAAAATCGCGGATAGTGCGCGGAAGAAATACGGTTGTCAGAAGGATAAGNAATACNCCAGTGGCGACTATTATTATCCAAAAGCGGTATCGCCCCACAACCCAAAGGTTTGACAAGAATATTGTAAAGAATACAGCCATAGCCATTCCGAGGACAAATTCACCTATCAATGCAAATAATCGTAAAGTCGATACCTGCCTCATTGTTTGCATTGGTGTCGAAACACTGATGTCTATTTTCTTCGTCTTGAAATATAGATAGCCATACCAGATNGTAGCTATACATANGAATATACAGAGAAATATTTTGAGAGCAGTGGGGAAGGCATCATTACCAAATCCAGAGTTCCAAGCACATAAAAATACTACGGCAAGGATAGGGCAAGAGATAGCTCCTTTGCAATACATCTTCATAATTCTTCTTTGAGCTGTATNNCACTTGGTTGATTTNAGGTTGATACTGTCNCTTGTCTNTTTCGCGAGTACATTATCGAGAGTCGACATACTTTTTTTGAGTTCTTCTAAGTCCATATTATTTCGAGTTTGATATGAGTTTGTTTTTTATTCTATGTAGTTTGATAGCTACATTATTCCTTTCGATACCGATTATTTCTGCAATTTCCTCGTATGGGTATTCATCAAGCCAAAGTAGAATAATCGCTTTCTCAATCGGGAGAAGTCGGTTTATCAATTCGTGTAGAGCTGCAAGCTGCTCCGCCTTGTTATCGTTTGATTCCGAAGAAATATCGACAGCAGAAATCTCAAATGGGAGAGTTTCAACTTTCGGCTTGTAATTGCGAATTGCCATTAAGGCAGAGTTGACAGCAACCCGATAAACCCAAGTGGACAGTTTGCTCGTACCCCGGAATTGCTCTAAACCCAACCAAAGGTTGGTAAGGATTTCCTGACGTAGATCCTCATAAGGGACTTTTGGGGTAGCGTATGCCCAACAGACCTTGTTGATAATACGGGAATGCTCCTTGATGAAAGAGGCGAAATCCCTGCTTGTTTTTGGTGGACTTTCCATTTTCTTGATGTTTTTGTAACGTTAGGTGCAATATCAACGCGAAAAGTTACACTCAACTCAAAAAAATATCTTTTAAACTACGGTATGTTCACCAACGAGATCCGCCCATGCAAGAGCCATACAGACCATCGCGACTGGCCTTATGATGCGCAGGCCAATGAACAGCCACCAAAAGAGAAGAGTGTTAAAGGCTGAGAAGGAAAAGCGCCTTAACATCATAAACTCCTCCTACAAGTGTACTCTCTGTGAAGCTTGGATTAAGTATCCCTCAAGGAAATGGCATTTAAGAAAGGAGCATAATTTCATCAACCGTTACGACGGATTAGTAGGGTAGTGGTGCTATCTTTACGGTCGGCATGTAGCTTCGCTCCTCATGGCTGCCACCGATTCGTTTGGCTACGACCGAGCTTTATGGGTGGAAATCTGCATCACTCCACATCTATATGAGTTGAAAAGTGTAGTTGCGGAAAGCTATAAAGGTTGAAAAGTGCGGTTTCGGAATGCTCCCAAAGATTGAATAGTGTCGGGAATTTTATCGGCAATTCTATGTCTATGTGAGTATAAAACGTTGATAGTCAGTCGGCAGTTATTGTCGCGGCTCAATAATTATTCGCCGGTGTCGGACAATGAAAAGTATGTTACCTTTTTTTATCATCGTTTTATGACGAATATGATATTTGCCGGATCAACCGGTCTCTGTTTATGTGATTCAGGTGATAGTCCGAATGTTTGGCAGTCTCAATTTTTTTTGCTAACTTTGCAAAAGATATTTGATAACCGAAAGCAACATCCTGCGAATGAGGCAAGGGCTCCACATATCTATCTGTAGAGTAGAGAAATGGCACTCCAAGCGCCATATGTGTGGCCGTGTGCGCACGGATGCCTGCGCGACAAGATATTTGTGGTCTCCCGGGTACAGCCCGAGAGGCCACAATGTTTTTCCCGTAACCTGATTCTCCTTCGTGGAGATGGCGGTTTGCCCCGCGGTTGTCGGATTCTAAAGCATACTGTACGATTAAAAGGTAAATTATTATAGAAATGAAAGTAGGAATTGTTATGGGTTCGGCAAGCGACCGTCCCGTAATGGAGGGCGCCTCTGAGGTGCTCAATGATTTCGGTGTGGATCATGAAGTGAAAATTTTCTCGGCACACCGCACACCCGCAGCCCTCGAAGCTTGGGTCAGCGACCTGCGTCAGCGCGGATTCGCCGCTGTTATCGCCGCNGCCGGCGGCGCGGCTCACCTCGCCGGTGTNGTGGCCGCGTTCACCACTCTCCCCGTCATAGGTGTCCCCGTAAAGTCTAAATCGCTCGAGGGTCTCGACTCNCTNCTCTCNATGGTGCAGATGCCCTCCGGTATCCCGGTAGCCACCGTNGCTATCGACGGNGCCAAGAACGCGGCCCTCCTCGCGATCGAAATCATGGCTGTCACTGACGCTGGNCTCGCCGCCAAACTCGCGGATTTCCGNAAGGCTCAGGCNGAGAAAGTGCTCGCGGCCAATGACTGATTCTTTGACGCCCGTACAGGCCACCACCTGTTATCGCATGACGTCGTATCCTTCTTTTCATTAAATCGAAAAAATGACCAAAAACCGTATATTCGTAGAGAAATCCGAGCCTTACAGAATCGAGGCTGAAAGCCTCCGCAAGGAACTCAACTCTAATCTCGGGCTTGATATCAAGAATCTCCGTCTCGTATGTGTCTACGACATCTTCGGNATGTCGCCCGAACTGCTTGACAAGAGCGCATATCGTGTCTTCGGCGAACCGGCCACTGACCGTGTCTCTTACGCTCCCGATTTCAATAAGGAGTATGAGAATCATCCTTTCCTGGCTATGGAGTATCTCCCCGGTCAGTTTGACCAGCGCGCCGCATCCGCNGAGGANTGCGTCAAGCTCCTCGAACCCTCCGCAGATGTCGAGATCCGTTCGGCCCGCCTCCTTATCTTCGATGATGGCGTAAGCCCGGAGGATCTCGAGAAAATCTCCCATTATTGCATCAATGCAGTGGAATCCCGTAAGAAGGACCTCTCACGTCTCGCTCCGGTAGAGAAGGCAACCGCTTCTCCCGTAGCCACTCTGGAAGGATTCCGCGAAATCACCCCCGACGGCGCAGCCGCGTGGGTNAAGGAAAAGGGCCTCGCCATGAATGCCGACGACCTTATGGAGGTCGTCAAGTATTTCTCCGCCGAAGGCCGCGACCCCAATGAGACTGAATTGCGCATACTCGACACCTATTGGAGCGACCATTGCCGACACACGACTTTCACTACNAATCTCACGGATATTCAGGTGGAGGATTCGGAAGTGGCTGACGATATTCGTGCCGCTATCGATGAATGGCACCGTATCCGCCGCGAACTCGGCCGCGAGGAGAAACCTCTCTGCCTTATGGANCTCGCCACGATCGGAGCCCGCTATCTGAAGAAGCAGGGTCTGCTCGATGATATGGAGCAGAGCGAGGAGAACAATGCTTGCTCTGTNTTCGTCGATGTCGATGTCGACGGCGAGACGGAACGCTGGCTCCTGCAATTCAAGAATGAGACGCATAACCATCCCACGGAAATCGAACCCTTCGGTGGCGCGTCGACATGTCTCGGCGGCGCGATCCGCGACCCGTTGAGTGGCCGCAGCTATGTCTATCAGGCCATGCGCGTCACCGGTGCCGGTAACATCTGGCAACCCGTGGCCGACACGATGGCAGGTAAACTTCCGCAGAAGGTCATATCTCTGCGTGCTGCCGCAGGCTACAGCTCATATGGCAANCAGATTGGTCTGGCCACAACCCATGTACGTGAGATATACCATCCCGGATACGTGGCCAAGCGTCTNGAGGTGGGNGCGGTCGTAGGTGCCGTCAAGGCTTCCGACGTGCGCCGCGANCGTCCCGTGCCGGGCGACATTATACTGATGTTCGGCGGTCGCACCGGCCGTGACGGTATCGGCGGCGCAACCGGATCAAGCAAGGAGCACACTACAAGCTCTCTTGAGGAGTGCGGCTCCGAGGTGCAGAAGGGCAACGCTCCGGAGGAACGTAAGATCGCCCGTCTCTTCCGTCGTCCGGAGGTGACCCGCCTCATAAAGAAATCTAATGACTTCGGCGCCGGTGGTGTCAGTGTCGCTATCGGTGAACTCACCGACGGTCTCGACATCTATCTCGACCGTGTGCCGACTAAATATTCGGGTCTTAACCCGACTGAACTCGCCATCTCTGAATCACAGGAGCGCATGAGCGTCGTGATCGATCCCAAGGATCGCGAGGAATTCGAGAAGTATTGCGCCGAGGAGAACCTTGAGGTCACTCATGTGGCCGACGTCACCGACACCGCGCGTATGCGCATGTATTATAATGGTGAGGTNGCCGCGGATCTCAGCCGTGAATTTATTGATTCTGCCGGAGCNCCACATTATTCCAAGGCTGTCGTCGGCAAGGTGGATTACACGGTGAATCCCTTCGAGAAGCACCCGGAAGGGGAGACCCTCCGCTGGAAGATGGCCTCNACGATGGCTCTGCCNAACGTCACTTCTCAGAAAGGTCTGATCGAGATGTTTGATTCATCGATCGGCGCGTCAACCGTCCTGATGCCTTTCGGCGGCCGTCGTCAGGCAACGGAGACGCAGGTATCTGTTCAGAAACTCCCCGTCGGTAATCACGAGACCAATACGGCCTCTCTGATGGCATTCGGCTTCAATCCGGAAATCTCCAGCTGGAGCCCNTATCATGGAGCTGCCTACGCGGTGGTCGAGGCTGTCGCCAAGGCNGTGGCCGCAGGTCAGGAATATAAGAAAATGCGTTTCTCCTATCAGGAGTATTTCGAGAAGATGACCTCCGACATCGCTTGGGGTAAACCTCTCGCGGCTCTGCTCGGCGCTCTGCGCATGCAGGTGGAGTTCGGCCTCCCCTCCATCGGAGGTAAGGACTCTATGAGCGGCACATTCGCCGACATCAACGTGCCTCCGACGCTGATCGCTTTCGGTGTAGGAACCGTCGACGCNCGCCGTGTCATCTCCCCTGAATTCAAGGAGGAGGGGGACTATATCTATCTCGTAAAGCATAATCCGCGCAATGACCGTTTCCCCGATACGGAACAGCTTAAGAGTAATTTCGCCGCTGTCGAGAAGGGTATCGCCGACGGCAATATAAAGGCAGCCTATGCTCTTGGTGCGGGCGGTGTGGCTGAGGCTCTCGCAAAAATGAGCTTCGGNAACGCTCTCGGTGCCGAAGTGAATATCGAGGAGAAGGAACTCTTCNATCTCTCCTATGGTTCGATTCTGGTAGAGTGCAAGGAAAAGGTCGATAATCCCGCCTTTATCGAGCTCGGTAAGGTCATCGGTCGCTCCGAACTCGTGATCAATGGCGAGCCGCTCGACATCTTCGAGCTTGAGGCTATCAACCGTGGTAAATTCAATGAGATATATCCCGACCGTTCCGGTGTCTATGGTGAGGCTCCCGATGCTACCGGCCCGGAATTCACCGGTCATTGGCCCGGCGAGCCGACCGAGCATCCTATGGTGTTCCTCCCCGTCTTCCCCGGCACGAACTGCGACTATGACATGATCCGGGCCTTCCGTCGCGAGGGCGCCGAGACGTCAAGCTGCGTGTTCCGTAATCTCTCGGCCAAGGATATCGAGGAATCCGTGGATGAGATGGTAGCCGGTATCGACGCNTGCCACATCCTCGCCCTCAGCGGTGGNTTCTCCGAGGGTGACGAACCCGACGGCTCCGGCAAGTTTATCGCTTCCGTGCTCATGAACGACCGAATCAAGAGCGCCGTCGAGCGTCTGCTCGCACGCAAGGGCTTGGTCATCGGTATCTGCAACGGTTTCCAGGCTCTCGTCAAGAGNGGCCTTCTTCCCTATGGCAAGATCGGCGAGCTNTCTGCCGAGTCTCCGACACTCTTCCATAATGATATCAACCGCCACATCTCGCAGATTGTCGTGACTCGCGTCGGAACTCTCGCTTCCCCCTGGCTCGACGGATTCTCGATCGGTCAGCTCCACAGCATAGCCGCCTCCCACGGAGAAGGTAAGTTCACTTGCTCGAAGGAATTGGCCGAGAAACTGCTGGCGGCCGGTCAGATCGCCTTCCAGTATGTCGACGAGAACGGTCACGCCACCATGACNTCTCCCGCCAATCCCAACGGCTCCACGTTCGCCATAGAGGGTATCATCAGCCCCGACGGTCTGATCCTCGGCAAGATGGGACACTCCGAGCGCTATGCCGACGGCCTGATGAAGAATATCCACGGCGACAAGCGTCAGAATCTTTTCGCCAACGCCGTGAAGTATTTCAAAAAGTAAACATTCTCAAGAAGAAGTTGAAACAACTTCGAATAAATTACCATATTATGGCAAAATCATATGAAGAATCAGGCGTGAACCTTGAGGCAGGCTACGAAGTGGTGAGCCGTATCAAGAAACACGTCAAATCCACTGAACGCCTCGGCTCGATGGGCAACATCGGCAGCTTTGGCGGTATGTTCGACCTCGGAAGCCTCGGCTACGAGCATCCTATTCTCGTCAGCGGCACCGACGGCGTCGGCACTAAGCTTAAGATTGCCTTCGCCAGCGGTATTCACGACACAATCGGTATCGACGCCGTGGCAATGTGTGTCAACGATGTGCTCGCACAGGGTGCCGAACCCCTCGTATTCCTCGATTATGTCGCCGTCGGAAAGAATCATCCGGAGGTGGTCGAGGCTATCGTGGCAGGTGTCGCCGAGGGCTGTCGTCAGGCCGGTTGCGCACTCGTAGGCGGTGAGACGGCCGAGATGCCCGGTATGTATGATGAGGATGAATACGACATCGCCGGATTCACTGTCGGCGCGGTCGAGAAATCGAAACTTATCGATTGCTCCAAAGTCAGTGTCGGCGACGTGCTCGTCGCGCTCCCGTCATCAGGCGTACACAGCAATGGATTCAGCCTTGTCCGTAAGATTATAGCCGATAATTCACTCGCATATTCCGACACTCTCCCCGAAACCGGTCATCAGACTTTGGGTGAGATGCTTCTGACTCCGACCCGCATTTATGTTAAGCCTGTGCTCGCGCTCCTCAAGGAGGTCGACGTACACGGACTCGCCCACATCACAGGAGGCGGCTTCGATGAGAATATACCCCGTATTCTCAAGGATGGCCAGGGTGTCGAGGTCGAGGAGGGAAGCTGGGAGATTCTTCCGGTCTTCCGTCTGCTTGAGAAATATGGCAAGGTTCCTCACCGCGAGATGTTCAACATCTTCAACATGGGCGTCGGTATGGTGATGGCCGTGGCTCCGGAGGATGTCGAGAAGACTCTCGCCGTTCTCTCCGCGCAGGGCGAGAAGCCTGTTGTCATCGGCAAGGTCGTCGAAGGTAAAGGTGTGGTTATAAAGTAATATGTGTCAGGTTTCATATATCGCCTCCCCGAAAAGGAGCCGATATATGAAACTACAAAATAAAATTAGATAATGAGAGCACTCGTAAGTGTATCCGATAAGAGGGGAGTGGTGGAATTTTGCACCGCCCTCAGCAATATGGGCTGGGAAATCATTGCTACAGGGGGCACGATGAAGGCCCTCCGCGATGCCGGCCTCAATGTGATTAACATCAGCGACGTGACGGGTTTCCCCGAAATCTGTGACGGTCGCGTAAAAACGCTGCATCCGAAGGTGCACGGCGGTCTGCTCGGTCGCCGCGATCTCGAGGACCACATGCGTCAGCTTGAGGAGAACGGTATCGAGAAAATCGATATGGTCTGCGTCAATCTCTATCCCTTCGAGGCCACTATCGCCAAGGAGAATGTCACTATGGAGGATGCCGTGGAGAATATCGATATAGGTGGTCCCTCGATGCTTCGCTCCGCCGCGAAAAATTTCCGCGATGTGACGGTCGTATGCGACCCCGATGATTACACCCTCATCCTTGAGGAAATCGCCTCGACGGGTAATACGACTCCCTCCACCCGTCTGCGCCTTTCGGCCAAGGCATACACCCATACCGCCGAATATGACAGCCATATAGCCACATATATGCGCCGNCAGGCCGGTCTCCCCGAGAAACTCTTCCTCAACTTCGATATCGTGCAGGGTCTGCGCTACGGTGAGAATCCCCACCAGCAGGCGGCTTTCTACCGCGCGGCGAAGGAGGTGCCCTTCTCTGTGGCCTTTGCCCGTCAGCTCGGTGGAAAGGAATTGAGCTACAACAATATTCAGGATGCCAACGCCGCTCTCAATATAGTGCGCGAATTTGACGAGCCTTTCTGCGTCGGCCTGAAGCACATGAACCCCTGTGGGGCTGCAGTAGGCAAAGATCTCAAGGAGGCCTGGCAGCACGCTTACGAAGCCGACAAGGTCAGCATCTACGGCGGTATCGTCGCCATGAACCGTCCCTTGACTGCGGAAGTGGCTGCCCTCATGAAACCTATTTTCCTTGAAATCGTGATGGCTCCCGCCTTTGAGGAGGGTGCTCTCGAGGTGCTCGCCTCCAAGAAGAATCTGCGTCTTCTTGAGGTCAATATGGAGAAAAATGATGAGGCCGTGCAGCAGTATGTAGGTGTCAACGGTGGTTTGCTCGTGCAGGATGCCGACACTACCATCAAGCCTATCGAGGCTTCGATGTGTGTCACCGACCGCAAACCTACCGAGGATGAACTCCGCGACATGAATTTCGGTTGGAAAATCGTGAAGCATGTCAAGAGCAACGCTATCTGTGTCGTTAAGAATGGCATGACTCTCGGTGTGGGCGCCGGGCAGATGAACCGCGTAGGTTCGGCCGAAATCGCTCTTCGCCAGGCTCGCGATGCCGGCTACAAGGATGGCCTCGTGCTCGCTTCCGATGGCTTCCTACCCTTCGATGATACCGTGGAGCTGGCTTCCCGTTTCGGCGTGGCGGCTATCGTTCAGCCCGGCGGCTCGATCCGCGATGAGGATGCGATCCGCAAGGCCAATGAAAAGGGCATCACGATGCTCTTCACCGGTATGCGCCACTTCAAGCACTAATCCTGAATTAAAATGGAAGAAAAAAATATAGAGAAACAGACGGTTATGGTCGTTGGCAGCGGCGGACGCTGCCACGCCATAGTCGATGCGCTCACCCGCTCGCCGCGTGTCGGCAAAATCTTCTGTGCTCCCGGCAATGCCGGAATCGCCGAGCAGGCTGAATGTGTGCTTATCGACGTAACCGATATCGACTCTCTGCTCGATTTCGCGCGGGAGAATAAGGTGGATTTCACCATTGTCGGTCCCGAGGCTGCACTCGCTGCCGGTATCGTTGACCGTTTCAATGAGGCGGGTATGCGGATTTTCGGCCCCACAAAGGCCGCCGCTCAGATCGAGAGCAGCAAGGAATTCGCCAAGAAGTTGATGGTGAAGCATCATATCCCCACCGGAGAGTATGAGACCTTCACTGAATTCGAACCCGCTTGGGAGTATGTGAAGAATCGTCCCCTCCCCGCCGTGATCAAGTATGACGGTCTCGCCGCAGGTAAGGGTGTNGTCGTGGCCACTTCCTATGAGGAGGCCGAGGCTGCTCTCCGCGATATGCTGCTGGATGCCACATTCGGCAAGGGCAAGGTGATTGTCGAGGAGTTCCTCGATGGTCCCGAATTCTCCTTCATGTGTGTCGTTTCGGGAGAGAAGGTTTATCCCCTCGCTCTGGCGCAGGACCACAAGCGCGCCTACGATGGCGACAAGGGGCCGAATACGGGTGGTATGGGTGCCTACAGCCCTGTTCCGTTCATCTCCGAGGAGGTNCGGATGGAGGCTCTGGAGCGTATCATGCTNCCCACCGCGCGTGCTCTCGTCAAGGAGGGCGTTCCGTTTACGGGTGTACTGTACGGAGGTCTGATTCTGACCGGTGATGGACCGAAAGTCATTGAGTTCAACGCTCGTTTCGGTGATCCCGAGACGGAGGTCGTGCTTCCGCGTCTTAAGAGCGATATCCTCGATCTCTTCGAGGCCGCCGTCGATGGCCGCGATCATGAGACCCGCTGGAGTCCTAAAGCATGTCTCGGCGTGGTCTTGGCTTCCGACGGTTATCCGGGCTCCTATGAGAAGGGTGCCGTAATCGAGGGCCTCGACAAGGTGAAAGGCAAGGTTTACCATATGGGCACCACTCGCGATCTGGCCGGAAATCTCGTGGTGAACGGTGGGCGTGTGCTCATGGTTGTGGGTGAGGGCGACACTGTGGCGGATGCCAATAAGGCTGCTTTGGCCGATGTGGCCGTCATCGACTGCCCTGCGCTCTTCCATCGCACCGACATCGGTCGGCAGGCTTTATAATAGAAACTACAGGTAAAAAATGATAATAAGCGGTAAAGAACTCGCCAAAGAGGTTAAGGATAATATCGCCCGGAAGGTGGCGAGCTACAAAATCGAGTATGGCCGGGAGCCGCATCTCTGCGTCATACTGGTCGGCGACGATCCCTCAAGTCAGACGTATGTAAGGAGCAAGGGAAAGGCNGCCGAGCAGGTAGGCTTCACACATACCGGTCTCGTGCTCCCCTCCACAATAACCGAGCAGGAGCTGATCGACAAAATCCATGAGCTCAATGATGACAATGGTGTGGATGGCATTCTGGTGCAGCTCCCGCTCCCAAAGCATATCCGCAAGCATCGTGTCATCGAGGCCATAGATCCGATGAAGGATGTCGACGGTTTCCACTCGCATAATGTAGATGCCTTGTGGCACAAGCTTCCCGGCGTACGCGCCTGCACTCCGAAGGGTATCATCAAGATGCTTGATAAGGCAGGGGTCGAGATAGCCGGAAAGCACGCCGTGGTCATCGGGCGAAGCAATATCGTCGGTTTCCCCGTGGCCAAGATGCTCCTCGACCGCAATGCGACCGTCACTATAGCTCATAGCCATACGCCGGATCTGGCAGCCGTCACCCGTACGGCGGATATCCTTGTCGTGGCTATCGGAGTGCCGAAGCTCATAACGGGCGATATGGTGAAGGAGGGGGTGGCCGTCATCGATGTCGGCATCTCTCATGATCCGGAGACCGGAAAGCTATCGGGCGACGTCGATTTCGACAGCGTTGAGCCCAAGGCATCGGTCATCACTCCGGTGCCCGGTGGTGTGGGGCCGATGACAATCGCCTGCCTGATGGAGAATACCCTCGATTGCTACACCCGCAAGATGCAGTGGTAACAGCTTCCCGGGGAACCTCTGACACTCATACATTCTAACGATAACAACAACAAACGCAATGATAGAAAGATATGGAAGAGACGTGATGCGCGACGTCTGGACTGAAGAAAACAAATTCCGCGCATACCTCAAGGTGGAGCTCCTGGCTGCCGAGGCCTGGCGCGAACTNGGCGTCGTGCCTCCGGAGGATATCGAGAAACTGAACGCCAACGCGAAGTTTGATATCGACCGTATTAAGGAGATCGAGCTGCAGACACGCCATGACATCGTGGCTTTCACCCGCGCTGTCAGCGAGTCNCTCGGCGAGGAGCGTAAGTGGGTGCATTATGGTCTGACCAGCACCGACGTGGTCGATACCGCCAACGGCTATCTCTTCAAGCAGGCCGACGCGATTATCGAGGATGATCTCGAGCGTTTCGCNGAGGTGCTGCGTAAGCAGGCTCTACGCTTCAAGTACACACCCTGCATCGGCCGCACACACGGCATTCATGCCGACATCACTTCGTTCGGTCTGAAGTGGGTGCTCTGGCATGAGGAGATGCAGCGCAATATCAAGCGTTTCAAGGAGGCTGCCCGTGGGGTAGAGGTCGGCAAGATGAGCGGCGCGGTCGGNAATTTCGCCAACATNCCCCCCTTCGTGCAGGATTATGTCTGCGAGCACCTCGGAATTGCATCCGCAAATATCTCAACCCAGGTGATCCAGCGTGACCGCCACGCATATTATATGGCGACGATCGCTCTCATAGGCGCGACGCTCGAACAGATGGCAATGGAGATCCGTAACCTCCAGCGCACCGAGGTGCATGAGGTCGAGGAGTCTTTCGGCAAGGGCCAGAAGGGTTCGAGCGCGATGCCCCACAAGCGTAATCCCATCAGCAGCGAGAACATCTGCGGCTGCGCGCGCGTGCTCCGTGGATATATGATGACCACCTACGACAACGTGGCTCTCTGGCACGAGCGGGACATCTCCCACTCGGCTACCGAGCGTATCCTCATGCCCGACGCCACTATTCTGCTCGACTACATGCTCAACCGCATGATGGGCATTCTGGAGAATCTCGTCGTCTTCGAGGACCGCATGAAGCAGAATATCTATATGACCAACGGCGTGATCTTCGCCCAGCGTGTGATGAATGCCCTTATCAACAAGGGTTTCGTGCGTGAGAAGGCTTATGATACCGTGCAGCCCATCGCTATGCGTGCCATGGCTGAGGGCGCGAACTATCAGGATCTTCTGGCTGAAAACGAGACCATCAAGGAGATGCTTACTCCCGAGGAACTCGCCGCATGCTTCACGCTCGATTACTATATGAAGAACGTAGACTATATCTACGACCGTAACAATATCAAGTAAGTTTATGTCAGGCTTCGCCTGAAGACATTGAACTTATCACATAACACTTGAAACAGAATGTCTGAACGTTTAGTTGTAATCGGCTCTCAGTGGGGCGATGAAGGTAAAGGCAAGATAACCGACTATTTCGCATGTCGGGCCGATATGGTGGTGCGCTATCAGGGGGGTAACAACGCCGGCCACACCGTGGCCTTTGACGGTAATAAATACTCTCTTCAGAGCATCCCCTCAGGGGTATTCAATCCCAAGACTGTAAATGTCATGGGCAACGGCATGGTGGTCAATCCCGAATCCGTCGTGGCTGAGCTTCAGAAGCTCCATGATCGCGGGATAACCGACTATCAGCTCTATATATCCGATCGCGCCGCAATGGTCATGCCCTGGCATGCNGACCTCGACGGTGCCTACGAAGCTCAGAAGGGCGGCTCGAAGATCGGNACTACCAAAAAGGGGATAGGCCCCACATATAGNGACAAATATGCCCGTATCGGTCTGCGTATCGGCGACCTCCTCGAACCTGAATACTTCGCNNAGCGTCTCAAGGCCGCTCTTGAGGTCAAGAATCAGGAGCTCCGTATGCTCGGTCTGAAGGAATATGACTTTCAGGAGGTATATGACCGTTATATGGAACTCGCCAAGCAGATCGGACCTATGATTACCGATACCTCGGCACTTATCAATGAGGCGATCCGCTCCGACAAGAAGATTCTCTTCGAGGGGGCACAGGGAATGATGCTCTGCTGCGACCATGGCACATATCCTTTCGTGACATCTTCGAGCCCCTCCGCATCCGGCGTGCCCGTAGGTGCCGGTGTCGCACCGAAATGGATCGATAATGTGCTCGGCGTAGCCAAGGCTTATTGCACACGTGTAGGCGAGGGTCCGTTCCCCACGGAACTCTTCGACGAACGCGCCCATGAGATCCGCGAGCGCGGACATGAATATGGCACAGTGACAGGACGTCCGCGCCGTGTGGGTTGGTTTGATGCCGTGGTGGCCCGCTATACCGGAATGCTGGCAGGCATCGACAACTGGGCCCTCATGCTTTTCGATGTTCTCTCGGGACTTGACAAGGTGATGATATGCACCGGATACGAGTGCGACGGCGAGGTGCTTCAGGCTCCCCCCTCCACAATCAATAAGCTGGCCCGCTGCAAGCCGATTCTCATTGAAATGGAGGGATGGAAAGAGGATATTTCAGGCGTGAAGAGCTTCGACGAACTTCCCGAAGCCGCCAAGGCCTATGTGCGCAAGATCGAGGAATTGACAGGTATACCCGTGGGTATCATCTCCGTAGGACCCGACCGCACTCAGACCATCACGATTTCGGAGCGTCTGAAAAACTTTTGACCGGGAACGTCGGTCGCACAATATAACTCATAACTCCTAATACATAAGAAGACAATGTCATTCATTGATGAAAGAATAAAAGAGGAGGGCTTGACGTTCGACGACGTTCTGCTTATCCCCGCATACTCCGAGGTGACCCCCAACATGGTGAAGCTCGGTAGCCGCTTCTCGCGTAATATCCCGCTGAACATACCGATGGTGTCGGCCGCCATGGATACAGTGACAGAGTCTGCACTCGCCATAGCCATGGCGCGGGAGGGCGGAATCGGTGTCATCCATAAGAATATGTCGATCGCCGAGCAGGCTGCCCAGGTGCGTAAGGTGAAGCGTGCCGAAAGCGGTATGATCTATGATCCGGTCACAATCACCGGTAACGAGACTGTGGGCGATGCGCTGCGTCTGATGCACGACAATCATATCGGAGGTATTCCGGTAGTCGACGACGACAACAAGCTTGTCGGCATCGTCACGAACCGTGATCTCCGTTTCCAGACTGACATGGAGATAAAGATTTCCGATGTCATGACAAAGGAGAATCTTGTCACTACCAATAATCCTAATCTCGAAGAGGCCGCGCAGATTCTTCTGCGTCACAAGATTGAGAAACTCCCTGTCGTCGATGCCGATAACAAGCTCGTGGGCCTCATCACTTACCGCGACATCACGAAAATTCAGGATTATCCCAATGCCTGCAAGGATGATAAGGGTCGTCTGCGCGTGGCGGCCGGTGTAGGTGTCACGAGCGACACTATCCAGCGTGTCGATGCTCTCGTGGAGGCAGGTGTGGATGCTGTGGTGATCGATACGGCCCACGGTCATTCCGCCAACGTTGTCAACACTCTCAAGGCCGTGAAGGAGAAATATCCTAATCTTGACGTGGTGGTCGGCAATATCGCCACAGCCGAGGCAGCTGAGTATCTTATCAAGGCCGGTGCCGATGGCATCAAGGTGGGAATCGGCCCGGGTTCAATCTGCACTACCCGCATCGTGGCCGGTGTAGGTATGCCCCAGCTGACTGCCATCTTCAATTGCGCGAAGGTAGCCCACGAGCATGGTGTGCCCGCAATCGCCGATGGTGGGCTCCGTTATTCGGGCGACATCGTGAAGGCTCTCGCCGCCGGCGGTGACGCCGTGATGATGGGTTCGATGCTGGCAGGTGTGGAGGAATCCCCCGGCGAGACAATCATCTACAACGGCCGTAAATTCAAATCCTACCGTGGCATGGGCTCGATCGAGGCTATGCAGGCAGGTTCGAAAGACCGTTATTTCCAGTCGGAGAAGACCGACAGTAATAAATTCGTTCCGGAAGGAATCGTGGCCCGCGTGCCCTACAAGGGTACACTCAGCGAGACTGTCTATCAGCTCATCGGCGGTCTGCGTTCAGGTATGGGCTATTGCGGCGCGAAGGATATCGACACGCTNCATAACGCCAAGTTCACCCGTATCACTTCGGCCGGTGTCATCGAGAACCATCCTCATGACGTCACCATAACCAAGGAGGCCCCGAATTATTCACGTTAACTATGGAAAAGATTCTGATACTCGACTTCGGGTCGCAGTACACGCAGCTTATCGCCCGTCGTGTGCGCGAACTGAACGTCTATTGTGAAATCCATCCTTACAACAAGGTGCCCGCTATTGACGCCGACGTGAAGGGTGTGATTCTCTCCGGCAGTCCGTCGTCAGTGCGCGACGCCGATTCTCCCCGTCCTGACCTGACCGCAATCCGCGGTCATCTTCCGCTGCTTGGTGTCTGCTATGGCGCTCAGCTCCTCGCCCTTCTCGGCGGGGGAGAGGTGGAGGGCGCTCCGAGCCGCGAGTATGGCCGCGCCATGCTGACGGTAGTTGCCCCGGAAGATCCTCTGATGCACGGTCTGCCGTCGCCGACGCAGGTGTGGATGTCGCATGGTGACACGATAACGTCGATACCCTCCACTTACGAGATTATCGGCTCGACGGAGAGTGTGCCGGTTGCGGCATATCATATCGCCGGGGAGATGACGTGGGGCATCCAGTTCCATCCGGAGGTGTTCCATTCCACGGATGGCCCGAAGTTGCTGGAGAATTTCGTGATGAATATCTGCGGATGCTCCGGCACATGGAGCCCGGCTTCGTTCATCGAGACGACTGTGGCCGAGCTTAAGGAGAAACTTGGTGATGACAAGGTGATTCTCGGTCTGTCGGGTGGTGTGGATTCCACTGTGGCCGCCGTGTTGCTCAATAAGGCTATCGGCCATAACCTGCAGTGCATCTTCGTCAACAACGGTCTGCTTCGTGCCAATGAGTTCGAGGATGTTCTCGCGCAGTACAAGGGGATGGGTCTGAACGTTGTCGGTGTTGATGCGTCGGAGCGTTTCTATTCCGATCTGAAGGGTGTCACCGATCCGGAGCAGAAGCGCAAGGTCATCGGTCGCGACTTCATCGAGGTCTTCAATGAGGAGGCTCAGAAATTCTCGGGCGCGAAGTGGCTCGCGCAGGGCACTATATATCCTGACGTGATTGAGAGTGTATCTGTCAAGGGACCTTCCGCTACAATCAAGAGCCATCACAATGTAGGTGGACTTCCCGAGAAGATGCACCTGAGCATCGTCGAGCCGCTGCGTCTGCTGTTCAAGGATGAGGTTCGCCGTGTCGGTCGTGCGCTGGGTATCGATCCGGCATTGCTGGGTCGCCATCCCTTCCCCGGTCCGGGTCTCGGCATCCGCATATTGGGTGAAGTGACAGCCGAGAAGGTTGCTGTGCTTCAGCAGGCGGATAAGATTTTCATCGACAATCTGCGTGAAGCCGGTCTGTATGATCAGGTATGGCAGGCAGGCGTGATGCTGCTGCCTGTGCAGAGTGTAGGTGTGATGGGCGACGAGCGCACATATGAGCGTTGCTGCGCACTGCGTGCCGTCGTATCGACTGACGGCATGACAGCCGACTGGGTACATCTTCCCTATGAATTCCTCGCCAAGGTCAGCAACGAGATAATCAACAAGGTTCGCGGCATCAACCGCGTAGTCTACGACATCTCCTCCAAGCCGCCGGCAACAATCGAGTGGGAGTGATTTTTCACTCACCGTCGTAATATGCATAAATCCCCTTATTCCTCTGGTTAGCTCCGGCAGGGATAGGGGGATTTTTTCGTTTCCCGTAAAATTTACGTTGTCGATGGGTTCTCACTTATTTATTATAGAAATGAAATACTTTTGGGATTCCATGTTTGGAAATATACAAAGTTATGATTAAATTTGGGGCATGAATGATATATCAAATATAGCTCCCGGTATTTTAGCAGTATTGCGTGAATACTTCTCCAAACAGCCTGTTCTCAAAGCATGGGTGTTCGGGTCTGTGTCAAGAGGAGAAGCCACTTCTAAGAGTGACATAGATATTATTGTCTGTTTTGATCCGGAAGCTCAGGTAGGTATATTTCAGCATATTGCAATGAGTCAGGAATTGGAATATCTGTTGAAAAAAGAGGTGGATTTAGTTACGGATGGAACGTTGCTCCCATTGATCAAAGAAGCAGCTGACAAAGACAAGATTCTTATCTATGAGAGAGAAATTGCGTGATGAGGCAAGATTGCTTCATATGCTTGAGGCAATTGAAAACATTGAAAGGTTTATTGAAGATAAGGAGCGAAGGGATTTCACACCGAAATCCCTCCTGTACTTCGGTGTGATTAAGAATCTTGAGATCATAGGGGAGGCTGCGTATATGCTGAGTAAGGAATTCATAGAAGCCCATACGGATTCTCCTTGGAAACAAATTATCGGTATGAGACATTATCTTGTTCACGGTTATTACCAGATCTCAGCTGATGAAACATGGAATACAATCAAAAATGATTTACCGGTACTAAAGGAAAGGGTAGACAAATACCTTAAGGAATATTGTGATTAAATATCAACATGATACAGTACTATTTGTCGGTTGTCATGGACTATTGAAAGAAAATTCAGATACTGTTTCGATGAGAGTGGCTGTTTGAGTCCACAAAAAAGATCGGTCAATTTTTGAGGCCTACGGGTCAAAATGATTAAGTGTTTTTGTCAGTAATGGATGCCGCTTGGGCTTGTGATACATGGTCTTCGGCAGGGGGAGCCTGAATGCTCCCCTCCTTTAAAGGCTCCGCACTCATGCGCGTCGCGTCAGCCAAAATGAGGATAGCGCCTCGGCCAACCTCATGCCGAGGTACCTCAAAAAATTGTCAGAGAAGTAACTATGCGTAGTTATGGCTGCAGATTGTTATACCGGTTGCAGCTGACCCTATGCTTCTCTCTAATGCGAAGAAGGCCGAGGCCGTACCTTCCCTTTGGCTGACGTGCGTAAAGGAGAGTTTCAGGTCACGCAGGAGGGTAGGTACTGGTAGTGGAAAGAGTAAATATGGAATATGATGGGAAGGCTATCAGTCATTCCTGTTGTTTGCCTATGAGCATTTAATTTCGAGATTAGCCGTATTATTCCTCTATATTCCCAAAGAATAGATGTTATCGGTATTTTTATTTTGGAAATTACAGAAATTTTACTAATTTTGTGCTTGCAGACCGCCTTAGTGTAAGCGGACCACGCCAGTCGGGAGGGTTTCGTCGCCGCTGTCGATGGCAAGGTTAACTCCGTCTTTCGCGGGGTTTACGCTGACGAGGAGGGAGCCGGAAAGTCTGGAGAGACTTTCCATATGATAATTAGAAAGCGTTTATCCGCGCTGATTCTTGACCTTTCGGAATTCTCGCAAAATTCATTTGGAGTCAAGGATTGAGCAACGGTAGATGCCCGTGGTAATGTAATGTACTGCTTTCTGAGCCGGTACACTGTGAGGTGTATTGAGTCGGAAACACATATTGCATATACTGGCGTGGGCTTCTGCGTTGCCATCCGACTCCAAAGGGCAATGCGAGAAGCCTCGAAAGGTAGGATGGCAACAGATACAGATTCCCGCGCTTTTTGCATTCTAACCTAATCTTGCCGACGAGGGGATGACCGAGGCAACTGACTAACAATCATGTGTAATACTTTACGCAAAGTCACCTTCTTTCTGGTGCGGGACGGTTTCTATCCTGGCCTCACCCCTGAGGGACAGGCTGACAAGGAAGCTCTCGAACGAGAGAGACGAGGGTATTTCCACAAGTGGGTCGAGGAAGTCGACTCAAGTGGAGACATCCCCTGTATCAAAACAATGGCACTCGTTGAGGATGCTGAGAATGGTAAGGTCTACGTGACCGAGTATAACAATATTAAATTTACGGAGGACTGGCTATGAAGACATTTCTGAGCAGAATCTGCTTGACAGTAGCTATGCTTCTGTCGACCCTCGCCGTCTCCGCCTACGACTTCGAAGTCGACGGTATATATTATCATATTCTCTCAGCAACGGATTTGACCTGTGAGGTAG
>JAAVDV010000011.1 GCA_014801595.1 Bacteroides sp.
CATCGTGGTTGCTGCTACTGATGGTCCGATGCCCCAGACTCGTGAGCACATCCTTCTCGCCCGCCAGGTGAACGTTCCGGCGCTCGTTGTCTTCATGAACAAGTGTGACATGGTAGACGACCCCGAGATGCTCGAGCTCGTAGAAATGGATATGCGCGACCTTCTCGCTCAGTACGAATATGACGGCGACAACACTCCTATCATCCAGGGTTCTGCACTCGGTGCCCTCAACGGTGAACCCCAGTGGGTTGACAAGGTGATGGAGCTTATGGACGCAGTCGACAACTGGATTCCGCTTCCTCCCCGTGACATCGATAAGCCCTTCCTTATGCCTGTTGAGGACGTGTTCTCTATCACAGGTCGTGGTACAGTGGCAACTGGCCGTATCGAGGCTGGTGTCGTAAAGGTAGGCGACGAAGTTCAGATCCTTGGCCTCGGTCAGGACCGCAAGTCAACAGTTACCGGCGTGGAAATGTTCCGCAAGCTTCTTGATCAGGGCGAGGCTGGTGACAACGTAGGTCTTCTCCTCCGTGGTGTTGACAAGAACGAAATCAAGCGTGGTATGGTAATCTGCCATCCGGGTCAGGTTAAGCCTCACGATCACTTCAAGGCTCAGGTTTATATCCTGAAGAAAGAGGAGGGTGGCCGTCACACTCCGTTCCACAACAAGTACCGTCCTCAGTTCTACATCCGCACGCTTGACGTGACTGGTGAGATCACTCTCCCCGAGGGTGTTGAGATGGTGATGCCCGGCGACAACGTTGAGATCGACGTTAAGCTCATCACTCCGGTAGCTATGGATCAGGGTCTCCGCTTCGCTATCCGTGAGGGTGGCCGCACAGTAGGCTCAGGCCAGATCACTCAGGTTTACGAGGACTAATCCTCCTCCGGCCGCGATCTGACAAGATTACGCAAATTACTCAGAAATGAGTCAAAACGGGGGCCATGCCCTAGTCATGGCCCCTTATACACGGGAATAGCTCAGTCGGTAGAGCACTGGTCTCCAAAACCAGGTGTCGGGAGTTCGAGCCTCTCTTCCCGTGCCAAATAAATAATCTATGAAATTAATTAAGGACATAAAGGAATCTTATGACGAACTTGTCTATAAGGTTTCTTGGCCAACTCAAAAACAGCTTGTCAACAGTTCGGTGCTGGTGCTGATTGCTTCCATCATCATCGCTGTGTTCATCTGGGCTGTGGATAAGATTTTTGAGCTCCTGATGCAGTTCATTTACAGTTTATAATCTTTAGTTTCAGTCATGGCTAACGATAAGAAAGAGTGGTACGTTCTCCGTGCCATTTCCGGTAAGGAGGCTAAGGTGAAGGAAGTGCTTGATGCACAAATCAAGAATACTGACCTCGGCCATTACGTTTTCCAGGTGCTGATTCCTACAGAGAAGGTTCTGACCACGCGCAATGGCAAGAAGGTCGTTAAGGAACGCACTCTCTACAGCGGCTATGTTTTCGTTCAGGCGAATCTGACCGGCGAAGTTGAGTATGAGCTCCGTAACACTACGAATGTCATTGATTTTTTACGCGGTCGCGCCAAGGGTGCGAAGCCCGAGACGCTCAGGGAATCTGAAGTGATGCGTATGCTTGGCCGTGCGGATGATTTGCAGCAGCCCGTTGATGAGGTGCTCGCTGATTATCGCATCGGTGAGCCGGTGAAAGTCCTCGCAGGTCCCTTCAGTGGTTTTTCCGCTGTCGTATGCGAAGTCAACACCGAGCGTCGTAAACTGAAGGTGGAGGTCAAAATTTTTGGCCGTGGCACAGAAGTAGAGTTGGATTATTCTCAAGTCGAGAAGGAGTAGTCGTCGCCGTGAAGCGGCCTCAGGAGATGATGTTACGCTCTCCCTGCGGTCGTGAGAATGGAGAGGACGGTTCTTTCCCGCAAAACATTTTTTAATAACTGAACACAATGGCTAAAGAAATTGCTGGACAGATCAAATTGCAGATTAAAGGCGGTGCGGCCAACCCGTCGCCTCCCGTAGGTCCCGCTCTGGGTTCGAAGGGTATCAATATCATGGAGTTTTGCAAGCAATTCAACGCCCGCACCCAGGATAAGGCTGGCAAGGTTCTTCCGGTTGTTATCACTTACTACACCGACAAGAGCTTTGACTTCGTAGTCAAGACTCCTCCTGTGGCAGTGCAGCTCAAGGAAGTTGCCAAGCTCAAGAGTGGTTCCGCTCAGCCTAACCGTAATAAGGTCGCCGAGATCACTTGGGACCAGGTGAAGGTGATTGCTGAAGACAAAATGCCCGATTTGAACTGTTTTACTTTGGATTCGGCTATGCGCATGGTAGCCGGCACAGCCAGAAGCATGGGTATCACCGTAAAGGGGGCTTTCCCCGAACTTAACTGATAATCTTCAATTACAATGGGAAAACTGACAAAAAATCAAAAGTTGGCCTTGTCGAAGATTGAACCGGGTAAGGCATATACTCTCGCTGAGGCTGCTGAGAAGGTGAAGGAAATCACTTTCACAAAGTTTGATTCTTCTCTCGATATCGACGTCCGTCTCGGCGTTGACCCCCGTAAGGCTGATCAGATGGTGCGTGGTGTGGTTTCACTCCCCCACGGCACAGGCAAGCAGGTGCGTGTCCTCGTTCTCTGCAACCCCGACGCTGAGGCTGCCGCCAAGGAAGCAGGCGCCGACTATGTAGGCCTCGACGAATATCTCGAGAAAATCAAGGGCGGCTGGACTGACGTTGACGTCATCATTACTCAGCCCTCCGTTATGGGTAAGCTCGGTCCCCTCGGCCGTATCCTCGGTCCTCGTGGCCTGATGCCTAACCCCAAGAGCGGCACAGTGACTATGGATGTCGCTAAGGCCGTGAAGGAGGTAAAGCAGGGTAAGATCGACTTCAAGGTTGACAAGACCGGTATCGTTCACGCTTCTATCGGCAAGGTTAGCTTCACTCCCGAGCAGATGCGCGACAACGCCAAGGAGTTCATCAACACTCTGGTGAAACTCAAACCCGCCACTGCCAAGGGCACTTATATCAAGAGCATTTATCTTTCGAGCACCATGAGCCCCGGCGTGAAGATCGACGCCAAGTCCGTGGCCGAGTAATTCTTTAACACATCGTAAAAGACATGAAAAAGGAAGATAAAGCAGTCATCATAGACATGATCGGTAATACGCTCGGCGAATATGCCTGCGTTTACCTGGTGCAGACAGCCGGTCTCAACGCCGAGAAGACAAGCGCGCTCCGCCGCGCCTGCTTCCAGGAGGGCATCAAGATGCTCTGCGTGAAGAATACTCTTCTCAAGAAGGCTTTCGAGAAAGCTGAAATCGATTACTCCGAACTCTACGACCTGCTGCATGGCGAGACTACTCTCATGCTCAGCAATACGGGTAACGCTCCTGCGAAACTCATCAAGAAGTTCCGCGATAAGAAGGACACTCTCCCCATGCTGAAAGGCGCTTATGTAGAGGAGACAGTATATGTAGGTGAGGACCAGTTGGAGACCCTCGCTAACATCAAGAGCAAGAACGAGCTTATCGCCGACGTTGTCGCTCTTCTCCAGAGCCCTGCCAAGAACGTTGTTTCCGCTCTCCAGAGCGGCGCCACCAAGCTNCACGGCATCCTGGAAACTCTCTCCAACAAAGAATAAACCCAATTTAAAAATCAATAAACACATATACAGAAATGGCAGATTTGAAAGCATTTGCAGAACAGCTTGTGAACCTCACCGTTAAGGAAGTCAACGAACTCGCTCAGATCCTGAAGGATGAGTATGGCATCGAACCCGCAGCCGCAGCCGTAGCAGTAGCTGCCGGTCCCGCCGCAGCCGGTGCAGCTGCTGAAGAGAAAACCAACTTCGACGTAGTCCTCAAGGCAGCCGGCGCAAGCAAGCTCGCTGTTGTGAAGCTCGTTAAGGAGCTCACAGGTCTTGGCCTCAAGGAGGCTAAGGAGCTCGTGGACAACGCTCCCAGCAACATCAAGGAGGGTCTTCCCAAAGCTGACGCTGAGGGCCTGAAGAAGCAGCTCGAAGAGGCTGGTGCTGAGGTTGAGCTCAAATAATCCCGCTTTATAGGAAATCATGGGTTAAGACCCCACTACTATGTCAGTGGGTGTCTTAACCTTTTTCTCATATTCTATCCTCTCCATCTCTTTTTCTCTCTCTATATCTTATATGCCCGTTTAGGAATCATTGTATCTCTTTAACCTTTGATAACTTAATCGGGCATTATTTTTGCAAAGTCTCTTCTTCACTCCCTCCCCGAATCTTTTCGAAGTGCTACACAGACTGGCATTGTTGTCTCAGACGGATCTGATGAACATTAATGTGAAATAGTCGAGCGGCAATTGTCAGAAAAATCATAATTCTTAAGAAATGTCTGTAAACCTTACCGAAAAACCGCGCGTCAATTTCGCGACGGTCAAGAATCAGCTCCCCTTCCCGGATTTCCTCGACGTGCAGCTAAAGTCGTTCCGTGACTTCCTGCAGCTCGACACCCCTCCGGAGAACCGTAAGAATGAGGGCCTCTATAAGGTCTTCGCGGAGAATTTCCCGATCGCCGACACGCGCAATAACTTCGTGCTTGAGTTCCTTGACTACTTTATCGACCCTCCCCGTTATTCAATCGAGGAGTGTCTGCAGCGTGGCCAGACCTACAGTGTCCCCCTCAAGGCTAAACTGAAACTCTATTGCACTGATCCCGATCATGAAGATTTCGACACCACGATTCAGGATGTCTATCTCGGTACGATCCCTTATATGACCGAGCAGGGCACTTTCATCATCAACGGCGCCGAACGTGTCGTCGTGTCGCAGCTTCACCGTTCACCGGGCGTGTTTTTCGGTCAGAGCGTCCATGCCAACGGCACCAAGCTCTATTCCGCTCGTATCATCCCCTTCCGCGGAAGCTGGATCGAGTTCGCTACAGACATCAACAANGTGATGTATGCCTATATCGACCGTAAGAAGAAGCTCCCTGTCTCGACTCTTCTGCGCGCCATAGGCCTTGAGTCCGATAAGGATATCCTCCAGGTGTTCAATCTCGCCGAGGAGGTGAAGGTGACTCCCGAAAATCTCCGCAACGCTATCGGTCGCTCCGTAGCGGGTCGTATCTCCAAGACCTGGTATGAGGATCTGGTCGATACGGATAGCGGTGAGGTGGATTCCATCCAGCGCACCGAGGTGGTCCTCGAGCGCGGTTCTCAGCTCACTGAGGCTGCCATCGATGTTATCCTCGAAAGCGGTGTCGACACCATCATGCTCGAAAGCGAGAATGCTTCCGCCATCGACTCAAGCATCATCTACAATACTCTCCGCAAGGATCCCACCGATAATGAGCGCGACGCCGTCCTCTATATTTACCGTCAGCTCCGCAATGCCGAGGCTCCCGATGAGCAGGCCGCGCGTGAGGTGATTCAGAATCTCTTCTTCTCCGATAAGCGTTACGACCTCGGCGAAGTCGGCCGTTATCGCATCAATAAGAAACTTGAACTTGATACTCCCATGGATGTAAAGGTCCTCACCCGCGAGGATATNATCTCCATTATCAAGTATCTCATACAGCTCATCAACTCCAAGAGTGAGGTCGATGATATCGACCACCTCTCCAACCGTCGTGTGCGCACTGTCGGTGAACAGCTCTACAATCAGTTCGGCGTCGGTCTTTCCCGTATGTCCCGCACTATTCGCGAGCGCATGAATGTCCGTGACAATGAGGTCTTCACTCCGATCGACCTTATCAATGCGAAGACAATTTCTTCCGTCATCAATACTTTCTTCGGAACGAANGCTCTCTCGCAGTTCATGGACCAGACCAATCCTCTGGCCGAGATAACCCACAAACGCCGTATGTCGGCCCTCGGCCCCGGCGGTCTGTCGCGTGAGCGCGCCGGCTTCGAGGTGCGCGACGTACACTATACTCACTATGGCCGTCTCTGTCCGATCGAGACTCCGGAAGGCCCGAACATCGGTCTGATATCTTCGCTCTGTGTCTACGCCAAGATCAATTCCCTCGGTTTCATCGAGACTCCCTATCGCAAGGTGGAGAGCGGAAAGGTGGATCTTAACAATGACGATGTCGTTTATCTCACCGCCGAGCTTGAGGAGAACAAACTCATCGCTCAGGGTAACGCGCCGCTCAATGATGACGGCACATTCATCAATCAGCGTGTGAAAGCGCGTCAGGACGCCGACTTCCCCATCATCGCTCCCGATCAGGTGGAGCTGATGGATGTGGCCCCCATACAGATCGCATCTATCGCCGCATCTCTCATTCCGTTCCTTGAGCACGACGACGCCAACCGTGCGCTCATGGGTTCGAACATGATGCGCCAGGCAGTGCCGCTGCTCCGCAGCGAGGCTCCGATCGTCGGAACCGGTATCGAGGGTCAGCTCATCCGCGACAGCCGCACCCAGATCATGGCCGAGGGGGCAGGTGTAATCGAGTATGTCGACGCTACAGTGATACGCATCAAGTATGACCGCACCGACGACGAGGAATTCGTCTCCTTCGAGCCTGCTACCAAGGAGTATAAACTCCCCAAATTCCGCCGCACGAACCAGGGCACCACAATCGATCTNCGCCCCATATGCAACGCCGGACAGCGTGTCGAGAAGGGCGATATCCTGACTGAAGGTTACTCCACCGAGAAGGGTGAACTCGCTCTGGGTCGAAACCTCAAGGTGGCATTCATGCCCTGGAAGGGTTATAACTATGAGGATGCCATCGTGCTCAACGAGCGTATGGTCAAGGAGGATATCCTCACTTCCGTACACGTTGACGAATACACGCTTGAGGTGCGTGAGACGAAGCGCGGTATGGAGGAACTCACTTCCGATATCCCCAACGTCAGCGAGGACGCTACGAAAGACCTCGACGAGCGCGGCATCATCCGCGTCGGNGCNCANGTNGTNCCCGGCGANATNATGATNGGTAAGATTACNCCNAAGGGTGAGAGCGATCCCACNCCGGAGGAGAAACTTCTTCGCGCTATCTTCGGCGACAAGGCCGGCGACGTGAAGGATGCCTCCCTTAAGGCTTCTCCCTCTCTGAAGGGTGTCGTCATCGGCACGAGCCTCTTCTCGCGTGCCACAAAGAAGAAAACTTCCAGAAAGAGCGCCAACGCTCAGCTCCCCATGCTCGACGAGGAGTATGAGGATAAGCAGAGCGCTCTCAAGGCTATCATGCTCGACAAGATTTCCACCCTCCTGAAGGGGATGGAATCAGCCGGCGTCAAGGACTTCATCGGCGCCGACATTATCCCCGTCGGTATGAAATTTGATGACGTGGCTTTCGGCACTATCAACTATGAGACAATCAATCTCTCCGGCTGGACCGGCGATGAGCGTGTCGACGGCATGGTGTCGAAACTTATCACCAACTACCTGCGCAAGTCGAAGGAAATCGACTCCGAGCTGCGTCGAAAGAAATTCGACATCACTATCGGCGACGAACTCCCCTCCGGCATCATGCAGATGGCCAAGGTCTATATCGCCAAGAAGCGTAAGATCGGCGTAGGTGACAAGATGGCAGGTCGTCACGGTAACAAGGGTATCGTGTCGCGTGTGGTTCGTCAGGAGGATATGCCCTTCCTTGAGGATGGCACTCCCGTCGATATCGTGCTTAACCCGCTGGGTGTGCCCTCGCGAATGAATATCGGTCAGATTTTCGAGACTGTCCTCGGTTGGGCGGGTCGTGAACTGGGCGAGAAGTTCGCCACTCCGATTTTCGATGGCGCCACACTCGACGACCTCAATGAATGGACCGACAAGGCCGGCCTCCCCCGCTACGGTAAGACTTATCTCTATGATGGAGGTACGGGCGACCGTTTCGACCAGCCCGCCACCGTTGGTGTCATCTATATGCTGAAACTCGGTCACATGGTCGAGGACAAGATGCACGCCCGCTCAATCGGTCCCTACTCGCTCATCACGCAGCAGCCCCTCGGCGGTAAGGCTCAGTTCGGCGGCCAGCGTTTCGGTGAGATGGAGGTCTGGGCCCTTGAGGCCTTCGGCGCCAGTCATATCCTTCAGGAAATCCTCACCATCAAGTCTGACGACGTCACCGGCCGCTCCAAGGCTTACGAGGCTATCGTCAAGGGTGACCCGATGCCGACTCCCGGTATCCCCGAATCGCTCAATGTGCTCCTCCACGAGCTCCGCGGTCTGGGCCTGAGCATCACTCTCGACTGATAATAATTCATATCCCCGATGGTCGGGAGTCCCCGCAAGAGGGGAGACTCCCGATCTCGGGATCACCAAATCGACACACCCACTTCAAATCATTGCAAAATGGCTTTTAGAAGAGACAATAAAATAAAGAGCAACTTCTCGAAAATCACTATCGGCCTTGCCTCCCCCGAGGAGATCAAGGAGAAGTCGAGCGGAGAGGTGCTCAAGCCTGAAACCATCAACTATCGCACCTACAAGCCGGAGCGCGACGGCCTCTTCTGCGAGAAGATCTTCGGCCCCGTCAAGGACTTCGAGTGCCACTGCGGCAAATACAAGCGTATCCGCTATAAGGGCATCGTCTGCGACCGCTGCGGTGTGGAGGTCACGGAGAAGAAGGTGCGCCGCGAGCGCATGGGCCATATCGAGCTGGTCGTGCAGGTGGCCCACATCTGGTATTTCCGCTCCCTCCCCAACAAGATCGGCTATCTGCTCGGTCTCCCTTCAAAGAAACTCGATTCTGTAATATACTATGAGCGCTATGTAGTGCTCAATCCCGGCAACATCTCCCTCAAGAACGCCAAGGGTGAGGATGTGCCTCTGAAGAAACTTGATCTTCTCAGCGAGGAGGAGTATGCCGACATCGTCGACAGCCTTCCCGAAGAGAATCGTCTCCTCCCCGACGACGATCCCAACAAGTTCGTCGCCAAGATGGGTGCCGAGGCCGTCTATGACCTTCTTAAGGACATCGACCTCGTCTCTCTCGCGGCCGAGCTGCGCCGCATCGCCAACGAGGATGGCTCGCAGCAGCGTAAGACGGAGGCCCTGAAGCGCCTGCAGGTTGTCAACAGCTTCATCGCTTCGGCCGACCGCAACAAGCCCGAGTGGATGATCCTCAAGGCTGTCCCCGTCATTCCGCCGGAGCTGCGTCCCCTCGTGCCCCTCGACGGTGGCCGTTTCGCAACCTCCGACCTCAATGACCTCTATCGTCGCGTAATCATCCGCAACAACCGTCTGAAACGTCTGATGGATATTCAGGCCCCCGAGGTCATTCTCCGCAACGAAAAGCGTCTCCTTCAGGAGGCTGTCGACTCGCTGCTCGACAACAGCCGCAAGTCTTCCGCTGTCAAGAGCGACGTCAACCGTCCCCTCAAGTCCCTTTCCGATTCACTCAAGGGTAAGCAGGGTCGTTTCCGTCAGAACCTTCTCGGTAAGCGTGTCGACTATTCCGCCCGTTCGGTTATCGTCGTTGGTCCCGAGCTGAAGATGCACGAGTGCGGTATTCCCAAACTCATGGCCGCCGAGCTCTACAAGCCTTTCGTAATCCGTAAGCTCATCGAGCGCGGAATCGTGAAGACCGTCAAGAGCGCCAAGAAAATCGTCGACCGCAAGGAGCCCGTCGTATGGGATATCCTTGAGCACGTGATGAAGGGGCATCCCGTCCTCCTCAACCGTGCCCCGACACTTCACCGTCTCGGTATCCAGGCTTTCCAGCCGAAGATGATCGAGGGTAAGGCCATCCAGCTCCACCCGCTCGCTTGTACGGCATTCAACGCCGACTTCGACGGTGACCAGATGGCTGTCCATCTCCCGCTCGGCAATGAGGCTATCCTTGAGGCCCAGATGCTCATGCTCGGCGCCCACAACATTCTTAACCCCGCCAACGGCGCGCCTATCACGGTGCCCTCGCAGGACATGGTGCTCGGTCTCTACTACATCACCAAGCTGCGTCCCGGCACTCTCGGCGAAGGAACCGTCTTCTACGGTCCTGAAGAGGCTGAGATCGCCTACAACGAGGGTCGCGTCGACCTGCACGCCCCTGTCTCCGTATATGTCGACGACATCGACGCTGACGGCAATCCGGTCAAGGTGCTCAAGAAGGACACCTCTGTGGGCCGTGTGCTTTTCAATCAGTACGTCCCCAAGGAGATCGGCTACGTCAATGAGATTATCTCCAAGAAGTCGCTCCGCACTATCATATCCAACGTTATCAAGGCCTGCGGTGTGACGCGCTCCGCGCAGTTCCTCGATGATATCAAGAACCTCGGCTACCGCATGGCATTCGAGGGTGGCCTCAGCTTCAACCTCGGTGACGTCATTATCCCTGAGGAGAAAGAGGAATACATCCGCGAAGGTCACGCAAAGGTGGAGGAGATTCTGAATAACTTCCAGATGGGCTTCATCACCGCCCAGGACCGTTACAATCAGGTCATCGAGGTCTGGACAGAGGTCAACAAGCGTCTCGCCGACACTCTGATGAAGGAGATGGAGGAGGACCAGCAGGGCTTCAACTCAGTCTACATGATGCTTGACTCGGGTGCCCGTGGTTCTAAAGACCAGATCCGTCAGCTTTCCGGTATGCGTGGTCTTATGGCCAAGCCTCAGAAGGCCGGTGCGGAAGGTGGCCAGATTATCGAGAACCCGATTCTTGCAAACTTCAAGGAGGGTCTTTCGGTGCTGGAGTACTTCATCTCTACCCACGGTGCGCGTAAGGGTCTTGCCGACACCGCTCTGAAGACTGCCGACGCCGGTTATCTGACACGCCGACTCGTCGACGTCGCTCACGACGTGATTATCAACGAGGAGGACTGCGGCACTCTCCGCGGCCTCGTCTGCAAGGAAATCAAGAACAACGAGGAGGTCGTCGCCTCTCTGAGCGAGCGTATCCTCGGCCGTGTTTCCGTCCATGATGTGGTCGATCCCTACACCAATGAGGTCATCGTCAAATCTGGCGAGGAAATCACCGAAGCCGCCTGCGAGAAAATCGAGAAGAGCCCCATTGAGTCTGTCGAGATTCGTTCGGTGCTGACTTGCGAGTCCAAGAAGGGTGTTTGCGCCAAGTGTTACGGTCGCAACCTCTCCAACCACCGCATGGTGCAGAAGGGTGAGGCCGTCGGTGTCATCGCGGCCCAGTCAATCGGTGAGCCGGGTACTCAGCTGACTCTGCGTACATTCCACGCCGGTGGTACGGCAGGTAACGTCGCCGCCGTGAAGGATATCACAGCGCGCCATAACGGTAAACTCATCATCGAGGAACTCCGCACCATCAAGGATGTCGACGGCAACGATATCGTTGTCGGCCGTATGGGTGAGCTCCGCATCGAGGAACCCAAGTCGGGCATCGTGCTCACTACCGCCAACATCCCCTATGGCTCCAAACTTTACAAGAAGGATGGAGAGATGGTGAAGGATGGCGACATGATCTGTGAATGGGACCCCTTCAACGCCGTCATCGTCGCCGAGGCCGGTGGTCGTGTGCTCTATGAGAACCTCATCGAGGGCTCCACTTACCGCGTGGAGACAGCAGCCGGCACGACACTCCGTGAAAAGATAATCATCGAGTCGAAAGACCGCACCAAGCTTCCGGAGATTAAGCTCGTCGACAAGAAGGGGGAGGTAATCCGCACATACTCCCTCCCTGTGGGTGCTCACCTGCTCGTCGATGAGAACGACGAACTCACGCCCGGTAAGGTATTCGTGAAGATTCCGCGTGCTTCCAACAGTGCAGGTGACATCACCGGTGGTCTGCCCCGTGTCACAGAGCTCTTCGAGGCCCGTAATCCGAGCAACCCCGCTGTGGTCAGCGAAATCGACGGTGTCGTTTCGTTCGGTAAGGTGAAACGTGGTAACAAGGAGGTAATCGTGACATCCAAACTTGGCGAGGAGAAGAGATATCTCGTCCCCCTCACTCGCCAGATGCTCGTGCAGCAGGACGACTACGTTCGCGCCGGTACGCCGCTTTCCGATGGTGCCGTCACTCCCAGCGACATCCTCAACATCATGGGTCCGACAGCCGTTCAGGAGTACATCGTCAACGAGGTGCAGGACGTATATCGCAGCCAGGGTGTGAAGATCAACGACAAGCACTTTGAGGTTATCGTGCGCCAGATGATGCGTAAGGTCAACATCCTCGATCCCGGCGACACTAAATTCCTTGAGCAGCAGATTGTCGACAAGCGCGACTTCATGGATGAGAATGATAATATCTGGGGCAAGAAGTATATCATCGATGCCGGTGATTCCACCAACTATCTTGCCGGTCAGATTATCACTCAGCGCAAGCTCCGCGATGAAAACTCCATGCTCAAGCGCAACGACAAGAAGGAGATGACCGTGCGCGACGCAATGCCCGCCACATCCGAGCAGATTCTTCAGGGTATCACCCGCGCGGCTCTTCAGACCTCCAGCTTTATGTCGGCCGCATCCTTCCAGGAGACTACCAAGGTGCTCAACGAAGCAGCTATCAACGGTAAGACCGACTACCTTGAGGGTATGAAGGAGAACGTCATCTGCGGTCACCTCATCCCGGCCGGTACCGGCCTGCGCGAATACAACCGTCTGGTTGTAGCCAATAAGGATGAGCTCGCCGCCCTTCAGGTGACCGACTCCCCCGACACCATCATCGATGTCGAGGCTGTAGAGGTTCCCGCCAACTGATAGAATCCACATATACACGAATAAGGCCGTCCGATACGTCATGCAGCGTATCGGACGGCTTCTTTTTTAAGAATAGGCTATACTGAAACCTACGGCGACTCCTTGCCCACTCTGATTAGGAGTGATCTTAATCGGGCGGGAGTGTTTGCCTTTTTAGTGACATCCTGAATTGGGTCAAAATTAGTTCAAAATAATTCAAACAGATTCAAAATAGTTCAAAACTCTTTCAAATAGATTCAAAGTGAAAATCAACCACTATATTATGATTTAAATTATGTCTATAATGAATAAAAGTGTCAAAAATATTTGCTGCTTAAGAAAAGAATTATTTACTTTGCACACACAAACTCAATCCCAAATACTAAACACAAAATGAAACGAAAACTAATATTAACTGCATTGGGGATACTGATTGGCCTCCCGATATGGGCACGCGACTTCCAGTATACCTACGAAGGTCAGACCATCACCTATACCGTCATCGATGAGGAGATGAAAGAATGTTCGACCAAGGAGTGTTGGTATGACGAAAATTCCGGAAAAGAATTTCCCGGAAATCAAGTATCCGGTAAACTTGTATTGCCGGCAACCCCTATGGATGGGAATACAAAGTATAATCTCCGTTGGATGGGGGGCGGATCCTTTTGTGACTGCAGTGGTCTGACAGAGGTCACGCTTCCAAACTCACTGTATAATATCGGTAGTGGTGCGTTCAGTGGTTGCACCGGCTTGACTAAAGTATCTATTCCGAATTCAGTGACGAGAATTGACTGGAACGCCTTCGGCGGTTGTAGCAACCTGACGGAGGTTATTATTCCTAATTCAGTGCAAATAATCGATCGCGTAGCTTTTTCGAACTGCAGCAGTTTGAAAACAGTTACTATTCCTAAATCCGTTCAGGCGATATATGATTCAGCATTCGCCGGATGCAGCAGTTTAGGTTCGGTAACGTGCCTCTCTAATAATCCTGCTCTAATTGAGGAAGGAAGTTTTCCGGGATTGTATGAGAAAGTGAAGTTGGTGATTCCGGAAGCCGGAGCACTTAATTATGTTTGTTCAGAATGGATTCTGTTTAAAAATATCTTTCTGGCAGAATCAGGAGAAGCGGTTTCTACCATTAGCGATGGAACATTAAACTATGTTCTGATACCATCAAGTAAAGCAGATGGAATAAACTATTCGGTAGTATCTGCCGGAGATTACGAAGGAGAAATAGCCATTCCTGAAAGTATCTCTTACAATAATCGAACCTATTATGTCGGTGGCATAGGGTGGAAAGCCTTCTGCCAAAATAAGGTACTAAATGTTTCAATTCCGAATACTGTTATTCTAATCGCAGACTATGCTTTCAATAGTACCCCTCTTAAGAATATAACACTACCTGAGTCAGTAGCCAGTATCGGCACTGCTGCTTTCCAGGGTTGTTTCAATCTTAAAGAAATTTCGATTCCGGGATCAGTAAATATAATATATTCGGCAGCATTCGCAGATTGCCGTAGCCTCAACTCAGTGAGGTTTGAGGATAGCCCGACACCTTTACAGATTCCAAATAATGTGTTTGTATTTAATAATAAACCGCGTCCACTCGACGAACTGTATATCGGTAGAAATCTCACCAATAGTGACTTCAGAGACCTTGGATACCGGAGTCCGGAATTACGGCCTCGCCAGTTAATTATCGGCAATCTTGTAACTGACCCTTTCTATAGATTCTCACAAAATGAGGGTCTTACTAATCTTACTCTTGGTAGCGGGATAACTGAAATTCCGGATAATATATTCAATGGCTGTTCTCTTGAAGAGGTGGTAGTGCCGGTGAATGTTACAACCATTGGTTGGGGAGCGTTTGGTAATAATAAACTTACCAAGGTGTCTATGGGTTCGAATGTGACTGTTATCCAAGATGAAGCTTTCAATGGAAATCCTATCAGTCAGGTTAATGTTGCAGCTCTGACTCCTCCGGAAGCATCGGAATTGGTGTTCAGTGATTATGGACAGCTATTTGTTCCTGCTGAAAGTATAGGGACATATGGAAATACATCTCAGTGCTGGGGAAATTTTGAGAGTAATACTTTGGTAGCTTTGGAAGATATTAAGGGTAACGGTGAGTCGATCTCCGGAAAGGTCGGTGATACCGTTCAGCTTTCCGTCACACTTATTCCGGAGAATGTCACGCTTCCATACGTATTCTGGTATTCAACTAATCCGAATATGGCAACAGTCGACAACAATGGATTGGTTACTATGGTAAACAAGGAGGCGGGAAACTGCAAGATTATAGCCACAACTCTTTATGCCAACAGCAAGACTGTGGAATATAATGTGGTTTCGGATGCCTCAGGCGTGTTTGAGATTACATCTGATGATAGGGCAGATGATTATTTTGGTGTAGAGGCGACCAAATCCAACGATATCTTCACTCTCGAAGGTGTATGCCTTAAGAGGAATGCTACTAAAGATGATGTTGATGCACTTGCTCCGGGCTTATATATCGTTGCCGGTAAGAAGGTTGTCGTGAAATAAAAGAGAAAACATATTTCAGGCAATCGAGATCTAACCGGGGAAGCAGTCAGGCTATGGCTGTTTCCCCGGAATCATCTACAGATTCAGATTTTTAGAATATATAAATACTTTATAATTCACATTACAGCATGAAACGAACTGTACTATCAGCCATGCTTGCGACCGGCGCGTTAGCGGCCGCCGCTCTCATGGCAGTTCCCGCGCTCACGGCGGGAACAAGTTCCGATGTGGTCTCCTTATCGGACGATTCAGGAACTGGTTCAACCGATAACATGGTGAAGAATGGCGGTGAGGCATCCGCCAAATCTATTCCTGCGGGATATGAAGTTACTCCGGCGGCAGAGTCTCAAAATTTGGACTTACCGGAAACTATCACCATAAGTCTCCCGGGCCTGTCGGTCGCACTCAATGAAGCCATGGAAACTAATCCCCAAGCATACATGGTGAAAATTGATAATGAGAAATATCAGATCATCGCAGAGCAGAATGAAGAGGGGTCATGGGAATTCAAGATGCCGTATGTTGCGCTTGATTATGGATGGCACACCGTCGAGATTCCGGCCGGTTACTGGTCGATTGGCCGTAATGCTCAAAATCCTGCAGAGGTAGAGAAGTCGGAAAAGATTGTCATTCCTTATATGACGAAGCGATACAAACTTCAGCCTGATTCAGAAAGCGGGATATTCGGTGCCAATTATTCATACACCGATGAAAAGGGCAACAAATTCGGCTATTACATCCAGTGGAGAGTAGATAATTACAATTATTGGGATGAAGAGCCGGAAGGTGATTACAGCATAGAAAATGCTAAATTCTGCGGTGTGATCTCAAATAATGAGAAAGTGGAGTTCTATCCTTATATTATCGTGGAGGAGGCTCCCATCCAAAATTTTGATTATTATGGAGAGTCGAGACCCGTTAAGGTCCGTAATACCGATGGCAGAGTGAATGTCACCACTGCTGACTTCCGCCACGATATCGTCAACGAAGGTGTGAAGACCTCATTCCCGCTTCCTCAGGGGCTGACTGACTATCATAGCCATCCCATTAAAGACATTTATCTGCCCGAGATCGTGACAGTCGTCAACTGGACCGGTAAATTCCAGACCAGTGTCCGCAATTTCCATTTCCGCAGCGAGGAAGTTCCGCAGTTTACATTGGATAAAGATGCCGATGGCACTGTCATTATCCGTGTTCCCGAAGAACTTTATAGGGATTACAAGGAATATATTAAGGAGAATTATAGCCAATATACCTTGGTTGTTAAATCAGAGCAGCCGAGAACTCCCGTTTACGTACAGGTAGATGAACCCGGTACACTCGCGCAGGAAATCGTAAAGCTCATTGAGAATCTTGAGGATGTGCAATGGATAGTGCTCAGCGGTACCCCCAACGAGGAGGACCTGCGTATCTTCCGTCGTATGCCTTATCTCGAAATTCTTGATATGTCGCAGGTGACCGGACTGAAAGAGGTTTCGGGTCTTAACAACTTGGAATATCTGACTACGGTAAACATACCTGAAGGTGTAGAGACTATCGGAACAAGTGCTTTCGAGAATTGTATTTCTCTTGAATCTATAAATTTCCCTAAAGGTATTACACTCATCAAACAGAATGCTTTTAAAGAATGTAAGATGCTTAAGGAGATTGTCCTTCCGGAGGGACTTATCGAATTAGAGGATGAGGCATTCTGTCACACACGTGGGTTGAAAAAAGCAGTGTTACCGATTACTCTTAAGAATATAGGAACTAATTGCTTTATTGAGTCTACAGTTTCTGACATAAATCTTGAAAATGTGGAATATTTTGGTAACGGTAGCTTTGCTTATACACCGAATCTAAAAGAAGTGAATGCTTCAAGTGCTATAAAAATTGGATTCCAGTGTTATGAAGGTGGGGCAATTGAATCAATTCTTTTCTCAGATTCACTTGAAATAATTGGTGGATATGCCTTTAGTGACACTAAAATGAAATCATTACACATTCCGGCATCCGTTAAAACCATTCAATGGGAAATCCTTAGAGGAGTGGAAAATTTTAAAGAGATAATTGTTGAGAACTCGCCGTATTTATCTTCATGGGATTATAGGGCTTTTCAATGGATTCGTCCGGAAACTATAGTTTGGAAACCTCTATTTCCAGTAGAAAATAACAAATTTGGGGATGATCGCTGCTTCGAAAATGCTACCCTTTATGTGCCTAAACTTACATATTCCAACTATCTTTTAAGTGATGCGTGGGCAGGATGTAAGCGAATTGAAAAGATGGATGAGGATCTGGATTATATCTATCTGGATCGTGAATTCACACTCCGTAGTGAAGAGGGTTTAACGATAGATGCCGTATTTGAAGTGGGTGAAACTAAAGCAGTTCAGGATAGTTGGGATTATACACTATCATATGGCCATCTGACTACCCAGCGTAAGACCGACCTTCCTCTCGGATCTTTCACAATGTCCGGTCATATGGAATACTCTGGTGGCGGTTACTGGGATAATACTCCCGGGAATATGGGGTATCTGGGTGCTACTGTAATTGCNAATTCACCTGTAATACCTGAACAGACNACNCTTAATTTCTCNCTNGATACTGATCGCTGGAACTTCGTGGNNCTTCCNTTCGATGTCAAGGTCAGCGAAATNGATGTTGAAGATGAGNCNCTNTGGGTNGTNCGNAAATANTCNGGNGANGACCGCGCCAAGATGAACGGCAACACTTGGCANAATCTTCAGGCCGACGATATCCTGAAAGCNGGNGNGGGCTATATCTTCCATTGNTCTATGGATGGTCGCGNGGAGGTGAATTTNACTTTCCATCCCGCNACCGATTGCGGTCAGCTCTTCAATACCGGAAANATGGAGACTCCTCTTGCCTCNTATCCTTCCGAGTTNGCGCATAACGCACACTGGAATCTCGTAGGTAACTCTTATCCCGCTTATCTCTCNCTTAAGGGTGTTAACTTCGATGCTCCCGTCACTGTATGGGATGGCGCCACTTACGTTGCCTATTCACCGGTGGATGATGAATATGCCTTCTCACCTTTCCAGGCATTCTTCGTGCAGCTTCAGGAGATCGAGGGTGGCGACGTTCTGACTCTCGATGCCCGCGCTCGTGCCCACAGCCGCGAAGAGGCTCTCGCTCTCGAAATCGAGGCCGACGAGGAGAATCCTTCCACACCGGCCGAGCGTCCGATGCTCCGTGCACGCCGCGCCGAGAACCGCGCGCTCTTCAACCTCGTGCTCAGCGACGGCCAATCGGCCGACCGCGCCCGCCTTGTGGTCAATGAAGCCGCAAGCATGGCATACGAACCGAGCCGCGATGCCTCCAAGTTCATGAGCTCCGACAACAATGTGCCCCAGCTCTTCATCATGAACGACGGAGAGCGTATGGCTATCGACGAGCGTCCCTTCGGTGAAGGTGTCTACACTCTCGGTGCCCGATTCGGCCACAGCGGTGAATACAGTATCTCCCTGGATGGCAAGAACATCGAAGGCTACCGTGCATTCCTGACAGATAACCTCACAGGCGTGACGACCGAAATTACTACCGTAGCCTACGCATTCACAGCCGATGCAGCTACCGATGAGGCCCGCTTCACACTCGAACTCCGTCGCGACTTCACGACGGGCGTAGAGGATATGGAGGCTGACGGAATCATAATCTCGGCTGAGAATGGTGTTCTCACCGTCAAAGCTCCCGCAGAGGTCGAGATTACCGTGGCCGCAGCCGACGGTAAGGTTGTCGCCATCGACAAATCAGCCGACTTCAGCGTAGAACTCTCCGAGGGTGTCTACGTCGTGAAAGCCGGTGAAGCGATCAAGAAAATCAATATCCGCTAAGCAATATTGAGAGAAAATGAAGAAACTGATGATAATGCTCCTTGCCGTCATCACGATGACATGCGCGTGGGCTCTGACCGGAGGNAACGGGCAGGGTTACGACCCTACCAATCCGCCGGATCCGAATGCAGCCTATCGCCTGACCGTTGAGGTGAGCCCCTCCAAATTGGGAGGGGTGAGCCCCGCGGGGTCATCGTTGCGCAGCTATGGAGACCAGATATACATTTCCGCCCAATCCCATGTCGGCTATGATTTCCGATGTTGGATGGAGGGTGAGGAGGTTGTGAGCGAATCCCCGGATTTCTATTACGAGATGCCGGCACGGAATGTCAAGCTCACAGCCTGGTATGACCGCAATACATATTACAATCCCGTGAATCCGGGAGATCCCTTCTTCGACGGCTACACCCATCGTGTCAACGTATATTGCACTCCCGGCAACGGCGGTAGTGTCAACAACTCCAACTTCCTGATGAAGGAGGGTGACGAGACGACACTCTATGCCTATCCCGGGGGCAACTTCAAGTTCTCCTGCTGGAAACAGGCCGGGAAGATTATCTCCGTTGATCCCGCCCTCCCGATCAAGATGGGTAAGGAGAATCTGAGTTATACCGCACAGTTCGTCTATTCACCTCAGAACCCGGGAGATCCCGGCACCAACAACTGGAATCTCGCGCTCGGCGACCTCGTGATCGACAACTTCCAGGCCGGCGACCTGTGGGGAACTATCTCACGGCTTGTAGGAGAGGAAAACTATGATAAGGTGAATACAATCACCGTCATAGGCCGCATGGATGACTACGACATGAGCTGCATGCGTAACCTTCCCGGTCTCAGCGAAGCCGATTTCAGCAGGACCTATGGAGCGACCCGCGTGCCCGACTGGACTTTCGAGAGTTGTCACGCTCTGACTCGTGTTCAGCTGCCCGCCTCTATCGCCTCGATTGATNGGTATGCTTTNTATGATTGCATCAATCTTAGTGAACTCTCCTGCTACGCATCGATGCCCCCCTCCGTAGGATATGCCGCTTTCAATGGTGTGCCGGAATCGCTCGTTGTCAAGGTATATGCCAATTCAGTCGACCTCTATATGCAGGCCGACACCTGGCGCGACTACAAGATTATGACGCTCGATGANGAGACAACNGCTCTCAGTGTCACTCTCCCCGCTGACGCTAAGGATGGGCGCTACGTCAATGCTTCACTCCAGCTCGACAACCTCGCGACAGGCCAGAGCNGCCGACTGGTGGTGACCGCATCGCGCAACCGCTATATCTTCGGCAATCTNATGCCCGGCATGAAGTATTCGCTTTATGCCCTCGCTCCCGGCGGACAGATGTTAGGTCAGTTCCCGGATTTCGAGATGCCGGAAGAGGGTCTCGACTATGAATTCGAATCGTTGAAGCCTCTCCGGACCGTCAGCCTGACGATAAAGAGCTCCGAGGGTACCGATCTCTCCGACATGGCCAAGGTCAANTGGTTTGACGAACGCCACGCCTTCCTCGGGAGCGGCAATGAGCTGACCGGCAGGGTAGAGGGNGACTGTCTCAGCTATGAGATTCTTCCCGAGCGTGANATGTCGCTCGAATATTCCGCACCGGCTAACGGTGAATTCAAGGTCAAAGNCTCGGATAATGAAATCACGGTAGTNGTNAAACCNCTGGAGAAATATTATTTCAGCGGTNTCATCCTCGATGGAGGTGAGAAGACTCCGGTCAAGGGTGCATACGTCACCGTTTCTCAGANAATCANCGGAGAGGAGACCTCGACAACTGTCACCACCGATGCCGAGGGTAAGTATTCGCTTGAACTCATCGACATGCCCGGCACGCTGTCGGCCGGTTCGCCGGAACATATAGAGGAGACCGTTGACTTCCAGAATCTCAAGAATCTATCCTCTTTTTCCTCACTTGCCATCAAACCCATCTATGGNGCGGAGATNATGCTGGATCTGCGCACGGCTGNGAACGTCNTCAAAGGTGAGGCGCATAAATTCATAAGCTTTGAAGATTACGCCAACCTGTCCTTCCTNATCACAGACATGACGGATGGCCGTCAGATAGCCAACTACCGTCTGCGTTATCCGCGCTTGCGTCTGCTTGACGGAGTCGCCGACGACGCCAGACTCAGAGTCGTGGCGCTCCCGAGAGATGAGAACTATAATGCGGATGCCTCCGAGGTGCAGATGCAGAAGGGCGCCGGNAAGGCTACACTCACATTCCTGCGTAACGGCGATCTGAATGTCACCTGCAAGGNATCCGACGTAGAGAATCCCGTGGCTCTGCTCTATGATGAGAAGGGTGCGCTCCGGAAGCGACTTGAGTTCGGAGCCGAGAATGAAGTGACATTCCGTTCGCTGCCCGAGGGTAAGTATTCCGTAGTCGCTATGATGGAGAGTTCCCTTTATTCCGGAGCAGGATCACTGGCAGAGCTGGAGCACAGCCGGCTTGCGAAAGATAAGGATTANCTGATCAANGATTGTGAGATTACCGACGGATATATCAGCACACTGCAATTCGGAACCATACCGGAATTTGAGGAATCACTCTTTTATTANACNGGCCCCGAGACAATGCTGGGNCTCAACAAGACGAGNGTAACGGTAGGGCAGACCGTGACCGTGCGCGCCAAGGTGGATTTTATGCCGGAGTATGCCGGTAAGATCGAGAAAGTGAAGGTCACCTTCTCTTATCCCGAGGGCGTCGATTACGTGGATAATTCCATGCTCCTTCCCGGAGGGGGAAGCAATTTCACTACCGTTGCCGGGAATCAGGTTTCTGTCGACCTTCCTGTTGCGGACGCGGCTCCACGTTTCTGCGTGGTCCCGCGCAAGAGCGGCAACCATCGCATAAGCGCGAGCATAGAGTTTAAGCTTGCCGGCGAGACGATAGTGCAGCCGATCGGCTCCGTGCAGCTCAACGCCGATGATTTCGGAATATCCGCTCCGGATTATACGTATATCCCGAGAATCACGGTTCGAGGTTGCGCCACGCCGTTGAGTGAGCTTAAGGTCTATGATAACGAAGTGCTTGTAGGGCGTGCCCGTTCGCTGACCAATGGTGAATGGCGTCTGACTTTCGATCTCTATAACCCGGGAGAGGGGAGCGAGCATTTCATCTATGCGGATATCACCACTGCCGATGGTACGAAATACCGCACCTCGACAGCACGTACGGTCTATGATCCAGCCTGGGCTCAGCTCACCGACGTGCTGATGATCAATGGAGGAACTACCGTTGATTTCAATCAGGTTGATGCCACTACGATCCCGGGCAGTTATAACTATTGGCCCGGCACGGATATGTTTACGTTCAAGGCTATCTTCCGCGACGGAGCTGCGAAGAGTGTCGATACTCTCGACTTCCTGATCATGCTTTCCGACGGCTCCACGCGCAGAATCGATTCGAAATACCTTCCGAGTCAGGATGCATGGGTATGTGCTCTGGGATTTGATGACGCCAACCGCCTGCCGGTGAATGTCAAGGTGCTTTACAGCACGGTTCCCGATACTCCCGCTACCGCTATGCGGATGGAGGAGGGAGAGACATTGCGTTGTCCGGACGCAGTGCCGATCATCGACCCGTCGGGATATGTATATGAGGCTGTAGCTTCCAACAGGCTGGAGGGTGTCCAAGCCACCATATTCTATAAGGAATGGGCCGAGGACATGTATGGTGATGTATACGAGAACGTGATGCGTTGGGCTGCGGAGTCATATGCTCAGCAGAATCCTCTCTTCACGGATGCCGACGGCATGTATCAGTGGGATGTTCCTTCGGGTGAATGGCAGGTTCGCTTCGAGAAGGAGGGCTACGAAGCTGCGCGGACCGAATGGTTGCCCGTACCTCCGCCGCAGCTCGACGTCAATATGGGTCTTGTGCAACTTGCGGCTCCCGGCGTCGCTGAAGTCAAGGCTTATGAGAAAGCTATCGAAGTGACATTCGACAAGTATATGCAGCCTTCAACGTTGACATCCTCTACTATCGGTGTAACTGTCGGNGGNAACGCNGTAGANGGNACCCTGACAATGCTCGGAGAGGAGACNGCTCCCGACGGAAATGTTTATGTGACAGGTGTGCGTTTCGACGCTGCCGAACAGTTCGCCGGNGATGAAGTGACACTGGTCATCTCNNCCCGCGCCTCAAGCTACGCNGGAATTCCTATGGAGGGTGACTATACCCAGGAAATGGATGTGGAGCCNGAAATCACCGCAATCGAGGCTCCCGAGTCGATGAAGGCGTATATCGGATATGATGTCGTGATTCCGGTTCGTGTGAATCCNGGNGAAGCGGCTGCCGGCAAGANAATCATCGCTACCCTCACTTCACCGATAGCCTCATTGGAGAATGAGGTTACCCTTGATGCCGATGGTCGTTGCGAGCTTCATATAGAGGGTGAGCTCCCGGGTGAAACCCGCGTCAATATCTCCGTGGAGGGNTCAAAGGCAGAGTCGGCCCGGACCAATATTATCTTCNCGATCGCTCCTGACCCGTGTGCCGCTCCAATAGCATCTATCGCTTCCGGCNCNAAGGTCAACCCTGACACTATCGTGGAACTTTCCACCGAAACCGAGGGTGCTGAAATCCTGTTCACACGCGATGGNAGTGATCCGGCTACGAGTGAGACCGCCATGGTATATTCCGAGCCGATAGTATTGACCCATGATACTACAATCCGTGCCATTGCTCGTGAGGAGAACCATCTTGATTCGCCGGAGTCGGTCTATACCTATGAGGTAGATANGACTGTAGGTNCAGACACGGTTTATGGTGATANCGNAGGNTATNCATTCTCGGGGGAGATGCTGACCCTGCTTGAGGATGCCGAGGTCGTAATCAGTAATGAAACGGGAATAATTCTTCTCGGACCTGTCAAGGCTCTTTCGGGGGATAAGATCNCGCTCGAATCGCTCCGTGGAGGTGTACTGATTGTCAAAGTCGGGAATCGTCCCGGAGTCAAGTTACAGTTNTAACAAGTATTTCAAATAAAAGCCAATTAATCCACAACCGCTAATTTNCCCGGTATATGACGATTGCCGCATCTTCCTGTCNNAGGAGATGCGGCAATTTTTTTCGTGACNCTGATTCTGATGATAAAGTAATCGTAATGAACTGAAATCGGTGGATTTGTGTTAATTAGGAAGAGTGAATTTGTATTGATTCATTCATTAAACTTCACTNTCAGCTATATCTATGGAAACTAAGGAAAAATCTGTAAATAAGAATTACGAATCGCTCAATTCAATAATAAAGAAGCGTATCCGCGACAGCTGGGATCTGATGGCCTTCTCCGANATGGGGGGACAGAACTACCGTTTCCGAGACGTGGCGGAATGTATAGAGAAATTGCGCCTGATGTTTGAGGCAGCCGGTGTGAAACCCGGTGACAAGGTTGCCCTGTGCGGTAAGAATTCCTCTAACTGGGCCGTGACGTTTCTGGCCTGTCTGTCAACCGGAGTGGTGGCAGTGCCGATTCTGCATGAGTTCAAGCCCGAGGTGATCCATCATCTGGTAAACCACAGCGGAGCGAAACTTCTGTTTGTGGATGAGTCAATCTGGAAGCACCTTGATGAAAAGGAACTGCCGAATCTCGTGGGAGCACTTTATATTTCGGAATTCGGTATGCCGCTTTCACGCAGCAAACATCTCACCGAGATGCGTAATAATATCAATGAGCGGTTCGGAGCAAGATATCCCTATTCCTATGATAAGGAACATTTCGAGGTCTACGAGGATGAGCCTGAGGAACTGGCCATCATCAACTATACATCGGGTTCGACAGGTATGTCGAAGGGTGTGATGCTTCCGTATCGTTCGATATGGAGCAATGTGCGCTATTGCCTCGACAATATCGATTATCTTCATCCCGGCGACGGAATGGTGAATATGCTTCCGTTGGCTCATCTCTACGGAATGGTGGTGGAGATGCTGCATCCCTTCTGTCGCGGAATGCACTGCCATTTCCTGACTCGTCTGCCGTCGCCGAAGGTGATAATTCAGGCGTTTGAGGAGGTGAGGCCGAAGCTGATTATTACAGTGCCTCTGATTATCGAGAAGATCGTGAAGAGCAAGGTGTTCCCGATGCTTGACAAGCCGATGATGAAGATGATGATGCACGTCCCCTTCCTCGACGATAAGCTCTATGCCAAGGTGAAGTATGGCCTTATCAAGGTCTTCGGCGGTCAGGTGCGCGAGATAATTATCGGGGGAGCGGCGCTTAATAAGGAGGTCGGCAGTTTCCTGAATAAGATAGGTTTCCCGATTACGGTAGGCTACGGAATGACTGAATGCGGCCCGCTGATTACTTATACTCCCGCCTATCGAACGAAGCCGGGTACGTGCGGCCAGTGCGTGACCCGCATGGAGATGAAGGTGGACTCTCCGGATCCTCAGAATATTCCGGGAGATCTCTGGGTGCGCGGNATGAACGTCATGCAGGGATATTTCAATAACCCGGAGGCCACCGAGGAGGTGATGATGGGAGAGGGCTGGATGAATACCGGNGANATGTGTACGATNGANGANGANGGNTTCCTGACGATTTCNGGNCGGTCAAAGACAATGATTCTCGGNCCCTCCGGCCAGAATATCTATCCNGAGGAGATAGAGCAGAAGTTGAATAACTTGCCTTATGTGGCNGAATCACTGGTGATTGATGATCATGGTGACCTGGTNGCTCTCATTGTTCCTGATTTCGATCTGCTCGCTCAGGAGAAGATTGACAACGGAAAGATTGAGGGNATTATGGCGGAGAATCTGGTGGCCCTCAACAAGGAGATGCCGGCNTATAGTAAAGTAAAGAGTGTGGAGGTGCGNGATTCCGAGTTCGAGAAGACNCCGAAACGCTCGATCAANCGATTCCTATACCAGAGGTAACAGGGAGCAGGGAACAGAGTAGGTTTGCACCTACCCTCNATTAATTATAAAGGCCCGAGCGGAAGCTCGGGCCTTTAATGGTTTATTTNAAGNAGATTTTGGCGGTAAAGTTATCNAGAGTAATGATATAAATATCATTNGCGAAAATTTTCTCTCCAAGTGCGTCTGCGGTGCCCNTAAAGAGAAGTTCGCCTGCAATAGAGTAGATTCTNACCGTTTCAGCAGGATCAGNGCCGGANATATGGAATTTTTGATTTTCTCCTGTGACGTGTATATTCCTGTCACCATGGCTTTTGAGAACACCGGTAAGAATGTCATTGACTTTTGTAAGCGCTTTCGACTTTATNGCAACCGGCCGGTTATCCTCATCCTTTACGGTAGTGATGACAAGAAGCTTACCATCATCGAAGTCGGAAANATCAATCTTGAGAGGATCATCGGNATCGCTATTTGTACCACCGGGATGGATGACTCCGGAGTTCACNACGTACTCGCCGTTTATTTCCTTGCCGCTATCCTCATGAATAATTCTGTAGAAGAATCTGTCAAGGGGATTTCCGTCATGAGACAATGAGATCCGGAGAGTGTTGAGATTCATAAATTCCGCCTCCAATTTATAATCATCAGAGTCATATGGTTCGAAAATTATGGTTTCTACAAAATTATAGATTCTNACGTTACCGGCTTTATCAACGAGCGACATTTGATTAAGTCCCCATATTCCCGGTGCAGATCCNGGGGGAAGAATGTGGGTAATTGTATANTGTTCCCATACTGTGGGATCACCTTCAAAGAAGAGTCCGGAATGGTGCTGGTGATAGAACCAATAAGTACCGATAACAGTTCCCTGCGGGTCACAAAGTTGATAATCTACCGGACCTATCCCCGAAATATTATCTCTTCCGTAGAAGTTGANNGTCACGATNGTTTCGCCGTCCGGGGCCTCGGGATGAGTAGGCTCGGCATAAACGCTTATACGGTTAAGATCTATCTCAGGTGCTTCATAGTCAGGGGTGGATGTCTCGATATAGATCTTTTTTACAGGTTCGTCTTCCGGTNAGTCAGAGAAGNATACGGTGCATGGTGAACCGGCCAGATCAGTAAAGGAAATAAAATCGACGAAGTAATTGGCCGACGGACAGAACTCCGGAATAACGCATCGTATTTCGGCTCTTCCTGTTTCCTTGTTAAAAGTACCGTATACGTCCGTAAGACCGCCGCCACCTCCTGACCAACCCTCATAGTCGTTGCTTATGCGGGCAAAAGTATCCCAGATTCCATTGTTATCATGTGCTTCGAAACTCACATTAAGAATCTTTACGGGATGTCCCTCTTCAATTCCGTCAGACAGTTCGTATTCCAATGAACCGGGGACATAGGTCGGTGAAACAGTGTCTTCGGAGGAATTATTTATATACANATTCGTGACGCAATCGTTTGTNTGGTCAAAGCGCTCTATACCGTCGGAATCAGCCAGNNTGATCTGGCTACAGGACCATAATCCGCTCTTTGCATATTGCGATACATTGGCTNTGCCTCTGAGGATAGAGTTATCACCCTCCGGCTCCATNCGCAGGTCGACGAATTGAGATTGAGGATTGCCGTTTTGATCAGTATATTCAGGACTAAACATCCTGACAGAGGCACCGGAGGTTTCAAATCTGTTAGCCTGNTCATGATTCAGTTCAATTTCCATTGTAACTGTCTTTTGATCTTCAGGCGCACCATCTACAGAAATATTTACACGTTTTATTTTTCCGGGAAACTCATACTCCGGCCAAAGATTGAGCACCTCAAATGTAAGGTGATCGGGAANCGCGCTCAGATAGCGGGTGCCGTGCATGATATGGTCACGAATAAAGTNATACTTGTCAGGCTGANAGCTCAAGCAGCTCCCCGGGGCTTTTAAGATAAGCAGCGATTGACTCCGCCATATCTTCCGCCGGGTCGGCAGAGTCTGAGCAAGTCGCGGTCCAATCATTCTTCAGGGATTCCGGGAANAGATACTCCCAAAGAAACAGGGCTTTCCCTTTAAGTATCTCCAATCGGGTGCGGNTNTCTTCATTGTTGCCNTCGAAAAGCGGGGCGCGGCTATGATTCATNAATTCGATATATCCGTCATCCACACGCCAGGAAACTGTCGATGCCANAGGATACAGAGGATTAGGGAGATCGTCACGCCGTCTCACAAGATAATTGAGGTGGGGAGTCGAGTGGAATCCTTCCGGNANTTCCTCAAACATATTGATGATGGNNAATATCTCGGACGGCNTGAAATCCTGAAAGCTTTCCATGTCTTCCTGNGTCGTTCCCGNTGTCAGAGCCGCATAATCCGGTATCATCATGGAGCAACCGAAACGGTCGTTGAGAATCTGTTCCACCTTCCAACGGTCCTCTCCGGANTCGGTCACAAATCTCACCAAGGCGTGATGCAGACGTTTTGAGAAGAATTTACCNCGCACGCCTTCAAGATNTACTATAAAAGGGTTCGCGTAAACGAAGGCATCCTTCGATATGGTCACAATCTGCCCCCCTTCGTATTTCTCGATCGTCATGTCTTCATACAGATGATCGGATGTGAGGAGAAATTTGGCCGGAATGTCATAATTGACCGGAAGNGTCTTGAAAGTCTCGACCAGCCGGTAGGCATGTTCCTCCGACCANTCNTCCAACTCATCTGAAAGGANNACATTATATTGTTGCTTCANCAGTCCGAAATAGGAGACATCGGCGGGAANAATCTCCTTGCCGAGGAACTTAATTTCAGANTCAGTGAAAATATGTGATGANGAGACCTTACCCTCCACACTGTTNTCCTGGNTCCATTCATGTTGCCANTGGTTAGGGNTGAAGTCAATAGGCTTGACGACAAGATCCCATTGAGGGTTAGGATGAATAACACCGGGGATTATTTGTATTAACTTTGAATCCGGTATTTCGTATCCCNTCGCNGTGATTTTTAAAGAGTGTTCACCCTCCGGCACATCCTCGAAAGTATATTTACCGTCGGCTGTAACGGTTTGTGTGTGCAGNAAGGNTGTNGANCCGAGAGAGACTGTCGCCTTCTCGCCATTTTTCAGTCCTAAGACTTGATATCTGACCTGTTCGGCTGAGCAATACAGGCAGGAAGTCAGTAAGGCTCCTGTGATTAGAGATGTAAATAAACGTTTCATGATTTTATAAACCCGAAGGAGCAAGGTTACTCCTGACTATGGTTTGATTAGTGAGTGTAATATCCCCCGGTTTACATTCTTTGTGAGATGGGGGTTGATATATATTTTTAATCAATCGTCTGAGATATAACGTTTAAGCTCATTTTTGACGATTCGTGAGATGTCGCAGATCATGGCCTCNGTGNCGGCCATGTCGTAGCCCGATTCNGCAATAAAGATGGCAATGCTGTAGCGGTGTCCGTCTATTCGGCGTACNTAGCCACAGTCGTTGACAGCCATCAGCCGTCCGTTTGGAAGCAGNGGGCCGGTGCCGGTCTTGTGGCCGCAGACCGCATCCTTCGACAAAGGCTTGACNAGGCGGTCCTTGCCGGTCTCGCAACTCTCGAGGAGACGTGCGATTTCAGCCATCTCGGAGCCTCCGAGACAATGTTTGGTGTCGAAATTATCCAGCAGCAGCGCCATGCTGATGGGAGTGGACGTGTTGCTATAACCATAGCCGGGATGATCCTGCATCTCAGCTTCGGTATTTATGATCCGAATATCAGGAAATCCCCATTCCTCCATCAGGGCATTGGCTGTGGCGGGTCCCCCCATCAGATCGAATATGACGTCGCATGCGTTATTGTCGCTCTCCTGCAGCGAATAGGCGAGGACCTCGGAGATCGGCAGGCTCACACCGTCAGATCCGTAGCGGTCGCGCATGGGGCTCCATGTGTCGGGGAGCAGATGTGCGGGGGAGATGTAGATGGTGTCGGAGAATGATATCTCGTGGTCTTTGCAATACTTCGCGAAGGCAAGAGCCTGAGGAAGTTTATAGACACTCGCCATCGGGAAGGGACTGTGGCCGTTGATGGAGATTGTGTCGCTGTCTTCGATAAGCATGGCCACACCGAACCGGGCATCCTTTCCGGCGATATAGGCCTGAAGGGAATCCCGGATAGCGACGGACACGGGACGACTCCCTGCTTCCGGACCACTGAGGATGACTTCCGGATCAGAGGAATCGGGCACGTCCCAGGGACGTGGACTGCCATCGGTGGCAATTGGAGAATATTTCGGTTGCGTGGCAGGCGACTGCGCCGCCTCCGGTCGGGGCGATTGGGAATGGAGCCCGGCGACTCCGGCCAGCAGGAGGACCGATATGAGGATGGACTTCAGTGATTTCATGGCGCGAATTTAACTATCTGATTCGAAATATGCAAGAGCGTGTTGAAAAACACGCCGGATTATTTCAGCAAATGGAGGGTTTTTGCTAATTTTGCGGTTGGAGATCGCCGTCTTTCCTGACTGACCGCAGTCACACCGGCAGCTCCTATGTATATGACAGTATCATCTACCTTAAATCAACAATAACGATGTACACACAGTTTAAAGAGCATCTCACAAAAGAGCTCGACGGAATCCGCGAAGCCGGACTCTATAAGAATGAACGCGTCATAACCACTCCGCAGAGTGCCGACATACGTGTCGAGAACAATAATGGCGAAGTCCTGAATTTCTGTGCCAACAACTATCTTGGTCTCGCCGACAATTCACGCCTTATCGAGGCTGCCAAGAAGGCTATGGATGAGAGAGGCTACGGCATGTCATCCGTGCGTTTCATATGCGGCACCCAGGATCTTCACAAAGAACTCGAGAAGGCTATCTCCGATTATTTCAAGACTGAGGATACCATCCTCTATGCCGCCTGCTTCGATGCCAACGGCGGTCTCTTCGAGCCGCTCTTCACCGAGGAGGATGCCATCATCTCCGATTCCCTTAACCATGCNTCCATTATCGATGGTGTGCGTCTGTGCAAGGCCAAGCGTTATCGCTATGCGAATGCGGATATGGCCGATCTGGAGCGTTGCCTGAAAGAGGCCAAGGAGGCCGGCGCGCGCCATATGATCATCGCTACCGACGGCGTGTTCTCTATGGACGGCAATGTCGCTCCGATGGACAAGATTTGTGAACTTGCCGATAAATATGGTGCGCTCGTGATGGTAGACGAGAGCCACTCGGCAGGCGTTGTCGGCCCGACGGGTCACGGTGTGGCCGAGCAGTTTGACTGCTATGGCAAGATTGATATCTTCACCGGCACTCTCGGCAAGGCGTTCGGCGGTGCGATGGGTGGTTTCACCACCGGCCCGAAGGAGGTGATCGATATGTTGCGTCAGCGTTCGCGTCCCTATCTNTTCTCCAACTCGGTAGCACCCTCGATCGTGGGCGCATCGATAGAGATGTTCAAGATGCTCAAGGAGAACGACGACCTCAATAAGAAACTCAAGGAGAACGTGGCTTATTTCCGCGACAAGATGCTTGAGGCAGGCTTCGATATCAAACCCACTCAGTCGGCCATCTGCGCCGTGATGCTCTACGACGCGAAACTCTCCCAGGAGTTCGCCGCCGAGATGCAGAAGGAGGGTATCTACGTCACAGGTTTCTATTATCCNGTTGTCCCGAAAGGNCAGGCTCGTATCCGTGTACAGCTCTCTGCCGCTCATGAGAAGGAGCATCTGGATCGTGCCATCGCCGCCTTCATCAAGGTGGGCAAGAAGCTCGGCGTTATCAAATAACCGGCAGGTATATGCGGCAGCCCGCGTGGCTATGAAAACATAAGAGTGCCGGCTTGTGTGTGACCTGTGTGAGGTCAGCGCAAGCCGGCACTTTCGTGTCGTGGAAAATATCGGAAAGAGAGGGGAATCAGTTGGCGAAATCAATGCTGAGGCCGAACTGAAGGTTGCGTGGATTGAGCGGATAGTGGGGGAGGGAGAAGTAATTGGTCATGCCGAAGAGGCCCTGGTTGAAGTTGCTCCACAGCACATAGAACCGACATTTATATAGCTTCGCCGAGGCGTAGAGATTGCAGAGGGGATAGTTGCCGACCTTCGTTTCCCGTTGCACATGGAATGACATGGTCGCCGGCTGGTAGGCCAGCCCGTAGTAGCGGGTGTAATAGTCGCAATCGATGCCCAGCTGCACCTCCATCACGCGCAACGGATGGAAGTTAAGGAACATGTTGGAGTATATGGCGAGTGCCGGCAACGGAATCACGTCGGCCTGCGATGTGGCCTGATAGGTGATGGAGTTGTTCCAGTTCCAGATTCCGAAACGCAGTTTTTGCTCAAGCGAGAGGGAGAAAATCTGCACGTTGCCATGATATTGTGTGGGGAGGGACTGCTCGTTGAAATAGACATAGTCGGTGATATTGCGCAGGCCGATCCCTACGGTGGTGCGTGTCCATGGAATCTCGAGTTTCCCCCCGACCTTCACCTCCTTCATATTATTGTAGGAATTATCCCATATGAAATGATTGGAGGCGTAGTGGGCGAGCAACCATGAATTGGAGGCGTTGGAATAGCCGCCGTAGGCGGAGATGCTGACCGTGTCGCCGAGCATACGGAAACGACTCGATACATCGCCGTTGAGATAGAGGTCTCCATCGATTCCGCCGAATAGGCCGAGCTTGAAGGAGGCATTATATTTTATAATGTCACCTTTCTGTTTAGATATGGATCCTCCGATCCAACCTCGTGTGTGAGTCTTTATCTCCGGCACGGCGAATCCTTCGGGAAGGGGAGTGAGGCTCGATTGCTGATCCTCGGATAGCTCCGGGATATTGAGATGGGGGAGAGTGATCCGGCGGTTCTGCAGCTGGAACCACGCGTCGATTCCAAACTTGGCCCACTTCTTGAATCCCTCCAGAAGCTGCACGCCGACGGTATTGCTGACGAGCCAATAGCGGGTGTTGTCGTCGGTGCCGTCGGGGTTGAAATAGGTATTTTCCCAGAACTCCCGGCCTTGCGTCGCGTTGTCGTTGCGGAACATATGGTGTCGCCAATCGTAGTCGAGCGAATAGACGAATTTCATGAGCGGGACATACTTGTCGCGGGTCAGCGTGTCGTTGACCTGTTCCTCAGTCCAGTAGCCCACTTTGAAGGCATGGCTTGAGAATAGTCGTTGGCCGTTGATGCGGGAGTGGGCTGCGGTAAGATTGACGGGAATAGACTTGGGCTCCACCTGAGCGATGCCNCCCTGCACTTCGGCCGGATCAGTGATGTAGAGGTCGTCGGTGATGCCGCCATTCTCCTTGTTGAGGGCCATGAAATGCCAGTAGAGGGTCTGCATCTCATAGCGGTGGGTATTGAAATACATGCTAAGACCGAAAGAGAAATCCTTCACGGCCTGCGCATTGTAGGCACCTTTTGAATAGTTGTAGTCGAGGAAGGCTCCGATACCGATGTTTTTATTGACGTTGCCGGCGAAGGTAGCGCTCAGGCGGTCAGCGTGATTCTGCTTGTTGCCGCCGAAGTTGTAGCTCAGGAGCGTCATCGGTATGTAGGTGTTGTAGAGCTTGAAAGTTTTCAGAGAGGGTAGGGTGAAGGCGAGGGCATCCTCGAAGAAGAATGTGCTTCCGGCGGGTCGGTTCATGTATATCATGTCGATACCTTCGGCTCCGAGGGTGCCGGTTGTGGCGAATGCGTCGGTCTTCAGCGAAGGGATGAAATCCCGCTGATAGTTATATAGCAGGGTGTCGACAGTGGCTTTGGAATGAGTGCCGAGCGGGGCATTCAGAGTCCAGGCTGTTGTGGCGCCGCGCTGTTTGACGGAATCGTTCTTCAGCGTTGAACCTGAGCGTCCGGCTCCCGGGAGCGACTTCATTCCCTGTTGGGCGGAAGCTGCTCCCGGAAGAAGGATAGAGAGGAGAATTATAGACAGAAGCGGGGATTTCATTATAGGGAAATCGGGATGTTTCAGTTACGGAAAAGGCGTGGGGTGAAGAGGAGGAGATAGTCGCGCCAGTTGGTCCATGTATGTCCCCCCTCGCTCTCGTGGTATTCATAGGGGATGGAGAGGTTGTCGAGGAAGGCACGGTATTCCTTGTTGAGGTCATAGAGGAAATCCTCCTTGCCGATCGCTATCCAGTAGAGTGACGGTGCGTCGGCAAACTGGCGTTGCAGCTTCTCGGCGCGTTCCTTTTCTCCTGCNGCGGTGTCGTCGACTCCCGCNCCGTTCCATCGGACGGCAGCCGAGAAGAGACCGACATAGTCGAAATCGTCNGGGTAGAGCATGGATGTGCGCCAGGCGTGTCCCCCTCCCATTGATAGACCCGCTATGGCCCGGTGNGCCTTGTCGGGAATAGTGCGGAAGTTGGCGTCGGTGTATGCGATGATATCCGGTATTGAATTCTCGAATGCGTTGGGGGATCCGATGGAGCGTTCGCCGCTCGGGGTATAGTTGCCCTCGGCGGTCTGGCCNGGGGCGGCGGTCTGAGTGGCGTTGCCGTTTGGCATGACGACGATCATCGGTTGCGCTTTGCCGGATGCTATGAGATTGTCGAGAATGATGGAGGCGCGCCCCAGTTCATTCCATGCCTCCTCATCGCCCCCCATGCCGTGGAGCAGATAGAGCACGGGATAACGTGTATCCGCGTCGGCGTCATAACCGGCAGGGGTATAGACGGTCATACGGCGTTTCTCGCCGAGAGCGGGGGAGTCGTACCATAGTTTGCTGACCGTGCCGTGCGGCACATCCTGCACGGCATACATATCGGCATTCCCACCGGGGACTATGACAACGTTGGATAGGGCGGCGATATCGCGTGCCGTGTAGACGTTGGAGGGATCGAGCGTGCGGACCCCATCGACGTCAAAGGCATAGGTATAGAGATCGGGATTGAGTCGGGTGGTGACGGTCCAGAGGCCGTCGGCATCCCTCTGCATGGCGATCGGGGTGTGGCCTATTCCGGTGACTGCCACGTTCTCAGCGTGCGGCGCGCGCAGATTGAAGGTAATCGTAGAGTCATTGTTTACTATCGGAGAGCGGTCGGGCTGACGGAAACCGAGAGCTTCCTGCGCGCGGAGCGGCAGGCACGGGATGGCCGTCATTATGGCCAGAGCGGGGATGATGGGGATGAATCTCATATGATCTGATGTAGGATAATCTACAAATTTACAAAAAAAAACTGATGTCCCCAAATACAAGTTGCTGACATGTGGTGAAGAGGGAGGTGCAGGTATTAAAATATATTGCGGCGCACGTCTATAACACGTGCGCCGCATGGCTGTTAAAAAGGGGATACGTTTACTGGTGAGAGGGACGCAGAAGGTCGTTGACCGTCTTGACGGGGTTGAACGTGTCGGCCGGAACTTCGACGAAGATGGTGTTCCAGTCGGACATCGCGCCGTTCCACAGACCGGGGAGCTCAAGAGCCTTGATCACAACNCCCTCGCGGCTCTTCTCGGANATGAAGCCTGTGGCGGGATCNACGTAGTCGGGGAGATTGAATTTCTTACCCTCGAAATCCTTCGTGGCAACGACGAGGTCGACGGGATTGAAGTGGGTGGCGTCATGGAGCATNCGCATNGCTTCCTTATCGGCCGGGTCGATTTGAGAGGACTCGAGAATCTGGGGGCTGACTGTGCCGTCGGGATTATAGCAGAGGAAGGGGCCNCCGCCGGGTTCACCCTCATTCTTCACCATTCCGCAGACACGNAGNGGACGGTTGAACTTCGAGAAGAGATATGCGGCCTCCTCCTCGGGGGTCATNGTGTCGGCATGGTCGTGGGTGACGCAGAGCACATTGCGGAGGAACATCAGCATCTCCTCGCGCATCTCTTCNGAGGGGATNCCCTTCTTGAGTTCGCGGCAGTAGCGGTCGATTTTCATCTTCGTGGCNACGAGGATACCTCCGATTACCTTCTTGAAGCGGATGGTCGACTCGCGCAAGGAATCAGGCACGACATTATCGATGTTCTTGATGAAGATGACGTCGGCGTCGAGATCGTTGAGATTCTCGATGAGAGCNCCGTGTCCGCCNGGACGGAAGAATAGCTTCCCATCCTCGCGGTAGGGCTCGCCGTCGAGAGTGGCGGCGACTGTGTCGGTCGAGGGTTTCTGTACGCTCATGGTGACNTTGAGCGTNATGCCGTATTTATTCTCCATGAAAGCCTTCACCTCTTCAAGCTTGGCCTCGAAGAGAGGGAGATGGTCCTGGCTGACGGTGAAGTGGAGGTTGACCTTGCCATCCTTTCCNGAGGCATACTGGGCGCCCTCTGCGATGTGCTCTTCGAGGGGGGTGCGGGATGTGCCGGGGACGCGGTGGAACATCAGCAGTCCCTTCGGGAGATGACCGTAGCCCATACCGGGGACGTTGAGGAGATGGTCGATGATGTCGTGATATTGACGCTCNTTTATCATAGTCTCNATACTGCGGCCGTAGAGGGTGAGCATCTCACGGTTGAGGCGGTGATAGAAAGCGAAATCCTCGATGTTNTCGAAGAATGTNCGCATGAATTCGTTGTCAGGAGTCTTNGCGCCGCTGTTGAGGAAAGCGAAGAGGTCCTTGAACATCCGGGATGCGGCTCCGGAGGCGGGGGTCATCTTGAGGATTGTCGCTCCTGATTCGAGNTATTTTTCCCAGATGTCGACACTCTGGCGTTCGAGTTCTTCGGAGGGTTGGGTTATGCCGTTGCCGATGGTGGCGGGTCCTTCGATTTTGAGGTAGGGGAATCCGTCGGCGAGATCCTTCAGCTGCCGGGCAAGTTTCTCGGGTGTGATGCCTTTCTCTTCGAGAAGGCGGAGGTCAAGGTCTTGGAGGTTCATATTAGTATTAATTAAGTTTTAAGTAATTTTTCTAAATTAGATATTGTCAGGCCGATGTCATTTTTGATTTTGAGCTTAGGGATTGGATGCCCCGGNCTTGGCCTCCTCCTGACGGATTGTGAGGCGCAGGATTTCAATCTTCCGACCGGATATCATCATGGCGTTTTCAAGCCGGCGCGCCTCCTGATGGCCGCCGCAGACGCTCCATGTCTTTCCGACCCATGCCTTTTGGTCAGGAGTCAGTGTGATGGCTTTGGCCACTGCTCCGTTCTGAAGATACTCCAGCTTTACGNCACCTTCCCCTGAATCGGCCACAATCATTCCGATAGAGTCGGCTTGNGCTCCGGAGAAGGCNACGGTAGTCAGTCCGCCTGAGGTGTAATTGAGGGCCTGGTCGGCGGGGACGGTAAGGCTCGTGGCCGAGCCGGCCTGACTGCTGACGCGGATGGAGTTGAATCGCGCGCCTGAGAGAGCGGCGATCAGCTCCATCTGTTCGGATGCCGTCATGCGTGCGGCGATGCCGGTGGAGGAGAGGGGATATCGACCCTTGAATGCTTTGAGGATATAATATGGTTCGACTTCGCGGGCATTGGCCACCTGGGTAAACTCATCGATTTCCTCGGTCAGACGAGATCTCAGTTGGTCGAGCCGCAGGGAGTCGGCCTGCCGGGCGGCGGTTATGGCTGAGATGGAGTCATTGAGGGATTCCACCCAATCGCGTCGCTGCTCGGCTGCTTTCTCTCCGGTGTATTTTCGGCAGCCGCTCGTGGCCGCGGTCAGAATTACAAGGGTCAGAAGGAGTGTATTTTTCATATNTGTAGATAAATAATCCGAATTCTACAAANTTACAACAAATATTGCGGGGATTCGGATAATTTTCATTGAATTTAACATGGCAAATTNAGTTACCGGCCGTATGGGTCACAGACGGCTCACGTCCTTGACNCCTTTGACGGTCCGGATTTTCTTCATGACAGCGTTGAGCTGCGAGAGATCGGAGACGCCGACCGTCAGCACACCCTGGAACATCCCGTCGTGAGAGTCGATCGATACGTTGCGGAGGTAGACACCCAATTCCTTGGAGATTATGGATGTGATGTTGGCGAGGATGCCAAGGTCATCGTTGCCGATAATCTTAAGGGATGCCATGAGCGTGTCGCCCGTCTTTCCGCTCCATTCCACATCGACTACACGGTAAGGGTAACGTTCACGTATGTTGCGGGCNTTGGGACAGTCGTCGCGGTGTATTTTTACTGTGCCTTCAGATGAGATGAAGCCGAAGACGGGGTCNCCGTAGATAGGATTGCAGCAGCGGGCATACTTATAACTTAAACCNTTGATCGCCTTGCCGCCGATTACAATCACATCCCTCTTCTTCTTATCCTCGGGTTCCTCCTCCGGACGGAGTTCGAATTCCGTGGCCGATACCTTGGNGGCCTCCGCCTCTTCGGCAGCCACGGCATCGCAGTATTGCTGGAGAAAACGNGAGACNTCCACCTTCTCAGTGGCCATATCGGAGTAGAATTCGTTGGCGAATTTGTATCCGGCCTTCTTGATCANCTTCATGAGGAGGGGTTCGTCGAGCTCGATTTTACGGTTCTTCGCGCGGCGTTCGAGCAACTCCTTNCCGAGNTCGGCGAGTTTCTGGGCCTCCTCGTTGAGGGTCTGCTTGATTTTGGTGCGGGCCTTTGAGCTGACGACGATNTTGAGCCAGTCCTGCTTAGGGGTCTGCGAGGAGGANGTCAGAATCTCGACGGTGTCTCCGTTGTTGATTTTATAAGTGATGCGGCGGTGTGCTCCATTGACGACGGCGCCGGTGCAGTGGGATCCTACGTTGGAGTGGATNCGGAAAGCGAAGTCGAGNACNGTNGCNCCNGCGGGNAGTTTGAANAGNTCNCCTTTNGGAGTGAAGGCATAGANTTCCTTNTCNTANTCNTCCATNTTCATNTNNCGCATNATCTCCATNGGNCCNGCTTTGGCAGTCTCGAGGATGTCGCGGATATTATTCATCCACTGGTCTGTGGAGTCGGATTTGACCCCTTTGTATCTCCAGTGGGCCGCGAGACCCTTCTCGGCCACGAGATCCATGCGGCGGGTGCGGAATTGCACTTCGACCCATTTCGACCCGGGCCCCATCACGGTTGCGTGGAGACTTTCATATCCGTTGCTTTTCGGGATTGATATCCAGTCGCGCATGCGGGCCGGATTCGGGGTGTACATGTCGGTCAGAATCGAATAAGCCGTCCAGCAGTCGGCCTTCTCCTTTTCGGGAGGAGTGTCGATAATCACACGTATGGCGAAAAGGTCATATATACCTGATAAATCTACCTTCTGCTTGCGCATCTTTCCCCAGATAGAGGATATGGACTTGGTGCGCCCCTTGATATCGAATTTCAGGCCCGCCTCTTCGAGCTTTTTCTTCACGGGGTCGATGAAAGCCTTTATGTATGCGTCGCGGGAGCGTTTCGTTTCGTTGAGTTTATGGGCGATCTGGGTATAGATCTCGCGGTTGGAATATTTCAAAGATAGATCCTCAAGCTCGCTCTTCAGCTTGTAGAGGCCGAGGCGGTGAGCCAACTGTGCGTACAGGCAGTTGGCTTCGAAGGCTACGTCGCGCACCCAGCGGGTGTCGGGATGCAGGTTGATCTCACGCATCAGGGTCAGATTTTTAACAATCATGATGATTATGACGCGGATATCATCGGCCAGCGATAGCATCAAACCTCGGAAATTATCCTGATTGACAGCGTTGTTCTTATTGGAAAAACGTTCCACCGCGCTCAGTCCCACGAGGAGCGAAGCTATGTCCTCGCCCCAATCACGACGGATGTCGCGGATGTCAGCGAATTCATCCTCGATGAGGGGATAGAGCAGTATGGCCAGGATTATATTGTGGTCGGGATCGATTGAATCGGCGAACAGGTGAGCCGCTTTGAGGGCCATGATGGCTTTCGGCAGACCATGGGAGTCGTGAGGGGCGTCATGCTCCGCCATAGCCTTTCGGCAGAGGAGGCGGAGAGCGCTTATTGCGTCGGGACTGACCGAACCTGCCATTTTATCACGCAGGGAATTGGCGAGGCCGATAAGCTCGCGACGTTCGGCGGCGGTCAGTATATCTGATGAAGTCTGAGTTTCCATTTTTTCCTGTAGTTTTCATTTCCGGGATTGGGCGGATATGAATTAAATCTGCAAATATATCATAAAAACAATTGTAATGCAAGTTTGGCGAGAATAAAAAATACAATAGATGGTCAAAAAAGTAGTTCAGATAACTATGTAAAAGTCGAATGGACTTCAAAATTGTTACACTCTAAAAGAAGATAAATCCAAGGTAAAGAAGAATGGAGAAAAAATTATTTGACGGAGGCGCGGGAGATGCCCAGTTCAAGACCAAATTAGGGGTGATATGGGCCACGCTCGGATCTGCCGTAGGTCTCGGAAGCATATGGAGGTTTCCTGCCGAGGCACAGGAGAATGGCGGAGGAGCGTTCCTGCTTGTATATCTGGCGTGTGTGCTGGTGTTGGGTATTCCCGTGATGCTCGCCGAGACGGCTATCGGCCGGGCCGGCCGGGCCGACTCCGTGGGGTCGTACAAGGCACTGGCTCCCAAGACACGATGGTGGCTTGCGGGAGCGCTCGGCGTAGTGTCGTCATATCTGATCATCAGTTTCTACATGGTAGTGGCCGGCTGGACCTTTGAATATCTCTGGGATTCCATCACCGGAGATTTGTATGCCGGCGTATCCGGAGAATCGCTTCAGATGATGGAGAATACTTTCCACACGCGAATGGAAAACTTCATATGCTCGGACATCGATCCGCTGATTTCCACATGGATTATGATTGTCATCAACATAGGGGTGTTGATGATGGGAGTGCAGAAGGGGATCGAGCGGGCCTCCAACGTATTGATGCCACTGCTGTTTGCCTTGTTGCTCATATTCTGCGTCTATGCTCTGACATTGCCCGGGGCCGGAGATGGTCTCAAATTTTTCTTTCACCCGGATTTTTCCAAAGTCACATGGGGTGTGGCTGCCAATGCGTTGGGGCAGACCTTCTTCTCGCTGAGTCTCGGCACCGGCATACTCATAACCTATGCCTCGTATTATCCGAAGAGCACGAATCTGATGTCGACATCGATGACGGTATCATTGCTGACCACTCTGGTGGCCGTGATGATGGGGATGATAATATTCCCGACCGTGTTCAGTTTCAATCTTGATCTGGAGTCGTTGCGGGGCACGACGTTAGTATTCGTGACGCTTCCGGAGGTATTCGCCCAGATGCCGTTGGCAAAATATTGGTCGATACTCTTCTTCACGCTCCTGCTTGTGGCGGCGTTGACGAGTACTATTTCAATCTCGGAGGTTTCGATATTGTTTGTGCAGAAACGGTTCAAGAAATCGCGTCGGGCGTCGACATTGATAATGATGTGCCCGTTATTTGTGATAAGCGCGTTATGTTCATTATCATTCGGGAGTCTGTCGGATTTCAAGATATTCGGTCTGACGATATTCAACTTCCTCGATACGTTCGCCACCAACTGGGTTTTACCTGTCTGCGCTTTCTGCGCGGTGCTGTTCATCGGCTGGTTCGCCCCGAAGGGGACATTCCGTAATCAGGTCACCAACGACGGAACAGTCGCCACGCGTCTATTTCCGGCGGTAAACTTCATTGTACGTTGGATAGCTCCGCCGCTCATCCTGCTGATTCTCATAAGTTCCGTCATCAAATAAAGACCTTTCGGGCCCCACAGAGGATTGTACCGATTTGTCATTGTATGACAGACCGACATAGGAAAAGCTAATTTCATCAACTGACCGGATGTTACGTCGTTGTGAAATTAGCTTTTTTTGCGTAAGTAGCTGTTCAAATTAAAACGATATAACAAAGTCATCATTCCGATAGTAGGATCTCGCATATCCTCCGCTTAGCGATTTTGGCCGCTTTGGTCTTGTCGTTAGTCACGATGCCCGCATCGCTCCTTCGCTCCAAAGAATGGGATTGCGCTGTATCGGCCTTGTAGGTATCCCTTCTGCACGTTCTCGCGTGGCTTATACTCCGCAAGCGATACGAGACGTGAAGCTCCGTCCTTATCCTTCTCTACGAACCATACTTCATCAGCACGGATAAGGTCAAGATTGAGAAGGTTGCACTCATGAGTTGAGATAATCAACTGTGTGTCTCTATCCGTTAAATCGTGGAGATAACACTCTATAAGTTTTTGCGACAGTAGGGGGTGCATACTTCGGTCAAGCTCGTCAATCAAGTAATCGACCTCATTGCTACCGAGATCAATCAGCATGGGTATGAAGTCGAGAAGACGTATTGAGCCGTCTGATTCCTCGTCCATCTCAAACACAACTTCTTCTTGGGNATCATCACGATGAACAGCCTTTTGCTTTGAGATAGAGTAAGTGCCGTCTTCCTTGAAATCAAAGAAGAAGCACTCGTTACTCTCAGGTGCGGCNACNAGCGCAGTTCTGCCGGGAGTCGGATTGCTGATAATTCTCTCCAAAAGGCTTTCAGGGAGATTAGTCTCTTCTTTGGATCTGACCGGGAACCGACGTATATCTACAATACCAGTATTGAAATATTGNAGTAACCGACGCGTGGCTTCATGGAAATTATCATCCTGCTCCGCACTAAACGATATACCACGGAACCGAGTGCCCGGGAATATTATTCGCAGACCTGACGCAAACCAAGANAAAGCTGTTTTAATCGGACATAACCCCTTNCCNTTACGTTCAATATACTCAGAGAGGAAGGNNTTTCTCGCAGGAGTCCCNTCNCCAAGGAATTTCACAAACTGTGCGACGGAAGAATTACCGGATACATCACCAAATTCAAACTCATTGCCATTCTCATTGCTTTTTCTTGTAAAAATGAGTTTGTCGGTTCTNGCATTAATCTCGTATAGCCATTCCTCTCTGATTCCGTTTATAGAAAACTCCAGACCATAGGCGAAATATTTACCGGCAGTCTTAAATTCAATTTCTATTTTTGATATGGGCTTTACGGGCTTGGAAAGTTTGAAAGGTTCAAAATCTCCGATCGGGAATCTACCCAATGCCAGTTGCTGAAGCAATGCAATCGCCTTGATGATATTGCTTTTCCCCGATGCGTTTGCGCCGTATATTACTCCGAATTTAAGGGCTGAAATATCATCCCGCTTTTGAGCACGGCTTACATGGGAGGGATGGANGGAACCTTTACCTGCCACAAAGCTGATAGAGGTTTCATCCTTGAAAGAATATATATTTTCAAATGTGGCTCTTAGNATCATTGTATGTCGTATGTTTGCAATTATAATGCAAATATACGACAAATATTTTACATAATCAAATATTGGTAAGTAGCTTGAGTAATAGGGGAGCGGGGGATTACTTGATGAGTCGGATCGAGGATGTGCCGTCGGAGNGGCGGATGATATAGAGACCGGGGTGNGGGGTGACTTCGNCCGCATTGCCGAGGTAGCGGCCCTGCATGTCGTAGATTCCGGCGATGGCCACATCAGTAACGGCATTGGCGATNCCGNAGGCTCCGGAAGAATAGGAGAGGGCATTGAGGGTGAATGAAGACTGCCCGGGATTTGACAGTGTCAGCNTGTGGCGACCGGCNGGTAGAAAGCATTCAAGCTCCGTATCGGTCCAGGCATCTCCACGGTAGCTCAACTTCCCTTCGCATATGGTGGCACCTCCATCCAACAGAAGAGCCACGGGGCAATTCGTGGTTCCCTTGCCGTGGAGGTGGAAAGTATAGCCACCCTCCTCGGGAACGTCGATGAGGTATTCGCTCCATCCCCCGGCAGGGAGCTGAATCTGGAGAGGAATGGAGGAACCGGTCTCGCTATTCGGGCGGACTTTTANCTGAATGTCGTCGATTGAAGCGTCGATATAGTCCTTGGCTGCNATCGTCTCNCCGGGAGCGTAATACCGGGAGGAGTCGAAAGCCGACATATGGACGTAGACTTTACCGAGTTCCGAGAGATCGGAGTCGGGGCTGTTGCTCCGGAAGACACTCATATAAGGGAATGAAGATGCACCCCCGTCGGCGTTGCCGATGAACCAGGCGTAGCCCTCCACGAGTCCGCTACGCTCAAGCGCCTGCACCTTCTGCGTCATCTGATCGATCTGGAAATAAACATCCGGCAGCCAGTCATACTCCCAGCCGCAGAATTCAGTCAGCATCATATGGGGGAAGTCGCCGTGGGCGGTTTTGTAGTCATCAAGAAATTTCACCAGATGGGGGAATTTCCCATAATTCTCATTGGCGGGATCATACAGATCCTTATAGAAATACTCCGTGGCGAACCAAGTGGTGGCGGGATGCCAGTTCATATAGCAATGCAGGGCGAGACAATCGACCCGGGCATCCGGATAGAGACGGAAGAATTCGTCGTACCATTCATAGATACCCCAAACTTTTCCTCCGACCTGAGAATTGGAGAAATTGAGGGCGGGAGCGACGAGCTTTACGCCATAATCCTTGGCTATGGCTTCGAGGCCGGGCCATGCTGCGGCGGCTTGAGCAGGAGTCATGCGGGCTTGATCGGCGAAATTGGGTTCGTTGAATCCGAGGAGCCATCGCGTCGCGGGATGCTTGTCGAGCCAAGCGCGGATGTAGGCGGCATTGTAGGAAGCGTTCCAGGCCATGGGCACGAAGCAGAAAGATTCTGAATATACGGCGGGATCGGCGGGGGAGGGCCCCCAGTTGTAGACCCACGACACTCCGGGGGAGAGGAGCGAGGCGTGATGAGGGTTGAGACCGACATTCGCTTCGTCCCAGCATAATCCGCGTTTCGGACTCGCCCCCGTTCCGATGACGGGCAGACATAGAGCGGCGCCCATCGTAAGCAATATCTTAGTCAAAGTTTTCATAATGTCAGGCAGGGATTGTAGAATAAATTTGATAGGCGGGGGTTCAGAAGATGAGCTGCAGGCGCATCTGAACGGCATTGAGCGACATGGGCGCGACGTCGCCACGGTCCCATGTATGGGTATAACTATAGCGGAGCTTGGCGGCGATATATCGGTTGAAGTAATAATTGAGTCCGCAGCTGATGTCGCTCAGCCGACCGCCGTATATGGCAGCCGATGCGTCGGAAAGGCAGGTATAGTTATATGATACGACACCCTCCAGAGTGCCCTTTCCGGGAGTGTCGATTCCGGCGAGCCCCATATTATACTTATAATTCGAGCCAATAGCGATGCCTCGAAGGGTGGCGTAGGCACCATACGCCCGGTAGGCCGGGAGGGCATCGTGACGGTTGACCTGAGAAAAGAAATATTGGGATTCGAGAGCGATTTTTTTATAGGCGCCCATCAGTTCGGGGGTGAATTTCCATTCATTGCGAGCTTTATCGACAGAGGCTTCGATTGCCTTCACCTGAGTGACCTTGGTGGGGAAGTTGGCCGAGAAAGAGAAGGAATCGTGGGTGTCGGGCGCACCGCTGTACTGCGGGGCGAGGAAAGCTCCCGAGAAGCCGGCCTGCAACATGACGCCGTCGGAATGGAAGGGGCGTGCCACGGCACGGAAGCGGGCCCCGTAGCCCTGACGCACCATCTGGTCGGGCGACACTATAATCGATGAGGCTTTCGGCTCGGCATGCAGGGACGCAGTGAGGAAATATTTGTCGGGCATATGGTAATACCCGATGCCTATCATATGGGGCTCATTGAAGATGGTGTTTGAGATCGGCTCGATCATCGTCACCTTAGTACATGCCGCCGTGGAGTTCTGATAGCCGAAATGCTGCATGGCGAGACCGACACGCAGGAAATTCTCGGGATTGAACGTATACTGCATCCAGACATCCTTGAGCGTCACCTTGGCATAGGCGAAAGAGGCCTCGATTTTTGCCGACCATTTGCCATAGTTCATCATCACGCCGAGTCGGACATCCGACAGGGCGACACCGTCGGCAAACTCGTGCTTCTGGGGCGAGGCATAGACCGCGCCGTCGAGCATTATCGTCCCGACGGGTGAAAACTTAGGTTTTTCTGTCTCTTGCGTACCATCCGCGGCAGCATGCGCGGACAAAGCCACTGCGGAAGCGGCGAATATCGGTAGGAATCGTTTCATCCGGCAAAATTAGTAAAAATTTGGATTGCATCCTATTTTTTACGCTATCCATTCCTGCCATGAACACTCTCGAAGAAATGTATATCGGAAGTTTTCTCGGAATCAGGNACAATATATGATGTTATCGCTTGTTATTCTTAATAAAAGTTTGTGAATGTGTTTCAACTACTTAGTATATAATGGGACAGATCAGGAATATAATATTTGATTTTGACGGGACATTGGCGGATACGGCGCCGCTGATAGTGCGCACCATGCATCAGACAATCCGGCANATGGGCCTTCCGGCAAGGAGAGATGATGAATGCCGGGCCACGATCGGGGTTCGACTTGAGGATGTGCCGGAAGTGCTGTGGGGGAGGCCTGAAATAGGAGTGGAATTTGCCACACTCTACCGGAAGCTGTTCGATGAACTTAAGCGTCCGCTTGACGTGCGGTGTTTCCCCGGGGTAGAGGAGACGATACGTCGGCTTCACGCCGCCGGCATACGCATGGCGATAGCGAGCAGCCGCAGCCACAAGTCGCTGGCGGAGTATGTGGATCTTTTCGGATTCGGCGACATCTTCAGTATGCTGATAGGGGGCAATGACGTTAAGCGCGGCAAACCGGCCCCTGACCCGGTGCTGGCAATCACGGAGGCGTTGGGTTGGGAACCCGCCGAGACACTGACCGTCGGCGATGCACCGGTAGATATTCTGATGGGGAAAAGTGCCGGCACGCTGACGTGTGCCGTGACATACGGCAACGGGACGGAATCCGAATTGTCATCCGTCAATCCCGATTATACCATCCCGGATTTCCGAGAGCTTGGTTTGATAGTGCTCGATTGAGATTATAATCCGTTAGCTTGAAAGAGGGATTATTCGCCGTAAGAAGTATATATGGATTTTAGATAATTTCGTTAAAACTTAACGGAATTATGTATGTAATTTGGAATAGTTTAAAATATTCGCTATTTTTGCGGTGAAATTTTAACGTATATACCATGTTGCTGAGATTCGCAGCTGAAAATATAATGTCCTTCAAGGATGCTGTTGAGTTCAATACTTTCCCGTCAAGTAAAACTCACAGTCATGAGTGGCACAAGGTTATTTGTGGTCACGCTACTGTTTTACGTATGAGTGCCATCTATGGTGCAAATGGTGCCGGCAAAAGTAACCTACTGAAGTGCATATCCCTGTTAAGAGCAATAGTGGGTACCGATAAACTTGGAGACTTATCAATCACAGATGAACTGTATTTCAAACTCGATGATAACGGTAAAGCAAACCCGTCAGAGTTGGCTATGGAATTTTATGCCAATGGTCGGATTTTCTATTACCATATCGCGTTTACTCGCAATGCGATAGTTTCGGAAGAGCTTATTCTCAGCAGAAAGACAAAAGATATAGCCATCTTCAAGCGTAGTAATGATGAGGTTAAAATTTCAGCCGAATTTCTCGATTCAATGGGAAAGACGGCCGCATTGGAGGTTTTTATAGATGGAATAAACCGCCTGCTTCGTCCTGATATGACCGTGCTCTCATTCTTGGGCAAATACTATTCCAAAGAGTTACCGATTGTCAGTGAAGCATATTATTGGATTCTGTCTTTGCAGATAGTTCTCCCTTCAATGAGTGTACGCGAGTTGCCGCATCTGATGGATATTGATTCAGAATTTGCGCGGCTTGTCAACACCATTGTGCCGGAATTAAAGACCGGCATCACCAGACTTCAGGTCAAGAAGGAACTCATCAATGAGGATGACGTTCATCCCAACTCGATACTTGCCGGTGTCTTGTCGGAAGCCAAGCAGTCTCCGGGGGTTCCTGTCAGCATTCCATATGTCAAGGCACGGGAAATATCCAATATCGTTATAGAGGACGGAGTTGTATATAAAAAGACTCTTATCGTAATCCATACTGATTCTGCCGGTAAAGAGATAGAGATGGAAATCGATCAGGAGTCTGACGGCACCCGACGATTAATCGAATATATGCCATTGCTCTATGCCGTACTCAAAAGCGACAAGGTATTTATTGTCGATGAAATAGAGCGCAGCATACATCCTATAATGATCAAGACTCTGGTTAGCAAAATATCGGAAAGTAAGGATGCAAAAGGGCAGATGATATTCACAACTCATGAAAGCTGCCTGCTTGACCAGTCGATATTCCGTCCGGATGAGATATGGTTTGCGCAAAAGGATGTGGATCAATCCACCCAACTGTATCCCCTTAGTGACTATAACATTCATAAGACTGCCAATATAGAGAACGGCTATCTGAATGGACGTTATGGAGGAATACCATTTTTGTCTAATCTTGCTGATTTGAAATGGTGATATGATTCAAAGAAGAAAAGATTATTCAAAGAAGGCTCCTTCAAAAGAAGCGAGTAAGATTTATATAGTCTGCGAAGGTAAGGAAACGGAGAAAGGCTATTTTGAGTTTTTTGAAGGACTATCCTCCAACCTCAAGCTGATTATCATTCCACCCGAAGATGGAACCGACCCGCTGAAATTGATGGCGTTGGCTAAAAAGCTGCTTTTGAGTGAGACAGGTAGATTTACTCTTGATTTCCGACAGCACGATCAGGTATGGTTCGCCATTGATACGGATACATGGGAGAAGGAGGGAAAGATTCAACCTCTGAGGGACTTTTGCGCCGCGCAAAATGCGATTATCGAAAAGTATGATGAAATCAAGCCATACAACGCATGGAACGTTACACAAAGTAATCCGGCCTTTGAAATATGGCTGTACTATCACTTCTACGACGCCCCTCCATCAGTAGAGGATACTGAAGAGTATCCTTCGATAAAGGCATACGTTCATAATAAAATTGAAGGAGGTTTCAATTATCAGAAAGACCCTGTCAGGATTAAGGATGCTATCGAGAACTCTGAAAAGAATTTTACACGTCAAGAGAACGGAAACCCCTCTTTATTTTCAACAGAGCAACACATATTGTGTCGTGAAATTCTTGGATTTGTAAGTGCCGAGATTTCTAAACTGAGAAACAAAATGGGATAAGATTAATCAAGGAAATGACGTCTAGTCCATTAAAGGTGGGTTTTCACCCACCCTTTCTTTGTTTTAAGATAAGGAAATATATTTGGATAATTAACGAGTAGTTATTATCTTTACAAATAAATAAATTAGTTATGGAGTCACAAGATAAAGGGTAAGATGTTCATACCTATTCTGCAAATTAAAGGTGCTGAGATACTGGAAATGCAGCCATCTCGAAGAGATATTTCACTCGCTCACGAGCATGGTTTATTCAACGACTCAGTAATAATATCGTAGATGGTAAGCCGGAATACTTTACACCCGAAGAGTTGCTCAGGTTTAGAATATCCCTTAAGATTCTTGCATCAGAGAGAGTGGACTTCATCACCCATATTTCAAATATCCCTGCAGACATGGCAATCAAAGTTTATGTTATAAGTAATTCAGAAGCGATTCAGTACTGCCTCAATGATGATGTTGAGGGATTCAAGGAGTATCCTGCATCTGATGAGATGCTCGCTGTTCCCTCCGCCGAATACCTCGATACAGAAGCAGAAACACTTGCTTTCTGCGTCGGGATAGGTTACGGCACAAATGAACGTGCCACTCCGGACTTCTACCCCCTACGTTCTTGAGAGAAAGTTGATTTACCATTAATTGAAGTTATCGAAAACTATTAAAATATGCCTACTCAGATATCAAATCAGATGTTGTGTGCAATTGGGGAAAATCTTGTTAGCTCACAACTGATGGCTCACGGATGGCCAACTGTCAACCTTAACAAGTCTATCAATAATTTTAAGGGAACTGATCTATACTGTCAGCATGGATTAGATTCAACTGAAATAATTGGTATTCAAGTTAAGGCAACTACCAAGTCAAGTTTTTTAGTAGGACTGAAATGTGAGGAGTGTTTAGATCTTAATTTGTTGTCAAAGACAATTATTGGTCCTTGGATATTTGTGCATATCAAATCGTTGATTCCATTGGATGTTGATTATTATGTCCTTTCCAGACAAGCTGTTATTGACTTGCTCTATTATGGTCATGATTGGTATTTGAACAAATGGAATCGCCAGCCAACCACATCATTATACGCTTCCCCTGCATCTATCCCGTTACGTTGGCTTCGCGGTGAGGACGACTATTCCTCAAAATCTTCCAATACTTTCAAGAATCCTTATCCCGGAGATATATTTAGAAATATCATCTCATGGGATAAAATTTGGCAAGATATTTAAATGTTATTAACATATCAATGCAAGATATTCTTCTAATAATTTCACTGTGTAAGTCTCGACATCCAGGAATTATTTGGTAATTTTGTAATATGAACGACTTGACAGTATCAAATATCGAGCGGCAGAACGTTTTGAATAACCGTTATGCAGTGGATACTCTTCAAGAGAATCTTGGTTTTACCGGGATGCTCTTCGAGGGGGAATACCGTTTTACAAAGAAAATGGTAGCCGATTTTTATGAGGTTGAAGAACGTACAATCGAACGCCTTTTAGAGGAATATAGCGATGAGTTAAAGTATAATGGCTATGTTTTAAGTAAAGGTAAACAACTGAAAGAGTTTAAGTTGCAATTTGCTCCCGTCATAAATGTCGGGAGCAAAACCACCCAGTTAGGTTTGTTCAATTTCAGGGCGGTTCTTAATGTGGGGATGCTCTTAACAGAAAGTGAGAAAGCTAAGCAGGTTCGTGCCCGAATACTTGATATAGTAATATCTACCATCAATAAGAGAGCCGGTGGCGGAACAAAGTATATCAACACTCGCGATATAGAATTCCTTCCTGCTGCCATTGAGGAAGATAATTACCGTAAGAATTTTACAACAGCCGTCGGGAAATGCGTTAAGGGACATCAGACATTTAAGTATGCTCAAATAACCGATTTTATATATCAGGCAGTTTTCAAGGAGAAAGCAAAGGAATATAAAACCTTATTAAAGCTTGAGACTAAAGATAATCTGCGTAAAACACTCTATGCAGAGGTTCTGCGTTGTATCTCATCTTTTGAAAATGGAATCGGTTTTGCGATTGAAGCGGAGTACAAGGAGAATGGAGGTGAACAGCTTTCTCTTGAACGTGTCAAGGAACTGATTACAGAACAAGAGCAATCACCGGCAATGCAGCCATTCATTTATGACGCTCGTTCAAAGATGGCTTCGCGTGACGTTGCATTTAGGGATGTCTTCCATAATAATATTGCCGGATACCTCCGTGCAGTTACTCCGGAGGAGTTCGATCGTTTCATCGGCGATAAGTCCATAGACTTTGATGAAATAATGGAGATGCCAGAGAATAAAGAAGTTCTGAAACGCCTAAAGCAAGCTGATAACGATGAGTGAGGAATTGAAATACATCAGTTATGATGAAGCTCTGGTGGTATATGCCAAGACAGTGGCAGCCAGCGGTGGCGGTCTGCAGGGAGTAAAGGACGAAGGCGGTATTCGCAAGGTTCTTGACTTTGTGCAGAATGACTTGTATTATCCCACATTCGTTGAGAAGCTCACTTACCTTGTATTCGGGTTATGTACCGGACATTATTTCGAGGATTCCAACAAACGTGTCGCCTTGACAATCGGAGTATGGTTCCTCGTCCATAACGGCTACTATTGGCATGCCTACAACTTCATGCAATGTATGGAGGCAATCATCTACCACGTCGCCGCCGGACGCATAGATAAAGATCTGCTTCAACGCATCATCACCTGCTACATGGCAAACGAGGACTANCCCGAAGACCTCAAACTNGAAATNATCCATGCAATAGAAAAACTTTGATTGNAATCATATCNCCTCATNTATCNGCCTTANGGGCGCTGTGATTTTCGCCTTNCTTCCGGCTAAATGAGAAGTCACACTCGACGCGCCTGATCCACGCTCANACACCCCCTTGCCATACAATTTTCTTGTCATCAAGNCTGCTGCCGGCNATGCCATACCGCCANCATTTCAATTTGTCAAAATAANAACAATTTACAATTTCATTTTGTCAGTATAATATAAATTTATCTTCTCCAATTATTAATATATCTTCTCTTTAATTTCAAGANAAACAATTANATTTGCAAAAAATTGCAGNTGTGCCAATCTTTTTCAGTAAAGGATTTCAAGATTACCACTAATTTCTTGTCACCTCACACTGAAAGATATACCACAGCCTGATATTGTGAAACAATTAATCGATTGCTTATGCAAATTTTTACCAAGGGTTACTTGGCGGCCGTGATGCTCGCGTCGTTGACGTGCTCCGGAAACGCGCTTGCCGCCGGTCAGGTATCCCCCGACCTTAAATTGCGTGGATCCGTCGTATCCACATGGTCGTTCATGAATTTCCCGGGCCTCTATTATGTGCCCTGTACTCCCGATGGAATGTTCGTGCCTATCGATGGTGCCGACATCGTGGCAGAATACGGCGCCTACGACGACGGCAAGGGCCGCTACTACATGGGCTGGCTCGAAGACTGGGGAATGATCTCCTTCCCCCACCTTAGCGTCTACAACACCGAGACATGGGAGGAATTCGAGTGGCCCGACTGCGACCACAGCATCCTCTGCACCGATAATGCCGTCGATCCCACCACCGGCGACGTCTACGGATGTTTCTACCACTACGACAATGCCGGCGAGCCGGCCCTCGCCTGGGCAAAGGCCGACTATCCCGGAGGTATGAGCCAGGCCCTTAGGGTGCTCGATGCCTCGGAGCAGATGTATGGCGTGGCCTGCGATGGGAATGGACAGTATTACGGCATGCTCGCCGATGGGAGTCTCGTGGCTGTCGACAAGACCACAGGTGAGTTCACGAAGATCGGCGACACCGGTCTGCGCCCCTACTACACTTCGAGCGCGACCTTCGACGACAAATCGGGCAACATCATCTTCAGCTACGCCCCCGCCACCGGCAAAAGCTCTCTCTGGGCCATCGATCCTGCCGACGCCACAGCCACACTCCTTGTGGAATATGTGGATAACGAGCAGATCGCCGCTCTCGAAGTCGTGAAGCCTGAGGCCGAGGATCTTGCTCCGGCAGCTCCCATCCTCTCGGTGGAGGTACCCGGAGGTGACATGGAGCTACTCTACAAAATCGAAATCCCGGCAAGCCTCTTCAACGGCAACGCGGCCTCCGGTCCCGTGCGCTGGGTGCTCTCCGTGGATGGTGAGGAGGTGGCCTCCGGAGAATCCACCTTCGGCGCAAGCGTGGAGGGAAGCGTCACTCTCTCCGACAAGGGTCTGCACACCGTCATTGCCTATCTGGAGAACGAGACGGGCAAGAGTCCCCGGGCCAAGACCACGGTCGTGAACGGCGCAGGCACTCCTCTTCCCCCCTCCGGACTGGTGGTCAATAATTTCGGAGGTGGAGAGATCTCCCTCTTCTGGGGAGATGTCACCGACTCCACCGATGGAGCCTACATTGATCCGGCGGCTATCACCTATACCGTGAAACGCAACGGTGAAGTCATCGCCGAGGGGCTTAAGGATACTTGGCTCGACGATATTGTGGAGATTCCCTCCACCTATGTAAAGCTGACATATGAGGTGATAGCCTGCTATGCCGAGAATCTCTCCGAGCCTGCTGTGGCCTCCACAGGCATAGGCGCGGTGACTCCTCCATACAGCAGTCGGCTCGATTCCGGTCACACCGACAAGGACGCCGGCCTCTACACGATCATCGACGCTAATTCCGACAGCAGCACATGGTGGTTCTCACCCAGCTACGAAGCCTTCCTCTACGACTATAGCACTGAGAATATCGGCGACGACTGGCTGATTTCCCCCGCATTCCATCTTGAATCGGGCAAGACCTACGAACTCAGCTACAGCGTCTCGGGCAACAGCAAGATGTACACCGAGCGCTACGCCGTGGCAATGGGTGGCGCCCCTGTGGCGGCAGCCATGACCACCGAGCTCCTCCCCCCGACGGAGATCTCCACCGAACGCGCCGAGCCTATCGAGATGAGACTCACGGTGCAGCCAAAATCTGACGGCGACTACTATTTCGGTTGGCATGCCCTGAGCGATGCCAATATGTTCCAGATTCACTTGAGAGATATCCGTGTTTCCTCACCGATGAATGCCACTTCCCCCTCGGAGGCCACCGACATAACGCTCGAACGCGATGCCGACGGCAAGCTCAGCCTCCACGGCAGCTTCAAGGCTCCGGCCTCCGACATCTCCGGAAATCCGCTCAAGAGCCTCGGCAAGATTATAGTCAGCCGCGATGGTAAGATTGAGCCAGTGGCTGAGTTCGCTTCGGTAGTTCCCGGCGCGATTGTGGAGTTTGACGACCTCGACCTACCGGCCATCGGCCAATACACCTACCATATTCTCTGCCACGACTCCGAAGGTGGAGCCGGCCGTGAAGTGCGTGCCTCGGCATTTGTTGGTCCCTACGCGCCGCAGCCCGTGCCCTCCGTGCGTCTCGTCGAGACGTCCACTCCCGGTCGCGTCGTATTGAGCTGGGATGCTCCGGCGGAGGATATTTCCGGCCATGCATTGCTTCCGGAAAATCTGACCTACATGGTCTACGTAGCCGGCAACTACCAAGCCGAGCCTGTGCTCGACGCCCCCGTAAGCAGCAACTCCCTCACGTTAGATGTCTGCTCACCGGATGAGAAGGAATTCGCCCTCTTCTATGTGTCGGCGCTCAACGTCGGNGTGGAATGTGAAGACCTCACGCGCTCTCCGATGATCCCGGTGGGCAAGGCGGAATCNNTCCCNTATCTGCATAGCTTCACACAGGATGACATCGACACGTATCTCCTCGGATACATGGCTCAGGCNGGTACCTACGGCTCACTGTCGGCAGGCAATCCGGCCAACGANGGTATNCCCTCGGCCGACGGCGACGATGCCTTCCTTATAGCCACACAGTATGAATCCGGTGCCACTCTCGACTTCTTTACCGGTAAGATAGATCTGAGCAACGCTGCCAACCCGGCTCTCGTGATCCGTCACTACAAATGGTCNGATGCCGACANCAANACCTTCAGTGTCTTCGCCGTNACCCCTGATGGCAAGCGTACCGAAGTCGGTTACTTCGACCACGCCGAAGCCGGCGATACGGGCTGGAATGTGGCCGTATGTCCCCTCACCGACGTGAAGGGGAAAGTGGTGGAAATCGGCATNTCAGCCTGCTTCTATTCCCACGATTCAATGCCCTTCGANGCGCTGGCGATCTCAGATATGCCCGACTACGATCTGGCAGCCACCTCTGTCAACGTCCCGGCCCGCGTGGAGCCTCTGAAGCCTTTCAACGTNACCGGCACCGTGGCCAACCTCGGCCGCCTCGCCGCCAAAGGCTATACCGTAGAGCTCCTTGAGAANGGTCTCCCCGTGGCATCCCTNGATGGCGATGCCCTTGATTCCGGCCGCTCGCAGGCCGTAAGCTTCAGCCATACGCTCAGTCCNCTCCACACTGCCGATCCGGAGATGGCTATCCGCGTCAGCTTCCCCGGCGATTCCAANCNGGCCAACGATGTNAGCCCCGTGGCCAAGCCTAAATANGTGGCTTCAAAATTCCCCGCNGTTCAGGATCTCACGGCCACCGAACAGGCCGACGGTGTGGCACTCTCCTGGAGCGCCCCCTCTACCGAAGGCTTCGAACTCGACGATACCGAGAACTTCGAGAATGCGGAGGCATGGACCGAAGAGGTGGATGGCTGGACAATGGTCGACGTGGATGGTGCACAGATCGGCACTCTTGAAGGTGCCTCACTTCCCGATGCTGTAGGGATGCGCACTGCCCATTCCTTCTTCGTCTTCGACAGCGCGAGCGACGACATCATCTACTATAATCCCGACCTCAAATATCTCGTGCAGGGCCAGTCCGGCAGCCACAGCCTCGTGGCTATGTACATACTGAGCCAGAATCTCGCACAGGATGACTGGGCAATATCCCCCCTCCTCAGCGGAGAGAAGCAGACCATCAGTTTCTACGCACGCAGCTTCCATCCGGAGTATCCCGACCATCTGGAGGTGCTTTATTCTCTGGATGACTCCACCGATCCCCTTGATTTCATCTCTCTCTGCGAGGACGGTGCATTTGAAGTGCCGCAGCTCGTGGATGCCGTGGGCAACGCTACCTACCAGCACTATGAGTTCAATCTCCCCGAGGGGACNAAACGTTTCGCACTGCGTGCCCACAATGAAGGNGGCGACGGATTCATGCTCATGATCGACGACGTGACATTCAAGCAGGCCAACGCAAGTCTGGGTGTCAAGCATTATGACATCTACCGCGACGGACTCTGCGTCAACGACGCTCCCGTGACCGCCACCTCCTATCTCGATACCGACGTGCCCNACGGCAAGCATGTCTACAATGTCGTGGTCAGCTANAACCGCGGTATCTCCGGAGGCTCCAACGACGCTATCCTGAATACCACCGGCGTCGAAACGATTCTCGCCTCCGGNATCAACGTCNCGGTAGAGGGTNAGGTGATCATCGTAANCGGGGCTCACGCTGACGTTCCTGTGTCGNTACACACCACCTCCGGCACGGCCCTCCACATCGGCAGCGGTGATTGCCGCATCAGCGTGGCTCCGGGTATCTACCTGCTCACCATCGGTCGCGACACCGTGAAGGTGCTTGTAAGATAATCCTTCCGAAAAACTCCCTCATCCGGCTCTCGCCGGATATAATCCGAGAGGCTGACGATATCACGCATATCGTCAGCCTCTCTTCCATTTTGCNGCTGGACTACACAATCATCNTGTCGTGCGGAGNCTACAGTACCAACTTGTTAAGTTTTGAAATGGCGATAGGGTATAATGAACTTTCGGGTGTCAGGGANGAGAANACGAGTTCNTCGGAGATGGAGGCGATGTAATCGTTTCGTTTTTGGCAGAGGTGGCGGGATGTCATGGTTGATTTGGAGGTGTTGTGGGATATGAAGAGCACTCGGTTTTGAGCGAAAGCGTCGCGGTAGATATCCGGGATTACTTTATATATCGATCGGGCTAATACGCAGATAATCCCACATCGGCCTCTCAGAAGGATGTCGAGAACTTCGCGTTCCATCTTGGAATGAAATCCGCTCACAATGGCAACATTGTCGCGTTTCGCCACCTCAGTCGCCCAGTCAAGAGTCGGCAATACAGAAAGTGAGGCNATTTTNCTTGATGCAAAGTAGCCAATCTTCTTACCATCAAGGAGTGAACTGTTTCCCAGAGTCTCCATTATCTGGTGTTAGTCAGCACTCTGCGCATAAAAATTCCGACTGATTTATAGCTGTAATCTCGGAAAAATTTACTAATTTTGCAATTAAGTAACGCCTTTCTGATAATGACCAGTCAGTAAACAAAAAAGACACACGGCAAGAGCCGAAAACCTTTGAGAACATCCTTGCAGTCGTTACAGGCTTTGGTCAGCCTTCAGATGCTACGCGGGTGTTTTCTTGTCAAATACGCATGAAAGAGAACCTTTCACCAATATTGAATAATCCATATGAGGAACCAAAGTTCCACTATGACGCTGATCTTAATGGGAATCTTGATTATACCAAGATTTTAGAAGGTCGTCGCCCTTATTATTCCCATATTGGTATTGCTCCTAATCGACCAGAAACGGCTCTCTTTACAACTGACGATATTGGTACTGACGATCCAAATGCTCCTTTCATCAACCTAATTCGTCAGGAAGTCAAGAAATGGAGATTGGCCGGTTATCCTAAAGCTACTCGCGTTACTAAGGAATTACTTAATTTTTGGTTTAATAATCCCGAACGCCAGAATTATCAAAAGCTGTTCTTCTGTCAGCGTGAGGCTATTGAAACAGCAGTCTATCTGAATGAAATTGCGGATTCTGACCCTAATATCGGACGTGAAATTTTGCGTCAGCTTAATGAGCGAGTGGAGACTGTCTCGAAATTCTATGAATATGTCTTGCCTCGAACAGCTTTCAAGATGGCAACCGGAACCGGTAAGACGGTTGTTATGGCAATGCTCATTTTATATAATTTCATTAACAAAAAAATCAATGTTCAGGACACACGATTTGCAGATCATTTCTTAATAGTTGCTCCCGGTATAACTATTCGTGATCGACTTAGTGTACTGTTTGTTGATGAAAATTCCACAAATGATTTTCAAAAGACAGACTACTACCATGTGCGTGGCTTAGTCCCACGTGCATACGAATCCTTGCTTGGAGGCTTAAATAATTCCATTACCATTACCAACTATCATCAGTTTGAGCCTAAAGTATATTCTGGTAAAAAATCAAGTCCCCTCGATGGAAAACTTGTTTATCGCGAAGGCGAGGGCATGATAAAACAAAACGACAAGGAAGGATATGTTTCAGTTATCTCGCGTTTGCTTGGACGTATGCCTAAAAGTAAACGTATTCTCGTGATAAACGACGAAGCTCACCATTGCTATCTCCCTCGGAAAAAGGAGGGTAAAATTGATTCCGAAGATCAAGAAGAAAATGAAAAGGCGATGGTATGGTATGAGGGTCTGCGTCAACTCAAAAAGTTGGGCTATAAAATCCAACACGTTTATGATCTCTCTGCAACTCCATATTATTTGAAAGGCTCCGGCTATGCCGAATACTCGCTTTTTCCTTGGGTTGTCAGTGATTTTGGTCTGGTAGATGCCATTGAAAGCGGACTTGTAAAGATTCCTTTTCTTCCTGCTTTCGATGATTCGCATGAACTTAACGAACCTATACTCCGAAATATTTACGAGCACACATCTAAAGAACTCCCTAAGAAGGGTCAGAAAAAGGCTCGAAAGGAAGCTAAGGAAAAAGGAGTGGAAACCAAGGCAGAAGCTCCAGCCAATCTTCCGTCACTTCTTCAAATAGCCCTTGACCAATTTGTCAAAGACTATGAAGAATATAATCGGGGGACTCGTCAGGAAGGTGAGGAATCAGTCAATGTATTTTCTACGCCTCCGGTTTTTATTGTCGTATGTAATAACACTACAGTCAGCAAAGAAGTATTCAAATACATAGCCGGATATGAGACTGTAGACGTAGATGGAAATACAATCTATGTTGATGGCCATTTCCCTATATTCTCCAACTATAAAGACGGTATACCGCTAAATCGCCAACCGAGTCTTCTGATTGACAGCGCGGCCATTGATAACGCAGGTGGTGTTGTCAGCGATGATTTCAAGAAAGTATTTCGAGAAGAGATTGAAAATTTCAAACGTGAATATGCACAGCTTCATGGTGCCGGAAGTGCTGATGCGCTTCCGGATGGCGACATATTACGTGAAGTAGTAAATAGTGTCGGAAAATTTGGGACTCTTGGCTCACATATAAAGTGTGTGGTGTCTGTTTCGATGCTTACAGAAGGTTGGGATGCAAATACTGTAACCCATGTTTTGGGTGTCCGCGCTTTTGGTTCACAACTACTCTGCGAACAGGTTGCCGGTCGTGCACTTCGTCGTCGCAGTTATGAGCTTCGTCCATATAATAAGGATGGTGAGGAAATTGATTCTAAAGATGTAAAGCGTTATAAACCTGAAAATATAACTTGGAAATTTCCGCCTGAATATGCCCATATTATAGGCGTTCCATTCAAGACTTTTAAGGGCGGAGGAGCAGGGACTCCTCCACCGGCAAAACCACGTACACCAATTTTCGCGATGCCGGAGCGTCGTGCATTAGAAATCAGATTCCCCAATATTGTAGGCTATCGCTGTGAAACTAAAGAGGGCGATATTCCATTTGATTATTCCGGCCTGTCGAAATACCGATTGAATTTCAACGAGATTCCTACAAAGACTGTCCTTGAATCAGCAGTAACTGATCGAGAGGGAAGTAAGGAGATTGTGCTGAAGAGTGAATATCACGACATCCGCGATGCTCAAGTTATATACCAACTTACCCGCGACCTTATACGCGAAAAATATACTGACAAGGAAACCGGACGCCAGTTCCAGAAGTTTGCCAGACTTCGTAAGATTGTCGAGGAGTGGTATTATAATCAGGTTGAAATTGTCGGTGGTGATGGTTCGCCCGATTTGCGTCGACTTGTTGTTTTCTTTGACAAGAAAAAAGTCGTTGCTTCAATCTATGAAGGCATCCGGCAGGCGGCCAAAGGTGAAGATCGTATTTCTGCTATTCTCAATTACTATAATCCCGAAGGCTCCACTCGGCACGTCCACAATTCCACAACAAAATCTGTCTGTGCTACGACGAAAAGCCACGTCAATTATGTAGTAGCCGACACTGATTCATGGGAACAAATAGCAGCAAAGACTTTCGAGGAAGTGGATGCAGTTCAGTGCTATGTCAAGAATCAATTCCTTGATTTCCGTATCCCCTATCTTTATCTTGACGAGGAACATGATTTCATTCCTGATTTCATTGCTAAAGTCAAAACTCCATTAGGAGAAACCGTAAATTTAATTATTGAAATTTCAGGTTGGAGCAACGACGTTACCGGCCATAAGGCTGAAAAACGTAAATATACAACTGACTGGTGGATTCCGGCAGCTAATGCGCTCGGCTCGCAGAATCGATGGGATTTTCTCGAAGTCTCAGATATCGACAATATCAAACCAATTCTTCTCGCAAAAATCGCCCAATTATGATAGATCCCAATAAAAAACCGGTAGAATCAATTAAGCATCCAGACGATTCCCGAACTGTTATTCCGACCTCTGAACTCGCGGGCGAGGAAGCTATGAATGTAGCAGGTTCTCCTGTTACAAGCCAATACCATACCTTCAAAAACAACTTTGACCGTGGGCGTGACCCCGAACTGTATTGGCTCGGAAAGTATGCCAATGATGACGATGAAACAAAATCGCCTGATCTCCGCGTAGACATCCGCTCGCTATATGTGCATGAGGATATTAATCCCGAACTGCTTATCAAGAGGCTCTATCAGGTGCGTCAGGAGCAAAAGTCAAATCAACCGATGCTCTTTTCGCCTGATGAGATGCGTAGTGAGGTTGAAAATCAACTTGAACGTGTTGCAGATTATTATACCCATTCAATGGACTGGAAGAACCGCCTGATTCAAGGTGATTCGTTGCTTGTGATGAACTCACTGCTTAATCGTGAGAATATGGCAGGCAAGGTACAGACTATCTACATCGATCCTCCTTATGGCATAAAATATGGCTCTAACTGGCAGATGAAACTTAACTCACGCGATGTTAAAGACAACGATGAGAGTGTCAGCGGAGAACCCGAAATGATTAAGGCTTTCCGCGATACTTGGGAATTGGGCATACATAGTTATCTTTCCTATTTACGTGACCGTCTCGTTCTCGCCAAGGAACTGCTCACTCAATCTGGTTCTGTTTTTGTCCAAATCTCCGATGACAATGTTCATCTTGTTCGTAATCTGCTTGATGAAGTTTTCGGCAGTGAAAATTTTGTTAGTCAGATTATTTATACTAAGACATCAGGAGCAACAAGTAAAACTATGAATAGTGTTGCAGACTATATATTATGGTATTGTAAAGATATAAACAACTTAAAATTACGAAAATTATATGTTGAACAAGACTATGAAGTGAATTCGAGCGATTACTCAAGAATAGAACTGGCAGACGGTCGTCGCTTAACTATAAAAGATTGGGAAAAAGAAAATCAAACAAAGTTTGAATATAAAAAACGACCAAAAGGCTCTAAGATTTTTGGGTTAGGAGACTTAACATCCCAAACAGGAAGTGACTCTATACGCTTCCCAATAGAGTTTGAAGGTAAAACTTACACTATATCTGGTAGTCGAGGTTGGAGGACAAATAGAGAAGGTATCGAACGACTGAAGTCTTTAAACCGAATTGGTACAAAGGCATCCAGCATTAGGTATGTAAATTACTGGGACGATTTCCCTTATACAGAGGTTAACAATCTCTGGCAGGATACTGGTACCAACCAAATGGAGGCAAAACTATATGTTGTTCAGTCAGGTATAAAACCAATTCAACGGTGCATCTTAATGACAACTGATCCCGGTGATTTGGTGCTTGACCCAACATGCGGAAGTGGTACAACGGCTTACGTTGCCGAACAATGGGGTCGCCGTTGGATTACTATTGACACTTCGCGTATTGCCCTCAATATCGCGAAGACGCGCCTTTCAACGGCTTTGTTCCCTTACTACGAATTATTCGACAAAGAAAATGGGAATATACGACAAGGTTTTGTGTATAAAACTGTTCCTCACATTACTCTAAAATCACTTGCGAACGACCTTGAACCCGAAGTTGAGACCCTCTACGACCAGCCTTTAGAGGATAAGAAACGTATTCGAGTCAGTGGTCCGTTCACTGTTGATACATTGCAAAGCTATAATGTAGTGTCGCCGGAGTCTGTTGACGAGCGGCCCAACGAGGCAGAAGAAAACCGATTGTTTCAAGACCGTATTTTCAGCCATCTCCAAACGTCGGGTATTCGTAATGGCGATAAGAGCCAACGAGCCACATTCAAGCAAGTTGAGGCTGTTAGCCATCCATACCTCCACGCGCGTGGATGGTACACCGATGGTGACGGCGAAGACCGATTAGTCTATTTCCATATCGGGCCGAAATTCGGCACAGTCAGTAAAGTTGCCGTTGGTGAGGCTGTAAAAGCTTTCCGTAGCAAAGCGCGTAACGAAGGAGCGTCATGGCTTGTGTTGCTTGGTTTCTCGTTTGAGGATTCGATAAATGACGAGGACTATAATATGGGCATATACACCGTCAGCAAGGTGCGTATGCACGACGACCTTATGCAAGATGGTCTTTTGAAAAAAGATAAGGGTGCCGGTTCGTTTATCACAATAGGCGAGCCTGACATTGCTATAGTCTATGACAGTGAAGTTGCATGTCACGTTGAGATTCGAGGACTCGATATTTACGACCCAATCAAAGACGACGTAAAAGCTCGTTCTGTTGAAGATATCGCCTACTGGGAAATTGACGATAACTATGATGAACAACAGTTCATCGTCCGCGAAATGCACTTCTGCGGAGGAAACAAGAAAGAGTTTGATGCGTGGAAGAAAGGTCTAAACGGCATAGCCTCTGCTAAGACTAAAAAGAAAGCCGAGACTACACTCAAACTTGAGCTCAACGACGAAGTGTGGGACACTCTCTACGATTTCCGCAGCTCTGCAATCGAGCGTCGCTCCGGTCGCAAGATCTGCGTCCGCGTAATCTCCCAATTCGGCGAAGAATCCTCCAAAATCCTCACCATCGAATAATACATTTTGCATATGCTTCAAATATTAAGAATACAAAACTTCAAGTTACACGAAGACACAACAATAGAATTTGGAGGTTTAACCATACTAACTGGCATGAATGGTATGGGAAAATCAACTATACTCCAATCGTTACTTCTTTTAAGACAATCTTTTCAGTCTCACCGATTGATGAAAGGATTAAATCTTAGAGGAGAACTTGTTGATTTAGGAATCTCCGGTAAATTAGCATGTCAGACAGTGGATTCCGATGAATTAAAATTGGATCTAATTTTCAAGACAATCGGTTGGCATTTCTCCTTTTTATATCCTGAAGATGGAATGGAAACCTATCTTCCTATAACTGACGAAGAAGAAACCCTGACTGAAATGGATGTGGAAGAAGAAGAATTTCTATTTGCCTGGGCTAAACAGAATTTATTTAGCACAGACTTTCAATATATCAGTGCTTTCCGGTTTGGTCCAATGATAACTTATGGTAGGGATTCTGCTGTTGTTAGTCAAGACAAACAGATATCAAAAACACAAGGTAAATGCGAATATACTGTTCATTTCTTATATCACTTCAGAAATATGAAGGTATTGGAAGAACTCTCTTTACCGGATTCTTCTAATAACTATAACTATCAACTTGGTAACCAAGTGGAGCTTTGGTTACAAGCAATCTCGCCAAAGATCCATTTGAATATTGAGCAGTCTGGAGAAGATTTTAGACTCAATTATAAATTTGACAGAGAGAACAATTTACCTACCGAAGAAATGTCTGCAGTTAATACTGGTTTTGGCATATCCTATTTACTGCCTATACTCGTCGCTATATTGAGTGCCAAACCAGGTGCTCTAATTCTTATTGAAAATCCAGAAGCTCATGTACATCCCAAAGGTCAGTCAGTCTTGATGGAGTTAGTTGCAAGGGCCGTTAAAGCAGGAATTCAGATAATAATTGAGACCCATAGTGACCATATTATAAATGGAGCTTTGGTAAATGTAAAAAGAGGTATACTGACAGACGATAGTATAAAGGTATATTTCTTTAATCGTGATGAGGAGCGTCATGTCGCCCAAACTCACAAACTAAAGGTCACATCTTCGGGACAGATTAAGCGTCCGCCTAAAGATTTCTTTGATCAAATGCAGATTGATTTACGAGTGCTAACAGGAATAGATAAATAAGATATGGCAAATAAAGAAACTTGCCAGTTATTTATAATTTTCCCTGAACATGAAGATGTAGAAAAAACATCTTCATGTATTAGGGAATTTACCTTGTTTGCTCCTGATGAAGTAATGGCTTTTATTGACTTTATAGACAGGATGGAACAACGTGGACGTGCGGAACACTATATGTTATATTTTGATTCAAAAAATATCAGGAAATTTCTTTATCCTGTGTATGAATTAGAAGAGTATTATCCTAAAGTTGAAGTGACGTTACTTAATGCTCTTAATAGATTCGCAGAGGACTGGAGAGAAGCACCTATTCAAAATAGCGGTGTTGACTATAAACTCTTTCAAGCACCTGTAATCGATGATAGTTTCTGTGAGGTATGTGAGCGAAAGTATCAATCGGATGTCGAAGCTACTAACTCAACATATGCTATTATAAATCATAGTGCACTTGAGGATGTATCAACCGCAGCGATGCACAGAAATCTGCATCAAATAGATATACCTGTGTTAGAGGCGACACTTGAAAAAATAGAAAGTTGGTTGCAAGAAAATCGTCGTCCGCCTCGAATTTACAATTGGAATCGTAAACATGGCGAAAATGGCGTAGGAGCATTCAAAGAACATAAAAATGATTCTGTCGCAATATTATACTGTTCAAAAGAACATGCAACAGAACTTCTACATAAAGCTATAGGAGAAAATAACGATACTGGTCCCTTATACGTATGGGATGATGAGTATGGACTCTATATGGAGTTTAAACGTGAATCAAAATCTTCAACCGTTTTCCATTCCTACCATCTTGAGGATGGTGATAGAAAGATTCCCACAATCCAAAAATTATTAAGCAGATGAAAGAAAATTCAGAAATAGAGAATGAAAAGGCGTATGATTATGGATCTGAGCCTAATATCACAAAGCCTTTTGACCCTTCAAAAATCAAACTTGATATTTCGACGGTCAATTTATTGTCGCTGATAAATGAATTGGAAAACGATGAGATAAATCTTACTCCTGATTTCCAACGAGCAACTGACGTTTGGGATTCAACCAAGAAAAGTCGTTTGATTGAGTCAATTCTGTTAGGTTTACCCCTGCCTTCTTTCTATTTCAATGAGGAAGAGGGAGGAAGTACTCGATCTGTAATTGATGGAGTGCAGAGACTATGCGCCATAAGAGATTTTGTATTAGGAAAAGATGTAAACGGAAATCATGTGTTCTTGAAATTAGAGAATCTACAGTTTCTTAAACAGTATGAGGGTTTAACATTTGCGGATTTATCTCGCCCAGATGTTCGCCGTATACATGGTTTAAAAATTACAACTAATACACTTGGCTATCAAACACCGAGTGAAGTTAAACTTGTAATTTTCCAACGCGTTAATAGCGCTGGAGAGCCTCTAACTGACCAAGAAATGCGTCATGCCCTTAATCAGGGATTACCGGCGGAGTTTATAAAAAATCTATCTGAAAGCGAAGCATTCCTTCGTGCGACATCTCGTAAAATCAAGGGAAAAAGAATGCTTGATAGAGATTTTGTCAACAGATTTATTGCATTTTTCTGTGGATATAATGACTATGACGGCAATTTGGACATTTTCTTAAATGATCAGATGGGAGCCTTGAATAAGTATCCTACACAGCGCCTCAATGAGATATCTTTGGCATTCGAAAAGGCTATGGATACATGTTACCTAATCTTCGGGGATGGGGCTTTTAGGAAAATTAATAGAAAGGGAAGATATAGTAAAATATCAAAGTCTCTATTTGATTCTTTAAGCGTTAATATTGCATGGCTATCTGATTCTCAAAGATCTCAGCTTATTTGTAAAAAGGAGCAAGTTCGAAAGGCATTACACGAATTGTTTCAAAACAAAGAGTTTGGAAACCGACTAAGTAATGGTACTGGAAAACTTCCAAATGTCACGTATCGCTTCGAGCAAATTAATAGTATGCTGAAAAATGTATTACAAGAGGGCTCTAATTCTGGTAGCTTGTTTGAAATATAAGCTTATAATAAATAACAGATATAAATAGCGAAAACAAAACCTATAAATATTAAAATTATTCAGTTCGTGAGTGTCGCTCACGAACTGAAATCTCAGGATTACCTTTAAATGCTCCCTATGCTAATCAATTAGCATAGGTTGAGCCAGAAATTGAGTTGCAAAGTTATAAAAATTTATTGAGGTTGGCAAGGGGTTATGCTAAAGAGCACGTAGATGTGGTATAAATTTTTGTGTTTGTCAGGAGAGGGTGGTCCGTTAAAGGTGGGTTTGCACCCACCTTCCATTAACTTCCATTAAGGGTTTGCAGCCGCTCTCCATTAAGGTTGCCAAAGTATAAATGGAGAAATTGACAAAAATGATAAATCTACCAAAGTATAAATGGAGAAATTGACAAAAATGGTAAATCTACCTAAGTATAAATGGAGAAATTGGCAAAAATGGTAAATTTACTCAAGTATAAATGGAGAAATTGACATTTTTGCTTGTTTTTATATTTATAAGTAGGTATCTTTGCAAGACAATTCCGGATGAAAGTATGGAAATTATAACCAGACATAAATATTTATCTCACATCATATCCCATCTGAATAGGGGGATGATGATTATTCTTATTGGTCAGCGACGTGTAGGGAAAAGTTTTATGCTTCGTCAGTTGCACGAATGGATCAATATGAATATTCAAGATGCAGAAGTGATATATATAAATAAGGAACTGCTTAGTTTCAGTGATATTACGAATGCGCTTGAATTATACGAATATGTCTCTCCTCAATTCAAGGCGGGGGGAAATAATTATCTGCTCATAGATGAGGTGCAGGATATAGAGCACTATGAAGATGCTCTTAGAAGTCTCCATGCAGAAAATCTCTGTCAGATTGTTGCTACAGGCAGCAATGCATATATATTCTCCTCCGAGCTGAGCACGCGATTGGCCGGCAGATATGTGGAAATCCCGATTTACGGTTTGGGCTATGCCGAATTTCTCAAATTTCATAATTTGGTAGATTCAGATGAAGCTCTGAATGATTACCTGCGTGTCGGCGGCCTCCCCGGACTTCGTCTCTATGATATTAAGGATGAAACCCAGGTGAGCGATTATCTTCAGGGTGTCTATAATACGATTATGATGCGTGACGTGGTTTCGAGAGAGAAAATACGTAATGTCCCCTTTATTGAAAATCTCGCTAAATTTATCGGTGACAATATCGGAAAACTGATATCAAACAACAGCATCGTGAAATTCATGAAATCCGGAGGGGAAAAGATTTCCGAATCTATTGTCGCCACATATGTATCATACCTGTGCAAGGCATTGATAATGAATCCTGTGATGAGATATGACATACATGGTAAAAAGCTGTTTGAATTGATATTTAAGTATTATTTCACAGATCATGGTCTGCGTAATTACCTGACTGGATTTAACTTGCGTGGGAGTATCGAGAAGGTGATAGAGAATGTAATCTATCTGCATCTTCTTGCATGCGGGTATAAAGTGAGGGTCGGAATCTTACGCGCAGGGGAGGTGGATTTTGTAGCTACAAAAGGGGATAAGACCATTTATGTGCAGGCTACCTATCTCCTTGCTTCCGAAGAGACAATCGAGAGGGAATTCGGAAATATGATTGGGATTAAAGATAATTTTCCTAAATATGTGGTGTCGATGGATCCGGTGACGGGGTCTATGGAGAAATATCCCGGAATCAAGCACCTTCATCTTAGGAAATTTCTTATGACCGAGTTGTAGTTATTTACTACTCGCTTAGGAGAGGTTGGTCCGTTAAAGGTGGGTTTGCACCCACCTTCCATTAACTTCCATTAAGGGTTTTCACTCACCATCCATTAAGAAGGGCCGGACAATTGTCCGGCCCTTGGTTATTCAGTTGGCTGAGGGGAGGGTTATTTTACGAAGTTGGCAAGCTTGGTGTAGAAGGTGGGATCTTCACCGATTGTGATGTCGGCGATCTTGCCTTCGGGATTTACAATCACTTTGGTGGGGAAGCCCTGAATCATGTATTGCTCGAGGAGTTTGCTGTCGCGGGGATTGTAGACGTTGACCCATGGAAGTTCGTTTTTGGCTACTCCGGCGCGCCAGGCTTCTTCGGTCTCGTTGCAGTCGATGCCGATGACCTCAATCTTGCCGGCGTATTGCTTGTAGGCTTCCTTGAGTTTGGGCATGCCTTTGATGCACCATCCGCACCATGAACCCCAGAAGTCGAGCACGACCCATTTGCCCCGGAAATCGCTGAGGCTGACATTCTTGCCCTGCAGATCTTTGAGGGTGAAGGCGGGAGCCTCGTGTTTGCCGTCGCTGAGTTCCTGCATCTTGCGCTCAAGTTCCCTCTCTTTCTCAACCTGCTCCTTGTCCCCCTCGACCTGTTTCTCGATGACGGGGAAGAGGATGGAATTCTTGGCCTCGGGAGTCATGTTGTCATATGCATCCTTGAGAGATTCCCCCTGAAGGTTGAACATGGCGTAGGCCACGGCCGGTGATTTGGGATTGGCTTTGATGAAGTCGAGCAGCGCCTGATCATAGCGTTTCATGAAAGCCTGGACATCGTCCATCGTGACGTTGCCCTTCTGAGCCATTGCTTCATATTCTTGCTCAAGGGGCTCGGTGACTTTCTGCAGACGGGTGATATCGTCCATGAGTTCGCTGCCGGCCACGGAATACCGGAGAGGATTCAATTGCTCGATGTCGATGGTGAGAGTCTCGCCGGGCTGAGTGAAGAAATCCACACCCACGAGATTATCGGTCTGGATGAGGTAGCGGGCGGCGCCGCGCTCATCGACGGGGAAACTGAATTTACCACCGGAGACATCGAATGTGTCGGTGACCGTCTTGAGGTCCTCGCGGTTTTTTGCGTTGACCATGTCGGATACGAGGTAGTGGCTCACGACAAGCTGTTTGGGGGCGTCGGCCGGAACGGTTACGGACACCTGTCCCTTTTCAGCCGAGCAGGAGGCGAGGCAAAGAATGCCGGCCGCCATCATCAAGTATTGCTTCATTACGATTGGGTATTATTGACTAATTTATAAAACTTACTTATTCATTATTTTTTTGACGCAGGCGGTTGTGGAGGAGGTTGGTGAACTGATAGTTTTTCAGTCCCCATTTAGGACTCACAACCATCTCCGGAGGGGCGGAGGCGAGAAAACGCTCGATGGCCACACTGCGGCCGACAATCTCCACTATCCTGACGCAGAGATCAAGATATGCATCGGGGGTGTAGGATTCTACCGGNATTTCACCTCTTTCCCAAAGCGAGTGAAGTGTGGTGCCCCGGATAATCTGGAGCTGATGGAGTTTTATGCTTCCGATGGGAAGGCCGATGGCCCGCCGTATTGTAGAAAGCACATCTTCGGGAGATTCTCCGGGGAGTCCGGCAATCAGATGGAGTCCTGATTCAATGCCCCGTNCGTGGAGACGACNCGTNGCNTCCTCGACATCGTGCCAGGTGTGGCAACGATTGATTAGGCGCAGAGTNGCGTCGTGGGATGTCTCCGCACCAATTTCAACAAATACGGGGCACGTTCTGTTTAANTCCTCCAGTAAATCCATCACATTATCGGGNAGAGCATCCGGGCGAGTGCCGATGACNATGCCGACGATATCGGGTTGAGAGGCGGCTTCCTCATACAGGCTCCTGAGATAAGCCGGGGCCGCGGCGTGAGTNCCGGTGAAAGACTGGAAATATGCGAGATATTTCATCTCCGGATATTTGTGGGCGAAGAAGCGGCGACCCTTTTCGAGCTGNGTTGCCACGGAGTCCCGTGGGGAACAATACCGGGGGGTAAAGGATCGGTTGTCGCAATAGATACATCCGCCGGTGCCGATNGTGCCATCGCGGTTAGGGCAGGAGAACCCGGCGTCGACCGAGAGTTTCTGCACCTTTATGCCGGGGAATTTCTNTGCAAGAAATTCGGAATAGTCTTTATACCAGGGATTCATTATATGTATCTTCAGGTGAAGGGGGTGGAGGAGATGCGGATAAGATCGGCCATCACTATAGCGGCGAGNGCCTCGACTATNACGGGCGCCCTCATCGCCACGCAGGGGTCGTGGCGACCTTTGGCTTTGACGACCTCCATATGGCCTGAAGCATCAGGCATCTCCAGATCGCGCGAGATTGTGGGTGTCGGCTTGAAATGCAGGTTGAAAAAGATGGGCATNCCGGTGGATATTCCTCCGAGGAGNCCACCCTGAAAATCAGTCGACATAGGGGTGGGANAGAATCCGGGGTTGAAAGCGTCGATGGTGTCGGCTCCATTCGCGGAGGATGCGCGGGTGCCTAACCCATATTCGAACGCCTTGACCGCGTTAAGGCTCAACATAGCCTCCGCGAGACGAGCCTGNANCTTGCCGAAGACGGGANTCCCNAGNCCGGCGGGGACACCACGAATTACGCATGAAACGCGGCCACCCAGGGAATCGCCACGGCTGCGGGCATCCTCGATGCCACGCCGCATGGCTGCCTCCACGGATTCATCGAAAGGAAGTCGGGGGAGGGAGGGATTATGGATTATATCCCCGAAAGGGTCGGCATATCCGTTCGGTCCGGCTTGTGTCAGGCGCGCTTCGAATGAGATTCCCGTGGACTTGAGCCATTGCATGGCCAAAGCNCCCCCCATGACCCAATTGACAGTCTCGCGGGCGGAGGAGCGGCCGCCGCCGCGATAGTCGCGTAGCCCATACTTGAGTTGATACGCATAATCGGCATGATTGGGCCGGAATCGATCGGCCAGGGGGCCATAGTCGGCGGGGCGGGCATCCGTATTCCGGAAAATGAAGCCTATCGGGGTGCCGAGAGTGAGGCCGTCGGTTGAGAGGCCGGAGAGAATCTCGGGGATGTCGCTTTCGCGGCGTTGGCTCGTCAGTGGGTCGCGACCCGTGCGGCGGCGATCGAGCATAGCCTGCACCTCATCCATATCAATGGCCACACCNGCGGGAAGNCCATCGAGGATTCCCCCCATGGCGGGACCATGNCTCTCGCCAAAAGTGGAGAGCCNNACGAGGGAGCCGAGGGTATTCATGAATCAGCNTCGGTTATCAAGTCAGCCGGAGAGGCTTCGGCCACACGGATCAGATCGGCTGGTTTGAGNTTTAGTTGCAATCCACGTTGACCCGCGCTGACATATATATAAGGAAANTCCACCATTTCGCGAGAGACATAGACGGGGAATTTNTTCTTCATCCCTATGGCGGTGCAACCCCCACGGATATAACCGGTGACGGGGAGGAGCTCCTTCATAGGAATCATCTCCGCCTTCTTATTGCCTGAGACCTTGGCGGCCTTCTTGAGGTCGACCTCACGGTTGCCGGCGATGACACAGACGAANTGGCCGGTCTTGTCNCCGTGGAGGACAAGAGTCTTATAGACCTGCTCGATGGGTTCGCNGAGTTCNGNCGCCACATGNTCGGCCGCGAGATTATCGGGGTCGACGGTGTAGGGAATCAATTCATACTCCACTCCCTCGCGGTCGAGGATACGGGCGGCGTTGGTCTTATTTAATTTTCCCATAGCTTTTGCAGAGATCTTTGATTATACAATCCATACATTCCGGCTTGCGGGCTTTGCAGACATAGCGGCCGTGAAGTATGAGCCAATGGTGGGCTTTCGGGAGAAGATGCTCGGGGATATACCTGACGAGAGTCTTCTCGGTGGCGAGCGGAGTCTTGGAGTTATTGGTCAGGCCGATACGGTTGCTGACACGGAAGACGTGAGTGTCGACAGCCATGGCTCCCTTGTTCCACACGACGGAGAGCATGACATTGGCCGTCTTACGTCCCACCCCCGGGAGCTTCATGAGGCCATCGATATCAGATGGCATTTCGCCGCCGAACTCCTCCACCAACAGACGCGCCGCCCTGAGAAGGTGGCGCGTCTTATTGTTGGGGAATGTCACGCTTTTGATAAACTCATAGACAGTGGCCTCATCGGAGGCGGCGAGCGACGCGGGGTCGGGGAATGCCTCGAAAAGGGGGGGAGTGACGATGTTGACTCGCTTATCCGTGCATTGGGCCGAGAGGATGACGGCCAGCAGGAGATGGAAGGGGGTGTCGTAATGAAGTTCCGTCTTCGGGTCGGGCATCGCCTCGGAGAAGCGGGCTATAATCCCCTCGTATCTTTGTCGGATTGTCATACAGGAGAGTGTTAGAGACGGGCTCAGCGCGCGGCGTCGAATTCGTGGAGGAAGCGGACGTCGTTCTCGGAGAACATGCGCAGGTCCTTTACGCGATATTTGAGGTTCGTGATACGCTCGATACCCATGCCGAAGGCGTAGCCGGAGAATTCCTTTGAATCTATGCCGCAAGCTTCGAGCACATTGGGGTCGACCATGCCGCATCCGAGGATCTCGACCCAGCCGGTGCCTTTACAGAAGGCGCAGCCCTTTCCGCCACAGATATGGCAGGAGATATCCATCTCGGCAGAGGGTTCGGTGAAGGGGAAATAGGATGGGCGGAGACGAATCTTGGTCTCGGGACCGAACATTTCGCGGGCGAAATAGAGCAGACACTGTTTCAGGTCGGCGAAGGAGACATTGCGGTCGATATACAGACCCTCGACCTGATGGAAGAAACAATGGGCGCGGGCGGAGATGGCCTCGTTGCGATAGACGCGGCCCGGGCAGATTATGCGGATCGGGGGTTTCTGCGACTCCATGGTGCGTGTCTGCACGGATGAGGTGTGGGTGCGCAACAGGATATCCTGCGGAGAGCGGGAGATGAAGAAGGTGTCCTGCATGTCGCGGGCCGGATGATCCGGGGGGAAGTTGAGAGAGGAGAACACATGCCAGTCATCCTCGATTTCGGGACCCTCGGCGATGGTGAATCCCATGGCTCCGAAAATCTGGAAGATATCGTTTTTGACGATGGAGAGAGGATGGCGCGAACCCATTGGGAACCGTGTGGCCGTGCGCGTGAGATCGATGTCGGCTTTGGCAGCCTCGGCGTTGGAGGCCAGGTTCTCGCGGAGTTCGGCGAGACGGTCGTTGGCCGCATTTTTCAACTCATTGAGTTTCTGACCCACCTCGCGCTTCATATCCGCCGGGATGGAGCGGAAATCATTCATAAGGAGGGAAATCGCCCCCTTTTTGCTGAGATATTTTATGCGGATCTGCTCCACCTCCTCGGGCGTGGATGCCGAGAGAGCCTGGATTTCCGCCATCATTTCGTTAATTTTATTGATCATATCATTCAGATGCTTAAGCAACTGCAAATTTACAAAAAAAAATGCAAATCAGCAACAGACCTTCCCATGTGGCGGGGTGTATGAGCATAGCGAATCGTGAAGGGGAATAAAATAAGGATGCCTCCCGTGTAAGGGGAGACACCCGGAAGAAAGATGATAGATGAGGATTTGGAGAGTCGCTTATCAAATGGAGTCTTCGACATTCCAGACGAAGGCCCGCAGACCGAGGCGGGGCTTCTCTTCATCGAGGGCGCGGAGACGGTCGAGCAGAGGGCGCGCCTTTTCGTCGTCGACGACGGCGATCATGGCGGAGGCAAGGGAGGGCCAGGCGTGGGTGCCGTAGTGGGGTTCCCCCTTGAAGGTTCCGCGTCCCTGGACGGTGCCGAATGCCGTGAAGCCTCGGCAGGAGAGATGGCCCAGAATCTCGATGATGGCCTCGTGGTGGGCCTGGTCGTAGGCTATGAATACTGATTTCATTTTTTTAGGCTTTAGTGAGAGATTTCACATTTTTGCGGAGTTTGCGTCGGATATTCTTTACACCGCGACCGGCGAAGACGCAATAGAGCACGGGGACGAAGAGAAGCGTCAGGATAGTGGAGAATGTCAGACCACCTATCACGGCGACGCCCATCGGACGCCACATCTCGGAACCCTGGCCGCTGCCCACGGCCATCGGCACCATACCGAGAATCGTGGTGAGAGTCGTCATGACCACAGGACGCAGACGCGATTTGCCGGCGTGGATTACGGCACGGCGTATCGACATGCCTCGTTCGCGGTCGAGGATGATATAGTCGATGAGCACGATACCATTCTTGACGACGATACCGATAAGCATGATCGCGCCGATCATCGACATCACGTTGAGAGTGTGGCCGGTCAGCCAGAGGATGATGAAGACACCCGAGAAGGCGAAGAGGAGAGAGGTCATGATGATGCCGGGATAGGTCAGCGATTCGAACTGGGCGGCCATCACGATGTAGACGAGGATGATGATGAGCACACCGAGAGTGAGGAGGTCCTTGAAGGAATCCTGCTGGTCTTCGTAGCTGCCGGCAAGACCGATAGTGATGCCCGAGGGGAGATGGAGCTCGTCGATCTTAAGCTCGGCCTCGGTCACGATCTGGTCCATCGGCACGCCGTCGACGACGGCGGAGACTGTGATGAGGCGTTCGCGGTCCTTACGCTCGATGGTAGGGGGTGTGAAACGCTGCACGACCGTGCCCAGTTCCTTAAGTTTCACGGCTCCACCGGTGGGTGTGTAGAGGGTGATGTTCTCGATGTCGGAAATCTGTGTGCGGCTGCCCGGTTCATACATCACCTTGATGTCGTATTCCTCACCATCCTCGCGGAACTGCGAGGAGGTCGCGCCGTTGATGCGGTTGCGGAGATACATGGCGGCTGTCTGGAGGTTGAGTCCGTAGAGGGCGAGTTTCTCGCGGTCGAAGTCTACCTGATATTCCGGCTGATAGTCGGAGCGTGAGATGGTCACGTCGGCAGTGCCGGGGATTCCCATAAGAATCTTGCGCAGTTCCTGAGCCACGGTGTCGGTCTGCTCGAAGTCATAACCGTAGATCTCGAAATCGACGGTCGACTGACCACCCATGCCGGCGCCGCGTCCGCCGCCGACATCCACCTGCATCTTTTTGAATTCCGGGAATTCACGGCTTAGATCCTTACGCATGCCGTCGGCGATTTCCTGAATGCCACGTTTGCGGTCGCCGGGATCGGTGAGAGAGACATTCATGGAGATGATATGCGCTCCGTTGTCGGAGAGAGAGGCGTAGGTGTTGTCGCTCGAAGCGGGACCGACGGTATACGTCTGCACCTTGATTTCTGGATACTTCGCGCGCCACATGGTGTCGAGACGTTGCATCACCTCCTCGGCCTGATCGACGCGCGCGCCTATCGGGAGCTCGAGCGACACGCCGATACGGGCGTTATCCTGAGTGGGGAAGAACTCGGTGCCGACGAACTTCATGAGGAAAATCGAGCCTACGAAGATACCGAGACAGATGATGATGGTGACGCCACGGTGGGACACCACGCGGTGCAGAAGCCGGGCATAGCCATCGTCGAAACGGTCAAGGGCACGCTCGATAGGGGTGAAGAAGATCGTGTAAAGCTTGCCGTGGTGATTGACGCGACGCAGCCACTGGCTGCAGAGCATCGGAGTGAGAGAAAGGGCGCAGGTAGTGGAGATGATCATCATGATAGTCACCATCCAACCGAGCTGGCGGAAGAGGACGCCGGTCATGCCGGTGACGAGAGTCAGTGGGAAGAACACGGCGATAAGGGTGAGGGTAGATGCTATGACGGAGATAGCCACCTCGTTGGTGCCGTGGACAGCCGCCTGTTTCGGGTCGGCCCCGCGTTCGATGTGGGTCGTGACATTCTCAAGCACCACGATGGCGTCGTCGACCACCATACCGATTGAAATCGATAGGGCCGATAGGGACACGATATTCAGGGTGTTGCCCGTGGCGAAGAGATAGATAAATGATGCTATGAGAGAGACGGGAATCGTGATGACGATGATCATCGTGGCGCGCCATCGACCGAGGAACACGAACACCACGATCATGACGAAGAGGAGCGCGTAGAGGACGGTTTCCTCAAGAGATGCGATAGTGTTGCGGATATTGTCGGACGTATCGACGACGACACCGAGCTTGATGTCGGAGGGGAGGTTCTTCTGCAGCTTGGGGAGCATCTGCATCACCTTCTCGGAAATCTGCACGGAGTTGGCTCCGCTCTGTTTCTGGATGATGATCATGGCTCCCTCACGGCCATTGATGAAGGTCTGCTGCGTGCGCTCCTCAAGGGAGTCGTCGATACGGGCCACGTCGTGCAGATAGACGGGCTTGCCGTTGAATGTGCCGACCACGAGGTCGCGCATCTCTGCAGATGTGTCGAACTCACCCTGGACACGCAGGGCGTAGGTGTTGGAACCTATATCGAACGAACCGCCCGGAATATTCCTGTTCTCGGCCGCTATCACCTGCGAGATGGTCTCGACGGAGAGATGGTAGGCCTCAAGTTTGTTGGGGTCGACATAGATGTGGATCTCGCGCTTCGGCGCGCCGGAGATGCTCACGGTGCCGACACCGTCGATTCGGGCGAGAGGGTTGGCCACGCCGTCGTCGAGAATCTTATAAAGACCCGGCATACTCTCCTTGGCCTCGACCGAAAGGAGGCAGATGGGAATCATGTCGGTGGAGAATTTGAAGATGATGGGATTCTCCGCGTCATCCGGTAGCATGGATTTCACCATGTCGAGTTTGTCGCGCACATCATTGGTCAGCACATCGATATCGTAGCCATACTCGAATTCAAGAGTAATGACGGAGGTGTTCTCACGTGAAGCGGAAGAGATATGCTTCAGATGCTCGACAGAGTTGAGAGAGTTTTCGAGGGGTTTGGTGACATTCTGCTCTATGTCTTCGGCACTCGCTCCCGGATACATCGTGATGACCATGATGGTGTTGGTGTCGATGTCAGGGAAGAGGTCGATCGGGAGCTTGACCAGGGAGAATAGGCCAAGAATAATCACGGCCACGAAGCAGAGCGTGGTCATGATCGGGCGTTTGACCGCCGAACCGTATAGACTCATTTCTTAAAGTTTTATTTTACGACGGTGACTTCCGCACCATTAGAGAGTTTCGATTTCTCGGAGATGACCACCTGCTCGCCCGGCTCGACACCGGAGATAATCTGATAGGCGTCGCCGAGACGTCGGCCGAGGTCGACTTTTGAGAGGACAATCTTGCCCTGACGGACGATATAGACATAATAGTCGCCGGATCCGCGCTGTTTCTCGACAGCCTTGTCGGGCACGACGGGGGTCATCGCGTTGCCGAGGTTGAGCTCGACTCTGCCGAACATGCCGGGGAGGATGCGTCCGGATGGGTTGGGCACGGTGATCTCCACCCCGAAGCTGCGGGAGTTGGCGTCGACTGTCGGGGCTACCATAGTGATTTTACCGGTGAATTTCTCATCGGGGAATGCCTGCAGCTCGAGATCGGCGGGCATGCCGAGATGGATTTTCGTAAACTCACTTTCGCTGACGTTAATGATGGCTTTGACAGGATTGACGGTGCCGATGGTCAGGATGGGGAGGTTGCCGGTCATGTCGCCCGGGTCATAGTTGCGGGCGGTAACTACGCCGCTGACCGGGGCGGTGAGGACAGTGTTTTCCTGCACGTTGCGCAGCGCACGCTCGGCACTGGCCAGAGAGTTGCGGGCGTTGATGAGCTGTAGCTCCATCTGGTCGACCTGCTGTTTCGTGCCGCCACCGATTTTGAAGAGTTCGGCTGCGCGCTCATAGTTGGCCTCTATATTCTTCAGATTTGCCTTGGCGTTGTCGACCTGAAGCTGGTAGGATGTGGTGTTGACATCGTCGAGGACCACCAGACGCTGACCCTGACTGACTTTCATCCCCTCGTCGACGAGAATCTGTTTGATACGGTTAGGTGAATTGGAGGTGATATTGTTGATTTTATCAGCCTCGACACTGGCAGTGAGAGTCAGGATATCGGCTACGTCGCGCTCCTCGACGGATGCGACTTTGACATTGATCTTGACGTCGTCTTCATTTTCGGAGACATCGGCCTTATCCTTTCCGCCGCAGGCCGCGAGCGAGAGCGCGAGCAGGGCAGTGAGAAGGTGGGTTGTTTTGAAGGATTTCATAATATTGGGTCTTTGAAAGTAGAGTTAGAGTTAATTGCGATTCAGCTCCTCCTCGCGGCCGAGAAGAAGGTCGAGTTCGGATACTGAGACGAGATAATTATAGATTGACTGATAATATGAGAGCTGGGCGGAGGTATGGGCGAGTTCGCTGTCGCGGAGATCGAGGTAGGAGGCCGCTCCGATCTCAAAGCTCTTCTGCATGATATCGTAGGCCTTCTTTGCCGATTTCATACCTTCGGCGCTCGACGATATCTGACTTGCCTCGCGGTTGATATTGTCGAGAGCGAGGTCGCGCTGCATCGCGAGGGAGTGGAGCAGATTCTCACGCTGGAGAGCGATTTCCTTGGTCTGGATCTGCGCCTGTTTCAGTCCGTAGTATTTCGAGCCGCCGGAGAAGATGGGCACGCTCAGGGCCAGCCCGACGTTGGAGTAGGGGCTGAAATCCATATTCTTCAGAGCATTGCCGTTGCTGAGGGAGAGCCAGCTGAGGCTGTAGCTCGCTCCGAGAGTCGGAATCCAGGCGAATTTTTTGAGGTCGACATTCTTGCGGGCTATCTCGGCCTGAATATCGAGGGAGCGGAGAGAGGAGTTGGCGCTGAGGTCGGTGTCGGCTCCGAGAGGATAGGCATACATATCCTGCTGCATCTCTTCGAGAGTGACATCGGGCATGAAATCGAAGTTATAGTCAATGCCCATCAGGACGATTAGCCCGAGCTTGCATTGGCGCACGGCGATGTCGGCCTGAAGTAGTTCAGGCTCGATGTTTGTGACCTGCACTGAGGAACGCAGCACGTCATATTCAGATGCCGTGCCGGCCAGAAACTGCTTCTCGTAGATATCGGCATTGAGTTTCGCGCGGTCATAGTTTTGCTTGATTACGTCTCTCGATGCGATGGCGAGCAGGAGAGCGTAATAACTTTTGTTGATCTCATTGATGAGATCGAGGCGCGAAGCGCGGGCCGATTCAAGGGATGCGAGAATCTGGCTTTTGTTGATGCTGATAGCCTTCCAAAGAGTCGGAGCGATGATGGGCAACTGCGCGGAGAAACCGAGGTTCCAGGTGTTGTCGGAGCCCATCTTCAGTTTGGTGTTCTGTCCCCCCATGTCCATCTGGATTGTCTGGAGTTCAATGGAGCGTTGATAAGCGGCCTGGAAATCGATGGTCGGGAAGAGTCCACCCTGCGTCTCCTTACGCGCGTATTCCGTGCGGGAGACTTCAAGATCGGCCACTTTCACTGTGGGGCTTGAATCGAGGGCCATGGCGATGCACTGCTGTCGGGAAAGCAGAGGCACACCATCCGCCCGGGCAGGCAGCGATGAGACCGTCGCGGCCAGGATACAAACTGCCGTTAAGATTTTACGGATCATGATGTTGATGGTATGAATTTTGGATAAACAATTATTTATTCGTGGGGGATAGAGAGGCTTTGCGGTCGGCCAGATAGCGGTCGATCATCCTATGGCCTTCCTCGGAAGCGATACTTCTGAGGAATCCGAGCGACATAGTGTCGAATATCTCCACAAGAGAGATTTCGGGGGGAAAGAGATCCTCCATTCGTTTGAGGGATTCGGCCTGAATCTCCATCATCCGGCTGAGGATGCGGAAATTGACATCGTCTCTGAATACACCTTCAGAGATACCTTTTTGATAGAGCTGCTCCATTGCGGCGCGATGTTCCTCATGGTTATGCTCATATTTATCGCGCATATCATGGTAGAGGCGATCCATATCCTTGAAGAAATTGATATTGATTCTTTCGAGGTCGTGTCGGTGTATTTCGAAAATGCGAATGAGGGCCACCAGGACGTTGGGGGCGGAGCGCATGATTTCGTCAGCCTTTTCACGATTCTCCATGGCGTGGAGCGCAAGGGCGCCTGTGATCATAGCCGTCTTGCTCTCAAAGATTTCGTAGAGGGTTCGCTTCGACATACCGAGCCTATGGGCCACGAGGTCCATGGTCGTGGATTTTAATCCCTTCTCCACAATGATGGGATAAATCGCGGTGAGGAGTCTTCGCTCTTCAGCGGTGAAATTTTCGGTCATCTCTCAGGGTTGAGGGTGTAGTTAGATAAATAGGCTGCAAAGGTAATGAAAAAACCGAAAACTACAAAATAGTTTTCGGTTTCAGATTGGTTTTTATGGATTGTCTTATGAGATTGACCCGATATCGCCTTTGAACAGGGATGTCGGGTCAATCATATAGAGGTTTAATCTTAATCAGAAGGCGGGTTCGAGAGAGGGAGCCTGGTGGTGGATAGCGGCCGGGGCCGGAATCCCGAATTTCTGACGGAGATGAGAGATCATGTCGCGGGTCATCGCGTCAAGATCATACTCCGGATGCCAATCCCATTCCTCGCGGGCGCAGGTGTCGTCGAGACTGTTGGGCCATGAATCGGCGATTTTCTGGCGCAGCGGATCGAGCTCGTAAGTCATGCGGAAATCGGGGATATATTCCCGGATTTTATTGTAGATGATTTCCGGGTCGAAGCTCATGGAGGCGATATTGAAAGAATTGCGGTGTTTGAGACGCGCGGGATCTGCTTCCATGATTTCGATGGCTGCGCGGAGAGCGTCCGGCATATACATCATATCCATGAACGTTCCGGGTTTGAGGGGGCATTTGAATTCCTCACCCTTCACGGCTGAATAGTAGATATCGACCGCATAGTCGGTGGTTCCGCCACCGGGAGGAGCTACGTAGCTGATGAGTCCGGGGAAACGTACGGAACGGGTGTCGACACCGAAACGGCGCGCATAGTAGTCGGAGAGCATCTCGCCGGTCACCTTTGTGACACCGTATATTGTCTGAGGGCGCTGGATAGTGTCCTGGGGAGTTTTATCGGCGGGGGTGTCGGGGCCGAATGATCCGATGGAACTGGGGGTGAAGAGGGCGCATTTCTTTTCGCGGGAGATCTCAAGGCAGTTGTAGAGACCGCCGACGCCGATTTTCCAAGCCAGCTGGGGTTTAGCCTCGGCTACGGCGCTGAGAAGGGCCGCGAGGTTGTAGATAGTGTCGACATTATATTTATCCACGGCTTCGGCGATCTGGGTGGGATTGGTGATGTCGACTTCGGCCGAAGGTCCGCTCTCGAGGAGTTCCCCTTTGGGTTCCGCACCACGGATATAACCGGCCACTACGTTGTCGCCGCCATATTCTTTGCGCAGGCGCATTGTGAGCTCGCTGCCGATCTGGCCGGTCGCTCCGATTATGAGGATATTCTTCATTTGATGTTTTTGGTTAGGCAGTATTAGATTAAAGATGCGCGGGGTTGAACGGCATATTGCCAGCGCGCACTGCAAAATTAAGGGATTCCCTTCAAACTGCAAAATAAATCTGCTATTTTTTTTGAAGAATATGAATAGTGGATAGTCTCTCTGAGTGTGTTTGCTTTTTTAAACGTATTATTGGCGATAATAAAATTCCCTCCGCAAGGGGATGCGGAGGGAAGATGGGGGAAGGAATCAGTGTGTGCGGATAAATTTGAAGATTGAGTCCCGGGCCTGCCTGCCGGCGGGGAGGGGAGAGAGAATCAGGTCGTGCAACCCGGAGTCGATGACGCAGATTGAAGTGTTGGCCAGGCGTTCGGCGCGGGCGCGAATCATAGCCGGATCGAGCACCGCGTCGCCTGTCTTGAACTCCGGCGTATAGTTGCAACCCTCGATTTTGCGGCTGCTTGTCATCACCAGCATCGGGACGGCGATATGCGTGCCGTTTTTGATGACTCCGCTCTGGGCTTTGTCGATTGATCCGATCCAACCCCATTTAACGGGGGGTGAATAGATCATCTTCCAGTCGGTGTTGTAAGTCCATTCTCCATCGAATTGTTTGAGGAGCGAGTAGGCGTATCCGTCGCAGTGTCCCTGTTTTATCTCTGCATTCGGGAATATTTTGCCGAGACCGCCGATCATCGGGGCAGCCACGTTGCGCATGAAAGCGTTGTAGTTCCATTCAAGGAAGGGGGAGTCGGTGACAACACGGTTGACTTTGATGCGCCGCCCTCTGGTGGCGGCATAGTATGCCACGGTCAGTCCTCCGGTGGAGTGTCCGCCGAGTGTGATGTCGGTCACGCCGTCACGCCGCATCTGGTTGAGTGCGGAGTCTATGTCGACGAAATATTCGCGTTGGTCGCGGACGTTGAATGGATATTGCCATGGAAGTCGGCTTCTTCCGTATCGCCGGAGATCGACGGCGTAGAAGTTATATCCGGAGTCGACGAACTGGCGTCCCCATTCGGCCTGGAAGAAATAGTCGTTGAATCCATGAACATAAAGGAACCCCTTTTTTGAGGGCTTATCGGGTCGTAGGCGTATAATCGTGCAGCGTGCCGGGCCGTCGAACGTCTCGCCGAGATCCACGAAGCGGGATTCATAGCCTTCGAGGATGTCGGGACCCCATGTCCAGTCGTCGGGCATCACTTTATCGCCTTTGAATTTTTCCTGCCAGTTCCAGGTTTCATAGAAGCGGTCGGCAGGGGAGCTCTGTGGCTGAGTGGTCTCAGCCGGTTGTGGGGCAGAGGATCCGCTCTCCAAATTATTGGAGTGAGGAGTGGATGGTGTGAAGGCTGCTCCGAGCAGAGCAATGAAAATTAAGGGGAATAAAGGCTTTTTCATGAAATTTAAACACCTTATTTCTCGCAAATGTTTATTCAACTTCAATGAATCTGCTTACCCCATTCGCTGAGTCGATTCGCCGGAGCAGTTCTGAAGGATGACGGGATAGCTTTGCGGCAATTATTTCCGTAGCGTTGCTATCTCATCCTTGGAGAGGCCGGTGGCTTGCTCTATGAAATTATCCGCCATTCCCATCGCGATGAGATTTGTCAATGTCCGGAGCCGAGGAATAAAAAGAGATCCCTCGGAGCCGGGCGGCCCTAAGGGATCAGGAGTTGGGAGTTGGTTAAGGGGAGGGTGAAAGATGGGTCTCGAACCCACGACCTACGGAACCACAATCCGTCGCTCTAACCAACTGAGCTACATTCACCGTTTCAGCTTCTTAAGAGGTTTCCTTCTCAAAAGCGATGCAAAGTTACGAACTTTTTTTTGAATCACCAAATTTTTCAGTGATTTTTTTTGAAAAAAGTGAAAATTTTATTTGTCCATAGTGACGAGTAGCTCCTCGTTGGTGCGGGTCATCTCCATGCGTTTCTTCATAAACTCCATGGCTTCCAGGGAGTTCATGTCGGCGAGATAGTTGCGGAGCACCCACATTCGGTTCAACGTCTCCTGGCTCTGGAGGAGGTCGTCTCTACGAGTGGACGATGCGATTATATCGACTGCGGGGAAGATTCGCTTGTTGGAGAGTTTGCGGTCGAGCTGCAATTCCATGTTGCCTGTGCCCTTGAATTCCTCGAAAATCACCTCATCCATTTTCGATGAGGTTTCGGTGAGGGCTGTGGCGATGATGGTGAGCGAACCGCCGTTCTCGATATTACGCGCCGCGCCGAAGAAGCGTTTGGGGCGCTGGAGCGCGTTGGCGTCGACACCGCCGGAGAGAATCTTGCCGGATGCGGGGGAGACGGTATTGTAGGCTCGCGCGAGACGAGTGATAGAGTCGAGCATTATGACCACGTCATGGCCGCATTCCACAAGGCGTTTGGCCTTTTCAAGGACTATTCCGGCGATTTTGACATGGCGATCAGCCGGCTCGTCGAATGTGGAGGCGATAACCTCGGCGTTGACGCTGCGAGCCATATCGGTGACCTCCTCCGGACGCTCGTCAATGAGAAGCATTATAATATAAGTCTCGGGGTGATTCTCCGCGATGGCGTTGGCGATATCCTTGAGAAGAATAGTCTTACCCGTCTTNGGAGGAGCGACNATCAGGGCACGCTGACCTTTTCCGATAGGGGAGAACATATCGACGACGCGAGTGGAGATATTACAGGTCCGGCCACGGGTAAGGTCGAATTTCTCGTCGGGGAAGAGGGGTACGAGGTGTTCGAAGGGGACACGGTCGCGGATCTGTTCCGGAGGCAGACCGTTGACCGAAATGACGNGGCATAACGGGAAATATTTCTCACCTTCGCGTGGGGGGCGGATGGAGGCCTCCACGACATCGCCGGTCTTNAGGCCGAATTCCTTTATAAGATTCTGGGGAACGTAGACNTCATCAGGGGAGGAGAGATAGTTATAGTCGCTTGAGCGCAGGAATCCGAATCCCTCGGGCTGGAGTTCGAGCACACCGAAGCAGTTGAAAATACCCTCGAAGTCATATTGTTCCATCTGTTTCTGCTGCCGGCGTTCGAGCATTCGCTGCTGCATCCTCTGTTTCTTGGAGAGACGCTGTGGCTGAGGCTGATTCTGCATTATGGCATCGCGCACAACCTTGGGAGTCTGCGTATTGGCGCCGGGTTCGGCGATGATGACCGGTTTGGCAGCCTCGGCAGCTTCGGCTTCCTCAATTTCACGCTGGGAGCGGGGTTTGAAGGTCTTGCCTTTGGCATTTGAGAAGAAAGAATCGAGCCCCTGAGGATTTTTCTTTTCGGGCTGGGTATTATTGTGGCGGAATTCCTGACGAGGCTGTCGCTGGCGTGAGGGTTGGGGGAGAGGCTCCGCGCCATTTACATCTGCGGGAGTGTTGTCGGGTCGGGCAACCTCCGTTGCGTTTTCGGCTGAGGGTCCGAAGTCAGGGAGGGCGAGCGGGAGAGAATCTGAGATAAGCGCCTTATCATCCGACTTTTCAGCAGTTTCGCGCTGGTCCCCTGCGTTTTCTTTCATCGCTTCAAGGGCGGCTCTTGCGGCAGCCTCGGCAGCTTTCTGGGCATTTGACTTGCGACCACGTTTTTTAGGCGCGGCGAGCACGGCGGCGGGGTCGGTAAGATCGATTCCGGGGAGTGTCGGGGTCTCGAGAATGGCGCGGTCGGTCTGTCGTACAGGGACGGTGTCGGTTGCCGGAGTCTCTGCAACTGCCTTATCGGCGTTCTTNCCTCTTCTTCCCTTCCCCTTCTCAATCTTTTTGGTGGCGGGGGCTTCGGCGACAGTATCGGCGGCTTTTTTTGTGCCGGGTTTACGTCCGCGTTTCTTGGGAGCCTGTTCTGCCGTCGCTGCTTCGGCTGTATTCTCGGCCGGGGTGTCGGGGTCGGNAGAGGGGATGGCTGCGGCAGAGGATTGCTCTTTTGAGTTTCTCTTCTGGCGGGGTTTACGCTCTTTTTTATTGACATTGAGGGCCGATACCTCCGCCTTGGCCGTAACCACGGCTTGGTTGTCGAGGATATGATAGACCTTATCCTGCAGAGTAGTGTCGGCTGTTGTTTTCATTCCCATGGATTCGGCGATAGCATGAACGGCTTCCGGATCCATTTCGTTTAATTCATCTATATTATACATAGAGGGATATAAGATTATCGTGGAGAAGTCAGCACATCCGGGGGACTCCATATCCGGTTTTGCTTTATCCGGCCATCCCTTCGCGGAAAGAGGGGATTATTTTCAGGAGTGATAAAATTAATGTTGAAATTTAGGAAGGATGCCTGCTCCGAGCGAGTCTAAGCTTGGAAATATTTACAAGTCGATATGATAATCGACCAATATAATTGACTATTCAAATTCTGACCAGTCGTTTATTTCAACACAAAATTACAATTTTTATTTTGAATCTGCAATATTAGAGAGTGTTTGGATTTAACTTTCATTCCCTTTAAAGGTAAAAATAAATTCAAATACTCTCTTGGACTGAGTCATTTTGAAANTGTTCCGACTTATTGAGGAATACCAATGAGTCGGAACAACTTGTTCTTTAAACGTAAAAGGGCGTGAAAATGTTTTAGACCTCCGAATTAATTAATCGATAGATGTTTATACTATTGAGATTTCATAGATAAGCTCTTCATCTCCGGAGATACGGTCGTCGAAGCCACGCCGTATTCCGGGAATCCAGACGGGGCGTCGGTTGTCGCGGCGGCANAGCATCCACACGTCGCGGCGTGCGGCGGAAGTTATTCCGGCTTCCTTGAGAATATGGCTCACCCTCTTGCTTATACGCTCGCCGACACGCATACGGTCGCCCTCCTCAGGNNGTCGCCATATATANGAGGAGTAAGGATGGGGNAGAAACACACGGTCAGTANNCGCCGCTTTGATTTCACTCAAGATTGTCTCGCGCGATTCGGGAGTGACCGGGATTTCGGTAATTCTGACTTCGGGTCGCAGGTCGTTAGGTATAGTGATGGCCTGTCGTCGCAGACCGGCATCAGTGGCGGTGATTTCCGCGCCGTCGGGGAGGCGCCAGCGACCTCCGGTGCGGGGTCGTTCGGCTGGGTCGGCGGGGAGTGCGGAGGCCATCTCAGCCGCCATGGCGGGGGAACCGCCGTAGGGCTGAATCCATCTGTGGATGAGGGTCAGCGGTGAGGGGAAGTCGCGGATGGTTTCCCAGCTGAGCAGCGTCTCGGAATCCTTCAGTGCTTCAGAGAGGGCGGCTTCCACGATGCGGTTTTCCTCCTGCATGATGCGCAGTGTGGAGCGCAGAGCGGTATGGGCGCCGGGCCATCTCTGCTCCAGAAGCGGGATTATTTGATGGCGCAGGAAGTTGCGGCGGAAATCATCGGAGAGATTCGATGAGTCGGTGATATACGCGTGGTCGGCATCAGGCGACAGGTCGGGAATCATTGTCAGCAGATTCAGAATCTCTTTTCTGCCGAGATGGAGAATAGGCCGGAGGATACGACCATTATCCGGCTCCATTCCCCTTAGACCTCGGCTGCCGCTTCCGCGCAGGAGGTTGAGGAGGAGGGTCTCCTCATTGTCATCGGCATTATGGCCGGTGGCGATACGGTCGTAGGCATATGATGAGCGCAGGGAATCGAACCAGTCGTGTCGCAGTTCGCGTGCGCCCATCTCCACGGAGATACCTCTTTCACGGCAGTGACTTTCAGTATCGAATGAGATGAAATGAGCCTCCACAGCAGGATAACGGCTGGCGATCGCGCGTACGAACTTCTCATCTCTCAGACTCTCCTCCCCCCGGAGATGGAAGTCTGCGTGAGCTATGCCGAGACGGAATCCCGGAATATCAGCCGAGGCGAGGCGTATCAGATGAAAGGCCAGGACACTGTCGGGGCCGCCGCTCAGCCCGAGCAGGATGCTTCGGATGCCGAGTCTGCCGAGAGTGAGGCGCAGGCGTCGGATCTCCTGTCGTAGCAATTCATTGTTACTGGATTCGGAGAGGGTCGGGTGTTGTCGTCGGTAGATTGCCATATGTCAGTCGCGGGGTTTGGGAAATACGATGCGGAAGCGGGTGAATCCGTCATTTCCTGTGGCGAGGGAGAAACGGGCGTTGTGGCGGCGGAGAATCTCGGCCACCATAGTCAGGCCGATACCCTGTCCGTCGGGTTTTGTGGAGAAGAATGGGTTGAAAAGGTTGGAGGCCACNTCCGGAGATATGCCGCAACCATTGTCGGCGATGGTCAATACCGTCCCTGATGATTGTGGGTCGTGGCTTACGGAGAGGCGTATGCTTCCATCGGGTTTTNCGGTTTCTTGGATTGCTTCGGCCGAATTCTTGATTATATTGACGAGAATCTGGGAGAGCATATCGGTATCGACNTCAANNTCCAGAGANGTATCCATCTCNCCGGTTTCCACCGGATAGCGGCAGTTGGAGCGGAGGAAAGGGAGGTGGGATGTGACGAAATCTGTGAGGCGGATTCGGGTTGGGGTCGGTTCGGGAAGACGCACGACATCGGCGTAAGCCCCGATAAAACGGCTCATTACACCGCAGCGTTCCGCTACGCTGTCGATGAATTGAGTGAGGTCGGGATCATCGGCGTGAGCGGCGGAGAGAATGTCAAGAAGGGTGGTGATGCCGGTCATACTGTTGTTGACCTCATGTGCCATGAGCCGGATGACTTTNCCGTAGGCATTGCGTTCGGCTCTCATTACCTCCTCCGTCAGACTCTCAAGTAGGATGAACGGGCGACGGAATCCCGACTCCATGAATGATAGCCNGTAGCAGCGNAGTATGGAATGGTCGTCGCATCGCAGGGTGACCGATTCTCCNTCGGCGAGGCGNCATATACGCCCGGCGATGTTGCCCGGAAGCTGCTGTAAACTCAGTCCGTTGACGGGGGTGTCTTCGGGAATTCCGGCCAGCCGCAGGAAGGCTCGGTTGTTGTCGGTGATATGGAAATCGAAGTCCATTATCGCCACGCCCATCGGGGAGGCTTCGATGAGTTGCCCGAGAAAAGAATGCTGTTCGCGGAGTCGCATACGCTCACGATGCAATCTCCCCATAAGGGTATTGAAGAGCTCGGCGATGCGGTCGGCATCGGGTTGCCCGACAGGGGCGAGCCGGTTGTTGGCCTCCTGAGCGGAGAGAAGTTCCATTCCTACCTGCACCATCCGCCTCGGCTTTACGACCCCGCTCCAAAGAAACCACATGAGCAGAAGAGTAGTCACCGCGAGGGTGATTTTCAACCAGAGCGGAGGCGTAGAGTCAGAGAAAATGAGCCATATCAGCACGGCCACGTCGGCGAGCAGGAGAGGATATATCATTCGCAGGCTCAGAATCCGGAATCGGAAAGGCTTTTCCATTTCTCCCGTTGATTATTTTACGATTCCGAATTTTTCCATCTTGCGATAGAGAGCCTGTCGGGTGATTCCGAGGGATAGGGCGGCTTTGCTTAAATTCCAATCCTGGCGTTCGAGGGTGGATAAAATCGCGGAGCGTTCGATATCGGCGAGGGTCGAGCCGGGGTCGGTAGCCTGCGGGTCAGAGCCGACGTTATCGGTATTTGGGATATCGTCGACTTCGATGCGGCCCGAGGAATTGATGAGGATAGCGCGCTCTATCATATTTTTGAGNTGACGGATGTTGCCTGGAAACGGGAGGCGCGTCAACATGGTCATGGCATCGGATGAGATTTCGGGTTGCGGGAGTCCATGTCGGGCTGCGGCATCCTTCACGAAGTGTCTTACGAGGATAGGAATATCGTCGCGTCGCTCACGGAGTGGAGGAAGGCGTAACGTGATGAGATTGATGCGGTAGAAGAGGTCTTCGCGGAATGAGCGGTCGGCTACTTTGGCCGCGAGGTCGGCGTTGGTGGCGCTGACGACTCTGACGTCGGTGCGGCGTGTTCGGGAGTCACCGAGTGGCTGGAAGGTGTGTTCCTGAAGGACTCGCAGCATTTTTACCTGGGATGCCGGATCGAGGTCGCCGATTTCATCGAGGAAAATAGTGCCGCCGTCGGCCTCCTCGAATCGACCTGTCCGGTTGGCGACGGCTCCGGTGAAGGCACCTTTGACATGACCGAACATCTCGCTTTCGAACAGAGATGAGGGTATGCCTCCGAGATTGACTTCAAGGAATGGCTGCCGGGCGCGTCGGCTGTTGGAGTGGATGGCGCGGGCTATCAGTTCTTTACCTGTGCCGTTTTCACCGAGAATGAGCACCGGAGCATCCGAGGGTGCGACACGTTCCACNGTACGCAGGACATCGTTGAGGGCCTTGCTCTCNCCGATTATGCCGCCTCGGTCGAATTTCACGTCGGATTCCGACGTTTCAGAGTCCGACAATTGGAGGGCGGTTTGGATTCGGNTCAGGAGCAGGCGGTTGTCCCATGGTTTTGTAATGAAATCAAACGCTCCGTTGCGCATNCCNTCGACCGCGAGNTCGATACTTCCCCAGGCGGTCATCAGGATTGCCGGGACTTCGGGTCGCAGGATTCGCANTTGGCGNAGGGTATGGAGTCNCTNNTCTCCTGTAGTCTTACGGGAGAAGTTCATGTCNAGCAACACGAGGCGCAGANTCGGATTNCTGAAATAGGATAAGGCTTCGTCGGGNGATCCGACGGCCACCGGGGTGAGACCTTGACGTTTCAGAAGGAATGTCAGCGCNGCTCTTATGGATGGATCATCGTCAACAATCAGTATCATAATTTATCTGGGTGAAATCTATTTGAATTATGTAAGNCTAATGATATTGTTGCTATTTATATATATTAACTCACTTTAGAATCGTGATATACCGCTGGCTTTTGANCGTAGGTNTATCCGGATCGGTCATTGTTAGGAGACCTTCTGCTTGAAGNGGTTNGATATATCCTTCTANGAAGTTCTTTCGATCCTTAAGACCCATCAACTGTAAAAGCTCTGTAATACTTTTTAGGTTCTTTACATAATTCAAGTAGAAATATCTTTTTCATCTCCTTGGTGGTAAGTTGATGTTTTTGGGATTTGTCTTGGGGGGTATCTGGCTTATCCTGGGGGGTAACCTGATATTTTTTGGGCTTATCTTGGGGGGTATCTGGCTTATCCTGGGGGGTAACCTGATGTTTTTGGGGTTTGTCTTGGGGGGTATCTGGCTTATCCTGGGGGGAAAACCTGATGTTTTTTCGCTTTAAGGAGTTTGTCGTTATCCATGTCCTTTCGGGCCTAATTTTATTATTTGCAAATTTACGAAAAAAAGTCGGATATTTGATTATTGAGTGAGGAATTTGAGAGATAGTGTGCCCGCCAACGGATTCTCACCGTAGGCGAGCACACAAAAGTATTAATCCTCATTACATAAGTAAGTCGTATAAATCAGTTAATACAATCTTCTACAACTTACGTAGTGAATGTTAAATCCTGTGTATCAATTGAAGGTATAGGCACGATAGTGTTTGTCGGCTCTTTCGGGGTCGGTGATTCGTAGATTTCCACCGGTGGCATTCTTCATGAATAGTTGGGTTTCCCAGGAACCCTGTGTGAACTTGAATTCTGCGGGGAGTGTCAGTTCAAGATCGAGTGCGTAGGTGTTGTCGGCGATTTTCGTCATCTTAACCCCTTCCGGATTCCAATCGGCAAGCGCGGGTTGGTTACCCGTCACGTAGACATCTCCATCCAATCTTACAGCGCTCACCTCCAGATGAACCGGATAGAGGGTGGTGTCACCTGCTGAATAATCATGGCAATAGGCGGCATAATCTTGAAGGGCGTCGGTAAGAGCGTGGTGGTAGCTCGTATTATGGGAGTATTCCGGATATTCTTTGATTGTCATCTTGACATTATCCGGTAATTCCGGATTTTCGAAATGATTCTTAACCTTATCCCATGCCGGTCTCCACTCTGATGGCCATCCGGTGTTTTCCGATTCGTTTGCCATAGTCATGTATATGAAGCGAGGTTTGGCCGGGTTGAAGTGATAGTCGATGAGATCTTTCGCGAAACGATCCTCATCCCAGGCGAGGTTGGGGGAGAGAGCGATATAATCATCGAACATATCTTCTGTCATCAATTCATCGAGCACGAATGATGCCCCCAGAGAGTGCCCTACGGCAAGAGAGTGGTGAGTCGAGCGGTAATTATCGTTGATATAAGGTATTACTTCATTCTTAAGGAATTTTTTGAAATTGGCTGAGTTGTACGGGCCGTATTCGATTTCTGAGTGTTTCGGTTGGGGCAGGAAGTCAAGGTCACGGTAATGGTTGTATGCCGGAATATCGGGAGATGTGATACCGACCACGATATAGGAAAGCGGATTTTCTTCATCCTGCTGTATGCCGTAGTGCATCAGGCTGTGGACGAGATCGAATCTTGAACGGTGTTGAGAGTCGAACACATAGATCACGTCATAGTCGTTTTCGGTTGCCTCGTCGTAGGAGTCGGGGGTGTAGATGAAGATTTCACGCGGGAACGGGAAATACTCCGATTCGAAGCTTTTTGTCTCTACTCGTGCAGTTTCCTGTGCAAAGCCTGCGGTCAGTGTTGCGCCGATGATAGCGGCGGTCATGAAGAATTTTTTCATTTTGATCGGTATTTTTATAGAATTTACCAATCAATGATTCAATTACCGTGCCAATTCGGATAATAGGTTGATAGATAGATGATTGATAAGATTAAGGACCGTACGGAATCGGACATTTGTTTAGAATCGGACGTCCGATAACGTTGGGAGCCGGATTTCTTGAGTGAGACGCGCAAGAAACCCGGCTGATTTAGGATGAATTATGATTAATCGGGCAATAATTAGCTCAGATGGAGTTGATGATCCGGTCGATATCCGGATCGATGGGGGTGGAGGTGGCGAAGTCCCAGAGGGTGAGGCTGCGGATCTGATAGTAGTAGAGCCAGAAGAGATATAATTCGTTGATGTAGGCGCGGCGTGATTCATCCTTCTGCGTGCGTGAATCATTGAGGTCAAGGGTGGAGATGCGGCCCGTGAGATAGGTCTCCACATTCGTGGCGTAACGTCGGGCGGAAATAGTGTCGGCGCGTGCCGCGATCTCCAGCTGACGGCGCTGGTTGTTGTATCGCTCTACAAGAACGTAGAGATCCTGACGGAATGTCTGAGCCTCCTGGCGCAGACGGCTCGTCGTGACTTCCCGGTTGCTTTCGGCCACCTTTACCTGTCCGCGTCGTTTCCCCCAATCCAACAATGGAATTTCAAATCCGATCTCTATGAGCTGATTGTCTTTCAGTGCGCGATAGGATGCATCGAATGTATGCGACGAACCCGTGAATCCAATCTGGGCGAAGAGATTGATGGCGCGTTGATTTCCCTTGGCTACCGCCACTTCATAATCCGCCTCCAATTGGCGCCGGGCGAGGTTATGGGCGAATTTATTGTTTTCAAGAGCTTTCGAATAAGCCTCGTCGAATGGAATCTCTATTGCAGGGAGCATATCCGGCACGACAGGGTCGATGTCGGAGGCATCCTCCATATCGAGGAATGTCAGCAGGCGGAACATCGATGTGCGCGACGTGCTCTCGCAGTCCGTGAGCGACGACCGGGCTTCAAGGAGATTGAGTTCCATCTGGAGAAGATCATTTTTGCTGATCTGTCCCATTTCACGTTTTTCGACGGCTACGGTGTGCAGTTGCTCGGCGTTTGCCAGATTCTGACGAGCTATAGCCAGATTCTCGCGGGCCATGAGGAGAGAGAAGTAATTGGAGATGGTTGCGATGGCGACATCCTCCGTCGCGCTGAGGAAAGCGGCCTGAGCCTCAAGATATCGTGTAGGCTCAATGCGGCGGTTCCATTTGACATTGTTCACTCCGAAGATGGGTTGGGTCAACGTCAGGGCTACGGGAATCGACATGAACCTGTTGTAGGGATCTCCGCTGAACTGCCGCAGGAAATCAAGCGAAGTGGTCAGTCCGAGGGTTCCTCCGGTAGGCCATATGCTCTGGGTGACGGAGAATTCTCCGGTCAGCTGCATATAATGGTTGGCTACGAAAGAATACTCTCCACGGTCATTCATATATGTGGAATATTGCTTACGGTAGGAGGGAAGCGTGCCGCGGAACGTCAGCTCCGGCAGGAGAGAGGCTCTGTAGGATCGATGCTGCCAGTAGGCTGTGCGGAGCTCATCGAGGGCCACCGCGGCATCCAGGCTGTTGACGCGGGCGCGCCCGATGGCCTCCCCGAGAGTCAGCGTGCGCTGACTCCGGAGAGACATTGGCCATAGGGCCGTCAACAATAACAGAAATATGTAGAACTTGCTTTTCATCAATGTAAGGGCGTTAAGAAGAGAGAGGTGGATATGGATTATTCCTCCTTGAGGGCTATGGCAGGCTCGATCTTCATGGCGCGACGTGCAGGAATGCCGACTCCTATAAGGATCATCAGAGACATCAGGGCGGCAGTGATCAGACCTGTAAGGGCCATATCCCATTTCCAAGAGTCAAAGAAAACGACTGTGGCGAGCACACCCTCTTTCAGTTGATCAAAGAAAATGAAATATAAAGCGATCGCCAGAAGGAAGGCCGTCATGAGGAGCAGCATGGCCTCGCCAAGAATACGGCGGAATATATCGGCGTCGGTCGCTCCGAAGGTCTTGCGCACTGCAATCTCGGGGGTGCGCAGATAGACGCGGTACCAGAATGTGCCGAGCAATCCGATGAATATGATGACTAAAAGGAGAAGAATGCCTGCGATATACGTGCGTTGTTGCACTGTGTGTCCCCAAGTCGTCCTGATATAGTCATCGTTGACGGGGTGGAGCTTGGAGAGAACGACTCCGGTCGTAGCGCGCAGGGTGGGTTCGGATTTCATTGCCTTTTCAAAATCTATCTCCATGCCGGGTTTGACTCGCACGAGAAGGAAATTCAGGATGAGAGTCGAAGGGGTGTTTTCCTGAGCCGGTTGAATGATGACGCCATTATTATAGTTAGGTTCGTAATTGGAGCGTCGGATGGCGTTCACGATGCCGCCGATACGTCGATCATCAAACGGCTCCAGAAGATCCACACCGACAATATCGGCGTAATCATAGCCTGAATTACCCCAATGCATCTCCATATCCAGCGACGGCCCGAGAAGCATATCTCCATTCTCAAGAATCTTACTGAGATCATCCAAAGACTTTCCCGCAGGAGATTGAAGCCGGAGCACGTAAACTCCATCGGGAGTCATCGTGCGTGTATTGACTTCTGTGCTGACGGTATCATTCTTCAAAATTAATCTGAGGATGTTGCCATAATAACTGTAGTTATATGGGAGGGCGTTATTTCCATATGCGGCATATTCGACCATGGGGAGTTCGCGTACGCGGTCGAGCAGGGCCTGTTGCTGGCTGACAAGCTTTTGCATGACCTCCGGTTCGAGGTCTTGAGGATCGAGGAATAAGAGTAGATTTCCGTCGTCGTCGAGGTATCGGAGCTGGGCTCCGTAGACTCCGGATATATCCGCTCCCATGGGAATATTGTAATCCCTATAATTTCTAAGGATAGTGAGAGTGAGATAACCTACGATGATGGTGACTATGAGCAGCTCCACCACCAACCAGAGGTTTTCTTTCCAGTCATTCTTTATCTGGCTCAATAATGCGCGTTTCATGACAATTGAATTATTTATGTACATTGTGGCCGCTTATCGCCTCGGCCGGATTGATGAAAGAGGCCTTGATGGCCGGAATGCCTGCGCTCAGGATATTGAGCAGGAAGCAGAATATCATGACAGCCGCGAAAGCCCTCCAGCTGAAAAGCATCGGCAGCGTCGGTCGTGACATGGTCTGGGCGACAGTGTTGATCATCCAGCCGTTGTAGTCAATGAAATAGTTGGAGAAAGAAACTATGAAAATGATGCTTAGGGTAAGACCGATGATGCCACCGATAATCGAGATAATAAAATTCTCCGTCAGGAGATTGAGCACTATTCGGGAGCGGCTGCAACCGAACGCTCTCCGGAGTCCGATTTCGCTGACTCTCTGGCGCATGCGGCTGCGCGTCATGCTGCTGAGGTTGATGGCGGGAATAATGAGGAGAATGAGATAGCCGATAAGGCGTGAGCGATGCTTCATGGTGAGGTCGGGGGTAGTGTTGGAGCCGGCATCGGAATTTTTTTCCTCATTGGTCCATGGCTGCTCATGGTAGATGAGCGAGATACCCTCCTTCTCGTGGTGCTTGTTGAAGAGATTGTAGCGGGTTTCGACCTGTTGTCTTACGTGTTTCAGGTCAGTGCCCTCCTTGAGTAACAAGATTGGTTGATAACTGCCGAGATATGTGACCCAGCTGGATGTCGGGAGACCGTAGGATACATGGGAAACGAAAACATCCGAAAGGGTATTTGACATGAGAGGATTGATATCCGCAACGATACCGCTTATGCGATACGGACGGTTTTCTACGAGAATCTCCCGGCCGACGTATGTCTCATTCTTGCCGAAAAAATGTTCGGCCATGCTCCGGGTCATTATGGCGATGGGGACACCAGATTCCACCTCCTCCTTGCTGAATGGAGCACCCTCGATGAAGTCGTAGTCATAAATATCCCAGTAAACTTCGTCGGTCTGGCGCACGAGGCAGTTTTCGGGAATACTGCCGGGAAGACATACACTTATCGGATATGGATCCCCGGAGCTATAAGATACAGCCTCCACGCCGTCGAGGTCGGAATATAGTTCGCGTGCGAGTTCAAACGACAGGAATCCGCTGTTGCTGTTTTTCTCGCTATGGGTATGTCCTCCGTAACCATACACTATTCTTGAACGCTTGGATTCGGGGGCAACGCTGACAGAATCAATGTTATTGATCATGAAATCACTCATGATGAGAAAGATGGCGATCGCCGTTCCGGCCACGGAAAGCCAGGTCATCAGGGGCTGATGGCGCATCTCGAATATTATTTGTCTGATATAGTTCATCGCAACGGATATTGTAGGATTGATAAATTTCCGGAATAGATTCTTACTCCACCTGGCGGCCGTCGAAGAATCGGATGATACGGTCAGTCTGCCGGGCCTGCTCCTCGTTGTGGGTGACCATGACTATAGTTCGCCCCTCGTCGCGGTTGAGACTGTGAAGGAGGTCCATGACCTCGGCACCCATGCGGGAATCAAGGTTTCCGGTCGGTTCGTCGGCGAGGATTATCTCAGGATTGCCGGCGATGGCGCGGGCAATAGCCACTCGCTGACATTGACCTCCCGAGAGTTGCGAGGGGAGATGATGCAGACGATGGCCGAGGCCGAGACGTTCGAGCACCTCTTTCACGCGCCGGCGTCGTTCGGCTCCGCTTTCGCCGCTGCGGTAGGTGAGCGGCAGCGCCACGTTCTGCATGACGTCGAGCGAAGGAATCAGATGGAAACTCTGGAAGATGAATCCGAGATTCAGGTTGCGGAAATGGGAGAGTTTGCGGTCGGGACAACCGGTCAGATCCTTATCCAGAAGGAGCACTCTCCCCTTGGAGGGTTTGTCGAGGAGACCGATGATGTTGAGAAGAGTGGATTTACCGCATCCTGAGGGACCCATTATACTTACAAATTCACCTTTCTCTATCTTGAGATTGACGTTTTCGAGAGCCACGGTCTCGATGTCGGCTGTACGGTAGACCTTCTCTACCTGATCCAATTCAATTATTGCCATAATATTATTGTTATTATCGTTATTTATATTTGCTTAAGTAGCTGGTCAAATTAAACGCATATTATACGCTCTGGCGATTTTGAGACGATTTGGCCGCGGAGCGAAGGAGTGATGCGGGCATCGCGACTGAACGACAAGGCCAAAGCGGCCAAAATCGCCAAGCGGAGGATATGCGAGATTCAATCATTGCAATGAAAACTTTATTATATCGTTTTAATTTGAACAGCTACTGAATCACTTGCGTTGAATCCGCAGCACTTCGGCATGGGATTTCATATCATTGAGATTGACCTTTTCCCCGGCTTTAATCCCGCTGACGACCTCGATATAGTCGAGATTGCTGTCGCCCAGACGCACACGCCGGCGTTCGAGTCGGTCGTCGGAGGTGAGGACGTAGAGGTCGTATTCTCCCGGACCGTTGAAGAAAGTGGCATATGGGATTCTCACTACATCAGGTTTGATATCATAGATGACGCCGATACGGGCATTCATTCCGGCGCGCAGACCCGGAGCATCGGGAGTTTCGAGTCGCACGGAGAAGGGAATCACACCGGATTTTGATTGGCCTGTCATGTGGCTCACGGTGCCGAGGAAAGTCTTGTTTCCGCTTCGCACTTCTACGGGGGCTCCTACACTCAATTTGTCGGCATGGCCTTCGGGGAGTTCTCCGGTCACCCTGAAATTGGAGAGGTCGGAGAGTATGGCCAGCTGTTCGCCGGCGGCGACGGTCGCGCCGATGCGGTCGGTGAGGAAAGTTATTGTCCCCGAACGTGGAGCGCACAGGCGCGCTTCATCAAGAGTGCGCGAGGCCTCGGCGAGGTTGCGACGGGAGATGTCGCCCTCAAGACGCTTGCTTTGGGCCATGGCGCTTCTGATACGGCGTTCGTTGGCCAGCTGACGGCGCATCTGTTGCAGCTCAAGGGTGGCTGTCTGCCATGCCAGGCGCGCCTGACGCACACGCTCGCCGGTGCCGCTGCCGATGCTGTCGAGGCGTTGTTCGCTGTTATATTCCTCTTTAAGTTGGTCGACGGCGAGTTCCTTAGTCTTTATCTTCATCTCCAGATCAGTGAGGAGGGTTTCGTCGCTCAGCGACTGGCTGTGGATCTCACTTTGTTTCATCTGTAGCTCATCTGCCATACGCTGATAATGGTTGCGCGCATCCTCGATGTCGAGTCGCAATAGTGGGGAGCCTGCGGGCACCGAATCCCCTTCATGCACATAGACCTCAAGGATTCTTGTATTGACCGGGGATACGATTATCTCCTCGAAAGCGGGAATAATCTTACCGTTTGTGGTTATGGCGCTTCGGATCTCGCCGATATCGGCTGTGCGCAGGTCAAGATCCTGTTCGCGCACCCCCTCTCTCAGCCAGAACATCAGCCATATAATGCCTATAATGACTGCCGCCGCCACGACTGCTGCCGGCACCCAACGCTTGATTGAGGCTTTCAAGCGTATATTCTTCGGAATCGTTCTATCCATAGTGGAATCATATAGTGTTTCATACGGAACGGTATCAATTCCCGTGCCAATTTTTTAATTTATTGATTGTTAATAAAATAGATAAATAAAGGAGTGTCCGTTAACGGACACTCCTTTATTTATCGGACACTGGTTTTGTACGGTATCTCACTTGGATCCTATCCCGCACAAGATTCGTCATGGATTGAAAATCACCGTGTGGCGATCTATTATATAGAGCTCTCCCGCGCGGGGCCGGCTGACAGGGCGTCCCTGGATGTCAAAAATTCTTCGGGTGCCCCCGATAGCATCATTGACAGGAGAGAATATGCCGCTGTCGCTTCGGCCGAAGCTGCAGATTGTGGTCAGAGCCGAACATGCGCGTCCGGTGGTGCTGTCGAAGAGGGGAGCGTTATACCAGTTGGAAAGCGATGTGCCATAGGCATTATACTCCAGCCACCACCAGAATAGACCATCGACCGTCGGGTGATGCTCAATAGTGGTCACGAGAGCCTTTGCAAACTCGTTCTGTCCGGCATCCGAGTAGGGGTAATCCACCTTTTCCGTAGTGCCGGGCACTTCCCATTTATAAGCATAGCCGGTCTCCACGATCATTATCTCCTTGGAGGGCCAATTCTGTTCGAGCATGGAGAGCGCCTGATCGAGCACATTCATGTTGCCATGGAAATAAGGATAATAACTCAGGCCGATGATGTCGTATTCCACTCCGAGCCTATCCATCTGTTGATAGAAATTCTTGAGTTCGTCGCGGTTTTTGATTCTTTCGGTGTGAATCACTATCTTTGCTTCCGGGCATTCCTCGTGGCAGGCCCNNATGGCTTGCTTCAACAGAGTNGCAAACCTCTCCCAGTTCTTATCCGAGCCGGCGAAAGTCTTTTTCAGATCGGCAGGNTTATCTCCGGGNCGACCCCAGAGCATCCCGTAGGAAATCTCGTTGCCGGTCTGTATGAAGTCAGGCGTTACCCCNGCGGCCTTCAACGTGGNGAGCGACTCGCGCGTATAATCGTAGATTTNTGCATACAATTCATCATCCGTGAGGTTTTCCCATGCCTTGGGAGTCCACTGTTTCGCNGGGTCGGCCCAGGTGTCGGAGTAATGGAAGTCGAGCATGAGAGCCATCCCCTGCTGCTTGATGCGCTGACAGAGCGGGAGGATGTAATCCATGGTCTGGCAGGCGTTGGGGTCGGCGTCGGCTTCGGTATAATCTTCGGGATTCACGAAAAGACGGACTCGCATGGCGTTCATCCCTTGCTCCGAGAGCCAGGGTAGCAGATCGGCGATCGGCTGACCATCGTGGGTCTTATATCTCGCACCGGCCTCCTCATATTCGGGCAGAAGCGAGATATCGCCACCCACATAGTGTTCGGCTGCCGTTGCCTGCTGCCAGACAGCCGGCAAAGCAACGACGGCCGAGAACATCATTGTCTTGAGATTCGAAAAAATACGGTTCATACGCATATAGGCAAACCGAATGATTACTCCACCTTACGTGCACCGTCGCTTATCACGACCTCATACACTTTGGGTTCGTGGCCATATTTCTCCTTGAAACGCTTTTTGGCAGTCTCCACGAAGTCTGCCACAAGATCCTTACGGACAAGATTTATAGTGCAGCCGCCGAAGCCTCCACCCATGATGCGCGAACCCGTGACACCGCATTCCTTCGCGATTTCGTTGAGATAATCAAGTTCCTCGCAGCTCACCTCATAATCTTTAGAGAGTCCTTCGTGGGTCTCATACATTTTACGGCCCACGGTCTCATAATCTCCGGCGTTGAGAGCGTCGGAGACCGCGAGGACACGATCCTTCTCCTCAATCACGAATTTAGCGCGTGAATAATCCTCGGCTGAAATCTCATCGCGTATGCCATCAAGCATAGCCTGGGTGGCATCGCGAAGGGTCTCGATTCCCAGTCGCTTGGCCACACGCTCGCATGACTCCCGACGCTTGTTGTACGGGGAATCCGCAAGCTCATGCTTCACGCGGGAGTCTACAAGCACGAGTTCATAGTCTTCCGGAGCGAAGGGATAGTATTCATACTCCATCGAACGGCAGTCGAGACGCATCAGCTTCCCCTCCTTGCCCATGACGGAGGCAAACTGATCCATGATACCGCAGTTGACGCCACAGTAGTTGTGTTCGGTGCTCTGGCCGATGCGTGCGAGCTCGAATTTCTCGATGCTATTGCCGTTGAAGAGATCGTTGAGAGCGAACGCGAAGCAGCTTTCAAGAGCGGCCGAAGAGCTCAGACCGGCGCCGAGGGGCACATTCCCGGCGAAAACAGCATCGAATCCCTTTACTGTGCCACCGCGTTTGATAATCTCGCGGCATACGCCGAAGATATAGCGGGCCCATGACTGCGAAGGAGCATCTGACTCTTCAAGGCCGAACTCGGCATATTCGTCGATGTCGATTGAGAATACCCTCACCTTATCGGTGCCGTTGGGGGCGATGGCTGCCATGATCACCTTGTCGATGGCACCCGGAAATACGAATCCGCCGTTGTAATCCGTATGCTCGCCGATGAGGTTGATGCGGCCTGCGGAGGCATAGACTGAGGGTTTCTCATTAAATCTTGAATTGAATTCCTTAAGAATTTGCTCTTTGAGTTCCATGTTATTGATTTATTAAGTTTTTGATTCAGTTATTTGATTTTTACGAAGTGTGTCGCTATTTCACGAATGGTGTGGACCGACCGTAAATCCGGAAGTCTCCGATTGCTCCGGGAACTGTCGGCTCCATGCGCGGCAGATACCGCATTCCGGCCACTTCGTACCCCCGGCCCATATCTATCACGATGCGATAGGGGAAGGCATCGGCGGGCGCAGAGCACCAGTAGGTGGATTCCTGCAGGTCGATGATTTTGTCGGGGGTATGGTTGCCGCCGGCCGCATCCTGACTGTCGGCATGGATGATTCGCCAGTTCTCGCGTGGNATATCCACTCCGGCTCCGTCGACGAGATACAATTCGGCGATGGCGGCTTGATCGCCTCCGTCGGTTGCCGACAGNGCNTCCATGCAGATNTATCGGGCCGCTCTGGCGGAGGGGAACCTTAACTCCTTCCAGCCCCCTCCGGGATTGAATGAGCCTGCGCCGAGGAGGTCGGCCGCATCGGGCAANATATCGATTCCGGCACTGCTGACGCTGATATCATCTGCTTGAAGCATATCGAGCACCGGCATGGATTTGCCTTCGACAGCNGGCTCCTTNGGGCCGATAATGTCAAANACCATTATCTCNTTTTCTCCAGAATTAAGCCAGCATCCCGGCATNTANAGGGTCTGTTGGGGGCCAATGTTCCANATTCTTCCCATGGGATGGCCATTGACATACACTAACCCCTTTCCCCAACTGCTGAAGTCAAGGAAAGTGTCGCCNGGANCGGTCAGAGTAAATGTGCCTCTGTAGACTCCGGCCGGAAGTCGGTCGGNCGATTCCGNCGGCGANGTCTCCGTCAGNGGNCGGAAGTCCATGGCGTTGTAGAAGGCATAATCGTCATTTAGATTATACACNGTCCAGTCGTCGGAGANTGCGCCGGATTTCCCCTCGCGGGAGTGGAGCTCCACCTTNCCGGTAATGCCCTTGTAATCGCTGATGGCCCGACCGAAATTGATGCGTCCCATCGCTTCGACGAGTATATCGAGAGTGGAGCCGGCAGGAAGNGCCGGCAGAATCAATTCGGAATCACCGTTGCGGCGATCCATGACACCTAAGAGNCNNCCGTCGGCGAATATGCGGCCATAGTCATGCAATCCTTCGATTATAAGAGTGTCTCCGGGATTTATCGCCGGGAGGGATGTGCGGTAGAGAATNCTTCCGAATCCNTGGCCGTAATCCTCCATNGGGCGGGGATAAGTGTCTTTGACGGATTGAGGAAGATTATCCTGCAGCGGAGCGACTTCCGTGAGACTGAACTTGGGAATAGAAATTACCGCAGGTGGCTCAGGCACGGAATCCTGAGGNATCCCATTCATATATTTTGCAAGCGTCTCGCGGAGCAGGTAATATTTCGGTGTCGGATGGCCGGCCTCATTGATGGGTGCGTCATAATCATAGGAGGTGACATCGGGAGCGAACCCGGGGGAATTGGCTCCGGCCCAATGGCCCCGGTTGGTGCCGCCGTGGGTCATGTAGAGACTGAACGAGATACCCTTGGAGAGCATTTCGTCGATGCCTGCGGTCATCTCTTCGGCCGGGCGAGTCTCATGCATGGCTCCCCACTTGTCGAACCATCCGCTCCAGTATTCCGAACACATCAGCGGTGAGTCGGGCCGGGCTTCCCTGAGGGGCGCGAACTGGCTGTCAATGTCGGCGCCTGTGCCGAAGTTGATTGTCCAGATAAGATCGTCGAGTCCGTTGTTCAGGAAATTTGACGACCAGTCGCATTGGAATAGAGTGACATCCTCTCCGAAATTCTTGCGCACGATGTCGCGGATATTACTCATATATTCCTTGTCGGTGGCGTAGGAACCATATTCGTTCTCCACCTGAATCATGAGAATCGGTCCGCCATTGTCGGCAGTGAGATCAGCCACCTGTTCGGCTACCTTCTGTTGGAATTTATCTACTCTCTCCAGAAAATAGGGGTCATTCTCCCTGAGGCGGATATTCTCATGTCGCAGCAGCCACCATGGCAAACCGCCCATCTCCCATTCCGCACACACATAGGGCCCCGGGCGCAGGATGACATTCATACCGTTGTCGCGGCACAGTTCGACGAATCTCCGGAGATCGTTCTGTCCGGTGAAGTCAAATTCATCGGGTGTCTGTTCATGAATGTTCCAGAAGACATAGAGACAGATAGTATTCATCCCCAACGCCTTGCACATCTTGATGCGATGCTCCCAATACGGCTCGGGGATACGGGGATAATGGAGCTCGGCAGCCTTTATGACGTAAGGGGCGCCGTCAAGCATAAAATTCCCGTCTTCGATTGTAAACCGGGATGCGGCTGCAACCGAAGTCGGAAATATCGATGCGGTCAGCAGACCGACAGCTGTAAGAATAGATTTATGAATCATTTAAATCATTGAAGCTTGGTCAATTTACCCTAATCTGCATCGTGGCGGGTTTCACACCCTTGGCAGAGGCCTTGACGGTGAGTGTGCCGGGCTTGCTGTGGCTTCTGACGATAGCCGTGGCCGCTCCGCTGAATAGATCCATCTCGGGATTCTGGAAGGGAAGCAGGCAGGTGGGATCGCCGTTGGCGGTGGCTTCAAATTCTCCCGCGCCGCTGACATTGAATTTCACACGACGCGAATCAGTGGGCACGATGTTACCATCCTTATCGGCCACCTGCACGGTGAGGTATGCCAGATCCTCGCCATCGGCTATAAGATCGCTTCGGTTGGCAGTGAGCACGAGATGATCCGGGGCACCGGCTGTGCGAATAACTTTTTCCTCCACCGGCCGGTCCGATTCATCATATGCTATGACTTTCACCTCGCCCGGCTCGTAGATGGTCTCGTTCCACATCAGACGATAGCGGTTCTGCAGGGTGGAATCATTCTTCTCGCGCACACCCTGACTCTTGCCGTTGATGAAGAGTTCGGCCTTGGGGTATGAGGTGTAGACAAATACCGGGGTTACCTCCCCCTCGCGTCCCTCCCAGTTCCAATGCGGGAGAATATGCAGTGTGGGGTCTTTCTTATTCCATTGCGAACGATAAAGATAATAGCGATCTTTAGGGAGAGAGGCGAGGTCGATGATACCGAATACGGAGCTGTGGCTGGGCCAGGCGTCGGTATCGTAAGGTGAAGGTTCGCCGAGATAGTCGAAACCGGTCCAGACAAACTGTCCCATCACCCATGGCTTTTCATCCATGAAGAAGTCGATGTCGGGGGTGTTCGACCATGAGCAGGTCTCATCGTCATAGCTTGAGCTCTGATTCTCGGGGTGCATCACCACGTTGTGCTCCTTATCGAATGATACCGGGAAATAATATACACCACGAGAGGAAACGGTGGAAGCAGTCTCGGAGCCAAGAATCATCTTCTGCGGCAGTTTCTCATAGGCCTCCTCGTAGAACTGGGGCTTATAGTTGAAGCCGGGGATATCGAGGGCGGCGGCGAAACCGTTGTCGAGCACTGCACCTATCTGATCCATGCCGCAGGTCACGGGGCGAGTCGGATCCATGCTCTTCACCTTATTCTGGAGCATGGTGAGCTCGGCCACGCCGTCAGGTCCCCATTGGCTCGGCACTTCGTTGCCTATCGACCACATCACGACCGAGGGATTGTTGCGGTAATGCTTCAGCATATTCTCCATATCCTTCTCGGCCCATTCGGAGAAGAACGCACCGTAGCCGTTGGGAGATTTCGGTCGGAAGCTCCAGTCGTCAAAGGGTTCGAGCATGAGCATCATGCCGAGTTCATCGCAGATTTCCACGAGTTCGGGAGCCGGCATGTTGTGGGATGTGCGGATAGCATTCACACCCATATCCTTGAGCAGTTCCACCTGATGGCGCAGGGCCGCTTTATTGACGGCAGCCCCCAGCGGACCCAGGTCGTGGTGATTGCAGACACCTTGGAATTTGGTGGATTCCCCGTTGAGGAAGAATCCCTTTTCAGGAATATATTCCAGTTTGCGGATACCGAAACGAGTGTCATAGGTATCCACCTCCTTGCCGCCGACCAGCAGGGTAGTGGAGGCAGTGTAAAGTTCGGGTGAGTCGGGACTCCATAATTCCGGATTCTTTACAAGGAAATTCTGGGTGAAGGTCTGTCCGTGGGCCGTATAGGGGGCCTTGTTTTCAGCCACGACGCGGCCGTCGGGCGCTACGATGGAGGTGACGACTTCCACCTTCTCACCCTTGGCGGCTCCAGCAATCTCCATTTCAAGNCTGACGGATGCCTCTTCNGNCGTGACCAAAGGGGTCATGATATGCGTGCCCCACACGGGGATATGCACTTTGTCGGTATCTATCAGGTGAACGTTGCGGTAGAGACCTGCTCCGGGGTACCATCGGGAGGCCTGCTCGAAGTTTTCAAGNTCCACCACAAGNTCGTTGTCGCCGGGATGCACTTTATCGGTAAGGTCGACATAGAAGGAATTATAGCCATAGGGCCAATATGCCACCTCCTCGCCATTCACCTTGACGTGGGCGTTGCTCATGGCGCCGTCGAAAATCATGGCTATGCTCCGCCCGGCAGTGTCAGGAATCTGGAGGTTACGACGATATGTCCCCTNGCCGATGAAGGGGAGACCCCCNGTGCGGCCGGTCTTTTCAGTCTTTTCAGTTTCTCCGTTCTGCTCCACGGCCACCGTCTGCAAATCGTTGGCACGGTCAAACGGGCCAGTGATAGCCCAGTCGTGAGGCACTCTGACGGATTCCCATTTCGTGGAGGCGTCCGGGCGCCCCTTGGTAAACTCCCAACCCTCGGTGAGCGTNGAAATTTTACGTTCGGCTACGGCGGGAAAAATCATCCCGGCAAGCAGCGGGAGAGCTATGATGAGTGATTTGTTTTTGTTTGACATTGTGTTACAATTACAATATTGTGTTGAGAGATGATTTGAATAGCGATGCGCGGATCGACAGGTCACTGCTTGAAAGCGTCGAGAGCAACGGTGGGACGCCCCTGATCGAAACAGCCNANNGTGTAACCGCCGTTATAGCCGGGCGAGGCTTCAGGTTCCCAATAGAAGATACCCTCCACATCCGCATTCATCATTTTCGCTATGAGGTCGCGGCAATCCTCCGCTTCATCGTAAGGCATCCCGATTTCACAGATCATCACCGGCTTGCCATATTTGGCTTTCACATGCTCGATATTGGCGATACATTTATCCGCCACGGTTTCCCAGTTGCCGTCGCCTCCGTTCTGAGCGGCCCAATATGGATAGAGCGACATGCCGATCATATCATACTTGCCCCCGTTGGCGTCGAGGATATCAAACATCCGGTCGTAGATTGCCGAATCATATCCGTTGTCGAGGTGGACGATGCATATCGTCTCCGGGAAGACGGCTTTTGCCGCTTCGTATCCGGCATTGTTGAGAGCTGTGAGNTCGGCAGGNTGATCGAGAGTGCCGACGGGCCACATCATGCCGTTGGTGGTCTCATTGCCGATTTGCACCCATTCAGGTGTTATACCTTCATNTTTAAGAGCTGTCAAGGTCTCTNTTACATGATCGGCGACAGCTTTCTGAAGATCNTCCAGACTNAGATCAGCCCATGCAGCCGGGATATATNGCTTGCCGGGGTCGGCCCATGTATCGGAGANATGGAAATCGANNATCAGCCGCATCCCGAGNTCATGAGCGCGTTTGGCTTTTTTCACCACATCCGGGATNGTGTTCCATGGCTTGTCGGGATTCACCCACACGCGAAGGCGGATAGAGTTGACACCGCAGTCATCGCGCAGGAGAGTNATACATTCCTTTTCGACTCCNTCGCGGTTATAGAATTTGCAGCCGGTGGATTCCATCTCGGTAATCCATCCTACATCCGCACCCTTTGCGAAATCCGGTTTTACGGCATGGAGCGGCAACACCGAGAGAAGACCGAAAGCGGCNGAGGCAAATATATTAAGAGCGTTGTTCATGGACATTAATTTTAAGGCTATTGTTGAATTTGTACATATTAGTTATAGTAAAACGTTACACGATACCATTTTGTTGCTGAGNAGGGCGNCGAATAAACNCTTTTGACTTATTCTCCNATATTAACGTNTTAACGCTTGCNTCCCCGGNATTATCAAATATTGGGGAGANGNCTGTTTAGACACTGANTAAATAAGNGTGACNGCACAACTATTCAAGCGCGGAGATGTTTTAGGGATGAGGTTAAACCTCAAAAGAAACATTTATCAGAAATCGAAACAAAACACAAATAGAAAATGGCAAAACAATGGATTTGCACCATCTGCGGTTATGTGGCAGAGGGTGAGACAGCTCCCGAGAAGTGCCCCCAGTGCGGCGCACCCCAGTCGAAGTTCAAAGAGCTTGATCAGAANGAACTCCTCAAATTCGTGACAGAGCATGAGCTCGGCGTTGCCAAGGATGTTGATGANGAGATGAAGAAAGACCTCAACAANCACTTCATGGGTGAATGCACAGAGGTCGGCATGTATCTTGCCATGTCCCGNCAGGCCGATCGCGAGGGTTATCCCGAGGTTGCCGANGCCTTCAAGCGTTATGCTTGGGAGGAGGCGGAGCACGCCGCCAAGTTTGCCGAACTTCTCGGCGACATGGTATGGGACACCAAGACCAACCTTGAGAAGCGTATGCACGCCGAGGCAGGCGCCAACGAAGACAAGATGCGCATCGCAAAGAACGCCAAGGCTCAGAACCTCGACGCTATCCACGACACCGTGCATGAGATGGCAAAGGATGAGGCCCGCCACGGCCGTGGCTTCTATGGTCTCTACCAGCGCTTCTTCGCAAACAAGTAAAAATCCCGCATGAGCGACATAAGGGCGGATGCTGTGAANCGGCATCCGCCCTTTGCTTGTGCAGGGTGTTGGCGGATGGNGTTTGCCAATCTCGCAAAAAATCGCTAACTTTGCGACATGGGACGTGTAATGGCAATAGACTACGGAAGAAAACGTTGCGGCGTGGCCGTGACCGACACGTTGCGCATCTCGGCCAACGGGCTTCCGACACAGCGCACATGCGATNTGCTCGCATTCATNAAGGATTACTGTCCGCGAGAGGGTGTNGACCTTATTGTCGTCGGACTTCCGCGCACGATGTCGGGTGAAGACTCAGAGTCGGCCCGATATATCGAGCCGTTTCTCGCACGGCTGCGCAAGGAGATGCCCGGGATGCCGGTGGAGCGCTTCGACGAACGTTTCACATCCGCCCTTGCCATGCAGGCCATGATCGCCGGGGGCGTCAAACGCTCCGACCGTCAACGCAAGGAACTACATGACAAGACGGCCGCCGTCATCATTCTCACCGATTGGCTCCAGTCGCGTCAGAACATACTGTAAAAGATACTCAAAACATAATGATACTACCCGTATATCTGCTCGGCCAGCCCGTACTCCGCGAGGAGGCCGAGGACATAACTCCCGATTATCCCGATCTGAAACAGCTGATCGAGAATATGTGGGAGACAATGTACAACTCCGATGGTGTCGGCCTCGCCGCACCACAGATCGGCAAGTCGATTGCCCTGATAGTCATCGACGGCAGTCCGTTGGCCGATACCTTCCCGGAATGTGAGAATTTCAAGATGGTCCTCATCAATCCCGAACTCGAGGTCATCGAGGATGAGGATCCCGTGAGCCGTCCGGAAGGATGCCTCTCCCTGCCGGGAGTCAGCGAGAATGTGAAGCGCCACGAGCATGTGCGTCTGCGTTGGCTCGATGAGAATTTCCAGCCTCACGAGGAGGAATTCCGCGGCTTCGCATCCCGTATTATCCAGCATGAATTCGACCACCTGCTCGGAGAGGTCTTCACCGACCATATCTCACCGATACGCAAGCAGATGATCCGCAATAAACTCAACAACATAGCCCACGGGCGTGTCCGGTGCAGCTACCGCACCTCCGCCGCCCGCAAACTGAAATGATATCCCATGGCCGACGATAAGAAAATCATATTCTCCATGGTGGGGGTCAGCAAAGTCATTCCCCCGCAGCGACAGATTCTGAAGAATATCTATCTGTCATTCTTCTACGGTGCCAAAATTGGTATAATAGGTCTGAACGGCAGCGGAAAATCGACGCTCCTTAAGATAATCGCGGGGCTCGACAAATCCTATCAGGGAGAGGTCGTATTTTCCCCCGGATACTCCGTAGGTTACCTCGAACAGGAACCCAAACTTGATCCCGACAAGACGGTGCTTGAGGTCGTGCAGGAGGGTGTGGCTCCGATAATGCAGCTTCTGAAAGAATATGAAGAGGTGAACAACGCGTTCTGTGATCCCGAGGTGCTTGAGGATCCGGAGAAGATGGATCAGCTTATGAACCGTCAGGCGGCTCTTCAGGATAAACTCGACGCCACCGATGCCTGGAACATCGACAACAAGCTCGAACGCGCCATGGATGCGTTGCGTTGTCCCCCCGACGACCAGAAGATATCCACACTCTCCGGAGGCGAACGCCGTCGGGTGGCTCTATGCCGCCTTCTGCTTCAGCAACCCGATATCCTTCTTCTCGACGAGCCTACCAACCATCTTGACGCCGAATCTATCGACTGGCTCGAACAGCATCTCCAGCAGTATCCCGGCACGGTTATAGCCGTCACTCACGACCGTTACTTCCTCGACCATGTGGCAGGCTGGATTCTCGAACTCGACCGTGGTGAGGGGATACCTTGGAAAGGCAACTATTCCTCATGGCTCGACCAGAAGACCAAGCGCATGGCCCAGGAGGAGAAGCAGGCATCAAAGCGCCGCAAGACGCTTGAGCGTGAGCTGGAATGGGTGCGTATGGCTCCTAAAGCCCGTCAGGCAAAGGGAAAGGCGCGTCTCTCAAGCTACGACCGTCTGCTTAATGAAGACCAGAAGGCCCGCGAGGAGAAACTTGAGATATATATCCCCAACGGTCCGCGTCTCGGCAACAAGGTGATCGAGGCCATAGATCTCGGCAAGGCATTCGGCGACAAGGTGCTGTTCGACGGACTCAACTTCATGCTCCCGCCCAACGGCATAGTCGGGGTCATCGGTCCCAACGGCGCCGGCAAGACCACCCTGTTCAAGCTCATCATGGGGCTTGAGAAGCAGGATAAGGGTAACTTCGAGGTAGGGGAGACCGTAAAGATCGCCTATGTCGACCAGANCCACANNGACCNCNCACCCGAGAAGAGCGTATATGAGGTAATCTCCCANGGNGTCGACAGTTTCCGAATGGGAGGTCGCGACATGAACGCGCGCGCATATCTCTCGAAGTTCAATTTCACCGGTGCCGATCAGGAGAAGAAAATCGGCGTCCTCTCCGGCGGAGAGCGCAACCGTCTTCACCTGGCTATGGCATTGAAAGAGGAGGGTAATGTGCTCCTGCTCGACGAGCCCACCAATGACATCGACGTCAANACNTTGCGTGCGCTTGAGGAGGGTCTGGAGAATTTCGCGGGATGCGCGGTTGTAGTCAGCCACGACCGTTGGTTCCTCGACCGAATCGCCACGCATATCCTCGCATTCGANGGTGACAGCAAGGTCACATTCTATGAGGGNTCCTATTCTGATTATGAGGAATACCGNAAGAAACGTGACGGTGTCATCGACACTCCCCATCGCATCCGCTATCGCAAGCTGATGGAATAAATTCAGACGGCCATATAAATGATGAAGCGGGCAACCCTGACCGGGTTGCCCGCTTTCAATGTATTCAAAGGGGNTGATTTAAACGAGTCGGCCAATCCAGGCATCACGGTCGCCNGGAAGAAGATCGACCACCGGAATCTCGATCATCGTATAGCAACCGGGNAGCATACGCATGGAGGCTCTGGCCACACACACGAGCACCTGNCCCGTCAGNGCCGGATTNTTNATNTTCATGTCGAATTCCAGCATCTGGTTATGGGTGCGTCCCGAGACACCCTTNCGCACCATATTCACGCCATGGCCCACGTCGTTGAGAGCATCGACCGATTCAACGGCCATCACATGAGTCTCATCGGATGCGAAGTAGGGATCAGCCTTGATTTTGGCGGCCACATCGTTGAGGAGGTAGCCGGGTTCAAGCTCGACGTACACCATACGACGGTGAATGCCGGTGCCGAGAGGGATTGTCATCGACAGAGCATCCTTCACACCCTCGATAGCCTTGACGGCCACGGTGTGGCCCATCGAACGNCCGGGACCGAAATTGGTGTAAGTGATACCCTTCGGGGCTATGGCCTCCATCAGAGCACGCACCACCGAGTCGCTTCCCGGATCCCATCCGGAGGATATGACGCTGACTGCCTCATATTCTTTTGCTGTCGCGTCGAGCGAGGAGCGGAGGGCGGGAATCTGCGAGTGTATGTCGAAACTGTCGACCGTATTTATCCCCATAGCGAGGATCTGTTTGGCCTGCTCCTCGATATGACGTGTCGGCCCTGCGAGAATGGCCACATCCACATCTTCGAGATCGCGGATATCTCCGACGACCTTGATATCGCCGGGCACACCGGCGCGGTCGGAGGGATTGCGGCGCACGATGCCCGCCACTTCAAAATCCGGAGCCTCACATAGGGCTTCGAGCGCGGCGCGACCGATATTGCCGAATCCGACTACAGCCGCGCGAAATTTTTTGTTTTCCATATTTTATATTATAAATAATAAAATAATGACGTTTCCACAAGGGAGTGAAGGGGTGGAGGAGGAAGAAAATATGGCAATCTGAGTGAATAAGCCATATTGCAGATGCAAAGTTAGGAAAATTTTGTGTAATTTTGCAGTCTCATTCGCGTGTCCATTCCCGCGAGGGTCTGCAGGCGGAGGCTTACAGGTAAAAAAGGAATATTCCACAAAGATTCCATCAACTTCAAAATAATAACAATATGGATTGGCTAATAGATTTGATTAAGCCTCACACGGTGTCGCTCGCAAGCACGATACTGTTGTACTCCTTTGTGATTTTTGCCGGCATATATCTCGGCAAGATTAAGATTTTCGGTGTGTCGCTCGGTGTGACATTCGTGTTGTTCGTCGGGCTGCTGATGGGTCACTTCGGCTACACGGTGCAGGCCGACACACTTCATTTCCTGCGAGAATTCGGTCTTATTCTCTTCATCTTCTCGATCGGTATGCAGGTGGGTCCCGGTTTCTTCTCCTCATTCAAGGAGGGTGGTATGCGCATGAACGGTCTTGCGTTGCTCGGAATCGGATTGAACGTGGTGGTGACGCTCGTCATCTATTTCTGTCAGGGGGGAGCCGACGGCTCGACCACGATTCAAGAGATGGTCGGCATCATGAGCGGCGCNGTCACCAACACCCCCGGTCTCGGCGCGGCGCAGCAGACGGTGCTGCAGGTTCATGATGACGCCTACAACGTCAGCCAGCAGATGTCGATGGGTTATGCTGCCGCCTATCCTCTCGGAGTGGTGGGTATCATCCTGACGATGATAATCATCAAGAAGGTATTCAAGGTGGATGTCAATCAGGAAATCGCCGAGGTGGAGGATGATAAGAAAGCCTCGCTTATGGCTCCTCATCGTGCCACATATCGTGTGACCAACGAACTCGTGCTCGGACTCGATATCCGCAAGCTCCACACTCTCATTTCGGCTGATTTCGTGGTATCGCGCATCGAGCGTGCCGACGGCAGGGAGATAAATCCGCGTGCCGACGACAAAATCGAGATGGGGGACGTGGTGCTGATTATCTGCTCCATTCAGGATGAGGAAATCTTCACCCGCTTCCTTGGCCCGAAGGTGGAGAAGCACTGGGAGGTGGAGAAAGGCCCCATCGTTTCGCGCAGAATCATCGTCACCAAGACGGAGTATAACGGCGCGAAGCTCGGATCCCTTCATATGCGCACGGCCTATGGCCTGAACGTCACCCGTATCAACCGTGCCGGCGTCGATCTGCTTGCCTCTCCGAATATCCGTCTGCAGATGGGCGACCGTATCACGGTAGTAGGCAAGCTCGACGACATCAACGCCGTAGCGGCCAAGCTCGGCAACTCCATGAAGCGTCTCAACGAGCCCAACCTCATCACGATGTTTATCGGAATCTTCCTCGGTATTCTTGTCGGAAGCATTCCGCTCCAGTTCCCCGGCATGTCGGTGCCGATGAAACTCGGTCTGGCCGGAGGCCCCCTTGTGGTGGCCATCCTTATCAGCGCCTACGGCACGCGTATGCACCTCGTGACCTACACCAACTCCTCGGCCAACCTGTTGCTTCGTGAAATAGGCATATGCCTCTTCCTCGCGTCAGTCGGTATAGCGGCAGGTGAGAATTTCGCGGAGACGGTCTTCAACCTCCAGGGTGCCACATGGGTGGGCTATGGNTTCCTNATCACATTCATCCCGCTTCTTATCGTGGGGCTCATAGCGCGNGGCAAATACAAGATGAACTATCTCAGCATCATCGGTATGATGAGCGGTAACTACACCGATCCNCCNGCNCTGGCCTATGCCAACAAGGTTGCCAACAACGACTCGCCGGCCGTGGCCTACTCCACGGTATATCCTCTGACGATGTTTATGCGCGTCATCGTGGCGCAGCTTATCATACTATGCTTTATGGGATAAGCTCTAACGGCTTATCCCACAAGATGTGTTGAAAATTTGGTTGTTTGCCGAATTTTTAGTAACTTTGCAGGCCGATTGTAGTGGGATCGCGACCTGCTACGCTTCAAGGGCGCGACGGCATCGGGTTTCCCGGGCAAGCTTCCGCAAGGGTGGCCGACGTCGGAACGACCGCAAAAACAATAATTTTTAACTGCAGAAAAAATTAGAGATGAAAAAAGACATCCATCCCTCCAACTACCGTGAAGTGGTGTTCAAAGATATGTCTAACGACGAAATCTTCATCACCCGTTCAACAGTGGCTTCCCGTGAGACTATCGAGGTCGACGGCAAGGAATATCCCCTCGTGAAGCTTGAGATCACCTCCGCTTCCCACCCCTTCTTCACAGGCAAGCAGAAGCTCGTCGACACCGCAGGTCGCGTCGACAAGTTCCGNAGCCGCTACGGCAACCGCTCGAAGAAGTAAGAGCAGCCACGCCACGGTCGATAAAAAAGACTACATCACATCCGCCGGTGATCCNCAGAGATCGTCGGCGGATGTCGTTTATCCCCCCCCCCTTCAGCAAGAAATGGTGGGAGAGGGCCTGTCATTAAACATTAAAAATGGTTTTTTCACCCATNGATTACGATTCTTTCGTAAAATTTTATTAATTTTAAGCCGTAATTCCGGAAGTATACACCGGATTTCGTATTTTTTCTGAGCTAAACCGCTGTTTGACAGNGAATAATACTTAACTAATAAATAACCTTACATTCTAATGAATCCACTCAAAGGCTTGATCGCAGGATCAATCNTGGCCTCGATGGCCATGACGGCGTCGGCTGCCACTTTCGTGGGNGACCGCACCGACTTCCGCGATGAAACCATCTATTTCGCGATGACCACGCGATTCTATGATGGTGACCCCAACAACAACGTCTANTGCTGGGATGGCGTCAACAACATCAATGACCCCGAATGGCGCGGCGACTTCCAGGGACTCATCGACAAACTCGACTACATCAAGGCACTCGGCTTTACCGCCGTCTGGATCACTCCGATTGTGGAGAATGGATCCGGCCTCGATTACCACGGCTACCATGCCATGGACTTCTCGAAAATCGACCACCGGTATGTATCGAAAGATGCTGATGCGGCAGGCGCAGACGTCGCTTTCCAGACACTCATCGATGAAGTGCACAAGCGTGGAATGAAACTCATTCTCGATATAGTGCTTCAACATACGGGCAACTTCGGAGAGGATACGCTTTGCAAGATGTTCAAGAAGGATTACTCGCAGGACCTCGCCGACATCAACGCCTCAATGCTCGTCGTGCCCGCTTCCGAGGGTGGCCAGCTCCCCGAGAACTATCCCTCGATGAAACCGGCCGACCAGTATGGCACACGTCTGGCAATGATGAAGAACTCCGACTTCACCAACCGTGACTCTCACAACTATTGGCATCACAAGGCATGGTTTGACTGGGATGATCCCTCACGCTGGTGGGGACAGATTGCCGGCGACTGCGTCGATCTCAACACGGAGCATCCCACCGTGACGAATTATCTCGTCGATTGCTACTCCCGCTTCATCAAGATGGGTGTCGACGGATTCCGTATCGATACGGCCGGTCATATTCCGCGTCTGGCTTTCAACAAGATGTTCCTCCCGCAGTTTATCGAGGCTTCCGAGTCTGCCGAGGCGAAGAAGAAACGTGGCAACACACCCTTCTTCATGTTCGGTGAGGTCTGCGCCCGCTCCATGGAGGTGATTTACCGTGGCGACAATTATAACTGCTCCCCCTGCTATTACACCTGGAAAGAGAATAAGGATTATCCCTGGGATATGAATCCCGAGTCATGGGACGATGTAGTGGCGATTCCGACGCAGGATGAGGGCTCGCAGGACTATTTCACTGTCTCCGGCCACACCAACTGGGATTCCGTGCTTCAGAGCGCCAAGGATGATATGGGTCATTCGGCAAGTATCCTCCGCAAGAGCGACAATGCCACCCTCGACGGCAACACCTATCATGCGCCCGACCATTCCGACTTCTCCGGTCTGAGCGTGATCGACTTCGCCATGCACTGGAATTTCAATTCCGCATCCGGTGCATACGGTGTGCGCAGTCAGGATTATCTCTATAATGACGCCACCTACAATGTGGTATATGTGGATTCCCACGACTATGCCCCCGACAGCAACTATCGTTTCATGGGTTCGCAGCAGACTTGGGCCGAGAATCTCTCGCTGATGTTCACATTCCGCGGCATACCCTGTATCTATTATGGCTCGGAGGTGGAATTCCAGAAAGGCAAGGATATTGACAAGGGTGCTATCCTCGCCCTCAAGGATACGGGCCGTGCATATTTCGGAGGCTATATCGAGGGAGACGTGACGGTCAATGACTTCGCCGATTACTCGAATGCCACAGGCAACCTGGCGTCGACATTGAGCTATCCACTCGCGCTCCACATCCAGCGACTCAATAAGATTCGCGCAGCCGTCCCCGCGCTCCGCAAGGGTCAGTACAGCAATGAGGGCTGTTCGGGCACGTTCGCTTTCAAGCGCCGTTACACCGATGCCAATACGGATTCCTATGTACTCGTTGCAATGAGCGGCGATGCCACATTCACAGGTGTTCTCAACGGTCGGTATGTCGATGCCGTGACCGGCGATGTGCAGAACGTAACCGACGGCAAACTCACCGCCAAATGCTCGGGCAAGGGTAATCTGCGTGTATATGTGCTCGACACCGACAAGACGAAGGCTCCCGGCAAGGTGGGTGTAGATGGCAAATATCTCTATGCTTCGGCTCCGGCTGCGGATACATTCGTGGAGTGGCCTGACGAGACTATGCCCGATGAGACATGGACCGAGAAACCGAATGTCGGCGGTGGCGGCGGCGGACAGGTCGGCGGCGACCGTGTGGAACCCGAGACTCCTATCGCTCCGGCTATGGAGGAGGGTGAGCAGGCCGTATTCTTCGAGCATGAGTCATGGAATCCCGTGACAGCATGGATATGGAGCAATTCCGATAACTATACCGGCGGCTCATGGCCCGGCCAGAATCTCACTTATCTCGGCAACAACGTCTATAAGTGGACCTACACCGGCTCAGGCAAGATACCCGCAGGCACAAAGATCATATTCAGTAATAGCGGCAACGACCAGTGCAGCAAGGATGGTTTCGATTTCGTCAACGGTGGTTATTATTCAGCTTCAGGCTACCTGAAGACTATCGAGGGCGCCGGTGAAATCGAGGATGATCCGATAATTCCCGTAGAGCCGGGTACATACACAGTGTTCTTCGATAACAGTGATTCCAACTGGGATCAGGTTTACACCTGGGTATGGGATGAGAATAACGGTGATAAGAACTACACCGGCGGCTCATGGCCCGGTCAGCGACTCTCTATCGATCCGGAGAGCGGTTACTACAAGTTCTCATGCGTCGTGACGGATGCCAATCCGAAGCTGATGGTTATCTTCAATAACGGCAGCGGCACTCAGACGGCCAACCTCGGCTTCGTCAACGGTGGTGTCTACACTGCCACCGGTCACACCGGCGACATCCTGACGAGCGTCAGCGTAGTCGCAGACTCACGCATCAAGGTATGGGCTAATTCCGGACGCGCCGTAGTGGAGACTCCGGAAGCCTGCTCGGTGATGATTGTCAGTGCGGATGGCCGTATGCAGAGAGAGACACTTCACGTCGGGCGTAACTATATCGATCTCCCGCGTGGTTTCTATGTCATCGCAGGCAAGAAGGTAATACTCTAAGACATACTTCCTCATGAAAAAAAGGGAGCTTCCATATGGAAGCTCCCTTTTTTTGTGCGAGTATCCTTTTCTCCAAAAATAATAAAACTCAAATACATATATATTGTCAATTTGTTAAGTAGTTGGTCATCTTAACCAAATTGATTATGACACGAATAATGAGAAATCATTTGACATCAAAGGCCATTAATAAATTAAACGGCAAATTTCGCTATGTATTTTTCATCGCAATATCTTCGCTATTAATTTCGTTTCCTGCTTGCCATACATCAAAAATCAACTCTTTGTCAAGCAATAATAAAGAAGCAAATGACATAACTGCTGTTCCAACAATAGCCCTTGACACGATTGATACAGTATTAATCGGAAATCCCGTTGAATGAATAAAACCAACTATGGATCCGCAATGGCTATATTATGAAAATGGTCCTGGACCCTTTATCTATGTAAATGGTGAATGGTATCCGTGGTTTGGGAAATACAATCTTGATGACATACCTTATGATAAAATCATTGATTTGAAAGTTAAGGATGATGATTACGGAAATCGCGCTGTATTTGTTGAATACCCCACCGAAATAGCAGATTCAATCAGAAACACTAAACTGGATTATTTTATCAATACCGACCCTCTCGTCTTATTTAATGATGGGAAAGGCAACGATATGGATATGATAAAGTATATACAAGAAAACCAGGTGATTCCTNATGGAGCAAAAGAAAGAGTCGTTGTCAGATTCTTCATCAATCCGGATGGCTCGGTTTCNGATGCATCNATAATTAAAGCNGCAAAGAATGAGGCTATCAACAACGATGCTCTTCGATTGGTGAATGGNTTTCCAAAATTCAAAGTGATTTACCTTACTCCTCAAAAGACTCCAATCTATCGTGCTTTACCGATTGTCTATAATGATATATCAAAAANTACCCTTAAATAATCTGTTTTAGGGTNATTTGGTTAGGATTCAATCCCTAAGATGATTCNNGCCCTTATTTGAGGGTCGTNGGTAACCCTTGATGTGTATGTAANAATAGTGACCTTCACATATTCGTGAGAACCACTATCCCGATCCTTGTCCAATCTAAAAAATCCGTACCATTCAGCAACGTAACGGCANGGATTTTNGGGCTNCTTTTCTCAGTGGCACTACAATCAGCAACTCGNTCAAATACATAGCTAATTGTCAGAGCTATACACTTTTTATATGTCGGAATTTTTTAGTAACTTTGCACCATGAAACGNCACTTCAACACACNCCTTGAGAGGCTTGACCTTCAATTCCGGCATGACTTAATAGAGAGCCGTNGCAAACTCGTGTCGCTGAAAAAAGATGAGTATCTTTGTCGCAAGGGTGAGCCAATTAATNCTTTTGGCTATTTGAGTTCTAAATATATAGGTATAAAAAATAGAATCCTCACCTTGTTATCGTATCAAAAATGTATTTNCTCATTTTTAAAAGTACTTTTGATTATAGGCTTTGTGTGCATTCATTGTGCATGCTCAAATACTAATGCAGAAAAGCAACTCTCAGAAGCGGAAGCATTGATTATTGAGCACCCTGATTCCGCAGTTTCCTTATTGGTGCAAATGGATACAACTCACATGTCAAAGAAGCAAATAGCACGACAAGNGTTGTTGTTTTTATATACGCAGCTTATTTATGGAAANCAGGTACCCATTGACTCTGCCGGTATTGCAGAAGGGGACAATGTATTTGCTAACGATTTTGANAATGACGGGATAAAATGGCTGATTGTGAAATCAGCTGAAGCACATCGCTTAGGTGATCCTGTAGCTCGTATTGAATTGCTTAAGGACGCGGAATTTCTGGCTATCCAATCCGACGATCAACCAGANCTTGGAATAATATATTTCTTCTTGTCAAAAGTCTATGAGCAAGGNTTTAACGGAATAGTAAGCAAATATTACGCGGACAAATCTCTTGAAATATTCAGAGATTTAAAGTGGCAATCGAAAATTAGAGACGCACGCATGGCTATTGTTGGAGCCTANTGTGTGGATAGAGATTATAAGACAGCACTTGATTCTCTGATTGCAATGCAACCAGAGGTCATGGCTAATGCTCCTGATAGATANAAGATATATTTTCTGGACCAATTGGCACGNCATTATGATGAAGANGGGCAGTCAGCAAAAGCAATTGATATATGGCATTCAATATATGATGGCACTGATATTTCAGCCAATACACTGGCTCACTGGGCNCGTGCTTTCTGGCACATAAATGAACTTGACAGTGCATATATATTGATTCAACAAGCAAANGCACTTCCTCACAATAATTCGGATGAATACCTTTGCCGCAANGTTGAATATGCTATCCTCGAAAAAATGGGTCGCAAGCAGGAACTCGAAAGAATTGATAGCTTGCGAACCGTCGCTGCATATAATATATCAGAAGAACGGCAACTTGAGGAGAGTAGTCTCGCTTTGAACATAAAATACGATTCAGCCACACGGCAGGCTTGGTTTGAGGCATCAAAGGCTCGCAANCGTGCATATTTCGCAATACTAATTACCTTATTAACTGTCGTTGNAGCAGGAGCGATATATATTTTCCTTAAAAAACGAAACCGACTTCTCCGGCTTGAACATGAAAACGACATACTTAAAATAGAAAGCCTNCAAGATAATCTATTCAAAAGCGACAATCGGAATAATGATATGTCTATAAGGGTTNCCGAACTTTTCAAAACTCGATTCAATCTAATAGATGGTCTCGCATCGACTTACTTTGAGTGTAAAGATACGCGACAAGAACAAAAAAGGGTCTATTCAGAAGTAAAGAGAGCATTGTCTAANTTCGGAACTAAAGAAGCCATTGATGAACTTACAGAGATAGTTAATGGCTACAAGAATAATCTTATGGTGCATTTCAAGACTGATTTTCCTAAAATGTCTCCGGCACAATACAAAATTGCATTGTATCTGTTCTGTGGATTTTCCTTACAGGCTATAAGTATTTTTTCCGATACCGAAATAAGGAANCTATATGTATATAAGTCTCGCCTGAAATCAGCCATTTCAAAGAGTGANACNCCTCGAAAAGCCGAATATCTCCAATATTTTGAGTAAATCATGCATCTGTTGGATAATGTTAGAAAATATAATTTATTCCTATTGAATATCAACGCCTTACATCGGGAAATGTAAGGCGTTGTAGTTTGTCATGCGCGCCAATTGGAGTAATTTTGCATCAAAAATTACACGTATGAGCAAACATCCAATTCAAATCCTCGTGAGCTTTTTAGCCACAATCTTATTTGTATTAGCACCTACTCAGAGTGCTTGTGCAAAGAACGATTTAACGCCTTATCAAAAGGCTGCAATCGCAACTCGCTTCGCATCGGAAGTGAAATACAATTTTGCCGGATACGGCAAATTCGCGCAGAACTATGACAGTATTTGCCGNGCNGAACTTCCTNANCTNGTTAACACGCAGACCGATGAAGAATTCAGCGACAAACTGCAGTTGTTCGCCAATCTGCTGAAAGACGGTCATACAAGCATAGGGTTCAGTGCCGATGTAACTTATGCACCNNTNAGTCANAAGAGAATCGGCGATAAGGTTNTCGTTACCGAAGTNTATTCTGATGAATANANTCANAAAGGNGTNCNNNGNGGAACCGAAATNGTNGCCATTGATGATATGCCGGTTATNGAATATGGCAACCAATATGTAGTGCCNTANATTCCTTCATCAACTC
>JAAVDV010000012.1 GCA_014801595.1 Bacteroides sp.
TCGGGGGAGGACTCGATCCATCCCAGCTCCCGTCCGGGATAGAGACGGCAATCCACCCCCTCCACCCAAAGGATGAGATACCTACCCTTGGCACGTTCATCGCGAAGAATCGCCACAGCCGCCTCATCGGCGGGATACTCCCATATACCCTCGATATCATGCAGCGGCAAGCCTCCGAGCATACGCTGCGCCTCGTCACGGTCGCGGAATGAGGAGAGGATGGAAGCCGGGGATGCGGGATTCCCGGATAGTGCGCCGAAGGGCATAAGTAGCATGAAGAGAAGCGGAAGCAGGAGGCGACACATAAATCTGAGATATTGTGGAAATCGGGAAGAGATGGAAATTAAGGGGCCGTGGAGAATGAATAACTAAGGCCGAAACTCAAAATCTCCTTGAACTGCCAGTAATGCCAGGAAGTCGAGCCGAAATCAGCCGAAGAATCATATCGGGGATGCACGTAGAGCTGCGTCGAAAGAAAACGGTTGATATTGAATGTCAGCGTATTCTCGCAATCAGCCTGAAAATAATGATAATCGGAGAAGAGGAAGAGACGCGACTTCCAGTTGATATTGGGAGTGATATCCCAGAGGAGGGTCAGCTCGCCGTTCGAACCTATCTCACTGCGGGTATGATGGCCCGGGAGGATATTGAAGAGCGTGGGGTCGATCTTATTCAAGGCGCANGCCTTCAGATTATAGGANATAGGGGATATTGAGGCCGAGAGCTTGAGTTTCCCCTTGAGAGCCTCAGTGGCGTAGGTCATACCGAGACCCATGTTAAGATCAGCCGGAGAGAGGAAAGCCGCCCCGAGGTTATAGGAATCGGCGGGAAAAGAATTGAAAATCTGGGTCTTGAATTGAAGGTTATATGAATAGAACCACTTCTTGAATGCCTTCACACCCGCCTTGAGGTTGTATTGGAGAAGATCCTGCGAAATCGAATATCGATGAAGCGCCTCCTTGGGATTGGAATTGACGGCAAGCTTATAGGATAAGCTGCTCGTGAACATCAGGTTGGGGTGATAGACGGTGTTGAGAGCCACATCCCAGTTGAAATTGAACAGGAGGGCGAGGTGATCATTCCCCCCCTGATACCAGTTGGCGGATATGAACGCCTGCGAGAACTGAAGGCCGGCCCCGACCTTATGGAGCCAGTGCACCTTGCCCATCTCCATCTCCGGGAGCACCGCCTCCGATGAATCCACGGGGGGCAGAAACTGCGACAGGATAAACTCCGAATACGTCATCCTGTCATCCTTCAGCTTCGGTTTCTTCGGGAGCTGCCATTGCAGATAATCGATATCGAGGGGATTCCCCACCATCATGAGATATTGGAAATCCGCCTCCATGCGCTGGCGCCGGGCGGCCACCTGAAGCCATTCGGGTGTGGTATAGGTCCATGGCTCGATATAAGCCTCCCAGGCGGCCTCCTCTCCGGCGGGTATCTCCTCATCCGGCCATTCGATATATGGTCGCGGAGAGGTGATAAGAGTGTCGTTGGCGGCGATGCTCAGAAACTCGTCACCCTCTTCGAGGTCTTCGGCGTGGGTCGGTTCGGAATAGAGTATCCCGGCGTAGCGGTCGGCCTGCGCGGGATCACAGGCCCGCATACGGAAACGCGTGACGGGCATCGGAATCTCGACCGGGTAAATGCGCCGGAAGCCGCTGTAGACCTTAGGCATCCAAGGGAAGATTGTGCGCCGGGCATACTGCTCCGCCACGACCGAATCCGGAGTCAGGGATGCGGCGCGGAGGATGGCCTCGACCGAATCACGGCGATGTTCGGCCAGACGGCGGCAGTATTCATAGATATCATTGTCATCGGCGGAATCCGGACCGGCGTGTTGCGCTGAGGCAACCGCCGGGCTCACGCAAGCGGCGAGCAGAATCGGGACGTGACGTAATTTCATCGTTATTCAGGAGATGTCAACAGGGTATTATAATCGGATGAATTAATAAGACGATAGGCCTCATTGAAGATAGGGTCATGGCGGTTCCACACCTTGAAGTATGTGGCGTTATCATAGATATCACGCCCGATGAGAGCCTTCAGAATCATCTTGAATAGCGGGAGGGAACGCTGATACTGATCCGCATCGAATTCCACACCCTCCTTGTCGGCCATGGCACGCAGGTCAGCCACCATCTCATCAGTCACCTCGAAGCCCTTGACAAAGGCATCGTCGCTCTTATAGAGCTTACGCAATTCCTTGCGGTGAGCGTCGACATAGGATATGGCATATCGGTTGATAAGCCCCTTGGCCATGACATTGCGGTAATACTTGGTGTATTCCGTGGTGTCGAGGGCGACGAAGGAATCAGGCGTGATGCCACCCCCGCCGTAGACGGGACGTTGAAGACGGGTGGTGAGATATACGGTGGAGTCATTTCTCTTTATACTGTCGGCGTGCATCAGTTCGCCATGGTCGAAACGGTCGAGAATATCGCGGCGATAGCTCTCCTCGTCGCCGAGTTCATAAGGTTTCTGAATGTCGCGCCCCGTGGGTGTGTAATAATGCGCCACGGTCAGTCGAATCATAGAGCCGTCGGGCATGGGAATGGGACGCTGCACGAGACCCTTGCCGAATGTGCGCCGCCCAACGATGAGACCACGGTCGTGATCCTGGATCGCGCCCGACGTAATCTCCGAGGCGGAGGCCGAATACTGATTGGCCATCACCACCAGCCGACCGTCAGGGAAGAGGGGTTTGCTTCCCCCCGCATGGGCGAAGGCATCGAAGCGCGGGGAGTTGAGGCCCTCCGTATATACCGCGAGAGAGCCNGGCTCAAGAAATTCACCGAGGAGCTCCACGGCTGCCTGAAGATAGCCGCCGCCGTTGTCGGTGAGATCGAGGATGAGCTGCTGCATCCCCTCCTTCTTAAGATTGCGCAGAGCGTCGCGCACCTCCTTGGCCGTTTCGGCAGCGAAACGGTTGATGCGGATATACCCCGTGCGGGCATCGACCATATAAGCCGCGTCGACACTATAGATAGGGATATCGGCGCGAGTGATGGAAAAATCGATTGTATCCGGGATAGCACCGCCGTCGATGCGGAGAACTTTCACATCTACCACCGTCCCCTTCGGGCCGCGCAGACGCTTCATAATGTCGGAATTCTTCATCTTCACCCCGGCGATGACAGTGTCGTTGACCTCAATGATTCTGTCGCCGGCAAGGATGCCGACACGTTCCGAGGGGCCGCCGGCCACGGTCTGAATGACATAGAGCGTGTCGGAACTCATATTGAATGTGATGCCGATGCCGGAGAAATTCCCCTGCAGGGGTTCATTGAGTTCCTTGGTCTCCTCGGCATTGGAATATGATGAATGGGGATCCAGCTTCTCCAGCATCCCTCGGATCGCATCCTCGACGAGTTTGTCGTTATCTACCGAATCCACATAAAGCTTCGAGATGGCCTGATGGGCGATGAGAAGCTTCTGTTCGGGAGTGTCGGGACGGAAAGCCCCCGCCACTCCGGCGCAGACAAGCAGGAGGGTGGGGAGCAGAAAAGAGATATATCTTGATTTAATCATTGTAGTCAGATAAATATGTCAGGGATTGCGGAGGAATCGGCGCAACATGCGCGCCGGCATTCCTCCTGAGTGGGGATGAAACGCGATGTGTCGCGGCCGTTGTTGCGAAGCTCGCGCACGAGGGATGACGACACCGGAGACAGCTCCGGCCGGGAGGGGAGGAGCACCGTGTCCATCCCCCCCACAAGGCGGTTGGCGTCGGCCAAAGTGCGTTCATACTCGGCGTCGATAGCGTTGCGGAATCCACGCAACAGCACTCCGGCCCCGGCGGCTCGGGCGGCATCGACCGTCAGACCCGAATAAGGGGCGACCTCCACACCCTTCACACCGTCGAAAAGCTCTCTCAATTCCGATGCCACTGCATCGGCGGAGGCAGGGTCGGTCTTATGCTCGTTGAAACCGATTCCGATGACCACACCCTCGGGAAACAACCTCAGCCCCCGGGCCAGGATATCGAGGTGACCCTTCGTGAAGGGATTGAAACTACCTGCGAAGAAAGCCTTCATAACTCCGGTTCCTCCTCTATGACAAGATTGTCGATGATAAAGTTCTGACGGTCCATGGTGTTCTTGCCCATATAGAATTCAAGGAGCTTCTCGACCGTGTCGTCGCGATTGAGCTTCACCTGCTCCAGACGCATCTCCGGNCCGATGAAATCGGCGAACTCCACGTCATTTATTTCACCGAGACCCTTGAATCGGGTAATCTCAGCGTTGGCTCCGAATTTCTCGATGGCCGCCACCCGCTCCTCATCGGTATAACAGTAATAGCTATCCTTCTCGCCTGAGGGATTCTCCTTTTTCTTACCCTTCGCTGCCGAGCGGCGCACGGTCTTCTTGTTGCGCACACGGAAAAGAGGGGTCTCAAGAATATATAGGTGACCCTTCTTGACGAGGTCGGGGAAGAAAGTCAGGAAGAAGGTGATGACGAGNAGACGGATGTGCATACCGTCGACATCGGCATCCGTGGCGATTATGACCTTATTGTAGCGCAGACCCTCGATGCCATCCTCGATATTGAGAGCCGCCTGAAGGAGATTGAACTCATCATTCTTATAGACCACCTCCTTCGTCATGCCGAAAGCGTTGAGCGGCTTTCCTCGCAGAGAGAAGACAGCCTGGGTGGCGGCGTTGCGCACCTTGGTGATGGTGCCGGTGGCCGAAAGACCCTCCGTGATAAATATCGACGACTCGTCGCGGCGGTCCTCCTTCGCGTTCTGGGATAGATTGTCGTTGTAATGCCAGCGGCAATCGCGCAGTTTCTCATTGTGGAGGCTTACCTTCTTGGCCTTCTCGCGCGCCATCTTCGCCACGCCCGACATCGCCTTNCGCTCCTTCTCGGTGGCNGCGATCTTGCGGAGCATGACATCGGCATCATCCGTGTGCTTATGGAGATAATCGTCGAGAGCCTTCTTTATGAAGTCGCCGACAAACTTATTGACCGTGATCGCATCCTCCTCGGGAGAAATCTTGTTGGAGCCGAGACGCGTTTTCGTCTGCGACTCGAATACCGGTTCCTGCACACGCACGGCGACGGCGGCCACCATGCCGTTGCGGATATCNGAGAATTCATAACCCTTTCCGGAGAACTCCTTGATGGTGCGTGTGACATGCTCGCGGAATGCCGTCAGATGCGTGCCACCCTGAGTCGTATTCTGGCCGTTGACGAAGCTATAGTATTCCTCGCCGTATTGGTCGGTGTGGGTCAGCACCACCTCGATATCCTCCCCCTTCAGATGGATGAGGGGATAGAGGGGTTCGGCTGTGAGGCGGTCCTTCAGCAGATCCTCCAGCCCATGGCGCGATATATAACGTTTGCCGTTGAAATAGATGGCCAACCCCGTGTTGAGGTAGGTNTAATTGTTGACCATCGTCTCAAGGAAATCAAGATTAAACTTATAGTTGGTGAAGAGCTCNGGATCGGGGCGGAATTTCACCATGGTGCCGTTAGGTTCGGAGGAGGGGAGCTGGTCGGTATGNTCGCGCAGATAACCCTGCTCGAAGCTGACGCGCACCATCTTGCCATCGCGGAAGGAGCAGACGGTGCATTCGGTNGAGAGCGCGTTGACCGCTTTCAGACCGACACCGTTCAGGCCGACGGATTTCTGGAAATTCTTACTGTCGAATTTGCCGCCGGTGTTGATTTCCGACGCCACCTCCTTGACTTTGCCGAGAGGGATGCCGCGTCCGTAGTCGCGCACGGTGACCGTGCCGTCATCTTCGACGGTGATATCTATCCGCTTGCCGACGCCCATATTGAACTCATCGATAGAGTTGTCNATCACCTCTTTCGTAAGCACATAGATGCCATCCTCCTGATGAGAACCGTCGCCCAACTTACCGATATACATACCCGGACGGCGACGGATATGGATATTCCATTCCAGCGTCTGGATAGCGTCGTCGTTATAGTCGGTCTCGATAAGGGGNGGAGTCTCGATATCGTTGTCGGGNCCGGATGCGGAATCCNGGGANTCCGNGGTCGCCGGCGCGGAATCNNTCANGGCCTCGTCGGNAATATTATCGGCTTCGAAAGAAAAAATATCGGAATTCATAGTGGAGATTATTTGAAAAGGAGCACTGAGGCCTGGGCGGCGATACCCTCCTCACGTCCGGTAAAACCGAGTTTCTCGGTAGTCGTGGCCTTGACAGAGACGCGGTCGGAGCCAATCGCCATCACTCCGGCCAGCGACTCGCGCATGGCGTCGATATGGGGNCGGAACTTCGGGCGTTCGGCCATGATGGTGATATCGGCGTTGCCGATGCTCCAGCCCATGTCGCCGACGAGACGCACCACGCGGGCCAGCAGCAGCTTGGAGTCGATTCCCTTGTAGGCGGGATCGGAGTCAGGGAAGAGCTTGCCGATNTCGCCCAGCGCGAGAGCGCCGAGGATGGCATCGCAGAGAGCGTGGATAGCCACATCGGCGTCACTGTGGCCGAGGAGTCCGAGAGAATGATCGATGCGTATGCCGCATATCCAAAGTTCACGGTCGGGGACGAGCCGGTGAACGTCAAAGCCGTTGCCTATCCTTATATTGCATTCCATAGCGGGTACTTACAAATTATCTGCGGCGGCGTCCCAGGAGATCCTGAAGNCCATCCATATCGAATGTCAGAGTGAAACGCAGGGTCTGGTCGAGGGGAGAGCTCTGGGCGGTGGCNAGCATATATGAGGCATCGAGCTGCACCACATTGAGAGAGAAACCTGCACCGAAGGCGAAGTAGGAGCGTCCACCCTTGGAGGCATTCTCATAATTGTAGCCCGCGCGCACGAAGAACTGCTGATTATAGGCATATTCGCCGCCGAAAGAGACATTGATTTCCTTAAGCTCCTCGGCAAATCCACCCGGGGCATCGGAGAAACTCTTGAAAATACCGGAGATGGGCGACATNGTCTCCCATTTCTCGAGAGCCTCATCATAGGCCTGCTGCCCTTCGACGGTATCCTCGTAATCCTTCAGACGNGGTTTTGTCGGGACAAGGAGCTTGTTGAGGTCAAGGCCGAGGGAGAGGGTATGATAATCGGCGAGAGGGAACATGAAATTCGTGCCGAGGCGCAGATTCGTCGGCAGGAAGGCATAAGTCGCTCCATGGTCATAGCTGACCTTGGAGCCGATATTGCTTATATCNAATCCCCAGGACCACTGGCACTCGTTGCGNCCNACCATGGGATACGTCACGAAATAGCCGGAGATATCGGCGCCGAAGGCCGAGGCGGCCGTATTNGTCTCGCCGGAGTAGGNATCCTCATATGAGAGNTCGGAGAGGATATAGCGGAGCACGACGCCCATCGAGAACTTCTCGGATAGTTTTCGCGAGTAGCCGACGTCGAAAGCGAACTCATAGGGATTGATAGTCTGCATCACGCCGCCGTCGCCCGCGCCATAATCGCTCATNGAGACCTCGCCGAGAGAGAAATAACGGAAAGAGGCCGAGAGAGCCTGATTGTCGCCTCCNCCCAGTTTCCAGTATCCGGCGATGTTGGCCAGAAAGATATCATTGACGATCTTGCGGAGCCAGGGGGTATATGATATGGAGAGTCCGCCGGTAGAGTAGGCGAAGGCATACTTCGACGGATTCCAGAACTGAGAGTTCATGTCGGGGTCGGTGGCCGCGCCGAGGTTACCCATGGCCGAACCGCGCGCATCCGGAGTGATACTCAGGGTGGTCACGCCGGTATTGACCGGGTTGAAATCATTATCCTTGATGTCGTTTTCCCCGGCAGCCATCATCGGAAGGATAGCCGCCGCGAGAATCACGAGGGTGAAAAATCGTCTGCTGCTGTTCATGTCGGAAAGTAAAAAAGTAATCAGGATTCCGCCCGGATAGCTCCGGAGGCGGTAATCCTGATTATATAACTTGAAAAAGTGGAAATTATTGCCCTATCACCGCGAGGGGCAGAGGGTCGGAATGCGACTTGCGCAAGGCTCCCTCCCTCTGGATGACATATACCTTGTAAAGGCCCGGGGGNAGACGCCGGCCGGCGGCATCGGTGGCATCCCATTCGAGACCGGCTTCCGGGAAGGGGCGGCGCAGCAGCTCCTCGCCGTCGTCGGCAAGGACAACGAACTCCACATTCTCGGGCATCGCGCTTGCCGGGGTTATGACCACACTTTCCGCCACTGCGGGGGCACTGAGCCGGAGGAAGAGGTCGGCGCCNCCGGGATGATAGGTGAATGTGGTCTCGGCNGAGGCNACGTTGCCTGCCGCGTCGCGCACGGAGACTTGCGCCCTATGNTCACCCCATGTGAGGTCGGGGAGAAGGATGCTCTTCTCNTATGTGCGGCCATCGGCGGAGGGGATGAAGGGGGTATCGGCGCCGGAGCGGATATCATGCCCGTCGAGATTAAGCCGGAAAGCCGGNTTGAGCGACGACTGCACCATCGAGGGGGCGACGTCATCGGATACACGCACATGGAGTTCAAGGCTTTCGGGGTCGAANCGTATATGCTCTATTATCGGGGGATAATTGTCGGATGCCGTCAGGTCGTTGTCGCCACGGCGCAANGTGCCGGTGACGAGNCCNCCGGCGGCTGTGCGCATATGGGATGACCATGCCGTGGCATGAATGCGGGAAGTCTGTCCGACATNCTCCCCGGCATCGGCCGGCACCANCATCTCNACCGAGAAATAGCCGCCGTCCACCTCCCCGACGGCCATCGAGAACTGGCGGTCGGCCACCTGGAAGCGGANCGNATCATCNGANGNNCCNGTGCATAGATCCTGCGAGATAAGGGTCTGCACGGGCTGCATAAGGCGCAGCGAGACCTTGCCGTNGAATTCATNNTCGATTTCNCCGCTTCCGTCGGCTTTGGCGATATANCCGCTGACCCTGACACGCCCCCCTACGGTCAGCTCAGGGGTGAGGTCCTCGAAATGAATGCTGCGGGTGACGATGGGGAGCGTAAGCGCCGGATCGCAGATGAGCTGATAGGCCAGCTCATTGTTGCTGCTGACGCGGCTTTTGGCAGTGGCATAGACCTCNCCGATTGTCGGAGGATTGGAATGACGTGGCGCCGAGATGTCGGTGCCGTCGCGGAAAAGAGCGTTGAAGAAAGTGTCGAAATATACNGCATTCTCCCCCGACCATGTCTCGCGGGTGGCGAGCATGGTGCCGATGGCTCCATAGGGGGTATCGAGCACAAGGGCCTCGCCAAGTCCGCGGTAGCCCCNGTCGGTNACAGAGAGGGAGCAGCCGGCGAATGAAATGAAGGGGAGGCGGACATTCCGCAGTCGGTAGACATCCGACAATTTGAAGAAATTGCCCGATTGATTGAGCTTATAGGGGGCGCCGTGACCGAAATAATTCACGATCGACCGACCCTCTTCCAGATCGCCGAACAANTTAGCCTGAGCTCCCGCATCGCCATAGGCGTCGCAGGGNAGAATCGTGCTGACGGAGCTGTAATCTGTCAGACGGTCGATNAGGGCTGAGAGCTGCACCGCCTGATTCTCATGCGTGTGCCNGTCGCCGAANCCNCCGATATTGGATATGGCGTTGAGATAAAGNTCGACATCATCAGCCTTCAGATAGCGTTCGATTTTCTCAAGCACATAANGCGCCTCGGAGGAGGAATTGAGGGGGAGNATCCCGACTCCGACATCCATCATATTCACATGGAGGTCGGCGGTATTGATATTGTCGGCCATCATGCCGATGATGTCATTTGCGTTGGCGGCCCCGCGTTCCTGCGATGTGACCGTGGATTGGAAGGCGATNAGCCCGGCCGAGGGGTCGCGCGGAGTCCTCACTCCACGGAAATCACCGTAGAGAGGCCCGATGAGCAGGACATTGCGGCAAGGGCGGGGAGATGAATAGACCGCCTTGACCAGCGCACGATAAGCCATTATATCGGGCAGACCGGATGAGAATTCATTATAACATTCCTCCGAGGTCGCGATGAGGGAGGTCTGGCCGTCGTATTCCTCATGCAGGCGGGCGATTTTCTCNGCCACATCACGAAGCGCGGGGGTGCAGATTATGACGAGGTCGGCACCTTCGGCCGCCTCGGCGTGGAGATTCTGGTTGGGCACCCTCGAATCGCCGCCGGAGAAACCCTTGATCTGTAGCTGCGGACGCAGAGGGTCGAAAATCGTCAGCACCGGTGGAAGCGTGCCGGATACCAGGGTCAGCACCGCGTCATCACCCGACCGGCTGACAGGTATATGGAGAGGACTTGAGGGGTCGGTGACATCGAGAGCCAGGAAATCGGCGCCACCGGGAATCGTGAGGGTGGCCGACTCCCCCGGAGCGACCTGAGGGAAACCGACTGTCTCCTGATTGAGGCGCTGACCCTGCTCATCCCGCAGCGCGGGAATGTCGCGGCGGTAGGTGAGGGTCCAATAGTCGAGATTCGATACGGCGGGGGAGGGTTGCGAAGGGTTCAGCTCCACGAAAATCGACGCTTCCGGACCACTCAGGGGAAACTGGCGGCTCAGGGGTTTGAGCGTGCGGAGGGAGGAGGTATTCACCTTTATTATTTCATGTTCAGGAGTGTCGGAATCCGAGGAATCGCCATATTTCCATACCCCGTCATCCTCGGTGGCATAATAGAGCGCGCATTCCATGGTAGCGTTGGCTCCGGGGATGGCTCCCGGGAGAGAGAGCGACCATTCGAGGCGGTTATTGCCGTTGCGGCCTATTTCCTCGCCATAGAAGAGTTGGCCGGTGTCGGTATTGTTATGGAAGAGATCTTTCTCGTGGCTGACCATGGAGTAGGCATGCGTCAGGGGCGTCGCATCGGCAGGGTCAGGCATGCCTGCGGCATCCTCCATAAGGAGAGGCCCGGCACAGTCGGAGAGGAAATAACATCCGGTGTCGGAATAGATATTCACGCCGCTTCTTGCGAACCAACCCTCGGTCGACATATTGGCACCGGCGCGGTTCAGGGTGAAGCTGCGGGAGCCTTGGCCGTAGAAAAACAGTTTTCCCTCATGGTGGATAACACTGACCGGGGATAAACCGTCAGAATACAACCGCTCGCCGGAAGCGGAGAGGAAATTAAGATCATAGGGAGAGCCTCCGCGACCGTAGACACCCACCTTCTCCGGATCGTGAAATCCCATGGAGCGCAGGGCTTCATATGAGATTTCATAGACACCGGTAGTGTCGACTGCAATCTTGACCCATTGGCCCTCGGCCATGGGGGATGAGACAGCGAAGCGGGATGCNCCATCCGTCGTCGCGGGGAGCGCGTAGGATGGGAGAAGAGAGAATGCGGAGAGTGAAAGACAGAGTAGAAATTGTTTCATGCGCCGGCTTATTTAAAGCGTGTGGTTAAAAGAGTGTCGCGTGTGTCAGNGTCAAAAATAGATATGCGGTCTCCCTCGGCGACGGGAATCGCGGGAGTCGGGAGTGGCGTCATAAGGATGTCGCCCATCTTGATTGTGTTCCGCATCGAGAAAGCGGCGAGAGAGTCCGCTGCGGATTTACCGTCGGGCCAAGGGATAGTCAGGGCAGGGGAATCGGGGGTATGACAGGTCAATTCCAGATTGTCGGGGCTGACCCGGGTCCAATCCCCCATGACGACCGCCGTGTCGAAGCAGGTGTCGGCGGCCGNGGGCTGCGCGCCTTCCGACAGCGCATCGAGCGCTCTGCGCGGCATTATGCAGAGGGCTGCCGTGAATTCGGTCAGGTAACGGGATGCGAAACGCGGGGCGATATTCTTGCCGAGACGACCGGCTTTATATGCGGCCATAGGAATCGCGACGAACTCAGGAGCAAAGTCGGGCACATACAGAGGGCGGTCGGAAAGAAGCAAGCAGGAGTCGGGCCAGACGATAAACGTCGGCTCCTTCTCCTGCGGAGTGGAAAAAAGTGAGAAAATCTTCATCTTATGCAGAGGATGAGGAATCGTTAAGGGGATGTTGTCATTGCGCGGTGACGGCCAACTTGCGGGAGCGGGTGGCCGATGTNCCCTCNGGGGAGGTCACNGTGGCGCGATAGAGATAGATGCCGCGAGGCACACGCTGACCCTCCGATGTGCAGAGATCCCAGTTGACACTGATAGCGGCCTGNATATCGGTCGCTCCNGTGCGTGAGGAGGTCCAGATNCGTCGGCCGTTGAGGTCGAACACCTCGATCTGACAGTCGACCTGNGCCATAGGCCGGTCGGTGGAGAGGGTGAATGTCACATCCTCGCGGGCCGGGTTGACGTTTGTGCGTAGGTCATATATCTCAGGCTGCTTCGAGACGGCGACATTGAATGTCAGTTCGGCCGAAGCGGAGTTATTGGCATTGTCCCATACGGTCAGTCGCAGAGTATGCTCACCCGGCTCAAGAGTGGGGAGGGGGTAGGCGATGTGNCCTGCGGTGAAGTCCTCCGTATCGGGTGTGTAATAAGAGTTGACATCGCTGAAATAAGTGCGACCGTCGAGGGTAAGCGTGATCTGATGGCCTATTCCGGAATCGGATAGATTGATGCCGGAATCATCGGAAACCTTCGCCATGGCGACGGGGGAGGTGTGGACNACAGTGCCCTCCTCGAAATCCTCCCGGTTAAGACCGAAGAANTGAATCTGAGGACCCTCATTATCGTCGGGTGCCGATTCATCGTATCCGTAGACGTAGAGATCGGTTGTTCCGCCGTGAGCCTCNACCCCCTTGTCGCTATAGGCATAGAGGGAAATGCGGCCCGGAGTGTAAAGATTCTCGATTTCCATCGGCACGAGCAGAGTCGTGCTCCATTCGCCGGCGGTCACCTTCGCGAGACCATGGTAGAGCATGGTCTTATGATCGTTGTAGGACACCTTCTTCTGTGATCCGGTAGCGGTGACGTAGGGATAAGTCTCCACGACTTTCTCGGCATCATACAGCACGATGTCGATGGTGCCGTTGAACTCAGTGTCGCGTGTGCCGTCGGCTTTCGTCACCTCACCCTTGATTTCCGTGCGGCTTCTGGCGGATATTACGGGTTTATCCTCGGCAGTGGCCGGATCGACACCGTTGATCGATGTGACTGTCACTACATTTTCGGGGAGGTTGAAACGCATGGCGGGATTGCCCACGATAGTGAAACGCAGACGGTTGTCATCATTGATGTCATTCTTGGCGTCAAGGAGGATATTGCCTATGCGGCGTCCTCGCCCGGGAGTCGAGTTGTCGAAGAAATGTCGGCCGACGGCTTTGGATAAGGGACCGTTGTTANTGATGTAGACAGACCTGACGGGGCATATCGTTGCAATGATGCCGCCGTTGGGATTGCTCCAGAGGATTTCCGCACCGGAGGGGGTATCCTGGTCGATGCGCGCGAACTCACAAGTGGCGGCATAGAGGAATGGGAGATTCCGGTTGCTGAAATTCTGGATATCCGACCATTCGAGCAGCTTCTCGTCGGTCCATTCTATCGGAGATGCGTGGCCTATGTAGGTGATGAGGTTGACACCGTCGTTCCAGAGACGGAGCAAACGCTCCTTGGCGGCGGGGAAAGTCGGACCCTTCTGGGTGACGACCTGCTCATAGCTGTCGAGATAGAGTTTCTCTACCTGAAAGCGTTTGCCCGCGTCGGATGCACGCAGTAAATTATACATATCCTCCGACTGCGTCAGATGATGGAAAGCCCCCTTGTCATTGTTGTCGGCCACCATCATTACCTGATTGTGCCATGCGCCCGGCTCCTGATTGCATACATAATCTATATACTTCTTGACCATCGCGGAGGCTTCGCTCTGAGATTTGAAGGGCATTCGGCCGACGGCCACCNTCAGTTTCTGCTCGGAGAGTTTGAAGCTTCCGGNGGTTTCATAGTCGTCNAGCATGACGATATAGTCATCCGTGCAGTAGGATGAGGTNTTTTCTGCACCCGAGGGAGATTGCCAGATGGGTATGCGCGGATAGGGGGTGTTGCGGGTNGTCTCCATTATCCGCTTATTATCATAAGTNGGACGGGAGAGGATGAGACAGTATCCGATTTTTCCGGTCGGTTCNCCATTGTCGGGAGCGGGGGCGGCACCACGGTCATACCACATTTTGAGCAGCCGACGGAAGGCNCCCGGGTCGGGGGTGCCGGATGAGAATTCATTATAGATGGTCTCCGGNTGGAGAATGTGTACGGTATATCCGTCATGCTCCCGATGGTGTGCGGCGAGAGAGTTGGCTGCCGAGAGATACTCATAGGGGGATATGATGAGCATGTCGGGGGTATTCATGGAGTGAATATCCTGATTGTCGACACTTTTGGGGTCGGCGACGGCATATCCNCCCNTCTCCGGNAGGAAAGCCACATATTCGCGGGCCCCTGCGGGAGCGATGAAGGTGGCGGTGGAGCCGTTGACAGAGACCTCGACAGACTGCGGGCGTGTGGGATCGGTGACATCCCACACGGTCAGACCTGCCGATGCGCCGGAGATTTCGAGGCGAGTCGGCTGAGAGAGACGAATCGGGAAGTAAATCTGGTTGTCGCGCAACGCGAGTCGGCGCGTGTAGGCAAGCTCGATATAATCAAGGCGCGCGAATTTGACATCGCCGTTGGGATCATAGCTCACCTCAATCGCGGCTCGATTATCCGAAACCTTGCCGGCACCGGATGATATACCGGTACGCATGTAAACATCGCTGTTGTAGGAGGATGTGGATCCAATAGAGGACTTCGCGATAGATGCCTTTACCGNGTTGCCGCCGGAGGGGGAGAGGGTGAACTCGGAGGCATTGAGCGACAGCGCGCCGAACGAAGCGTAGAAACTGAAGGAATCGCCGGCGTTGTCGGTGAGATCGAAAGAGAATGTGCGTTTGGGTGTCGAGCGGAAATCCTCGCCGAGATAGATGCGTCCGGATGCGTGGGGATGCACGAGATCCTGCTCATGGAGAAGCATCTGCGTGAAGGTGTCGGCCGATGCGCCTGCCGAGGCGGGGAGGGCAGCCTTGGGGAGCTCCGCCGCAGTTGCATCGCGGTCGCTGAGGTAATACCACGACTCATCGGCATAAGGCTGGGCCTGATGCTGATAGGGGAGACTGCCCTGGGACGTTGAGGAGGCTGACCACCGGATATGATCATGGCCAAAGAACCAGATACCGGCGGCCGACCTGACCGAAGGGAGCAGAGGGAGGTCGTCGGGATCGGATGCGCGCAGCTCATCGGGGAGAATCCGACCGCCGAAACCGTAGACATTCACCTTGGTAGGGTCGGAGAATCCGAGCTGGCGCAGAGTGGCCGCGCTGACGAACTGCATACCCGGGCGGGTCACCTTGACCTTACCCCACTTGCCTTCCGCCAGAACGGAGGATGATGCATACTTCGCCGGATCATGTGCCCGGAGAGGGGTGGACGCGAAAAGACCCGCCAGCAGCATGGTGCAGGCGGTAAGGGCGCGTAGTGTATAGTAAGTGATATTATGTATCTTCACGATGCAGGAATCTCGGTTTTTTTATTAATAACGTGACTTCGGTGTTGATATTGTGAGTGTTGGGGGAGTATCGTAAGGCCATTGGGCCCCATCAAGAAAATTCTGCCATTCTTCGCGCGAACCGCAGAAGACGTCGAGGTCGACTTCCCCACGGATGCCCGGGACGTGGCCGTGATGATAGAATTGCCAGAATGTCCANTCNGCNGCTATCGGGACGGGATGGAAAGAGCATATCCAGAGCTTCGCGCCGGGGACACTGTTGCGCACATATTCATAGTATCCCTGCCGATTGGAATAGACCGTCACGCGGTAGCCGCTGAGATAGAGATAATCCACCATNGCCTCCAGCCGGCGNGCGATCAGAACGGAATCGACGCCTTCGGGATTGCCGGTCTCCTCGACATCTATGGCCACTCCGAGCTCAAGCGGGCGGTCGGCTATCGCCTTCCGGAGATTCATGCCCTGNGAAACNCCGTCGCAGTCGAACCTGAAGAAATGATAGGCGCCGATTTTCATTCCGGCGTGTGANGCCTTGTCGTAATTGATGCGGAAGTTGGCGTCGCGGAAGGTGTCGCCCTCGGAGGCCTTTATGAAGATGAACTCAATGCCGGATTCGGCTGCCGCGTCGAGATTCATCATGCCGTTATGGGCCGAGACGTCGATGCCGCGAACGGGATAACGCTCCGGGTCGACGTAAGGAGGGGAGGTCTTGAACTGCCGCCAGGCCCACAGAGCGGCGCACGCCAACGCCGCCGAGACCGCGACGAAAGCGAGGCTCACGCGCAGGTCAGCCAGTTTATATGATATGCGCGCCAGTATTGACAACGACGGCAGAGATTTCATTTCACTGCAAACTTACAAAAAAAGCTCCGTCCCGACAAATGAGTGGCGCAAAAAATGGTTAAAAGCTCTTTGATAAACGGCGGGAAAGGTGTAAATTTGTATTCCGTAAGCAAAACCGACTCCTACACCGACCGCCGATGACCGACGCTCTGTTTCATATAATCGCAATTTTCGTGGCTCTGCTGGGTGTGGTCCGCGGCTGGCGCCGGGGTCTTACCGGGCTTGTCACATCGGTGCTTGGACTGGCTTTCGGGGTGGTATGCGCGCATATCTTCTGCGACGCCGCCGGCGAGATAGCGGAGGGGATTCTTCCGCGTCAGCTCATGGCGCGCTCCGGCTGGTATCTGGCCAGCAATCTGGGGGCGGGGGCCGTATATTTCCTCGTGTTCCTGCTCTTCAGCACCATAACGAAGGTGATCCGCGACGCGCTCGACGACGGCTCCACGGCGTTGCTGAATTCCCTGCTGGGGGCGATGTTCTGTGTGGCGAATTATCTGCTGATGCTGTCGGTGGCCTACAACATAGGGGTAGGCTTGAATCCCGANGGGCGGCTCATGCGCTACGGACGCGCCGATGACGGCAATATCATAGAGGCGGTCATGTGGATCGCNCCGGCNGCCCTCGGGAGCGAGAGCTTCGGTGAATTCGCCCATGAGGAGCANCTGCGCAAGGCGCGCACAATCTCCGAATGGCTCCCGGGAGGCGGAGGGGCGCCCTTATCCGCACCGGCCATGCAACCCAACGGCGTGGCGGCGCGTTATACATACGAGAGGCTCTCGGGCCTCCGCTGTAATCATCAACAACTGCAAGATAAAACCCAAAATATAAAAAACAATGCTTAAGGTCAGCGATCTTCATGCGGAGATCAACGGAAAAGAGATACTCAAGGGAATCAATCTGGAGGTGCGTCCCGGAGAGGTGCACGCCATCATGGGTCCGAACGGCAGCGGCAAGTCGACACTCTCGATGGTGTTGGCCGGCAATCCCGCCTACAAGGTGACGGGTGGCAGCGTCGAGTTCTACGGTAAGGATCTGCTGGAGATGTCGCCGGAGGTGCGCAGCCACGAGGGTGTGTTTCTCGGCTTTCAGTATCCGGTTGAGATTCCCGGCGTCTCGATGATGAATTTCATGCGTGCCGCCGTCAACGCGAAGCGTGAATACTTCGGAGAGAAGCCCATGGGGGCAGCCGATTTCCTCAAGCTGATGCGCGAGAAGCGCGCCGTTGTGGAACTCGACACGAAACTCGCGTCGCGAAGCGTCAACGAGGGTTTCTCCGGAGGTGAGAAGAAGCGCAACGAGATATTCCAGATGGCGGTGCTCGAACCGCGCCTGTCGATTCTTGACGAGACCGATTCAGGCCTTGATATCGACGCCCTGCGCATCGTGGCCGAGGGTGTCAACAAACTCAAGAGCGCCGATAACGCCACTATCGTCATCACCCACTATCAGCGTCTGCTCGACTATATCAAGCCAGATGTGGTGCATATCCTTTATAAGGGGCGCATCGTCAAGACTGCCGGACCGGAACTCGCCCTTGAACTTGAGGAGCGCGGCTATGACTGGATCAAGGAGGAACTCGGCGATAAATAACTGTTATGGAAAATTCATTGAGACAATATATCGACCTTTACAAGGGACATGGCGCGGAGATCGACGCCGCGTCGGCGCCGGTGCTCAATCGCCTGCGTCGCGAGGCGTGCGCGGCTCTGGAGCGGATGACCCTTCCGCGTCAGGGGGATGAGAATTACGAAGTCATCGATCTCCCGGCTATACTTCGACATGACTACGGCGTGAATATCCGGAGGGTGCCTCTGCCGGTGGACCCGGCTGAGAGCTTCCGTTGCGGAGTGCCCCGGATGAGCACGGCCCTTTTCCTGCTGGTCAACGACCGCTTCGGCCGCACGGCTGACAGTATGCACGGACTCCCCGAGGGGGTCGAGGTGGAGAGTCTCGCCGAGATGGCGCGCCGCCGTCCCGAAGATGTCGCCGAGCGTTACGGTGTTCTGGCCGATATCGATAATCCGCTCGTGGCTCTCTCAACCCTTCTGGCCCAGGATGGCTTGTGGATTCATATCCCGGCGGGGGTCAAGGTGGAGAAACCGTTGCAGCTTGTGGAGATTCTCGGCGGAGCCGACAATCTGATGGCTGTGCGCCGCATCATAATCACGGTTGACAGGGAGGCGGAGGTGAAGATTCTCGTCTGCGACCATACGCAGAGCGGCCTGACCGATATGCTCGCCCTTCAGACCATCGAGGCATACGTCGGCGCGGGGGCGCGNCTGGATTATTACGATCTCGAGGAATCCGGGAAATCCACCACCCGCCTGTCGACCCTCTGGCTGCGTCAGGAGCGTGATTCGAAGGTAGTGGTCAACGGCATGACTATCTATAACGGCATCAGCCGCAATGAGTATCATTCAATATTCGCATCGCCGGGGGCCGAGCTGCGACTCTACGGCATGGGGATAGCCGACGACGACAGGGTGATAGATGTCTACTCAAAAGTGAAACATGACGTGGCCTGCTGCCGCACCGACGAACTCTTCAAGTTCTCAGTCGACGACCGCGCCCGCGCCGCATTCACGGGACGCATCATCGTGGCTCCGCACGCGGAGAAAACCGAGGCATATCAGTCGAACCGCAATCTTATCGGTTCGGATGAGGCGCGGATGTTCTCCAAGCCGCAGCTGGAAATCTATAACGACGACGTGAAATGTTCGCATGGTTCGGCCATAGGGCGACTGGATGAGCTGCAGCTCTTCTACATGCGCACNCGCGGACTCGATGAATCCACCGCGCGCCTGCTCCTCAAACAGGCNTTCATGGCCGATGTCATCGACAAGGTGGAGATTCCCGGGCTCACGGAGAGGCTGACGCATATGGTGGAGCGTCGTTTCGCCGGGGAATCGGCCGGATGTCACGACTGCACGTCGGAATGCCCGGGTATCGCCCGGCAGGATATGAAATAATCAATTGATAGATTGGTAAATAAAAGGTATGGAAAGCGTTATGGAAGATAGCAGGGAGAATGGATATGACGTCGGGAGGGTCAGAAGAGATTTCCCGTCGCTCGACAGGGATGTGCATGAACATCCGCTCATATATCTCGACAACGCGGCCACGTCGCAGACGCCCGAAAAGGTGTGGCTCGGCATAAAGGATATGTATCTCCATCACAAGGCCAATGTCCATCGCGGAGTCCATACCTTATCNCAGGAGGCCACTGACTGTCAGGAGGCTACGCGCCGCGCCGTGCGGGATTATATAAACGCGGCTTCCGAGAGGGAGGTGATTTTCACACGCGGAGCCACGGAGGCGATCAATCTCGTCGCCTCATCCTTCGGCGAGGGATTCGCCGAAGATGGCGAGATAATCCTGACGGTGATGGAGCACCATGCCAATATCGTGCCCTGGCAACTGCTTCAGCGTCGGCGCCCCGACCTGAAAATCCGGGTGGTGGATATCAATGACCGTGGCGAGCTGGATATGGAGCAGTATCGCTCGCTCTTCAACGAGCATACCGTCATGGCCTCATTCTGCCACGTCAGCAATGTGCTCGGCACCATAAATCCGGTCAAGGAGATGATAGATATAGCGCATGGCCACGGGGTGCCGACGCTTGTCGACGGCTGTCAGGCCGCTCCTCATCTCAAGCTTGACATGCAGGAACTCGACTGCGATTTCTACACATTCTCGGCCCATAAGATGTATGGGCCTACGGGAATCGGAGTGCTCTACGGAAAGGAGAAATGGCTTGAGGCGATGCCCCCCTATCAGGGAGGCGGGGAGATGATCGGCCACGTCTCTTTCAGCGGCACGACGTTTGCCGAACTTCCGTTCAAGTTTGAGGCCGGCACACCGGATTTCGTTGGTATTGCGGCCTTCAAGGATGCCATAGATTACATAAACGAGGTCGGACTCGACGCTATCGAGGCGCATGAGGAGAATCTCCTTCGCTACACTACCGAACGCCTGATGGCGGAAATCCCGGGCATCAGGATTTTCGGCACGTCGCCCCATAAGAGCGCCGTGATAAGTTTCCTGATAGGGAATGAGCATCCATATGATGTCGGGATGTTGCTCGACACGCAGGGTATCGCCGTGCGGACGGGCCACCACTGCGCGCAGCCGCTGATGGAGCGTCTCGGCATACCGGGCACGGTGCGGGCGAGTTTCGCGGCCTACAATACCCGCGAGGAGGCCGACCGCTTCATAAGCGTACTCAAGAGGATAGCCGCCATGCTTGGCTGAGGTTATTCCCCCTCCCCGTCAGAATCGGATTTCAGAAGATTTCTCACACGCAGGCCGGAGATGCATATCGCAACTCCGGCTGTTGTCCACATACCTATATGTGAAAGCAGCCCTTCCGAGAGAGAGGCGATAAATCCGATGGCCCCGAGCGTCACGCATCCGGCGAGGGTCAGGACGACGCGGCGCGTATAGATGAATCCGAAAAAATGACGGCAGAGCGAGTAGCTGACAGCGATGTCGATGGCGGTGCGCACCACAAGGCTTACNCCCAATCCTATGAGACCGAAAAGACTGTAGAAGAGGATGCTGCACGTGATCCACAGCACGTTGGCGCAGATGACTTCCACCCAGACGTAGGCCTTGCGGTTGTCTTTGGCTATGAAGAGATAGCCCAGGGGGAAAGTTATGCCCTGAAGAAGCACCCCCATAGCCAACCAGCGCATCAGCGGAGCNACGGGGAGAAAATCCTCCGAGAGGAGAAGGCGTATGACTATCGGTGCCAGAGGAATGACAGTCAGCACGAGGGGAGTGGCGATAAGTATTACCAATTCCGCCTGACGGTTGACGATATTGCAGAGACGGCGGTTGTCGCGGCTCGCGGCNGAGATGCGTGGAAAATAATCCATTGCGAGCGCGCTGAAGACGATTCCGATATATTGATTTGTCAGGGAATTGGCTGCCTGGAAGAGTCCGACATCATCGAGAGAGCCTGTGGAGCGCACGAAGGTATTGATGATGTAATTGGTGGCGGAGCCCACGAGGGTGCCTATCATGAATATGAATCCCAGAGAAACGATTTTCTTGGCCAGGGAGGAGTGATTGTTCCAGGAGAATGAGACATCGCTTCCGCCGCCGGCCCTGCGATAGGAGATGTAATAGAAGAGGAAGGTGCTGAGCGATAGGATGACCATGGCCGGGACGATTCCACGGGTGCCGAAGAGCCAGTAGAGGGGCACGCCGCAGAATAACCCCGTAAGACTGCCGACCACGGATGATTTCGAGAGGCGTTTCACCTCCCCCATGCCCTGCAGCATGGCGAGATACCCTCCGCCGCCGATGGTCAGGGCAATCGCGGCGCCGAGCAGCATGAAATCGAATGTATAGGCTTTCGATCCGAAAGAGAGTTCGCTTAGCCACGGCGCGCCGAGGATGGCTATGGCGGCGCCGATGAGAGATGTGACGAGGATGAGGAATCCGGCTACGGTCATTACGTCGGCACGGCGNNCCGGGTCGTCGGCTGAGGATGAGACCTCCTTGACGAGCGAGAGATTGACACCGAGGCCGCCGAGCTGCTGGATGGTGGCCGAGGATGTGGCGAAAAGAGATGAGACTCCCATGCCGGCCGGACCGAGAATCATAGCCACGAACTTNCCNCGTATAAGATTGACGAGAATGTTGAAGACCTGCACACCCCCGAAAGCGGAGATGCGTTTAAGAATCGTCCTGTAGCTGTTTTCATTCTCTTTAGCCGGGGAGTCCATGCCGGAGTGAATTTAGAAATTATGGGGGATGAATTCAGCGCCTCCGACCTCGGCCGCGAAGCGTGAATATCCGGATTTATACATGCCCGTCGTCACCATCCTTATGACACGCCGCGCATCCATGAGAAGCTGCTGGTCGGCGAAAGCCTTGAGCCAGGTGTCATCCTCCTCATGGGGGGAGAGGTCGATATTGCGGATTGTGCCGGGAGTGACATAAATCCTCGGGTCGGCGTCGGCCACGAAGTCGAGGAAACGCCGGCTGTCGGATGTCACGAAGACCCGGTAACCCTCCGGGAGTTCCCTCATCATGCGCAGCATCTCGTCGCGGCAGCGGGCCATAAGCTCCTGAGCGCGGCTTTCGGGCAAAATCTCGTGCGACCAATCCTTGAAGTCGCCGAGCAGACAGAGAAATCTGAAATGGAATGCCCAATAGTGCTCCCCCAACACNCGCTTATGTGTCTGCACGGCCTGAGCGAGGCGTGGGGATGGTTTGAACAGGCGTTTGTAGAGAGGGGTGTATTTCCCNATATATGTGTCGGCGTTGGAGTAGATGTGGAGCTGCCGGTGTATCCCGTTCAGGGCGGCGTCGAGCATACGGGCTGACTCACGGTTGTCGCGGTCCTGGATGATGACGGGAAGTGCCCGGCCGGTCACGCGGCTGATCTCTTCCGGGGCGATTCGCCAGTCGTATGCGGCGGGCTGCAGATAATCCTCCAGGCGGAATGGAGATGTCCAGCTTATACGGAAGGGGAGTCCGCGTCGTTCGGCCTCGGCGAAAGTAGAGAGGATTCCGCGGATACGGTCGGTCGTNCCGCCGTGGTAAATCTTGCCGTCGAAGGGGCAGATGACTATCGGAGCGGGCGCAGAGCCGGAGNGGGAATCCGGAGCGGCGTGATAAAATTTCTTATAAAAATCCGCGCTTTCGGAGCCGGGAGCGAGNCGCCCTTGCTCAAGATACCCGATTTCGTCGCGTAGGGCCATATTATGACGGTGACGCTCGCGAAGATGACGGAATTTCCTTGCCGGACGACGCAATTGGAAACCGAGGGGCTTTATCATCGACCTGANGCGGGAATAGGCATTGATGGCGTGAAATCCTTTTGCGACGGGGAGACTGTAGATGCCCCTGAGCAGCGGATTGACCATATCCTTTATCAAGCCGATATCGACGTGGGAACGGGCCCTCTCGATCATTGCGATGGCATCGAGACGTTGCCCCCCATTGAATCCGGCCTTGTTGACCATCTCCATCGCGTCGAATATGGTGTTGAGAAGATTGAGNCGGGCCAGACGCACTTCTTCGGAATCCGCAGGGAGGGAGGCGATCGCCATTGACTGAACATCAGCGGCGGATTGCAGAATTTCGAGACGGCGCAGCGAGCGGCGACGTGTGACGGATTCTTCGTTGACCCGATAGATGTATCTGACATCGGAGAAAACCACCTCCGGGGCAAGCAGCAGCAATTGGCGGGTGAGGGTCTCGTCGGCGTTGGCGTCGCGGCGTTTGTCGCCGAGACGGCCGATCGCTTCGAGATAGAGATCGCGATCGATAAGGCCCCCGTTGCAGGTGACTTTCCATCCGCATAGAGTCAGCCGGAATCCCTCCCTCCCCTTCATGGGCCTGCCGTAATATGNAGCCGAGGGATCGGCCATCGGAAATGTGCGGCCGGCTCCGGAGACGTACATGAGGGGATAGACGAGGGGAGCCCCCGTCGATTGGCGAATCTCCAGAAGGCGTTGAAGGTAATCTGTCGGGATAAGGTCGTCGGCGTCCAGGGGGGAGATGATTTCCGTTGTGGCGGCCTTTATGGCTGAGAGGCGGGCGAGGTAGGCGCTTCCGGAGGGAGCNGGATGGTGGATGACGCTTATCCGGGCATCCGACCCGGCGCAGGCATCGGCGATGGCGGGAGTGGCATCGGTNGAGCCGTCGTCGACGATGATGAGCTTCCAATCGGAGCAGGTCTGGTCAAGAATCGACTTCACGGCCTGCCGCAGATAGTCGGCGGCGTTATAGGCCGGGATGATGAACGTCACTTGCGGCATGATGCATCCTCCTCGGGAGCGAATCGATTGGGGAAGGTCCAGTGCTGCCGTGGACGCGACATGGCGTATATCACAAGGCCGATGCCGAGCAGAATGAAGGGGATGCTGAGCATCTGGCCGAGATTCATGCCATATCTGGCGATCATCTCATATTCTGAGCTGACCTGCACATTCTTCAGATATTCGATGAGGAAACGGGGAACGAATATGCCTATGAAGAAGACACCGGTGATTAACCACGGGCGTTCCTCGGCATTCTTCTTCCAATACATCCACATCAGGATACCGAAGAGGATGAAATAGCAGAGAGCCTCATAAATCTGGGTGGGATGGCAGGGGAGCGTTTCGCCGTTGCGCAGGAAAACGAATCCCCAGGGGAGGGAGGTCGGCCCGCCGTAGATTTCGCTGTTCATGAGATTGCCCAGACGAATCAGACCGCCGACGAGGGCAATGGGAATCACGATTTTATCAAAGACCCATGAGGCCGGTTTCTTGCTGACACACCATGAGAAGATGAAGAGGCCGATGATATTGCCGATGGTTCCGCCATGGCTTGCGAGGCCCCCTTGCCAGACCTTGAAAATTTCTGCGGGATGTTGAGAATAATATCCCCATTCATAGAAGAAGACGTGTCCGAGTCGGGCTCCGACGATCGTTCCTATCACGAGGTAGGCAAGGAGGATACCGAGCCAGCGTTCCGGGGCGCCTTCATGCTTGAACATGGCGGCCACAATCTGATAACCGATAAAGAATCCGAGGGCGAAAGCCAGGCCGTACCAGCGGACGCTGACCGGACCGAGCGAGAATAGTATCGGATCGGCGTTCCAGTAGATTTCTGCTAACATGGGGAGTGTCTGAGTCAATGGATAAGTTTCGTTTCTGAATATGAAAAAAACAGGGGAGGCGCTTGGCATGCAGGCGCCTCCCGCTCATGAAGTTGGGACACAACTTCATTGAATATTACGGAATCTGTGCTTATTTATTGCCTGCGATTTCAGCAGTGTCGCGGGCAATCATGAGTTCCTCGTCGGTCGGGATGACCACGACCTTCACCTTCGAGTCGGGTCCGGAAATCTCTATCTCCTTGCCGCGCACCTTGTTGGCCTCCTCGTTGAAGGTGATGCCGAGGTATTCGAGCTGACGGCAGATTTTCTCGCGGGTGCCGGTCTGGTTNTCACCTACACCGCCGGTGAAGACGATGATGTCTACGCCGCCGAGGACNGCNGTATAAGCNCCGATATACTTCAGGATACGGTATTCATACATGTCGAGGGCGAGAATAGCCTTCTCCTCACCGCGTGCGACGGCATCCTCGATATCGCGCATGTCGCTCGAGATCTCCGANACGCCGGCCACNCCGCTCTTCTTGTTGATGAGGTCCATCAGGCCGTCGGCGTCAAGGTTGAGACGCTTCATGAGATATACCAGCGCACCGGGATCGACATCGCCGACGCGGGTGCCCATCATGAGGCCTTCGGTCGGGGTCAGACCCATGGAGGTGTCGACAGAGATGCCATCCTTGATAGCGGTGATGCTCGCGCCGTTGCCTATGTGGCAGGTGATGATGCGCTGCTTCTCATAGGGGAGACCGAGGAACTCGCATGCGCGGCGCGACACGTAACGGTGGCTGGTGCCGTGGAAACCGTAGCGGCGGACGCCATATTTCTCATAGTCCTCGTAGGGGAGAGCATACATGAATGCCTTGGCGGGCATCGTCTGATGGAAAGCGGTGTCGAAGACAGCCACCTGAGGCACATCGGGAAGAATCTCGGTGACAGCCTCGATGCCTGTGATGTTGGCGGGATTGTGGAGCGGAGCCACGGGATAGCATTCCTTGACCTTCTCGATGACTTCGGGNGTGATGAGCACGGACTTGTTGAATTTCTCCATGCCATGCACGACACGATGGCCGACGGCTTCGATTTCGTCGAAGCTTTTGATGACACCCTCCTTGGGATCGGTCAGCACGTTGAGCACCTGGCGCACGGCCTCCTTGGCATCGGGCATGTCGACCACGATAGTCTCCTTGGAGCCGTCGGGACGCTTGAATTTCAGGAAGGAATCGGGGAGACCGATTTTCTCCACNCCGCCTTCGGCGAGCACTTCTTTGGAGTCGGACTCGATCAGTTTATATTTGACGCTGCTGCTGCCGCAGTTGAGCACGAGGATTTTCATTTCGTTTNGTTTTTTGGGGTTGACCCGATTAATCGGGAAATAATTATTTAGCTTTCTTCTCGCCGATGGCCTGATTGCAGGTGACGATAATCGTGTTGACGATATCCTCGACGGTNGCACCTCGGGATAGGTCGTTGACGGGAGCGGCGAGNCCCTGGAGGATGGGGCCTACGGCACCGGCGCCGGCAAGACGCTGCACGAGTTTATAAGCGATATTGCCCACTTCGAGAGAGGGGAAGATCAGGGTGTTGGCATGGCCGGCCACTTCACTGCCGGGAGCTTTCTTGGCGGCTACCTCGGGCACGATGGCAGCGTCGCTCTGGAGCTCGCCGTCGATCTTGAGAGAGGGATCCATCTGACGTGCCAGTTCAACGGCATTGCGCACCTTGTCGACACGCTCATGCTGGGCNCTGCCCCATGTGGAGAAGCTGAGCATGGCCACGACGGGATCGAGGCCTGCGATGTTCTTGGTGGTCTTGGCAGTCTCGACAGCGATCTGAGCCAGTTCCTCGGTCGTGGGATCGGGCACTACGGCACAGTCGGCGAAGATGAGCATATGGTCTTCACCGTAGGGCACATTCTCCGGCAGGAGCATGATGAATGCTCCGGAGACAACGGAGATGCCGGGTTTGGTCTTGAGCACCTGGAATGCGGCGCGGAGCACATGGGATGTGGGGCTCAACGCACCGGCCACCATGCAGTCGGCGTCGCCGGCCTTGATCATAAGGCATCCGAGATAGAGGGGATTCTTCACCTGCTCCTCGGCCATCTCGAGAGTCACACCTTTTTTCTTGCGGAGTTCATGGAAGAGCTCGGCATATTTGGCGGTGAATTCCTTGTCATCGGGATTGACGACGGTGGCATCGGCGATATGGTTGAGGCCGAGACCTGCGGCGACCTCGAGAATCTCGTCGCGGTTGCCAACGAGCACTACTTCGGCGATTTTGTCGGCGATGATACGGTCGGCCGCCTGAAGTGTGCGGGGTTCTTTCGATTCGGGAAGCACAAGGCGCTGCGGCATTGACTGTGCAGTGGCTGTGAGTCTTTCAAACAGTGTCATGATATCTGAATTAAAGTTTTTCTGAATTTCTCAGAAATATGTGAATTTCTTGTCTGCGTGGAATGAATCTCCACTGATTAAGGAGCCGGTCGGGGAGATGGTGTGCCGACTTCACTACAAAATTAATAATAAGAATGACACGATACACCATAATTGGGGAATTTTCTCTTAAATTTTTATTAATTTTGCGTTATGATTCTTGTGAAACGCCTGCATACGTTCATGCTGAAGACATTTCTTCCCCTTTTCGCGATGACCTTCTTCATCGTGCTCTTCATCGTGCTCATGCAGTTTCTTTGGAAATATATNGATGACCTTGTGGGAAAGGGTCTGGGTGTCGGAGTGCTCGGCGAGCTGTTTTTCTATGCGGCCGTGTCGATGGTGCCTATGGCGTTGCCGCTGGCCATATTGCTGGCGAGCCTCATGACGTTCGGCAATCTGGGGGAGAAGTTTGAGCTGACGGCCATGAAGGCCTCGGGTATCTCGCTNATCAGGGTGATGGCGCCGCTGATAGTGACGGTGGGATTTATCGCCGTGGGGGCNTTTTTCTTCCAGAACGACATCTTGCCGAAGGCGCAGGTGAAGATGTGGACATTGCTTTTCTCCATGCGCCAGAAGTCGCCCGAACTTGAGATTCCGGAGGAGGTGTTCTATGACCAGATTCCCGGATTCAACCTGTATGTAAAGGAGAAGAATCGTGAGACGGGCATGTTGCACGGCGTCATGATCTACGATAACAGTCGCGGGGGAGATAACGCCACGGTCATCACGGCCGATTCGGCGCGTCTCGCGCTGACNGGAGATATGAAGTATCTTTATCTCCGGTTGTGGCAGGGGGAGCAGTTTGAGAATCTGCGCGACCAGAACCGCCGCGCCGCCGGCGANAANACCCCNTTCCGCCGCGAGACCTTTCTNGACAAGGAGGTGCTGATTCCGTTCGACGCGAATTTCAACCGTCTCGACGAGGGTGGAATGCGCAATCAATATGTNGGCAAGAATATAGAGGAGCTTCGTCATACGATGGATTCCATATCGCTTCGTCTTGATTCCATAGGGCGGGGGCAGGCTCCGGAGATAATGCGGAGTGAATTGCCGTTGCTCGCAGGCCCTCTGGCGGACCGCGAGCCTCAGAACCGTGGTTATGTCGCCGGGATACCGGCCTCTGCCGGAGGGGCCCCCGGTAGATTCTCCGGCAAACCGGGCGATAATTCGGCCCGGACTGCGGGAACGCTGAGCGCGGGAGATGAGCAAGCCGGCGCTTCAAAGAGAAGGGAGAGGGATTTGTCTGATATCCGCGCTATAATGGTCGACACGCTGCTTCGCTCCTTGCCGGAGCAGCAACAGGCGGATGTCTACGGCAATGCCCTGCAGATGGTGCAGCGTCGGCAGCAGACCTTGTCTTTCAGGGCTCAGATGATAGATGACGACAAGCGTAATTATCGCCGTCATGATATCGAGCTTATCAAGAAGTTCACGTTATCGGTGGCCTGCGTGATATTCTTCTTTATCGGCGCGCCGCTCGGTGCGATTATCCGCAAGGGTGGATTGGGGACGCCCCTTGTGATTTCCGTGCTGTTATTCCTTGTATATTATATCATCGACAATACGGGCTACAAGATGGCGCGCGATGGTCGCATAACGGTATGGATCGGGATGTGGCTGTCGACATTCATTCTCGCGCCGTTGGGTGTGTATGTGACGTGGTCGGCGATGAACGACTCGGTGGTGTTTGACAAAGATCGCTATATGGCATTCATGCGCCGTTTGTTGGGAATGCGTGTGAAGCGTCAGGTCGCATCGAAGGAGGTGATCATCAACGATGTTGACCCGGCGGTTGCTGTGCCAATGCTGCAACGGCTGAGTGCGTCGGCATCGGCATTGGCCGGGCGTTACTCAAGGCCGTTGGGTTATGCGGCCTATTGGCTTACGGGGATTTCCCCGGAAGCTGTGGCCGAAGTCGCGTCGCAGGTGGAGGAATGTGTGGAATATCTGCATGACACGCGTGATCCCGAGGTAATCAAATTGCTTAACGAGCTTCCGGTCATGAGGCAGGTGTGGGTCTACCGTCCCTCGCGTAAGCGATGGCTTTCATGGATAATGATCATACTTTTTCCGCTCGGGTTGCCGGTATGGTTTGCCGGGCGTCAGGCGCGACGCGACCTTCTTGTCGATTGTCGGGCTATCAGCAGGATAACGGCTCGACTTGAACGCAGGGTCTGACACACAAAAAGCGGCCGCTCATCTCGAGTAGCCGCTTTTTTGTGTGATGCCTTACGCATCTTGTCTTTACCGGCGGGGAGGTATGCAAACCTACCATCACCGCTAAAATGAACAAAATCTATCTTCTTTCTTTTCGATGTTATAACATTCCTTACGGAATATAGTTATAGGTTTTAATGTTCGTTAACATTATTTTGCATTTGGGAGATGATTATTCATCGGCGCCTTCGTAGCGGAGTTGGTCGATGCGACGCTGGATCTCCTCCTGCTGACGCTTAAGTTCCTGAAGCTCGCGGGTGTTGCGGACGCGGTAATAATTGTTGAGGGTTTCCTTGGCGGCGTCAACGGCGGCATGCATGGCCTGCATCTCCTCGGCGGTCATGGTATCCGTCATATCGATAAGAGAGGCCAGGGATTGCGCATGTTTGAGCACCGAAGCCACGTCCAGAGCCTCTACAGGGGGATTCTTCTTCTCCTGACGGCGTTTCCAGGCCATGATATTGGAGTATTGGCGCGCCATGGGGCGTTCATAAAACTCGCGGCGCTGTTCCTCCGTGCGCCCTTCCAGATATTGCTCGGCATATTGCCGGATAGTCTCTTCTCGCGTAGATCTCATATATCCTACTGTTGGTTAATGTTACACATACATATCAGCTCAGACTCATGAGGGCATCGCGGATTTCATCCGGGGATATGCCCAACAGCCTCATCTCCGATGCCAGACGCGGGAGAGTGGCACCGAAAAACTCGCGGCGCATCGACTCGCGCACTTTCGAAGGGGCATCTTCGGTCAGAATATAGCCGAGTCCGCGCCGTGGAAAGATTATGCCCGAATCCTGAAGTTCCTCCATAGCCTTGAGGACGGTGCGGGTGTTGACACCGAGTTCGACGGCCAACTCGCGCACCGACGGCACCCGCATGCCGGGTGTCCACTTACCGCCGATGATCATGTCGCAGGCATGGTCGGCTATCTGACGGTATATGGGCTTATTGTCGGAAAATTCCATTTTCAGAGATTACGCCTTTTGAGGGTCTGATATGTGAGTAACGCCACAACGACCACCATTATTGCAATTATGGCAAGCCCCGCGATCGTGACCGGTTCCGGCTTCGAGAGAGTTGCGAATGTCGATTCCAGTAATTCCTTCGAATTGACGTTCATCGGACTATTGCCTTCAAGACCATCCTTGAGACCCTGTTGGAATGCGTTGGTCCCCGCTATGACGGCCCCTAATATGCCGAGGAAGAAATTACCTCCAATGACGGCCACTATCCCCCAGAGCAACCTATTGAAACGGGCCCTCTCGACGCAGAGGAAACAGAGCGTGCATATGAGAATACCCCCCGTGAGATTGATTAATGAGAGGATACCCATATTCATAAACTTCAACCGGTAGAGTTCGAGCGCGCCGGGAGTCTGGAGCGAGGGACACGCCCGATATATCAAGGATCCGATATAAGGGAGGATAAAGAGAATGGCGGGAATCACCACGAGCAGATATAGATAATAGAACGTCAGCCGTTCCCCCGCGCTTACGGGTATCAGGCGGTTGATTATCCGCGAATCGGCTCCTTTGGCGAATACGATGGGGGTGCAATAATAGATCAGAGGCAGGGCCGTCCATGTCATCACGAACAGACCGACTTGCATTGCCTCCTTACCGGGAATAAGGCAAATAATGGTGCAGACGACGGATGCCAGGGCATAGATCGACATCTGCTTCCGCAGCTGAGGAAGAGAATACCGGGCGAATTCCAGCACACGCGCGAATGAAAAGCGCGGAGTGCGAGTGGATTTTATTGAATAATCTGTCATGACCGGGAATCATTTAAATGTGAGAGCACGGCATCGCAGGCCGGTGAATAAAGGGCGGAATAGAGCATACGCCAGTCGACATTGGTCGGTGCGCCCTGGATGGCGGGAAGAATGGAGACGTATCCTCCCGGTATCTGCTCGGTATATAGAGCATCTTCATCCTGAAAACGGCTGCGTTCGAAAGCGAGGCGGTCGCTGACCATCTCGGCAGAGCCGGTCCAAAGCAGGCGGCCGCCACGCAGAATCATGGCTCCGTCGAAAAGATTTTCAAGTTCGGAGATGGTGTGGGTCGAGACGACAACAGTCTGGTTGTCGGAGATATTCCTGGCTATCATCCCCTTCAGCTGCTCCTTGCTTTGGATATCGAGCGCGTTGGTCGGCTCATCGAGCAAAAGGAGATCGACGCCGAGCGCGAGAGCGTAGGCCAACAGAGTCTTCTTACGGTTGCCGAGGGAGAGTTTCCGGATAGGTTCGTCGCCGGTTAATCCGAAAGTATGGAGGTTGTCGCAGAATTGCTTATGCGAGAAATTCGGATAGAAGCGGGAATGCGCCTCGGCAAATTTCCGGATAGTCTTCATTGCCACCGATGTATTCTCTTCGAGCAGGAAGGTATGTCCCTTTTCATCCGGATGGTCGGATGAGGGGTCGGTAGCATCGATTCGTATTGAGCCGGAGGAGGGGAGAGCCACGCCCGCCATGAGATGGAGCAGAGTGGTTTTTCCGGCGCCGTTTTCCCCGATAAGCAGGTGGATACCCGGCCCGACGGCTGCAGTGATGCCGTCGAGGGCCGGGTTCCCCTTGCGGGAGTATGAGAAACTTAGCTTTTCTATTTGAATCATGATAGCGTCAGCGAGGAGTTGTCATTCGGCGGAAGTCACATTGTAACCGGCATCGCGCAGTTGCTGCAGCAGGCCCCGTTCCCCCGGGAGATGACCCGCGCCGACGACCACGAGCAGAGAGGCCTCGGGCATCTCCTCAAGCATACGCTTAGTCCAGTTGTCGTTGCGGCTGTAGATAAGGGTCTCGAACTCCTCGGGATCCTCCTCCTCATCGAGCATGAGCCGGTAGAGGGCGTCGATATCGTGGGCTATATAGGCTTCGGAAAGCGCGAGAGTATTGCGCTTTTCCCCCTCGATATCGCCGACCATCTTCACCAGCCCCTTAGCCTGCTTCTCGATGGGACGGCCATAGAGCATATCGAGCTGGAACTGCATCGTCTCGAATCCGTCGACGGGGACACCGGCCTCTGCGGCGCGGGTCTGCATCGTATTGTCGATTCCGGCGGTCGGATCAAGAGTGGGGAACACTTCGGAGGCGAGCATCGCGGCGAGCTGGGTAGAGATAGCCGCCGGCTTGAGAGGATAGAGCATCTCGAGGGGCATCTGTCCGCCGGTGAAGGGATCGAAGGCAGCTTTCACCTGCGCTAATTGGTCGGGGGTCAGAACTTTATCGAGCGTACTGTCGGCCGGAGCCATGAGGCTCTGTTGCATCTGAGCGATAGATTCGGGCGACATGATGTCGGCCATCTCGATTTCACCATACATGCGGTCGGCACCCTTGATTGCGGCAGGGAGATTCTCCAGGGAATCGATGATGGCTACCGGAGCGAGGTGGTGGGTGCCAAGGATGTAGCTGACATGCGCGTTGCCCGGTTTTTCAACCTTCCAGAGGATCTGGGCGGAGACTGTCGATGAGAGAGTTGCGGCCGCCATGAGGGCGAGGGTAAGGATTTTCTTCATAACTTCTGATGTATGGGGTAATGTAATGTGTAAATGTAATGTTGTTGTGGTGTACTTGACTACAACACTGCAAAGGTAGGCATAATTTAGGAAAAGAACAAATGTTTAACATCCGTTAACACATTCGGGGCCTCTTTTTTCGTTAATTTTGTAAGCTAAAAGTAATAGAGAAAAAATAAACTGCAATCATAACATGCGCAACGAGGAAGAACTCCAAGACCTCTCGCTCCTTGGCAATCAGGGAGTGGCATATCCAACCGACTATAATCCCGCACTGCTCGAGACCTTTGACAACAAGCATCCCGAGAATGAATATGTGGTGACGTTCGATTGTCCGGAATTCACTACACTGTGTCCGAAAACCGGACAGCCCGATTTCGGACACATATATATATCCTATATTCCGCGCCATCGCATGGTGGAGAGCAAAAGCCTCAAGCTCTATCTCTTCTCATTCCGCAATCATGGCGACTTCCATGAGGATTGCGTCAATATCATAATGAAGGATCTTTTCAAGCTTATGGATCCGAAGTATATAGAGGTGCGCGGTCTTTTCATGCCGCGCGGCGGAATAAGCATTTTCCCATTCGCCAACGCCGGTGATGCCGATCATCAGGATCTGGCCAAGGCTCGGCGGATAGCGGCCTTTACCGAACATATCGGCGCACACGCCTGATAACAACGACAATCCCCTACACAATGCAAAAAGATTCTGTACATGTATTGTCCGGCGGTATGGACTCCACGACGATGCTCCATGAATATGCCGGGCGTATCGCGCTGGCCGTCACATTCGATTACGGTTCCAACCATAACGCCCGCGAGATAGAGTGCGCGCGCAAGAACTGTGAGATGCTCGGCATAGAGCATCTTGTGATTCCCCTCGATTTCATGGCGAAATATTTCAAAAGTTCACTCCTCGAAGGGGCCGATGCTATCCCCGAAGGGAGATATGACGCTGATAATATGAAGAGCACGGTCGTCCCTTTCCGCAACGGCATTATGCTGGCGATAGCCTGCGGGCTTGCTGAAAGCCGGGGCCTGAAGCATGTCATGCTCGCCAATCATAGCGGCGACCATACGATTTATCCCGACTGTCGGCCTGCTTTTGTCGATGCTATGTCGCAGGCCATGCGCTTCGGGACCTTCCCCGGAATCACCATCCTGGCTCCGTATACCAAAATCGACAAGAATGCAATCGCCGCCCATGGAAAGAAACTCGGTCTTGACTATTCGCTGACCTACAGTTGTTATAAAGGTGGGNAAAAGCACTGCGGCGTATGCGGCACGTGTGTCGAACGCCGCGAGGCATTGGCCGCCGCCGGAATTGATGATCCCACTGAATACGAGTCCAATTAAGGAGTAGAATATGTACTACGTAAAGAAACGTCTTGAGATATCGGCCGCCCATAAGCTCAGCCTCTCATACCCGAGCAAATGCACGTCGCTGCATGGGCATAACTGGATAATCACCGTAGAGTGCCGCGCNCGGGAGCTTAACGCCGACGGGATGGTGACTGACTTCACGCANGTCAAGCGGCAGGTGCAGGATCTTCTTGACCATGCGGTGCTCAACGACGTGCTCCCCTTCAATCCGACGGCAGAGAACATCGCCCGNTGGGTNGTGGANACGGTTGAGAACGCATGGCGTTGCGAGGTGCAGGAGAGCGAGGGGAACATTGCAATATATGAGCGCGATGATGACTGATTTCCGTATCAATGAAATCTTCTATTCCCTTCAGGGGGAGGGGCGCCATGCGGGTGAGGCGGCGACATTTATCCGATTCTCCGGCTGTAATCTCAGGTGTCCGTTCTGCGACACTGCTCATCAGGATGGGAAATCCATGACTTTGGATGCCATCGTGGCTGAGGCCGCCTGCAATCCGTCGCGGCTTGTGGTGCTGACCGGGGGGGAGCCGTCGCTGTGGATAACCCCGGAGTTGGTCGACGCTCTCCATGAGGCGGGTAAATTCGTGGCGGTGGAGACAAACGGCACCCATCCGCTTCCCGAAAATCTCGATTGGGTGACACTCTCGCCCAAGACCGGTATGGCCGAGGGGGGAGATAAGATTGTGATTCCCCGCGCCGATGAGATTAAGGTGGTGAATGTAGGCCAGCCGCTCGACGCTTACTTTTCCATGCCGCAGCGGAATGAGGCCACATTGATGTATCTGCAGCCCTGTTTCGTGGAGGATGCCGCGACTTATCGGGCCAATGTGGCCGACACGGTCGGCAAGATACTCGCTGATCCGCGCTGGCGTCTTTCGGCCCAGTTGCATCGTTATCTCGCCATCCCTTGATTTAAGAGGCCTACTAAACTATAAAAATATAGCCGGAGAAGTCGACTTCTCCGGCTATATTTTTATTTATTGTGAATTATTACTTACGCGTCGGTAGCTTTGCGGCGTGTAGTGCGCTTGGGCTTGGGTGCCACCTCTTCCACCTGGTCTTCGACTCCGACGAGGGCGCCGTCGATCAGGATACGGCCGCAGTATTCGCAGACGAGGACCTTACGGTGCATCTTGATTTCAAGCTGACGCTGTGGCGGAATCTTGTTGAAGCAACCGCCGCAGGCCTTACGCTGCACGGTGACGATGCCCAGACCGTTGCGGGCATTATTGCGGATACGCTTGAAGGCTTTCAGTGTGTACTCATCATCGATATCCTTCTCAAGGTTGATGGCTTTCAGACGGAGATTCTCCTCCTCCTGCTTGGTCTCGCTGACGATTTCTTCGAGCTCGCGCTTCTTCTCCTCCAGACTCTGCTCCTGATTGGAGAGGTCGACCTGAGCCTTGGCTATCTCCTCCTCCTTCTGGTTGATTTTGGCGAGAGCCTCGCGGATATTTTTCTCCGCCAGTTCGATTTCAAGATTCTCGAATTCCTTCTCCTTCTCAAGGAAAGCGAACTCACGGTTATTACGCACGTGGTCGATCTGGTCGTCGTAGCGTGCGATTTTTGCACGACGCTCCTCGATATCGGCCTTCTTGGCGGAGATTACCGTACGCAGGTCGGCGATCTCATCGGTATGCTTCTGTATGCGTGTCTGGTAACGGATGATCTCATCCTCGAGGTCCTTCACCTCGTTGGGGAGCTCACCGCGAAGATACTTGATGCGGTCGATTTCCGAGAGGATGGTCTGCAGTTGATAGAGGGCCTTGAGGCGCTCCTCGACTGTGCGTTCTTGGGATTTCTTTTCAGCCATATATATGGTTATGTGAATGTGTTATACAGATTTGATTACTCGATATAGGCAATCGGATTTGACTCGGCCTGGGCGAAATAGACCACGCATTCGGGGAATGCCTGACGGATGATGCGCGAAAAAATCCTCTTCGTGCATAGTTCGCTCTCATAGTGGCCTATGTCGGCGAGCACCAGGGCGTGGCCGTAGGATGTGAAGTCATGGTACTTCAGGTCGCCCGTCAGGAGCACGTCGGCGCCGGCGGCTTTCGCGTTGCGGATCAGAGAGGCGCCTGACCCTCCGCAGATGGCTACGCGTCGCACGACCAACTGTGGCGAAACAGCCGAATAACGCAGATGCGGCACATTGAAAGTATCCTTCACCTTGCGCAGGAACTCCAGTGTCGGGGTCGGGGATACGCTCCCTATGACTCCGAGGCCCGTTTCGTTTCCGAGACTGCTCGGCATCAGCGGATGCACGTCCGACATGCCCAGCATGTGGGCAAGCTCGTAGCTGACACCCTCGAATGCGGAGTCGAGATTGGTGTGTGAGGAATAGATGGCGATACCGTGGAGGATTGCCTCGGCCACGATCCGCTGTGTCGGGTCGGCTCCGGTGATCTGCTTCAGGCCGGAGAAGAGGAGCGGATGATGGCTGACAATCATGTTGCATTGGCGGCGGCGTGCCTCGGCCATGATTTCTTCCGTCACGTCAAGACAGAGCAGCACCGCGCTGACATTCATCTCCGGGTCGCCGACCTGGAGTCCGGTGTTGTCATACGACTCCTGAAGCTCCTTCGGGGCGAAATCCTCGATTGCCTTTGCTATGTCCTTTACCTTTATCATATGCGGTTTTATTCCTTCTCCGGCGCCAGGCGGAGGCAGAGTTCCTCAAGCTGGGCGTCATCGATGGGGGAGGGGGATTCATTCATAACATCGCGGCCCGAATTGTTCTTCGGGAATGCGATAACGTCGCGGATTGTGTCCTGTCCGGCAAGAATCGATACGAAACGGTCGAAGCCGAGGGCGAGTCCGCCGTGAGGGGGCGCGCCATACTTGAATGCGTTCATAAGGAATCCGAACTGTTCGTGGGCGCGCTCCGGGGTGAAGCCCAGAAGCTCGAACATCTCATCCTGAAGTTTGGCGTCGTGGATACGTATGGAGCCGCCTCCGAGCTCGGTGCCGTTGACGATGATATCATAGGCCGTTGCGCGGACATTGCCTGTATCTGTGCGGAGCATCGGGATATCCTCCGGATTGGGGGATGTGAAGGGATGATGCATCGCATAGTAACGCTGAGTCTCCTCATCCCATTCGAAGAGGGGGAAATCCACGACCCAGAGGGGGGCGAATACATTCTTGTCGCGTAGACCGAGACGGTTGCCCATCTCAAGACGCAGCTCGCAAAGCTGCTTGCGGGTCTTCATGGTCTCGCCGGAGAGAATGAGGAGGAGATCGCCGGCTTTGGCTCCGGCACGCTCGCCCCATTCGCGGAGCTGCTCCTCGGAGTAGAATTTACCGACAGAGCTCTTCACGGAACCATCCTCCTCGAATTTAACCCAAATCATACCCTTGGCTCCGACCTGCGGACGCTTCACGAAGTCAGTGAGCTGGTCGAGCTGCTTGCGGGTGTATCCGGCACATCCGGGAGCGCAGATACCGATGACGATCTCGGCATCGTCGGCCACGCTGAATCCCTTCCCCTTGGCGAGGTCGGTTAGGTCGACAAACTGCATTCCGAAGCGGATATCGGGTTTATCGCTGCCGTAGAGGCGCATTGCGTCGGCCCAGGTCATGCGGGGGAACGGCTCGGTGAAGTCGATACCCTTGGCATATTTGAAAATGTGTTTCACGAGCCCCTCGAACATCTCGATGACATCCTCCTGCTCCACGAAACTCATCTCGCAGTCGATCTGGGTGAATTCCGGCTGGCGGTCGGCGCGCAGGTCTTCGTCGCGGAAACATTTGGCGATCTGGAAATATCGGTCGTAGCCGCTGACCATGAGGAGCTGCTTGAAGAGCTGAGGCGACTGGGGGAGTGCGTAGAACTCGCCGGGGTTCATGCGTGAGGGCACCACGAAGTCGCGTGCGCCCTCGGGAGTGGACTTCACGAGAATCGGGGTTTCGATTTCCAGGAAACCCTTCGAGTCGAGATAACGACGGATTTCGAAAGCCATCTTATGGCGCAGCTCGAGATTCTTGCGCACGCAGGGGCGGCGGAGGTCAAGATATCGGTATTTCATGCGGAGGTCGTCGCCGCCGTCGGTGTTGTCTTCGATAGTGAAGGGGGGAATCTCCGAACGGTTGAGCACATTGATGTCATTGGCCACGATCTCGATGTCGCCCGTGGGGAGGTTGGGATTCTTCGAGGCACGCTCCTCGACCTTACCTTTGATTTCCACCACAAACTCGCGACCCAGAGAGTTGGCTTTTGCGAAGAGTTCGGGATTCAGTTCCTGATCGAACACTACCTGTGTGATGCCATATCGGTCGCGCAGGTCAAGGAAAGTCATGCCACCCATCTTGCGCACACGCTGCACCCATCCGGCCAGTCTGGCTTCACTGCCGGCGTCGGCGAGCCGCAGCTCGCCGCAAGTTCTGTCTCTAAACATGTGTATACTGTATCTCTTTGCTGTGTTGGGGAGGCCGGTTTCGGTCTTCCCGGTGAATGTTCTGAGTTTAAACGTACAAAGTTAACGAAAAAATTGCATATTCCCCAATCCTGAGGCGGAAAAGAGCCTATAAACGGTCTCAGCCCCCCGGAATTTTCCGGAAGGCTGGGGGAAATCAGGGGTTATGGAGTGCGCACGAAGGGACTCGAACCCCCACGTCGTAAGACACCAGATCCTAAGTCTGGCGCGGCTACCAATTACGCCACGTGCGCCTTTTGCGGCTCCCGGCATCATCCGCCGGACCGAATTGCGTTGCAAAGTTAATGAAATTTTTTCGTTCCGCCAAAATTCAGGGCGTCTATATTGTCGAATAATAGCCATAAATGAGGAGCAGATTTGATTTTAACGGATTTTTTTAGTATTTTTGCATCTGACAACGCGCAACATCATGACCGAAGAAAACCTCAATACGCAAGATCAGGAGGCTGCGGAAGCCCGCGAGGAACTTATCCGCGAGACCGAGACCGAAGAGCAACAGCTCGCCGAGGCGAACCCGACGGGGCAATATTTCGTCCCCGGCTCAGGCGACCGCCGCACCGTGCTCTCGGGGATGTTCCGGAACTGGTATCTGGAATATGCCTCATACGTGATACTCGAACGTGCCGTCCCCCATATCGAGGATGGTCTCAAACCCGTGCAACGGCGTATATTGCATTCGATGCAGACACTCGACGACGGACGCTTCAACAAGGTGGCCAACATCGTCGGCAACACGATGCANTATCATCCCCATGGCGATGCCTCGATCGGGGATGCGCTCGTGCAGCTCGGCCAGAAAGANCTTCTGATCGAGACGCAGGGTAACTGGGGTAATATCCTGACCGGCGACGGAGCGGCGGCTCCACGTTATATTGAGGCGCGCCTTTCGGAATTCGCCCTTGAGGCAGTNTTCTCGCCCGGAGTGACGCAGTGGGTGCCATCCTATGACGGCCGAAAGAAGGAGCCGGTGGCTCTGCCGGTGAAGTTCCCCCTGCTGCTCGCCCAGGGAGTGGAGGGAATCGCCGTCGGATTGTCGGCAAAAATCCTCCCCCACAACTTCAACGAGATTCTTGACGCGGCNATCGCCTGTCTTGAGGGGCGTCCGTTCCAGCTCCTGCCGGATTTCCAGACCGGCGGACTGCTCGATGCCTCCAGATATAACGACGGCGCACGCGGCGGCTCGGTGAAGGTGCGCGCTAAAATCGAGAAAATCAACAACAAGACACTGGCCATAACCGAACTCCCATTCGGAAAGACCACTCCCAAAATCATAGCCTCGATACTCTCGGCCATGGAGAAGGGGAAAATCAAGGTCAGGAAGGTTGATGACAATACTTCGGCCCAACCGGAGATACTCGTGCATCTCGCGCCGGGCACATCCTCCGACAAGGCTATCGACGCGCTCTACGCCTTCACGGAATGCGAGGTGCGTATCTCCCCCATATGCTGCGTCATCGTCGACCGCAAGCCGCATTTCCTGACTGTATCCGAATTGTTGCGTTTCAGTGTCGACCACACGCGAAATCTGCTTCTTCAGGAGCTCCGCATAAAGCTCGACGAGACCCGCGAGGCGATGCTCTTCGCCTCGCTTGAGAAAATCTTCATCGAGGAGCGCATGTATAAGGATGCCGAACTTGAGCAGGCTCCCGACATGGAGGCTGCCGTCAGCCGCATCGACCGCCTGATGGATCCATGGAAGCCGAGATTCTTCCGCCCGCTCACACGCGACGACATAATGCGGCTCTGGGAAATCAAGATGGGGCGCATCCTCAAATTCAATTCGGAGAAGGCCAACGAACGCATCGCCCGTCTGGAGGCCGATGTGGAGCGCATATCCTATGATATAGAGCATATCACGGAATATACGATCAAGTGGTATCGACATCTCAAAGAGAAATATGGAGAGCGCTATCCGCGCCGCACGACGCTCCGCGGATTCGACTCCATCGAAGCCACCAAGGTGGCGGAGGCCAACAAGCGCCTGATGTTCGACAAGGATGGNAATTTCGTCGGCACCGGTCTGAAGGAGGGTGAATTCCAATTCAACTGTTCCGACCTCGATGATATACTCATCATCTATCGCGACGGAACGTATAAGATTATCAAGGTGCAGGAGAAGGTCTTCATCGGCAAGAAGGGGACGAAAGTGCGCCATATAGGTCTGTTCAAGAAGGATGACAAGCGCACCATCTATAATGTCATCTACCGTAACGGCAAGCCTCAGACCGATGCCTACGGCAATATCACCGGCGGGGGATATTATTATAAGAAGCGTTTCTGCATCACGGGTCTTACCCGCGAGAAGGAATATGATATTACCAAGGGTCTCCCGGGATCGCGTATAGAATATCTCTCGGTCAATCCCAACGGGGAGGCGGAGGTGGTGAAGGTCACTCTGACGGGCGAGCCCAACGAATCGGGACGCGGCCCGCGTAACCGCGAACTGCTCGTGGACTTCGCCGAACTCGCCCTTCGCGGCAAGGAATCTCTCGGCAATCTCGTCACGAAATACGCCGTCAAGTCAATCACACTTGAGAAGCGCGGAGGGTCGACNCTCGGAGGCCGCGAAGTGTGGTTCGACAGGGATGTGCTCCGCCTCAACTATGATGGNCGGGGTGAGAGTCTCGGAGTCTTCCAGGGGGATGACCAGGTGCTCGTCATCACGAAGGATGGTGAATTCTACACCACCTCCTATGCCGACACCAACCATTATGACGACAATATCTACCGCATAGAGAAATTCGATCCGCACAAGGTCTGGACAGCCGCGCTTTATGACGCCACTCTCGGCAATCCCTATCTGAAACGCTTCACGTTCGAGNCCTCGGCGCGTCCGCAACGCTATGTCGGCACGGATGAGAAATCGCGTCTGCTCCTGCTGACCGACACNGCTTTCCCACGGCTGGAGGTAGTTTTCGGCGGNCATGATGCCGTGCGTCCNCCGCTGGAGATAGATGCGGAGGAATTCATAGGGCTGAAGAGCTTCAAGGCAAAGGGAAAGAGAATCACGACCTATCGTATGGAACGCATCACCGAGCTTGAACCGCTCCGCTTCCCGGAGCCTCCGGCCGAACCGGAGGTGGTAGAGGAGGAGACCGCCGGGGAGGAATCTCATGGCCCGATAGTGGTCGAGCCGGATCTCTTTGATTTCGACAATACAGCGGAGGATGCGCCGGCTACGGAAGATAATGGCAGGGATACCCCCGAAACAACCGAATGATGCGTATCGGAATCACACCACGAATTATCGGCATTGCGTTCTGTGCCGTGACAATACTTGGAGCGGCGATGCCGGCCATGGCTGATGACCCCGTCTGCGGCGAACGCCGGGAAATCGTGCGGGATATTCCCAGGCCGATCACCGGAATCTATTCCCTTGAAGCAGGNCGACGTTCGGTCGTGTCGCGTTATCTTGCCCCTGTTAGTTATTCAGGAGGGGAATATGCCCTCGCGGGACGCTGGATAAAAGCGATGCCCTTCAATCCGGAAAGGGCGTTGATGGAATTCGACGCCCGCGTGGATGGAGCATGGTCGCTGCTGAATCCGCGTAAGAACTCCTCCATGCAGGCCATCGACGCCGAATTCGATTGGAATATGCGCGCGTGGTGGAGCCTNCCGCACGACTTCACCATATCCGTCGGAGGTGGAATCGAGCTGGAGGGGGGAGCCTTGGCTCTGCTGAAGAACAGCAACAACCCCGTCAGCGTCAACATCGCGGCCGCTGCGGGAGTGGCCGCTTCCGGAAGCTGGACACATACGTTCGGACGTCTCCCCGTCGTAGCCACCCTCGGACTCCGCGCNCCCTTGCTCGGAGCCTTCTATATGCCCGGTTACGGCGAGACCTACTTCGAGATGTACGTCGGCAATCATTCCGGCCTCGTACACTGCGGCTGGCCCGGAAACCGACAGAAAATAAACATGAATCTCTCCGTGATACTTGATTTCGGCAAGACCTCCATGGAGGTAGGCTATCGTCTTAATTTCCAGCGTGCCGAGGCCAACCGGCTGATATACCGCTCATTCTCCAACTGCTTCACCATCGGTGTCATACCGGGTGGTACCGGACTNCGCCGCCATCAGGCGCAAATCAGGCCGCTTTGATCATAACATCCCTTCTCAACATACCTCCGCAAGAGATGAAACTGCCAAGATANCTATATATATTCTCNCTGCTCGCCGCNTTTATGACGGGTGCATGNTCCGACGGCATATCCTATCCCGATGACAAATATGGTAATTTCGATGCCTTAGCTGAAATAATCGACACCCGCTACTGTTTCCTTCAGGAGAAGGATATCGACTGGAGTGAGGTGACGGCACNCTACCGCTCCATGATAAGCGAGGAAACCACGGAGTATGAGCTGTTTCTAATCTGTGCCGCTATGCTCGATGAACTCAAGGATGGCCACGTGAATCTGATCTCACGTTTCACCACGAGCTATTACCGCAATTGGTGGAGCGATTATCCGCAGGATTTCGATTTGCGGACACTCCAGCAATATTATCTCGGATTCAATTATCTCTCCACCTCCGGGATGTATTATTACCTGCTTCCCGAGAATATCGGCTATATATACTATCCATCCTTCTCGGCCGGAGTATCCGAACTTGCCCTCGACTATATTCTGGCGGCCTTGAGCGAGACCGACGGCCTTATCATCGACATCCGCGACAACGGCGGCGGCCTNCTGACCAATATCGACACCTTCGTCGGTCGATTCATCGACCACGAGATACCGGGTGGATCCATATGCCACAAGACCGGCCCCGGGCATGCCGACTTTTCTGAGCCATATCCCTTCACCTACAAACCCGCCGAAGAATTCCGCGTGAAATATCTCGACCGNCCCATCGTGCTGTTGACCAACCGCTCATGCTACAGCGCGGCCAACGCATTCGCAGCCGTAATGAAGAGTCTGCCGAATGTCACGCTTATCGGTGCGCGCACCGGAGGCGGGGGAGGACTACCCTGGAGTTCGGAGCTGCCGAACGGNTGGAGCGTACGTTTCTCCGCCTCTCCGCTTTACGGNCCCGACGGCGAGATAACGGAATTCGGAATCGATCCCACCCCCGGATTCGAATGTCATTCACCGGCTGAGGAACTGGCGGAGGGGAGAGACAATATACTCGACCGCGCGCTGGAGTATCTGAATTCATTAGCCGTGGAGGAATAAGGTTTGACAGCCTTGATATACAAGAACCTGATATAAAAGAGCCGGGCGCGGTCATCATGACCGCGCCCGGCTTGCATTCTCGTGTTTTCAATAATCACTCTTCCGCGTAAGAGAGTACGGTCGGCGACTGCACATCCACGCCGTACATCTTCGCGAAGCGGAGGATAGCGCGTGCCAGCTTCGGNTTCAAATCATCCGGACAATAGCGGAAATANGCNTCGGCAGCNCGTACATGGGCCGCATCCGGCATCGGATATTCCCTGCGTTCCGGCAGACCGAAAACGGAGTCGGGAAGCTCGCGGCGTTCCTCAGAGTCTAAAACATCATTCATAGTATATTAAGATTTGGTTTATAAGTAGCTGTTCAAAGTTTCATTTCAATAATTGAATCGTTTTAATTTGACCAGCTACGTAATTATAACCTTGAGCTACGTCAGGATGTTGACTGATGATTTGATTTTTAACTAAATGTAACAAAAAGATAGAGAACCGTATTGGCGGGCGTATGGTTTTAGATGGTGAGGGACATATTGAGGAATTATGTCCCATCAGAATATATTTCTATGTTAACCTTGATATAAACTCTTGAAGCTATGTTTGATTCAGATATTCTGAGCGGGGTTAGGGGTGTGCTGGCGACACTCCATAAATCGACCGACCTGCAATCGACAGCCCCCGAAGATACCGCCGAGGGGCGCAGTATGCGGGAAACGTTGCGCGCCATCGCCTCGTGCAATCCAAATGTGAGTGTTAGTTTCGCGACGGAAGGAGTGGATTCACCTTCCGACAGTATCCGTATCATCGTGGATGGGATAGACAGTGGAGTGGAGTTCCGGGTCGAGCCTAAAGGGAATCTGCTGAGTCCGTTTCTATACGCGGTGGTGAATGCCGGTGGGAGCGGCTTCACTCTCGATTCCACCCTGTTGAAGCGGGCACGGGGAATCACAAATCCGATAAAACTCATGACATATGTCGGCGACCATTCATCGATGACTCCACGGGCACTGCAGGTAATCAACGAGATAGTGGCGGTCAATCCGGGCATAACAAACGTCGTGGTCGATAACGCCTCCGGACACGATATAATGAAGCGCTACGGAGTGGAGAGCGTCCCCACGGTCTTATGCAACGATGTGGTGATCAGCGATGGGTGGGCGAGTCCGGAAGATGTGGTCCGCACGCTTGAACGCATCTCCGCGTGAACCATCCGGGGTCAAGAGTTGTTATTAAGACATATCCCACATTGATTATCAAGCGAGATATGAGATAGACCGAAATAATATCAATCTTATAAAAAATTAATACTATGAACATTGACCCTAAGAAGCTTGCAGAAGAAGCACAGGAAAAGATGGCCGGTCTCGGTGGCCTCGGAGGCAACCTCATGGATCAGGCAAAAGATAAAATCGGCGATGTAGTCGAAAATCTCAAAGATGGGAAATTGGGTGGCGTAACCGATACCCTCAAGGAGAAGGCCTCAGAGGCCATCGACAAAGGAGCCGAGATGCTTGGCGGTCTCGCCGACAAACTCAAACACTGAGAAATCCCTATTATGAAAAACCCGGGGCTGCATCGTGAGAACGGTGCAGCCCCTTAATTTTGTGAGGTCAGGAGCGATAAACGGGGCTCGAACCCGCGACCCCCAGCTTGGGAAGCTAGTGCTCTACCAACTGAGCTATTATCGCATATGGTCTGTTTTGCGTTGCAAAGTTAATGATAAATTTTGAAATATCCTATTTTTTCAGATGAAATTCTAACTTGATTCCGGTGATAAAGGGTCTTCGGCCGAAACCGAAGACCCTCATCTGCCTTGGACGGATATTAATCAAAGTTACTGTACCATTACTTGATAAACTACGGTATTTCCGTCCCAGAGATGAGTGTGCCTTTGTATTTAACGAGTACTTATTTCTACTTACCTTTGTTAACTACAACCCGGCGCCTGAGACGGCATTCAGATGCCGCGCAGACTCTTCTCACGAAGTGTACCCGATTGACGGATGCAAAGTTATCAAACCATCGGATATTCACCAAAAATGCACGCGGATTCTACTACTGCAATCAAGAAAAACTTGAGATATATCTACTGCATGATGTCGCAAATATTTGTAAATCATAATAATACAATGCTAATATAAAAATGCTGAAATTCCCTCCCTGATAAAAAGATTGCGTAAGTTTTGTGGTTTGGAGATTATTGATTAACTTTGTCAATGAATAAAGAATCTGATACATCATGCATCCGATGCGCCATATATATATCCTCTCCGTCGTGATTCTATGCCTCCTGTCGATGATCGGGGGGTGCCGACATGCCGCAGATATGGGAGTGGCGTGTGAGATCAGAGAGGTGGCACGCGAACAACTGCAGGCTGATTCATCCCGACTCGTCAAGGATGCGATAGCGGCAATCGACACNATNGAATGCTCCGATGCCGANGGGGCAAGACAAATGTACACCGAGCTGAACCGNCTCCTCTTNTCATTGCTTCATCGCGGGGATGGCTCTAAGGTGGTGCGTCTGAGTCACGCAATGTTGTCGATAGTGGAAAATGCCGAACACTTCAATGCCGTCGACAAATTGGAACGCATGAATCTATACGTCATACTCGGCACCGTCTTCTCCGACAGTGGAATGCCGAGCGCGAGTCTCGACTTCTACACGCGCGGCCTCGATGCCTGTACGGATTCAGCCGATATGAAGTACAAAGCGTTGTATTACAACAATATCGGAGTGTTGTACGCTGATGCCAATATGCTTGAGAAGGCCTCGGAATATTTCAATATGGCCTTGGAAATCAACACCCATCTGAATGTGCATCATGAAGCCTTTCTCAATTACGCCAATCTGGCGGAGCTTTATGCACTCAAAGGGGAGGTCGGGAAGGCTCAGGAACTGGCCCAGAAGAGTCTCGACCATCTCAACGGCGACAGCAATCCTATTCTGCTGGCCAACATGAGAGTGCAGCAGGGTGAAGGGTATGAGCGTCTTGAGCAGTACGATGTGGCGTTGTTGCGTTACCATTCCGCGCTCAGCCAGTATAAGAAGAATAACTATGTCTCCGGCGTAGTGGAGACCTACATTCATCTCAGCGACATATATCAGAAACAACATATGCCGGATTCCTCATTATATTACGCATCAGCCGCTTTGCGGGAGGCCAGACATGCAAATCAGGCGAAACTGATGGTGAAGGCCTTGAATCAGCTCTCGGATGTACAGAGCGGATGCGGAGAATCGGCATCGGCCTATCGTCTGCTGCGCGAATCAATCACGCTCGCCGACTCACTNCACATAACCGAGGCGGCTTTGCGACTTGAGAACTGGGAGGGATTCAATAATGCTGTGGCGCAGACCGAGGAGGATAAGGATCACAGTTCGTTATGGATAATAATGCTGATTTGTATCTGCCTGATTACACTGGGGGCGGCTATAATCATACCTATAATACTGACGCGGCGCAATCGGGAATTGCGCCGCGCCGGTGAGGAACGTATGGTCGGGCTTGCCGGAGAGATGAATCAATGCAACCGTGAATTGACGACCCTTTCACTTGACAAAATCCGGATGGCTGAAGGAATAGAGGGTGTCTGCGACGAATTGAAAAGCGTCTTGCTCGAACTCAATCCACGTGAGACCGCGAAACGCGACAGGATAAGGAGGCTTTTAGGGCGGATGGAACAACTCTCCTCCGAGCATGGTGACGAGGAATTCCGTCACTACTTCGAGCGCGTCAATCCGGACTTCTACCGGATTCTCTCCGAACGTTATCCTGACCTCACGCAGCGGGATCTCCGGTTATGCGCGTTCCTTCTTCTGGGGCTCAACACGAAAGAGATAGCATCGATGACCTATCGGGAGGTGAGGAGTGTGGAGTCGGCCCGCAATCGTCTGCGCAAGAAACTCGGGCTTGATAACAGCGACGACCTTCAGGATTTCTTCAAATCATTGTATTCAGGAGCGGCGTCATAACAGGGACAGGCTTTCGCCACGCCCGGGATGTCGCGATGACCGCATACAGGGAGATTCCCGTAGCGAGAGCGGATTGTGGCTACGAGCGTGCGCAATGTCCTTTTCTGTGCCTCCGTGCGGGTATCCTTCGGTGTCTTTCCATCGGAGGCGAGTCCTCCGATATAACAGATTGAGATGGAGCGGCGATTCATCGATTGCTGGGGACAATGCGCCCCCACCTCATTGTCGGCGCGTCCGCGTTGATATGTCCCGTCGATATTTACGACATAGTGATAGCCGATTTTCCGGAACCCTCTGGCCCGGTGCCACCGATCGATGTCGGCCGCACGGAAATCCCGCCCTTCCGGGGTGGCCGAGCAATGAATGATGATTCTTTCAGGAATGTTCATGTTTTTTTCCTGCAAAATTAAGGCATTGCCACGATGACAATGCCTTAAATTTTGATTTTGAAGTCGTTTGGACGGCTTCTATATAATACCTTTGAGCGACACGGGGTCGGAGCCGGGGGTGTAAATCCTGAGTATTACCGGGGTTGAAGGTGTCGTTATAATCTCATGCAGCGGGATATGATGGGAACTTTCCGACTTGTAGGTATATTCCCCGGTGCAAATCCCGGTAACGGTGTAAACGCTGACCGTGACAGGATTACCTGAGGAATTAAGAATATCGAGATACCCGTTATGAATCATCGCTTTCAACAGGGTGTCGGTTGCTCCCGGCGTTTTGACGGATGTCGCTGCAATCGCTTTCAAGAGTCCGGAATAACCGTCGAAGATACCTTCTCCATAGCGGGAATCATCGGTTCCGGCAGCGAAATAGGGTAGATAATTTGTCTCTGACAGTATCCTATGGATGTCGTTCCATTTTAAATCAGGGTTGGCCTGTAGCCATGTCGCTATCGTGCCGGCGACGAACGGGGAAGACATGGAGGTTCCGGTCATCGGTCCCCAATAATATGTTTCTCCATCATCCGCTGTGAAAGCCACTGAACATTCGCCGTATCCATGCTCTTTCACATATGCTCCGCTGAAGGATGAGACGATGGGCATACCCGGTCCGACGGTCAGCGGCATCCTGCGCCCGTCGGCAAGTACGCCGTAGCTCGAATGATTCGTTATCTTCAGGGGAGTTTCAAATTCACTGCTGTTGACATGGCCGCTGAATGTGGTGACATTTCTGCCAAGACAATACATTCCTACAGAAACCGTCTTGTGTCCGCAGGCAAGGTTGGAGATACTCAGACTGTTTCCCGGCGGAGCCGGATTCCCGTTCCAATTCGCAAGCCATGACCGGCTCGCATCGGCGAAGGCATCAAGTCTGACCTGAGATTCAGGTCTTGCGACAAATTCAAGCCGATAGCGTGCCCATGGCTTATCGTCGGAATAGAGTTCCTCGGTAGTGCAGTTGTAAAGGATGCTCGCATAATATCTGCCGTTTTCCGGATCGATGCCACCCGAGAGATACACGTCTCCGGCAAAATGTTTGGCAAGATTACGGTCATAAGTCCACTCCTCCATTTCCGGACGTTCGGAGGTCGAGAGGACGATGAATGGTGTCTTTGAGAAATCGATTTCCTCCGACTCATATATCAGGGATATGCCATTGTCGGCAGTGCTGTCGGAAATGCGGAGCGCCAATGAAAAAGGTGTGTCATCAGCCGCATATATGTCGGTCTCTCCATAGAGTTTCAGGTTCACCCAATCATTCCCCGCGATTCTGATACGCATGGGTCTGGAAAAAGATGCGTCATCCAGATACTGATGGACCGTATGTGCCCCCTCATTGCCGGAGGAAAGACATATGATGGCATCTTCGGCACACATGTCGAGGTATTGGCAAAAGAGGGATGACCCGTCATGTGGGCCGGTATAGCTTCCGACCGACATATTTATGACAGCAGGTTTCCCAACCTCCTTGGCATATGCGATTATCTCCTCCACTCCCGCGAGCAGACCGACTTCGGTCAATTCCGAGACGGTCGCCACAATATCAGCGCCGGGTGCCATGCCGATAATCCGGGAGCCTGCGGTNACCCCGGCCATATCCGACAAGGCATGACTGCCCGCCATGATGCCCGCCACGTGGGTGGCATGTTTTTCATGGGGTGTGTCGGTATGGAAGTCATAGATTTCAGCAGGAGTGGAATACACATCGCATATCCCCTCCGATTCCGTATATCTCACCACACGACGTATGCGGCATTCCCCGTCGGAATCCGTGAAGTTTATGTGCCTCGTGTCGAAACCTGTGTCGCAAAATCCGACCACGACCCCGGTTCCATCGAATGGCTGCTGAAGTCCCGCTCCGGAAAGGATTCGGTCGGTGCCGGCTATCTGCAGGGCGACATCCATTTCGGGACGTGGGGAGACGATGGGTTTTGTCGGGTAANGTCTGCGAGGTTTATTCTTTCTTGGAGCCTCCGACATCAGTTGCCAAGGCTCGTCGTCATATGGGAGAAGCATCAGGNCNAGGTCGGCGCGACGATTAAGCATTATACCTCCCGACTCCAGCATNTCCGCAAGATGGGCTTCCGGATCGGAGGAGTCCAACCTCACGATTTCAGAATAATAGTCGGGATTGTCGGGATCCGCGAAGGCAGGAGCGGAGATAATCATACCCCAGCTCAGAAGGGAGAGCCGAAATATGTTTTNGAATAGTATGNNTGGTTTCTTAATNTTCATGATAAGNAAATACATTATTATGATGTCATGGTCAATTATTATGTNATGCTCAAAAGCTCATTCAGGATTTTTTATCAAGCAGAATGCGGGTCTTTAATTTAAGATATTCGGCAGGTTCAAACTCATTTTGCCTGAAATGTTCGAGCAGGCGGAGTTTGATTTTAAGACTCTCGAAGAGAGTGTTGGATGCTGTCTCCATGCGGGCCTTCATCGCTTTATTGCGGATTGAGAGGGGAGTGGCCTGAATGAGTTTAAGCAATTCATCGAGACGCGGTATGAAATATCCCGCTCCCCCCGATATCTTCTGTCTCAACACCTCGGCTACCGCCTCCTCATGGCGGCGCGGCAATCCGGAGCGGAAGAGGGAATGCAGTTTGGCGGCCACGTCNGTGACATTGAGCTGGAATTGTTTCATGGCTGCGCTGATCTTGTCGACGAAGTCAGGGTGTTCGCGTCCGAGCACCGTAGCGGCGGCGCGGTAATANGTGTCGATTTCCTCATCTATAATCCTGAAATCGAAGAGTTCGAAAAGCACTTCGGCCAGATAAGCCTCCTTGAAATGGTCNAGTTCCTCGGCTGAGCCCTCTACTCTGGGATGCAGCTCGATGAAACTGTTGACGGCGGGATCCGTGCGGATNGCGGATGGCGAGAGTGGCGCGTCCAGAATGAGTCCGTCNAGCGATCTGCAGCGTGANAGAGCCACATAAGTCTGTCCGGGGGCGAAACTTCTCGCNGCATCGATAATGGCCTTCTCGAAGGTGAGTCCCTGACTCTTATGGATGGTGATGCTCCAGGCCAGACGAAGTGGAATCTGGCTGAACGTACCCTCCGGAGTCTCCACTATCTCACCATCTTTATTGACGGTGTATTTGATACGCTCCCAAGCGACGCGACCGACCTTTATATCTGTTTCCTTTCCGACGGGACGCACGACGACCTGAGAGTCGGAGAGATCGACGATATGCCCCAACAAGCCGTTGTAGTACTCATGATTGCCCGAGATGTCATTCTTGATAAACATCACCTTCGCGCCGACTTTCAGGGTCAGCTCCGGATCCGCCGGATAGGCGGATTCCGGAAAATCATCCTTGATCTCGGCCCGGAAAGTGANGGGAGTNCCCGACAATGCTCCGAGCCGCTCNTTATTGATTCTGTCGGCGCGGTAGTTGTGGGTGGTGAGGCGTATGTAGTCATCNTCATCCCCCTTGATCAGACTGAGGTCGGCGCGGCTGTTGAGATCGGCGAGCGTATTGCGGTCGGCGCGATTATCGCGGATAGAGTTGAGAATCCCGATGAAGCGGCGGTCAGACTGACGGTAGACCTTTTTAAGCTCCACCATNAGAAATCCCGCTTCTCTCAGCGCGTGGCTCTCAAAGAAATAGGGGGAGGGGTAATACTCCTTGAGATACTGCCATTCCTCATCCTGAGCCACGGGAGCGAGTTGGCGGAGGTCGCCGATGAGGAGNAGTTGCACGCCACCGAAAGGTTTCAGCGGATTCCGCAGACGGCGCAAGACNCTGTCGACGGCATCGAGGAGATCCGGNCNCACCATCGAAATCTCATCTATGATGATAAGATCGAGAGTGCGGATCAACTTCAATTTCGTTTTACTGAATTTCTGGTAACGTTCCTTTCCGGAATTCGCGAATCCGCGTCCCGGAATGAANGGGGCGAAGCTGAGCTGGAAGAAGGAATGGATAGTCACGCCGCCGGCGTTGATCGCGGCTACGCCCGTGGGCGCGAGCACTACGTGGCGTTTCGATGTGTCGCGGCTGAGAGACTGCAAGAATGTGGTCTTTCCGGTGCCGGCTTTGCCGGTGAGGAAGAGATTGACCGATGTCTCCTCGATAATCTGACGTGCCGATTCGATGGGATCGGCTAATTCCTTCGGTTCCATAATACAAAAATACAATAATCCCGACGTTTTGTCAATAGGGTGAATGAAAAAAACTATTGCCGTTCCCCGGATGTTGAATAGGCAAGACTAAAAAAGACTGACTTATGGGACGAAAGGCCAAACCATTGCAGGAGCAGGTGGATCTCCTTATCCGCCGAGGGATGCGTGTGGATGATCCGGAGCGGGCGCGACAGCTGCTGCTGGAGATCGGATGGTTCAGGATGAGCATGTACTGGTTTCCATTTGAGACGCGCTATCCCGACAATATGTCGGATGTGCATCGTTTCCGAGAGGGTGTGTCATTTCGCGACGCTCTCCTCCTCTATGCCTTCGATTTCAATATGCGCAATGCCCTGCTGAAGCCTTTGGAGAGAATAGAGACGGCCTTCCGCACATATATGATTCATCTCGTCTCGACGCGCTATCCGGATTCTCCGGCCTGGTTCTGCGACAAGCGTGTGGTGGGTCCTCGTCAGGCCAACTCATTCGAACGCATGGTCTATCTTCCGCTGAAACGACAGAATCCCCATATCCAGCTCCACCACCGGCGCTTTCCGGCCGACCGTTTCGCCCCGGCATGGAAGACTCTGGAATTCGTGACGCTCGGCATGATGTGCAATCTCTACGAATCCCTGTGCAGCTCCGGTCTCCGGAATGATGTGGCGCGCCATTTCGGCATCCACCAGGAGGGGATATTCAGGGATTACATGGAGGTAATCCGGGCGCTGCGCAACATATGCGCGCATGGGAATGTGCTCTACAGCTATCGTCCCCCTCAGCTGCGTCGCGGGCCGGCCTTCGAAGGGCGGCAGGCACCTCCGCAGAATCTTTACGGGGCATTGGGTGTCGTGGAGCATTTCCTTAAAATAATTTCCCCCCGTCTGCTGGAGGAATTCCGGAAGCAGACGGAGGGATATATCCGCGAGTTTGCCGTGACGGCGTCCACTCGCCATGTGCTTGGGCGTATATCAGGCTTGAAAATCAGAAATTGACACCTTCGATGTTCTTGAAGTCGGCCCAACCGGCGTGGTTGTTCCAGTATTCGAGAGCCTCGTCATATTCGGCTTTTGCCTCCTCATAAGCGGCGAGGGCCGTGTAGTAGGCTTCCATCTCCTCGGGAGTGGCCTCCTCCTCATCGGGTTCAACGGGCTCTACGGGACGAGTCAGCTCAGGCTTCGCAAACTTATAGTTGGCCTCAGAGCCGGCAGGCACGCGGAGCACACCGTTGTGGGCGTAAGTGCCGAATACGTCGGAAGTGGCGATGGGAGCGGTGGTGGGCTGGCAGTTGATGAGAAGCAGGTTGTCATTGAAAACGACAGCCTCGTCGCCGATTTCCGTCACGCCGGCGGGAATAGTCAGCACATCGATCTTAGAGCAGTAGTAGAGAGCGCGCTCATCGATTTTCGTAGTAGCCTCGGCCACTGTGAATGTGCCGGGATATGAGCGGGGAACGCTGACGAGCGTGGTCAGGTCAGCAGTGTAGATAGCACCGTTGATCGAGCAGAAACCGTTGAAGCCATCTTCAAGCTCCACCTTCTGCAGGCCGGGGAGATAATCCATCTGAGTGCGCAGATGTGTTGCCGTGGCAGCCGCATAAGCAGTGCCGGAGGTCATGGCTACGGCAGTGTTGGGGATAGTNAGGCTCGTCACTGTCGGCGCGCCACCTTCGGCATAAAGGCCGATGGAATATACCTTGAGGGTAAGGTCGTTGTAGCTTACGCTGGCCGGAATGACTACATCGGAGGCAGTGCCGCCGATTTTCTTGACGACGGCTACATAACCTTCAGTCGGATCAGTGGCGAAGGTATAGGAGATCTCCTGACCGTTGGCATAGCTGACACGGTAGAGGCCATCTTCGGCTGTCACGCCGCTCTGCGCGGGAGCGTTGAGGGTGACATGATCGGCAACCGAGGGAACCGTCTGCACGGGATCATTCGGAGTGGGACGCACCGGGGTGTCATCCTTGTCGGAGCAGGCGCCCAGCATCAGAAGGGCCACTGCAGGAAGAAGCATTGTCTTTTTCATTCGACTGAAATATGTGTGTTTAGTTATTGTTGACTTGTTAAGTTCACTTTACGGTTGAATATGGTAGGGCGTATTCCGCTCCCTCGCGGGGCAAACCGGAAATAAGCTTCTGTCTGAACGCGAATTTAACTATTTTTTTGGAATCTTACATACACCGACTCGCTTTTTTCATCAAAAATTATCTCATGATTAATATAGATTAATGATTTGATATTGCAAAAGGGGTTAAAGGTATTGGAAGAGACAATGTATAAGAAAAAATCCCGTCTGAGGAGGAATGCCTCAAACGGGAAATATTTGAAAGTGCGGGGTCGGAGGATATGCCTACATCGCCATCGACATGAAGAATATCGTCAGGATAATACAGAGGATCCACACCACGAGCCACACCGTTCTTCCGCGACGGCTGATGGGATATTTCTGGTCCCAGTTGAATACGCCGCGTAGCAGAGTCCATGCGGGAATCAGGAGAGCTCCGAGCAGGAAAATCAAACCGCAAAGGACCATGGCGAAATTGCCCGGCACGCGGCCGGTTATATCTGCGAAGAAGGGGAAGGCCGAGATATAGTCGACGTTTCCGATCCATGAGCAGATCTGAGCTATCATGGCTATTATCAGTACAATCGTGATGCAGATCAGAGCGATGACCACAGGCACGCCGATGACTATGGCGATAAAGGCGAAGAAACCCTTGACAATGGCAATTATGATTTTACCGACCGTGGTCCAGAATCCGGCGGGACTCTCCGAATAGGGGGTGGTGGCTGATGTGGCCTGATATTGGGTGTCGACAGCCTTCGCCACATCTGCCATGCTCCCGCTTTCACCGTAGAGCTGCATGAATTGCAGCGGGGTGTGAGCCTCCGGGACAGCGATCCAGAAGCAAGCGTAGATGACGGGCACCACCCATATCGACATGACCGCCCCTATGGGGAAAATCATGGTCAGAAAGAAAGCCGCCACGGTGATGATGCGGACCGTGTTGACCGACATATGATTATAGGCCGCGATTCCGGAACATACGCCTGCCACCATCTTATTGCGGGGATCGCGGTATAGCTTGTGCTCCACCTGCGGGGGCTGCTGGCCAAAGGCGGGGGGAACCGCGCTTTCATTTACCGTAGATGTCTCCACCTCTATCTGTTCGGCGTTGTCGGAAACTGTGACTGTCTCCTTTGCGATAATCTCCTCATCATCGAATTCCGCCGGGTCACCGATGACGGCTATTTCACGCCGCACGTCGGCCAGGGTGACGATTCGGCCTTCCGGCACATCCTGCAGCAGGAGTTCGGCGATGCGGGCTTCGATGTCGGCCACGATATCGGCGTCATCGTCGTGGTATAGCGCATGGAGCGTGTTGAGGTATTGTTCGAGGAGAGTGTAGGCATCCTCGTCGAGAGTGAAAGGGACACCCCCTATATTGACATTGACTATTTTCTTCATAAGTGATTGGGATTTAATAATTAGGCGTTTGATTCGTCTGAGGGGAGGAAGCAGTCGATCGAGGCTGAGATCTGCCGCCATTCATTTTTCATGACTTCGAGAAGAGCCATCCCCTCGGGGGTTATCATATAATACTTGCGGGGCGGACCCATCGTGGATTCCTCCCATTCATATGTGAGGTGTCCCTCCTTTCTAAGTCTGTTCAGGAGCGCGTATAATGTTCCCTCCACGACAATCAGTTTTGCCGCCTTGAGGCGATTGAGGATATCCGAAGGATAGGCGCGCTCACGGCTCAGAAGCAGGAGCACGCAGAATTCCAGGATACCCTTCCTCATTTGGGTTCTTACGTTATCTTCGTTCATAAGTGATGTTTTTTTGAATTACGTTGCAAAGATAAGGAAAATTTTAGTACTATGCAATACTTAGTACTAAAATAAATAAAAACTCCCGTGCATTTTCGGGAGTTTTTCGGATTGGATGCCGGGGAAACCGGCTCAGGGGGGAAAGGAGAGGGTTTATAATCCCTCCTCATATTCATCGATGGTGTAATTGATGAAATCATTGAGGCGTTTGATCTGCGCCACGATCGGGCGCAGGCGATCTATGGCGTCGGNGGAGGTCAGGAAATCATCGTCGACACTCATGAANGTTCCGAAATCCTTGGGCTTTAGATACTCGATGTGTTCCCAGTCTTTCGGNAATCCCTTGGGGGGTAGTTTCAGTCTCTCGGTGCCGATGACGGGGAAGAGGCTCTTGAATTCCGGATCCTCCACGATGTCGAGATACTCCTCTATATTATCATAGATGCTTTGGCGCAGGGCCTTGGTCAGAGGGGCGGGCGCAGGCATATTTCCTCCGCAGATGAAACTGTTGTCGGGTTCGAGATGGAAATAATAGCCGTAGCGCAACGATTTCTTNCCGTGGGGAGGATTGATGAATATGCCGATGTGAGTCTTGTAGGGAGTCTTGTCGGTCGAGAAACGTGTGTCGCGGTATATACGGTAGGTCACGTCGCGCGCCGACATGCGGGAGGCCGCNGGCTCCACCTCGGCTACGAGGGCGATGAGGCGTTCCGCCAGAGAGTCGGCCTCCTCCTTCACCTTAAGATAGCGCTCCTTATTGGCATTGAACCACTCACGGTCATTATGACGGCGCAGAGATCTTAGAAACGGGATAATTTTACTCATATGATATATGCTTTGTTATTCAGCGGGGATGTTGTTTCATTTTCTCAACGTAGAGATTATAATTAAATATATATGGAAAGCGTTAATTCAATAAGTATAGTTGGTCAAATTAAAACGATATAATAAAGTTTTAATTTGAACAGCTACTTACAAAAAAACTCGGAAATGAAAAGGATAGCACTCCATATATTATATATAATGATGGCATTCGCTGTGGTGGCGGGCCTTGATTCGTGCAAGAGCGTAAAACTCAAGGATGCCGATGAACAGCTGGAGCGGGGGGAGTTTAACGACGCTGCCAAAACCTACCGTAAGATTTATAACCGGCTGACGAAACGCGAGGACCGTCCGTTGCGAGGGGAGGTGGCGTATAAGCTTGCCGAGTGTCACCGCCGGCTTAATCAGGCGTCGCGTGCGGCCGCTTCTTATCAAAATGCCATCCGCTATCAATATCCCGACTCGATGGCCTACTATTGGCTCGGGCGTTCGCTGCAGGCCGACGGCAAATATACCCAGGCCATGCAGGCCTACCGGACATTTCTCGAATGGCAACCCGACAATCTCCTGGCCAAGGAGGGGCTCAAGGGATGTATGCGCGCCGAGGCTGCCAAGAAGGAGCCGAAGACCCGCTATATAGTCAAGAACGCCAAACTCTTCAATTCGCGGCGCGCCGATTTCTCGCCGATGTATCTCGACAAGAGCCTCGACCAACTCTATTTCACGACTACGAATGAGAAGGTGACGGGCGACAACCGCTCCGAGATAACGGGAATGAAGAAGAGCGACATATGGGTGGCCCGCAAGAATGAGCGTGGAGAATGGATGCGTCCCGAGCCGGTGGAGGGGGAATTGAATTCGGAGATGGATGAGGGAATCGTCAGTTTCTCCCCCGACGGACAGACGATGTATCTGACTATGGCTCGTCGCGCTCCGGAATCAAGCACATCGGTAGAGATTTATACATCTAAACGCTCGGACGCCACATGGAGCGCCCCCGTGAAATTCGAGATTATCAACGACACACTCTCGGCCATGGGGCATCCCGCCGTGTCTCCTGACGGTCGGTTCCTATACTTCTCTTCCGATATGCCGGGAGGTTACGGCGGTAAGGATATATGGCGTATCAATCTCCTTGACCGCGCGGGGAGCCTGGAGAATCTCGGCCCGCAGATNAATACACCGGGCGACGAGATGTTTCCATACATGCGCAACGACACCACGATGTATTTCTCATCCGACGGCCATCCNGGCTTCGGAGCNCTCGATCTTTTCGTGGCGCGGCAGAACGCCACGCGTGATTTCTGGAGCGTCGAGAACATGGGTATCCCCATGAACTCNCCGGGNGACGATTTCGGAATAACGTTCGGGGAGGGGGAGAGCGGATTCTTCTCCTCCAACCGTGGCGACGGCAAGGGCTANGACCATATCTACTCCTTCGAACTCCCCGAACTGAAGATATCCATATCCGGCTGGGTGGTCGACAAGGATGATGAGCCTGTGCCTAANGCCGTGATAAGAATCGTCGGCAACGACGGCTCGAANCAGAAGGAGGTGGCCCGCGATGACGGCTCGTTCAAGTTCAAACTTGANCGTGGCGTGAAGTATGTGATGCTTGCCGGCGCGCCCGGATATCTGAACGTGAAGCAGGAATTCGANTCGGATATGGCTGAGGAGGATGCCGAATATGGCGTCGATTTCATTCTGGCCGCCATCAATAAGCCGCAGGTGGTGGAGAATATCTTCTATGATTTCGATAAAGCCACGCTCCGCCCCGAATCAAAGGAGGCTCTCGACGAGATGGCCCGGATGTTGGCCGATAACCCAAATGTGACGGTAGAGATGGGGAGCCACACTGACCGAAAGGGTAGCAATGAATATAACGATCGTCTGTCGGAGCGACGCGCCAAGAGTGTGGTCGACTATCTCATTGCGGCCGGTGTGGATCCGCGGCGTCTGACGTGGAAGGGTTATGGGGAGACTCAGCCCAAGACCGTCACGAAGCGTATCAACAAGGAGTTCCCTCAATTTGAGGAGGGGCAGACTCTTGACGAGGAATTCATCGAGACTCTCGATCCCGAGCAGCAGGAAATAGCCGATCAGATCAACCGGCGCACGGAGTTCCAGGTGACATCCATCACATTCGATATATTTTAATGGGGTAGGCGCAAAAAAAAATTGATTGTCATCTCGACAACCAATCTTCTGTTAACCTTAAAATCTAATACCATGAAAAACTCAATGCAAAGTTACAAATTATTTTCTAAAACTATGCTGTATAACATGGAAAAATTTGATGGTTTAACGTAAATTAACATTTGGGTAAATTTAGAGCTGTATTATTATATAAAATTTGACAGTCGCGGACTATAAATATCATAAATCTGACACGATTGTCGTGGAAATTTATTAACTTTGCCGATATAACCCACTATGGCCCGTGACGAAACCCGCCGAGGTGGGTCAGAATTTTATTTGACATACTCAACCCATGGAAAATAGAATCAAAGTCAACGGATTGACTTTTGTTCCCTACCTTACGGCCGACCGCATCGCCGAGCAGGTGAAGCGAGTTGCCGGAGAAATCCGGAAAGACCTGACCGATTCGGAGCCGGTCTTCATTTGTGTGCTTAAAGGGGCGTTTGTATTCGCTTCCGACCTGATACGCGAAATCGGAATCAACGACTGCACGATCTCATTCGTGCGTTACGCCTCATATGAGGGCACCTCGACCACCGGAAAGGTGAAGCAGCTTATCGGCTTGACCGAAGACCTCGCTGACCGCGATGTAGTCATCATCGAGGATATTGTCGACACGGGCTACACCGCCGTGCGCATGATCGAGGATCTGAAGAAAATGGGACCTCGTTCAGTGCGCTTCGCCACACTGCTGCATAAGCCCGAGTCATCGCGCACCGGCTTCACGCCCGATTATATCGCTTTCTCGATTCCGCCGAAATTCATTCTCGGATATGGTCTCGATCTCGACGGCAAGGGGCGTAATCTCCGGGATATCTATGTAATCGAGGAGGAAATCTAAACGACATCATTAAACGTATATCCGCATTATGATTAATATCGTTCTTTTCGGTGCCCCCGGATCCGGCAAGGGCACACAGAGTGCCAGGATTATCGACCAGTTCGGCCTCTATCATATCTCCACGGGCGAGGTGCTCCGCGAGCACATAGCGCGTGGCACCGAACTCGGTCTCACGGCTGAGAAGTATATCTCGAAAGGACATCTCATTCCTGATGAACTCATCATCGACCTCATCGCCGACGTCATCGACAATGATGCGCGCGAGGCCAAGGGTGTGGTGTTCGACGGATTCCCCCGCACGATTCCGCAGGCTGAGGCTCTGAAGAAGATGCTTGAGGAGCGAGGCTCTAAGGTGCATTCCGTAGTCGGACTTGAAGTGCCTGAAGAGGAACTTGTGGAGCGTATGATCAACCGTGGCAAGGAGACGGGGCGTGCCGATGACAATATAGAGACCATCAAGAATCGTCTGGAGGTCTATCGCAACCAGACCCACCCCCTGCGCGAGTTCTACATCAATGAAGGCAACTATCTCCCCGTCAACGGTTCAGGCACCGTAGAGGAGATTTTCGACAATATCGCAAACGGCATCGAGGCCGCCACGGGGGAAACCCGCCGCAGCCGCCGCTGATTTCTCCATAGCGCTCTTCCTCTCTCCCCATTCTCCTCTCCCTTTTTCTCTCCCCCTTTTTTCTCTCCATACTGAGCTAACTGTATATAACCGATATCATGAACAAGACTCTTACCGCTGTCCTGACGGCGATTCTTGCATCCTATGGCGTCACACCCATAGAGGCTGCCGGAGGATCCTATGGCTTGCCATCTCAAATCCAGCAGGGAAATATCCTGCATTGTTTCAATTGGACCCCGGCCGAGGTCAAGGCCGAACTCAGCTCTATCGCCGAAGCCGGATACGGCGCGGTGCAGCTTTCGCCGCTTCAGCGTCCGGATGCCCGTACAGGCGCGGCATGGCATGATCTTTACCGCCCCTACGACATTTCCTTCTGTGAATCCGATTTCTGCTCGGAGCAGGATTTGCGTGATTTATGTGCTGAGGCATCCACCTACGGCATAAAGGTGATTGTGGATGTAGTGGCCAACCATGTGGATCAGGCCGATGGATACCATGACACCTGGTGGGATTCCGGCGGGCGAGTCAGATGGAACGGAGGGATAGACTACGGCGATCGTTGGTCGATCACTCATGGTCAGCTCGGTGATTATGGCGATGTCAACTCGGAGGATTCCGAGGTCGCGTCGCGCGCCAAGGCATATGTGCAGTATCTCAAGTCTTTGGGGGTAAGCGGTATACGCTGGGATGCCGCGAAACATATCGGACTCCCGAGCGAGGGATGCGGATTTTGGACCGCCGTCACCTCGGTAGCCGGCATGTGGCATTACGGCGAGATTCTTGATTCTCCGGGCGACGATGTCCTAATAAAGGAATATGTAAAGTATATGTCGGTCACTGACAACCGCTATTGCGACTCGGCCGCCAAGCAGAACGGCGGCCTGCCGACCGGTTATGCCGGCGATTGGGTGGCCGTTCAGGAATGTCCCGACAACGCCATGGTCTATTGGGGTGAGAGCCACGACTCCTACTGTAATTCCGACGGATGGTCGAAATATCATGACCAAAGCAATATTGACCGCGCATATGCCGCGTTCGCCACTCGCAATGGCGCGACGGCCCTGTATCTGGCACGCCCCGATTATCAGGACTTCAATATGATCAAACTCGGCAAGGGACGCGGGACGGCCTGGAAATCGAAACATATAGCCGAGGTCAATAAATTCCGCAATATAATGACCGGTCGCGAGGATTGGTTTGACAACAGCGGCGACGCATGCTCGGTGACCCGAAAGAATGGCGGCGCGGTTATCGTCACCAAGACCGAGGGATGGTTCACGGCTGTCAACGGCGGCGGATATTGTCCGCCGGGAAAATATACAGATCGTGTCAGCGGTCATCAGATCACCGTCACCGAGACAGAGATTTACGGTCAGACCGGAGAAGACTGCATTGCGGTGATTTATCCCGATGATCTGGAGCCGGCTCCTAACCCGGATCCTACACCCGACCCGGATCCTACTCCTGATCCCGATCCTACACCTGATCCCCTGCCCGATCCGGAACCGGATCCNCANCCGACTCCCGAACCGGAGCCGGAAGCGGGCACATACATCTATTTCAATAATCTCGACGANGANAACGAGGTGTGGGGCAATACGCTTTATGTCTGGGCCTGGACACCTTCCGACAACTGCACGCTGGCNGGAACATGGCCCGGCGACCGCATGACGAAGGTGGAGGGATATGATCATCTCTACCGCTGGGATCTTCCGGAGGGTAAGNCGGAACCCGCGCAGCTCATCATCTCGAAGGAGGGTGGAAGGAAGGCCGGCGANGCCGATCTGCAGTTTCTCAACAGGCGCACNTATTTCCCGGATGGTCACGCCCAAACGATAATTTACGGCACTCCCNATCCGACTCCTGATCCGGATCCGACCCCGGNCCCCGATCCCGCACCTTCCGATATGCCGGAAAGACTCTTCGTGCTGGGCAANATNTCNGGAGCNGTNTGGGANACGACCGCCGGTGAAGAGATGGTGGTGGAGTCTCCCGGAATCTTTATATCCCGTCGGAAGATAACCTTCGCGGCCTCGCAGGACAACTACAGCTACTTCAATCTTTCCGACGCATTGGGAGAGGATTGGAATGAGGTCAATGCCAAGGCCAACCGCTATGGCGCAGAAAGCAAGGATGAGCCATTGATGCTTAACGTGGAGGCNAAGATGCGTAAGTTTGCCAANGGTGTGGATGCCAGCGGTTGCAATTCCTGGAAAATCTCACCCGGATCCTACTATGTGAAGGCCGACTTCAATAAAGGGACAGTCACCTTGACCGGCACGACTGCGATNAATTCGGTCGGNGAGGATGNNGATATGACTGATGCCGTATATTTCACGCTTCAGGGTGTGCGTGTGGAGCATCCCGGGGCCGGAGTCTATATCCGGGTTGTCGGTTCGCAGGCCATGAAGGTAGTGATCCGCTGATCACACCAATATACAGGTATGCCCGTCTATGCTGAAAATGCATGGACGGGCATACTCGTATGATATATATCACTGTGATTNAATCACAGAGGTCGGTCACTTGGATTTCGACTCCTCCCATCGGTTGGCGTAATCCTCAAGGATAGCGCCGATATGGGAGCCGATCTGGCTATAGTCATCGGCTGTCAGGTTGGCCAGGGATGCACGCACTGACCATTCCGGCCCGTCGAAGCCACTGCCGTTGAGAAGCACTACGCCGGTCTCCTTGGCGAGGCGCACCACGAAGTCGAGTGGCTCATAGTTGGCCTTNAGCCATTTCACGAACTCCTCGCCATATTTACGCTTGGCCCAGACGGCNATGTCGATTTCCGAATAATATCCGGCNCGTAACGGATCCTCCAGCAATTCGAATCCGGTGTTCTGCCACATATCCTCAAGACGCTTGCGGATAATCTCCTGCATCTTATTCTTATATCGGTTCTCAGTATCGAGCAGNGACTGGAGGGCAAACATCGACATCTGGATCTGCTGCGGAGTGGAGAGGCCGGCGGTATGGTTCAACGCCACCAGACGACTGTCGGCCACCAGACGGTCGATAAACTTGAGTTTGCCGGGATTCAGTGTGATGGATTCGTAGCGTNTGGAGAGCTCGTCGAATTCATCCTTCGGGAGCGACTGGATGAGATGGTCGAAGACATTGCCTTCGGCAAGGGCGATAGTGGCGAGACGCCAGCCGGTGCAGCCGAAGTATTTCGAGAATGAGTAGACGCAGGCGGTATTGTAGGGGAGATCCTCCATCAGGGAATGGAAGTGATTGATGAAAGTGCCGTAGACGTCATCCGTGATGATCATAAGGTTGGGATTGCTTTCCCTGATGATTTCCGCGAGTTTGTGGTGGAAATGCTCGTCGAGAGCATAGGATGGTGGATTGGAGGGGTTGACGAGACAGAGGAGCTTGATGCTCGGGTCACGCAGCTTCTCAAGCTGTGAATCGGGATACTGCCAGGTGTGCAGTCCCTCCTCGGTGCGTGAGGAGGCGTTGATATTGGTGACTTTCAGGTCGAACTCCTTAAGCTGCGGGATTTCGATATAAGGGGTGAATATCGGGGTCATCAAGGCGATATGGTCACCCTTCTTGAGGAGCTTGTTGGCCTGGAGGGAGTTGAAAAGATAGCACATGGCTGCCGTGCCACCCTCGGTCGCGAAGAGGTCGAATGTGGCGCGGGGGTGATTGTCGCACATCTCCTGCTCCAGATAGCGGCGCACGATTATCTCCGTATTCTTCAGAATGCGGTCGGGCATCGGATACTCGTCGCCGATAACGCCGTCGGTCCATTCGAACACGAGTTCATCGGCATCCACGCCGTTGCGCAGACACCAGTCGTAGGCNTCGCGGAGGAAGTTCACGACGTGGGGGNCATGGCTCTTGTCATCGTCGAGAAACTTGAGGAAGCGAGCGGCGATACCCTCCTGCTCCGGCATACCGGCGAGGTTGAATTCGGGCATATCCATNGTGCGGCGTCCCTCNGCNATACCGAATTCACCGATAAGGAAGAGAGCCTGACGGGGGATGGTGTTTATCCAGTTGGGGTTGCCGCGGCCGGCGTTGAGNAGAGTGTCGACTCCATGCCGCTGGGCATTCTTGGCATAATTGATAAGATCGTTCTTTATTTCAAAAGGACTCATCTGGGAGAGTTTCTTTTCAAACGACCGGTCGGATGGCTTCTGTGAAGCGAGGAGGCTTTCCGTATTTTCCATATATAAGANTAAGAAGGTTTCGTTAATATTTATATAATGTTAACACATCGTCACGACCGANGGTTCAGCGCGTAAAAGTAAAGCTCCCGGTGGCCGGAGCCATCGGGAGCNTTTTATGATAGATTGTGATTTGCTATGGTGAGGGNATTACTTCCAGTCNGCGTCCTGACCCGCCTCAACCCATGTGGAGCTTGCGTATTCGAANGTTCCGGGAGCTGTCACATTCCAGACNGCNGTCACCTCCTTGGCTGCGCCGTCGTAGGCGGTGAANGTCATTGTCAGTGTGATATCCATACCATCGATCGGAGCGAGGTCGGCGTGGAGCACGCTGAGAACACCCGGCATAACCTCCGTGCAGAAACGCTTCTTCATGAGCAGAGTGATCTCATCGTTGGAGAGACCGTCGTAGCCCGTGTATCCTGCCGGTACATGCTCAAGGGCCGAAGCCGCGCGGATATCGACATTGCCATAGTAGGCGGAGCAGCCGGAATAGAACTCGGCGTTGCCGCGATAGTCGATGAAGTATTTGCCGGAGGTGAGTGATGTGTCGCCCATCGGCTCGCAGATGTTCTTATATACCCAGTCGACAGCCTGCATGAAGTAGGTGTAGGTCGGATCGGTGTTGCGCAGGTAGGGGAGTGTCACGGTCACCGAGGGATTGAACTTCCAGACATTGTCCATCTTCACGAACTGGGTTGTGGCGGAGCCTACGTTGGCCACCCACTCACCTGCGGTAAGGATGAACTCGCGGGCAGTGTAGGAGGTCTTACCGTCGGCGTAGTATTTGTAGGCCACTGTCTTGACATCCTCTTCGGCGGCGAAGGGATACTTCATCTTGAGCCACTTCGGCAGATATTCGTCGGGCTGAGAGTTGGAGAAGTTGCCGTAGGTGAGACCCATTTCCGTATAATCGGAGGGGTTGAGGGTCACTACGTCGGTCACTTCCGCCCATGCCGAGCCGTTGTATTTGTAGAGAACGTTGACGGGTTCCGCCACTACTTCGGCCAGCGGAGCGCGCATGGCGCGGGTGGCGGGCTGAACGTCGGTCAGGCAGACGTTGTAGTATGTGCCTTTGCCGGAGACGCTGATGAAGTATCCGGTGAAGGTGTACTCCTTGCCATCCTCGATGAGGGCCTTCATGCCGTCGGTGATCTGATAGACGGAACCGATGGCGGTGGAGGCACCGGCGACATTGAGGTTGTAGTAGTTGCCGCTTACGGAGGCAGTCGCGTTGAACGTCACGAGTTCGGCGAGTTCGTCGGTGGTGCGTGTCACGGCTGCATCCATGTCAGCTCCTGTGACGACCTTGGCGGCGGGATAAGTGTACTCGGCCTGGTCTACGATAGTGTAGGTGCCGGTTGAGATAGGCATCTGGAGACCATTGTTGTAGGAGGAGATTATACCGCCTGTCTCCACGACGCTGAACATCGGCACTGTCGATGCGTCGAAGCTCTTACCCTCATAGCAGAGAATTGAGCCGGTCTCGTCGGTCAGGATGAAACCCTGGGCGCAGACAGCCGTGACGATACCCTTGAATTTCAGATTTTTCCCTACCTCGGCCTCTTCGATTGCATTCCAGGATTCCTCGGAGTTGCCGAAGACGGGATTGGTCGTGGCATTGTTGTAGGTGACGACNGCATACTGGCCTTCCGTAGCATCGGGCAGCCCGTTCTTGAGNATAGTAGGCAGGAAGCCTGATGCGGGGGTGCCGGGTGCGAATGCGTCNACNNAGTCCTCTTCCGAACCCCATGCCATCTGGTAATCCTCCTCGCTGACGGTATATTCAGCGGTCGAGGCATTGATGCNTTTCACGAGGTCGGGGGTCTGTGAGGAGACGTTGTAGGTCACCTTGATGGCCGAGCCGTTGTCCCAGGTGTAATAGGCGAGTCCCTTGTCGGTAGAAGCGAGGAGGGCGGGAAGGTATTTCTGAGCCTGTTCCTCGGTGGCGAAAGTGCCGTTCTTGCCGATGGCGGCGAGTTCCTCCGATTCACCGTCGCTTTCAGCGATAGCTTTGTTTGCGGCCAGGCCCGCGATGGTGGCGTAGTCGGCCGGGGTGAGGTGATACTCGGCGGTCACCACGGATGCGTCAACGGGAGGCACCGTGAATCCGTCGAGATGATCGTTCCAGGCGTTCTCGCTGCAGGCTCCCAGCAGCAGGGCGGGCATACCGGCGAGAATTAGTGATCTCTTTATCTTCATATTGTGTGATGTCTTTGAATTGGTTGAAAAGTCTGTTTAAAGACGTATCCGTAGGCAATATTTATCAGAACTCAACTTTCAGACGCAGCGAGTAGGTGCGGCCGAAGGAATAGAAGACGCGATAGGCGTTCTCCCATGTGCCGTTGGAGCCGGATGAGGTGTAGGCGTCCATGACGTAGTTGTAGTTGCAGAGGTTGTTGATATTGCCGAAGAGGGTAGCTTTCAGACCGCCGATATTGAANGTGTAGCTTGCGGAGAAGTCGAGCTGGTTGCCCCAGGGAATTCTCCAGGGATCGGCCACGTTGATCTCGGCATCTTTCTTGATATCGCTTGAGCTGATCTCATAATCGGAGTAGTTGCGGTCAGACACGGTCCAGTCCAGGCCGATGCGCCAGCCCTTNAGGGGACGTACGACAGCGGAGAGAGCGGCTGTNGTCTGAGCNGANCCNCCNACNTTGCGACCCTTCTGGTTGAGGGTTGCGCTCGCGTGGTCGGGAGCGAGGATGCCGGATGCGATTTCACCGGTCGTGATGTTGGCCAGGGGCTGACCCTGCTGGTCGTAGAAGTAACCGGTGGCGTTGGAATCCCAGATCCAGTCGCCGAGCGAGAGCATACCGTTGAATTCGAGCCAGCGGGTGGGCTTGTAGGTCATGGCGAGCTCGACACCCATGTGGCGAGCGTCGACGCCGCTCATGTTGAAGGCATAGAAATCGCCGTTGTCCATGTAGTTACCTTTCGACATCGTTTTGTCCATCCACTTGGTGTAGTAGCCGTTCAGCTGGGCGGTGAAGATGGGGGAGTGGTACTCATAGCCGATCTCGAACGCGCCGCATTTCTCATTGACGGCGTTGGGGTTGGTCACATTGGAGATTGTGCTCTGGAGGAATGCACCGCCCGAGAAGAAGGGTGCGCGGGTGATGTAGCCGCCGTTGACGAAGACGTTGTTGTGGCGGTCGATGTTGTAGTTGACACCTGCCTTGATGGAGCCTGCCCAGAAGTTGACGGTCTTTGAGCGGGCGTTCTCTGCGTCATAGTAGAAGCGGTCGTAACGCCAGTCGGCGGTGTTGTTGACGGAGCCGGAGAGGAAAGCGTTGAGCTTCTTGTCGAGACCGGTGTATTCGAGCTGACCGTAGATGCCCTCCTGAACTACATGGCCCGTATAGTCGCGATATACGATGTCGCCGACACCGAGTTTCTCATATTTCCAATCGGGNTTGGCGGCGGCGGAGTTGAAGAGNGGGTTGACGTTGCCGCGTGATGAGTCGTCGATGAAGTAGGCGCCGTCGTAGAGGTCGGCGATCTTCGTCTGGTGGATACCGGCGTAGTAGCGGGCGTCGAGACCGACGAGGAGGTTNAGAGTGTTTTCGATCACCTCATTCTTATAGGTCGATACAAGGCCTGCCCAGTANTGGTTGTTGATCGAATGGGCCATGATCATGTTCGAACCCGTCTCTGAAGCGGCGTTCATGTCCTGGATCGCNCCNTANTCGAANGTGCCGTCGGCTGCGCGGAATGTGGTGTTGAGCACACCGTTGGATGCGCCGTACCATTTTGTGCGCCAATCCGATGTACGGCCCTGACCGGAGGAACCGTAGCCGTCGGCAATCGAGAGGTAGACGGCGGATGAGAGAGAGGAGCGGTGGTTGATCTGCCAGATATGGTTGAGTGAGATCTGGGGCTTGTGGAAGACGTTGTAGTTTGAATTGCGCACCTGACCATATTTGTCGTAACCGAAGGTCGGGTTGTAGCGGTACATGCTTTCGCCATCCATATACTGTTTCGCATCCTGCCATCCGTCGATGGAGAGACCGTTGTTCTTATCGCGTTTCCAGTGGCTCTGCGGCGAACCGAATGCGGTCAGACTGAGCTGGTGGGCATCGTTGATGCGCTTTGAGATGTTGACGAACCATGTGTAGGCGTCAAACTTGGTGCCCTGGATATATCCGTCGCCCCATTTGCGTGAGCCGAGAAGAGTGATCGACCAGCCGTTCTTCATCAGACCGGTGGATACGGAGAAGCCGACGTTGTTCAATCCGTCGTTGCCCATGCCGTAGAACATCATGCCACCCTTCTTGGCGTCGATGGAGCGTGTCGTGATGTTGAGCGTGCCGCCGACGGAGGGTGTGGAGAGAATCGATGCGCCGAGACCGCGCTGTGTCTGCATCGAGGTGGTGACGTCGGAGAGACCGGCCCAGTTACTCCAGTAGAGACCGCCCCATTCCATGTCGTTGACGGGGATACCGTTGACGAGGGCAGCGAGGTTCTCGGTCTTGAATCCGCGGATGTTGATTTTGGCATCGCCGTAGCCGCCGCCATCTTTCGTGGCCCATACGCCGGGAGTCGTTTTCAGGATTTCGGGGAATTCCTGATTNCTCAGCTTGGCCTCGATGTCGGGAGCCGAAATGTTGGAGATTGCCACCGGGGTCTGACGTGTGCGTGCTATCGACTGGGTCACGACGACGTCCTGGAGCATCGTCTCCTTTGATTCCAGCACGATTTCACCCATCTGTGCGGCCGGCTTGAGGGAACGAGACTCGAAGCCCACGTAGTCGATTACGATGTCNCGGGCGTTGTCAGGTACCTTCAGGCGGAAGTTACCGTCGATGTCGGCTGCCGTACCGATGTTGGTGCCTCCGACTTTCACTGTCGCGCCGATGAGGGGTTCCCCCTGGCGGTCGAGCACGGTGCCTTCCACTACATAGTCGGCCAGACAGGTTGTCGTGGCCAATACCGCTGTCGCGGCTGAGAGCATTGTTCTCTTCATAATGTCAGGTATTTGGTTGGTTTTTCAATATTCGTTTATTTTATCACATCCTGCTGNTGCTCATGATAGGCGGCCTCCGGCTTTTTCTTCTTGAGCTTCACCTTCATGGTGTCGAAGCCNTTGCCGTAGACGCCGTTGACGTTNCCCTGGGTNATGAATGCGTCGGGATCGATTGCTTTCACNATACGGAAAATAGTGACTGACTCGATCTTGCGGCACCAGACCATAAGGATTTNCNCCTCCTTCTTGGAGTACCATCCCATGCCGTCCATCACCGTCACGCCGCGATGGGCCTCCTTNTTGACCTGGTCGGCGATTTCCTCCCAACGATGGGAGAAGATGGTGAACTGCGTGGCCTTGCGGTTNCCGTTGATNATCATATCGGTGATATATGCTATCACGAATGTNACGATCCANCCGTAGACAATCAGCGGCACNCGGGCGTCGAGGCGTGCNCCCCAGTCACCTTCGAAGGGGAGGAAGATGCTGCATGTCACGATAAGCATNTCGGTGACGACCATCGTNCGGCCGATCGAGACGTTGCTGAGCTTCGAGACCATGGCGGCCACGATATCAGTGCCGCCGGAGGANCCGTTGTGGATGAAGACGGTGCCTACGCCCAGACCGCAGAACACACCGCCGAGGATGGCGCTCATGCTGATGTCGGCTATGATGGGGTGGCCGAGGCTCATGAAGAAATTCTCGAACACTCCGATGAACAGCGAGATGATGGTAGCGCCGAATATCGTGCGCATCACGAAGGTCTTTCCGACGAGCTTGAAGGCGAAGCCGAGCAACATNAGGTTGCAGGCATACTGCGTGACGGCTACGGAGATGAGGCCGTGGGTGCCGAAATAGACGAGTGTGCCGACACCCGACAATCCGCCGATCACTATCTCATGCGGCAGGATAAAAGCCGTGAACCCGATGCCGTAAAGCATCAGGCCGAAGATAATCATGATGTAGTCTTTGGCATTGCCCATTATGGCTGCCTTGAGATTTTTTGCCATTGATTTTTATGTAGGTTAGCATTTTTGTGNGCATTTCCTCGTCAAGACCGACATTGTGGCATTTGACGCNGATATGCGACTTTTAATTCATTGCAAAATTAATTAAAAATCTTTAAAAACAATATCCTTGGCAATTGATTTATGACAAAAAGTTTGTCAGATGATGTTCATTACGCGTCCCGGGTTAAGGTAGACGCGTCCCGGACCGGTGACGGTCAGCATGCTGATGCCCTCGCCGCCGAGGTAGTTGCGCAGCGACCATTTGGCCGAAATCCTGTTTTCCGGNATCCCCTCGAGAGCCAGGAAATGGTTCTCGTCGATGCGGATTGTCTGTCCCGGCTGCAGGTCGACAATCACCGGGTCGCCGTCGGTTTCAAGGAAGATGGTGGCGTGGCCCGAGATGCGTTGCAGAAGGGCGCCCATNCCCCCTAACAGGCCGGCTATTGAGAGTTGGGTCGAGACGTTGACCTTCTTGCTTGAGGCTACGTAGGCTCCCCGGCGGCAGATAAGTTCGCGTCCTTCGAGTTTCATATGGAGCAGNCCNGTGCGGCTNCCNANCACGAGGCGGCAGATNCGGTTGGTCGTGTTATAGAATCTGAGGAGTATGAGGGATTCCCCGGCAAGCTTCGCGCCGAGGATACGTCCGAGGGTATTGCCGACGAGTTCCGACGACATTTCGATTCCCTCCTCAAGATAGATCATCGANCCCCTTTCCCCGTAGAATTCCTCNCCGGGGGAGAGGTCGATTTCCAGATGCTTAACATAGCTTCCTATCAGTTTGCAATTCATTTCATGTATGGCTTAAAGGTGAATANTTGATTGCAAAATTAATAAAGCTTTTGATAATTATCAAATCGAATTTCGGCAATCTTCTTTAAAAGTAGCTTCTTGTCAAATCCTCGGCGCGGATAGGGGAATATATTATTTTTCCTCCGGCTTGTGCAATCACCCCCTTTTTCAGCGTTATATCATAGGGGACTTGATACGGAAGTCTGCCGTAATATTTAAAATTCTCACTTACATATGGATTCCAATAAAACCGTGTTGATTTCAGGNGGAGCCGGCTATATCGGTTCGCATACCGCCGTCGANCTCATCAACGCCGGCTATGATGTAGTCATCATCGACAATCTCTCCAACTCTGATGCGGCCGCCGTCGAGGGTGTGGAGAAAATCACGGGTCGAAAGATTCCTTTCGAANTCGTGGACACCTGCGATCCCGTTGCCCTCAANGGGGTGTTCGAGAAATATGAATTCGAGACCGTCATTCATTTTGCCGCCTACAAGGCTGTCGGNGAGTCGATGGATAAGCCGTTGATGTATTATCAGAATAATCTCGTCTCCTTCATGAATATNGTGGAGATGATGATGCAGTTCAATCGCCGGAATATNCTCTTCTCCTCNTCGGCTACCGTCTACGGGGAGGCAGAGACCCTGCCGGTGACCGAATCCACGCCGCGCCAGCCGGCCACGTCGCCTTATGGCAACACGAAGCAGATAGCGGAGGATATTTTGCGCGACTGTTGCCGTGCATGCGCCGGCCTCCACGGNATAGCGTTGCGCTACTTCAATCCCATCGGCGCGCATCCGTCGGCNCTGATAGGNGAGTTGCCGAGAGGTGTGCCCAACAATCTCGTGCCTTTCGTGACGCAGACGGCGGCGGGTATCCGTGAATGTCTGAGCGTCTTCGGCGATGACTATGATACGCCGGACGGCACTTGCCTGCGCGATTATATCGATGTGGTCGATCTCGCGAAGGCTCATGTGGCGGCTGTCAATCGNATGACAGATGACAAGATGAAGGAAAAATATGAGATTTTCAATGTCGGGACNGGAAATCCTGTGTCNGTGCTTGAACTNATCACGACGTTCGAGCGCGTTAATGATCTNAAGCTCCCGTATAAGATCACGCCGCGTCGCCCCGGCGATGTCCCTGCCGTATGGGCCGACACCACGTTGGCGAATGAGGAACTCGGNTGGAAGGCCGAGCGTTCGCTCGATGATACGCTCCGTTCCGCATGGAAATGGGAGAAGCATGTNCGTGGTCTCTGATTGCCGATGTCGTCTCCGGGACTCCGTGGACTGATATAATAAATCCGGCAACGGGATATTCCCTGAGATTGGGAATCCCGTTGCCGGAATATTTTGTATCAATCACCCTTCTTTTTACCGACGGGAGGTTCCAGCAGTCGGATGCGTATCACGTTGGTGCGCTCAAGACTGCGGGCGACAGCTGCCTCGAAATGATCCATGTTTTTGGGCAGGAACCTTTCGCATAGAAGTCTGAGGGCCTCGGTCTTCTCCTCGGGGTCGGTCACGGTTTCCGCTTTACCCAAGGCTATGGCCGAATGGTAATGCTCCGTGAAGTTCTCCTTNTCCTCTTCAAAGGCAGGATGGCATCGACTGACGGCCGACAGGCTTACCACCGNTTGCTCGCGAAGACAATCGATTTTCTCCCCCTCGAAGGCGCAATGGAAATAGAACGTTTCCGCATCCCGGCGCACCATGTTGACCGGCACCGCNTAGGGGAGACCGGATGGACGCACCATGCTTAGTGTCACATANGGAGCCTTATCGAAGACCTCCAGCGCCCNGTCGGNATCCATACGGCGCTGCCCCTTTCGCATTTCTCTCATATCCTCAGCCGATGAGTTTCTTGATGTCCTCCTCNACGGTGGAGATGGTGCCGATATTGAATTTNTCCTGCAGCACTTTCAGGATATCGGGGGTGAAGAATGCCGGTAGGGTCGGACCGGTGTGTATATTCTGCACGCCGAGATAAAGGAGAGCGAGCAACACGATCACGGCCTTCTGCTCATACCACGCGATATTGAACACGAGCGGGAGTTCGTTGATGGAACTCAGNCCGAANGCCTCCTGCAGGGCCATTGCGATACGCACGAGTGAATAGGANTCGTTNCACTGTCCGGCATCNAGCACTCTGGGCACACCCTCGATGTCGCCGAGCGGAAGCTTGTTGTAACGGTATTTGGCGCAACCTGCCGTCAGGATCACACAATCCTTCGGGAGAGCCTCTGCAAATTCCGTGTAGTAGGAGCGGGAGGGGAATCGGCCGTCGCAACCTGCCATGACAACAAACTTGCGTATCTTGCCCTCCTTCACGAGTTCCACGATCTTGGGTGCCAATTCAATCACCTGGTGATGAGCGAAACCTCCGATGATTTCACCCTTCTCGATTTCGGTCGGTGCGGGGCAACCCTTGGCCTTGGCGATAACTTCGGAGAAATCGTGATGACCCTCCGGGTCAGCCTCGATATGATGGGTGCCGGGCATATCCACTACGCCAAGCGTGTAGACGCGGTCGAGNTATGTGCAGTTCTTGCGCGGAGGCACTATGCAGTTNGATGTGAATACGAAGCAACCGTTGAAAGTCTCGAACTCATCCACCTGCTTCCACCAGGCATTNCCGTAGTTGCCGGCGAAGTGGGGATACTTCTTGAAGAACGGGTAGTATTGGCCGGGGAGCATCTCGGAGTGGGTNTAGACATCCACTCCCGTGCCGGCTGTCTGTTCGAGGAGTTCCTCAAGGTCATGCAGGTCATGGCCGGAGATGAGGATACCGGGATTCTTACGCACACCGATATTCACTTTCGTGATTTCGGGATTACCATAGCGGGTAGTGTTGGCCTTGTCGAGCAGAGCCATGGCTTTTACGCCNCCTTCACCCATATAGAGCACGAGCTTCACCANCTCATCTACCGAGATATCCTTACGGCTGACCTCCTTGAGNACATGTTCGATATATTTGTAGACCTCCTCATCCTCAAACTTCAGGTTGGCGGCATGACGGGTGTAGGCAGCGGCCCCCTTGGCGCCATAAATGGCCAATTGCTTGAGACCTCTCTTGTCGGCGTCCGGCTCCGCGAGCACACCCGTGACGGGTTCCAGTTTCTCGTAGTCGGCGGGCTCCGCCTCAAGCGTTACCTCCGGAGCNTCGGGAATCTCGATACCCAGTTCCTCGCACTTCGCTTTCAGCTCACGCTTCATTTGGAAGGCGCGGCGTATGAATCCGTCGAGTGAATCATTGTCGAAGTTNGCGTTNGTGATGGTGGTGAAGAGTGCGTCGATCACCTGATGNGAGGCATNCCTCTGAGCGGCACCGGCCTCACGCAGTTTCTCGTTGAGGATAGCCACACCCCTCGTGGCGTAGAGCAGAAGATCCATACGGGCNGAGGTCTCGGGCAGTTTNCCGCACACACCGCGCAGAGTACATCCGGTACCCTTCGCCGTCTCCTGACACTGATAACAGAACATTTCCATAAATAGTAAATTTAAGTGGTGAGGCCATCATATGTGTCCGACAAGAAATCCTTCTCCACAGATGCCTTCCATAGTAAGATTAAAGATTAGATATATTAATAACCCTCCCCGGAGGATTTTGGTTTAATGTCCGGGCGTTCTGTTCTGGAGCGGGAAATTCAAGCGGCATCGAGCCGAGATAATCTCCTCTCGATGCATCATCGGGGGCTAATTGCGGAATCCAGCGTGCAATATCAGCCCTTTGAAGCCTCTTTTTCGGTGAATTTTATCAAGTTTTATCATATAATCTCAACTGATATTCGTAAATTTGCAGTATGACCCACATGACCGATAATACGATCCTTACCCCGATTGAGATTGTCCGCACCCTTGACAACTGCTATCCCGGTAGCCGCGCAGTACTCGACAGCATTACGGAGTCATTGAATCCCAAGTTGCGAGAGAACTTGAGACCTCAACGATATGGGAATGACACTCTCCGGCTGATTGAAATCAATACCGCGATGAGTTTTTATGATGATTTCCATTGCAAGACAAACTACATTATTGCCGACGAGTCGCTCAA
>JAAVDV010000013.1 GCA_014801595.1 Bacteroides sp.
CATGCGGCAGCGGATAACCATAGTAATCCTGACAATACAACAGGTCTTTTCGACCGTCTGTATTATGACACATATGCCGCAGACCCGGAGAATCCGCAGAAAGGTTATTTCTACTATACCAACGCCGCATCCGATCCCGGTGTGGCAGCGCGTCTGACGATCAATAACCTATGTCCCGGTTCAACCGTCGCTGTTTCGGCATGGGTGGCTGAATTTTCGTATGAGAATGAGGTAGCTAACCTCAGCTTTAACTTCGTTGCGGTCGATGGTGACGGTAATCGAGAAATCGTACACTCCTTCGTCACCGGATACATAGACAACGTTAACTTCGGGTCGCAGAAAGCACGTGCCGACTATGATAAAGGCTCCCAGGAGGAATTACCCAACAATGAAAACATGAAGAAACATGGACAATGGATGCATGTCTACTACTCATTCATCCCTGACCTGTCTTCAGTGAATAATCTTGTCGATATAGATCATTACGAGCTTGAATTGGAGAATAACTGTGTCTCCTCCATAGGTGCCGACTATGCTGTCGATGACATCCGCGCATATATTATCTCTCCCCAGATCACAGCGCGTCAGCTTAACCCTGTCTGCGATGCAAACCAGAATACGGTCGGCATTCGCATAAGCAGCCGTTTCGACAAGCTACTCGATTCCAATGGCCTGGTAGAATCCACAGAGGCCAATGGCATACCGGAAGAGACCCTGACACTACACTTCGCCGTGCTTGACAAGAAGAAGTATGACAAGGCTTATGAGGAGGCTCTTGCCCGAAATGAGAGCCATCTCACTTCGGAAGAATTATCCTCTATTGTCAAATCATCGATTATCGCGATGAATGAGACAACAGATGACGAGGTGGATAAAATTTATTTTACACCCGTGGAAATATCCACTGATTTCTCCAAAATGCCCCCTTATGAGGAATCAGTGTTTGGAACAGCTCAATCGTATAAATCGGAAACTTCCAGCGTTCGTTATATACGAACCAACATACTTCCTTACGATACCGACCTACGACCCGGTAAGGATTACTATATCGTGCTTTATGCGCAGTTCCAGAATTCAGACGGTACGACGTTGCCTGATCCGACCTTTGCGGATTTCGCCATCACCGACGATCCTTGCGCCAAGTATGCCGTCATGACTCTCCAGGGGTCGGGCGTGATCAAGATTGACGGTATCGCCTACAACGACGGCGAGCCGATCGATGTCTGCGAGGGACAAAGCCCCGTCGTGCAGGTCGACCTCAAGATGCTCCTCGATGACAAGGAGATCGATATGCCCGCCTACAACGACTATGACAACGCTCCGGCCCACTACTACGACTGGTTCGTCGGACCGGTGGATGAATTCATGGCCACCCCCGAAAACGGCGGCTCAAGCTATTACGACCTCCTCTATCTCTTCCGCAACGGCGAGACTCCCGGCGGCGAGTCGACCCCGTCGGGCAAGGGCAATATCGATGCCGACCAACTGCCTGATCCCGTCGATGGCGAGGAGGATAGATATGCGCCCCTCCGCCAACTCATCAAGGATGGCCGACTCGTGCTCCACGCTTCAAGCTTCGTATTCCCGCCCCTCAAGAATACCGATGAGGCCGACAACATTCACGTCCTGACCGCGATGCCCATCATCCCCGGTCCCGACGACGAGGAGGGCTATAAGGTCTGCTCGCAGCCCAACGAGATTCGTCTGCGCGTGCAGAACAATTCCCCGCTGATGTTCGACGGCTTCACCGGAATCGACTATCCGGAGGCGGATGTCCCCGTGCGCGTTGGTCTGAGCCAGCTGAGAAGCGTCAGGGAGCTCGGCGCCCTCACCATCGAGGATCGCACCGGCAACCGTCTCGGCCTAATCCCCAATGTCACGATTCCCGAAAATCTCCGCAAACTTGAGATTCCCCTCCGCGGCCTCCTCTCCTACAAGGGTAAGGATGTGGCCGCCGAGATGACTATGGCCGGCAACCGCAACGAGGCCGCCGACCCCTATGTCTACCTCGTCGAGACCGACGACCCCGCATATATCAGCCTCGACAAGCATCCGATGGATGAGATGCCTATCCGCAACTCCCTCCTTCCGATCGGCATGGTCGATAATCTGAGCGCGAAGACAACCGAAGATGGCAAGAACAACGTGACCATCCTCTTCGACGAGAACATGCAGTTTGCCGAGGGCTACTACTACCGCGTCCGCTTCACCTTCGATGAGGTAATCCCGACCGAGGTGGAGGGATACTGCGAGGGCCACGTGGTCTTCACCATCAAGGTCGTGCCGGAATATCAGAAATGGACCGGCGCCGACAGCCGTAACTGGAACAACGACTCCAACTGGAGCCGTGTCACAGCCGACGATATCCTCCTCCCCGCCGGAGATGCAAAGACCGATGACTTCACCGTCGTTCAGAACCGCAAACGCATTCCCCTTATCGTCGACGCCGACGGCAACGTCACACCCAAGCCTGCGAAGCAGCTCCCCTCCAACCGCCGCTCCTACGCTCCGCTCGACTTCACGAAGGTGCTCGTCAGCAAGATGGACAATGACACTACCACGGGCTATCCCTATATGTTCGCCGCCACTGAAAAGAATATCATGACCCTGCATGATGAAATGAGCTGGAACAACCGCGCTCTCCCCGCCGGGATCCCGACGATGGAGCCGACGGAGAATATCGAGTATGACATGGTGTCGCTTGATCTCAAGGATGGTCCGCTGGCCATGCGTCCATGGTACGCCAACACCTGCGAGCAGATCCACTTCAACCATGGCGCGGAGATGGCTCATCAGGAGAGCTTCATCTTCGAAAAGAACTATCAGAAGGCCTGGGTCGACATGGAGATGACGGGCGACCGCTGGTACACCCTCGCCTCCCCGCTGCAGGGTGTCGTGGCTGGTGACATGTACACGAAGACAACCGGCGGCAAGCAGGACAACGAGCTCTACACCGACATCACCTTCAATAATACAGACTATGGCCGCTATGAGCCGGCCGTCTACCAGCGCGGATGGAACAAGGCTGAAGCCGCGACCTATCTCCTCGGCGACAATAGCCATGACTCCAAGTCGGCCGCCGTGCAGCTCAACTGGAGCCGCGTCTACAACGATGTGGAGGAGGCATACGCCCCCGGTCTCGGTTTCTCGATCCGCACCGCCACCGACGGAATCACCGTACCCGACAAGGACGATGACGGCAACGTGACCGTCCGCTTCCGTCTCCCGAAGGCCGACGACAGCTATTCCTACTTCGATAAGGACGATAACACGGAGGGAGCCGATGACACGGCCGTGGGCCGCACCGGCAACCGACATGCGCTGACTGCATTCGGCGACGACGGCAAACTGACGGTAAATCTGGCCGTCGGCACCGACGGCACATACTTCCTCGCCGGCAATCCCTTCATGGCCCGCATGAAGATGGCTGAATTCCTCGCGGCGAATGCCGATGTCATCGAGCAGGCTTACTGGATAATGACCGACGACCGTCAGGAGGCCGCCCTCTGGGATGAGAAGTCGGGGACATTCATCAGCACTGACAAGACCGAGGCCACCGACGGCACGATCGCCCCGATGCAGGGCTTCTTCGTCAAGGCCAAGGAGAAGCGCTCCACCCTCCCCCTGACCTTCACTCCCGCCATGATTGATGACGGTGAGATCAATAACAGCGTTATCCTCCGCGCTCCCCGTGCCGAACGCAGGCAGCTCCTCTCAATCTCGGCGATAGATGCAGAGGGTGAGACCGCTTCCCGCGCGCTGATCAAACTCGATGCCGAAGCCTCGGCTACATTCGAACCCTCGGAGGATGTGACGCTGCTCATCGACCGCACCCTCGAAGAGCATCCCTCGGTATATACTGTAGCATCCGGACAGGCCCTGGCCATCAACAGCCTCGATGCCATCGTCGAGACGGAGGTCGGTCTGCTTGCCAATGAGGAATCAGCCCACACCCTCCTCTTCGAGGGAGTCGACGAGAGCGAGGGTCTGCGTCTGCTCGACACCGTGACCGGAGAGATCTCCGACCTCTACGACGGCATGGAGATTGAGGTGAAGGGGGCGGCAGCCGGACGCTACTACATCGTCCGCCCCTCCGACATGATGGAGGAGGTGACCATGGCGATTCTGCTGAAGGAGCGCACGGTGAGCGTCGTGGCCGAGACAGCCGGCATCACAGCCCGCGTCTACACTCCCGACGGTCTCTGCTCCGGCGAATGGAGCACCGCCGACAGCCTGCTCCACTTCGACCTCGAACCGGGCATCTTCATCGTAGAGGCCATGGCCGACGGCCGCCGCATGATGCGCAAATTCATCGTGAGATAATCCCTACTATCTAAATAAGACGGAAACGCCGGAGGCACTGAAAAGCCCCGGCGTTCCGTTATTTATAGAAAACGACCTGCTTATGCTCAGATTTATTTCCATAGCAATATTTCTTCTCTCGGCGCTGATTCCGGCTCCGGCCGCCCCCCGCCTGCAGCTCCTCCCCGACGGCATAGTCGACCTCGGCGAATTCGAGGAGAGGGAGGTGCAGACCCGCGAAGTATTCATCCGCAACGTCGGTGACGCGCCGCTGGAGATACTCAAAGTATTCTCTACCTGCTCCTGCACGCGCGTGAAATACGATTCCGAGCCCATCGCTCCCGGCGACAGCGCGCGCCTGACGGTCATCTTCGACGGTCGTCGCCGCAAGCCCGGCCCCGTAAGGAAAGTCTTCCGGCTGACCACCAACGGCGACCCCGCCGTCAACAGTATCCTCGTCAAAGGCGACATCATCCGCCCCTTCCAGAAATAAAAGCAGCCCCGAAATCCGGCAGCCGATTCCCTTGGCTGCCTGATTCTCTTGGCAGCTGATTCTCTTGGCGGCTGATTCTCTTGACGCCCAGACATTCCTCCCTGTAGGCCTTGAATTGATCCGGACTCCATCGTCTGTGGATCCTGACCGGCATGAGCCTTATGGATTTCAGTAGAAACAGATTCCCATAGGCCGCATACTCATGGTCACCGACGCACAGATTCATATTCCGGTTGAAAAGATCGGGATAACGACGTCGTAAGATATATCGGCGCGGATTATCCTCCACATACTTGATTGCCCGTTTAAACTGAATCGAGTCAAAGATTATGGAGTCATCAAAGGGTTTGAAGAGGGTGACGACGGATGGCAGTGCGGCAAGCCGGGAATGGGCCTTTGAGCACGCAGCGGTGAAAGGGGCGATGTACTTGCCGATCGGACGGTCGAGCTCTTCCGTAACGCTGAGTACGAAATGGATATGGTCGGGCNNAATGGANATNNTCGGGCATTATGACATAACGCCTGAGCCGTATCCTCAANTCCTTTTCCGGAATNCGGATAAGTTCTTGNCGGACGCATTCGCCCAATTCGGTATTTTGGGGTATGATCATATTTGTAAGCCGAAGCGCGGCATCGCCGGGATCCGGAATCCGGGATAANATGGGGCGCCCGGGATAGGTGGTGATGGTGATGAGGTAACAGCCGGGTTTACAATAGTCATGGAATCGGGCGCGCGGAGCTTTCTCTGATTTATTCAGGCTCAGGTTTTCTCGCTTTATGGGGGNATTCATGGATTCAGTCGAATGGGNTTAANNACCGGGGGGTTACTATTCAGNAAATTAGGCATTATTGATAATAAACCTCCCTGCCCTCNCATTTATTGCTGAGAGCAGGGAGATTTCGCAGTCGGAGCCTANAAAAAGCGGCNTCCCCCTTGGCAGCCGATTCTCTTGGCGGCTGATTCTCTTGGCGGCCGATTCTCTTGNCGGCTAAAGCCGCCTCACAGTAAGAAAGCACCCGCCCCNNCTCTTCTCCCCTTCCGCNCCCTCTCTTCTCCCCTTCCGCGCCCCCTCTCCTCTCCTTCTTCTGCTCTCTCTCCTTCTTCCGCGCTCCTCTTCTCTCCTTCCGCGCTCCNCTTCTTCTTCTTCCGCNCCNCTTCCTTCTTCTNCTTNNGCTTCTGCTGCTGCTACTCCTCTTCCCTCTTCCGCCCTCTTCTTCTTCCGCNCCTCTTCTGCCCCTCTTCTTTCGCTTCTTCTTCGGCGCTTCTTTACTGTGCTCCGGGTTCAGCCGGGGGGAAGGCCAGCGGGGGAAAGCCGGGGAATTTCCGGGGGCGGATGCTAAACGGGATGGCTTTGCGTTTCTTCTGATATGAGGAGATTTATTTATTCTTTGCCGGTAATGATGGCATTCATGACCGGCTGTATCAGCGACGAACCGGATATGCGCTCGCTGATCGAGGTCGGCGACCGGTTGCCCGATTTCGCCATCGTCATGAACGACGGCGAAACGCTGACCACACAGATGCTGCGCGGGTCGGAGAGTCTGATCGTGCTGTTCACGACCTGGTGTCCGGATTGCCGGCGCGAACTGCCGCAGGTGCAGAAATGGGCCGACGCGCATCCGGAGGTGCGCGTCGTATGCATCTCGCGTAGCGAGACAGCCGGGGCTATCGAGGCTCTCTGGGCCGAGGAGAATCTTACGCTCCCCTGGTCGGCCCAGTCCGATGCCGCCGTATATTCCCTATTCGCCACCGGTGGCGTTCCGCGCCTCTATCTTGCCGACGCGGATCTCATCGTCACCGCCACCGAATTGACTTGGTAAAAACTACGACACCGAAAATTTAAGGGGAACGGGGTCTTAAGGGGAACGCGCACTAAACCACGTGGGCCAGCAATGTGGCTGAGGTGGCCGAATCCACCTTCACCCTCACGAAATCACCCGGCTTCAGATCGCCGGCGGGGAAGACACAGACCTTGTTCTGCGACGTGCGTCCGAAGAGCTCGTCGGCGCTCCGCTTCGACCGCCCCTCCACGAGCACCTCGAATTCCTTGCCGACATCCTTCAGATTCGACTTCAGCGAAAGCTCGTTCTGCAGGGCGATCATGCGGTTGAGTCGCTCGATCTTCACCTCCTCCGGGATATTGTCGGGAAGATGCTGCGAGGCGAATGTGCCGGGACGCTCCGAATATTTGAACATGAAGGCCGAATCGAAACCCACCTCCTCCATCAGCGACAGCGTCTCCNNGAAATCCTCCTCGCTCTCGTCATGGAATCCGGTGAAGAGATCGGTCGAGATTCCGGCATCGGGAATTATCCTGCGGATAGCCGCCACACGGTCNAGATACCACTCGCGGGTGTACTTGCGNTTCATCGACTTCAGCACGGCGTTCGATCCGCTCTGCACGGGGAGATGTATCCCCCGCGCCAGATTCGGATAAGCGGCGATCACCTCAAGNGTCTCGTCGCTCATATCCTTCGGGTGGGAGGTCGTGAAGCGTATGCGCATATCCGGGGCGGCCTCGGCCACGAGACGCAGCAAGGCCGGGAAATCGGTCGTCACGCCGGTCTCCTCATCGACGTGGCGGTAGCTGTTGACATTCTGGCCGAGCAGCGTCGCCTCCTTGAAACCGCGTGCCCGCAGGTCGGCCAATTCATTGAGGATACTCTCCGGATGCCGCGAGCGCTCGCGTCCCCGGGTATAGGGCACGATGCAATAGGAGCAGAAGTTGTTGCAGCCNCGCATGATCGAGATGAATCCGCCGATTCCCGCGCCCATGCGCTTCGGCATCACGTCGCGGTAGGTCTCCGTCGTCGAGAGCACCGTNTTTATGGCCTTCTGCCCCGTCTCGGCNGCCGCCACGAGNTTAGGGATGTCGAGATACGCGTCAGGGCCGGCCACGATGTCGACACCATGCTTCTCGATCAGCTCCTCCTTCAGTCGCTCCGCCATGCAGCCGATGACGCCCAGTATGATATTGCGCCCCGACTTCCGGCGCATCGAGTTCCAATATGCCAGACGTGACAGTATCTTCTGCTCGGCGTTGTCGCGGATCGAGCATGTGTTCAGAAGCACGCAGGCGGCCTCGGCATCCTCCTCGGTGAGATCATATCCGGCGAGCTGCATCATCGAGGCCACCACCTCGGAATCGGCCACGTTCATCTGGCATCCATAGGTTTCTATGCGCACTTTCTTGGGGAAAGTGCAATTTTTATCGGTCTGAGGTAAAAAAAACGTCTGTTTCATATTCTGAATTTCAAAGATTATGATTACTTTTGCAAAAATACCATAAAAAACTAATCTCAACAAATGAGCATCCCATTTATTTCGGCAGAAGAAGCTGCCAGCTACATTAAAAACGGAGACAATGTGGGATTCTCCGGATTCACCGCTTCCGGCACCCCCAAAGTCGTGACCGTCGCCCTCGCCAAGCGCGCCAGAGAGCTTCACGAGAAGGGCGAGCCCTTCAAGATCAATCTCTTCACGGGCGCATCGACTAATGACCACGTCGACGGCGAACTCGCCAGAGCCGATGCAATCGGTATCCGCACCCCCTACCAGAGCCATCCCGACGCACGCAAGCTCGCCAACCGTGGCGGCATGCACTATTTCGATACCCACCTGAGCCACGTTTCGCAGGATCTGCGCTACGGCTTCTACGGCCCGATCGACGTAGCCGTCATCGAGGTGACAGAGATGAGCCCCAACGGTGAGTTTATCCTCGGAGCAGGCCTCGGCATGACCCCCACCCTGGCCCAGATGGCCAAGAAAGTGATCATCGAGTACAGCTCATATTATAAGACCTCCTTCCGTGGGTTCCACGACAACTATGTGCCCCTGGATCCCCCTCACCGTCGCGAGATTCCGATCTACAAGCCCTCCGACCGTATCGGCAGCACTATCCTGAAGATCGATCCCGCCAAGATCATCGGTATCGTCCCCTCCAATGATTCGGAGAGCATCAAGCCCTTCACTGCAGCCGACGAGGTGACGGAGCGCATCGGAGCGAACGTCTGCCATTTCCTGGCCGAGCAGCTCCGCGAGGGCAAGATGCCCAAGGAGTTCCTCCCCATCCAGTCAGGCGTGGGCAACGTGGCCAACGCCGTGCTCTACGGTCTGGGCGAGAATCCGGATATCCCGCAGTTCGAGATGTACACCGAGGTTATCCAGGACGCCGTAATGACGCTCATGGAGGAGGGCAAGTGTAAGTTCGCTTCCACATGTGCGCTTACATTCTCCGACGACGCCATGCTCCATTTCATGGACAACATCGATTTCTTCCGCGACAAGATTCTCATGCGTCCCGGCGAAATCTCCAACAGTCCGGAGGTCGTGCGCCGTCTCGGTCTCATCGCCATGAACACCGCTCTGGAGGCCGACATCTTCGGTAACGTCAACTCCACCCACGTGCTCGGATCCAAGATGATGAACGGCATCGGCGGTTCCGCCGACTTCTGCCGCAACGCCTATCTCTCGATCTTCAGCTGCCCCTCCGTACAGAAGAACGGACAAATCTCCGCAATCGTACCTATGGTCAGCCACGTCGACCACAGCGAACACTCCGTCAAGGTGCTCGTCACCGAGCAGGGTGTGGCCGACCTCCGTGGCAAGGATCCGCGTCAGCGCGCGCAGACCATCATCGAGAACTGCGCTCACCCCGCTTATCGCGAACTCCTCTGGGACTACGTGAAACTCGCCGAGAAGAACGGCGGTCACACCCCCCACAACCTCTACGCATGCTACGCCCTCCATCAGGCCTTCATCGAGACCGGCGACATGCTCAAGGCCGATTTCGCCCGCTACGACAAGTAATTCCCCATTTTTATAAATTAATCCTCCCGCTCGGGAGGATTAATTTATAAAAAACTGATATTCCGAAATTTAAAAAGGATTTTATGCATAAAACCGCATAAAATCCTTTTTTCTTATCCCCGCGAATCTCATCGGGAGCTTCCATACCGTGGCTCGGCTTCAGCCGTGCCGCTTACACGTTCATGAGGGCCTGCAGGGAGGCGAGCCGCTCGGCGAGGATGGCGTTGTCGACATCCGCGCTCCTCTGCGACTCGATGACCCGGTAGCCATACCGCTCCAGATTCATCGCCGCCCGCGTGGCATCCGTGGCGCGGATGCGCAACGTCACGTGCAGCAGCCCCTCGGAGGCCGGATGTGAAATGAGGTCTACAAGGTGCGCGTCGACATCCTCCACGGCATGTGCAATCACGGAGGCGCTGTAGTCATGCGGGGCGCACTCCACCACAAGCACCGAACTGTCGTCGCGCGGCGCGATCAGCCGCCCGAGACCCTCCAGCAAGGATACCTCATCAATCCGCCCGAGCGTCTCCTCACCCTCCCCCACATCCAGCACCCGCCCGGGCGCGTCAAGAAGATGGGGCAATACCTCAAGCAATGGCATATCCGGACTCACCCTCCGCAGGGCAGGCATATTATCTCGGGTTGATATAACGTCTTTAGCTGTCATCTGTATAAATTAATAAGCTTAAGTTTGGCGGATTTTCAAGTTTTTTTATTAGTTTTGCATATTGAAACCATCCGTAGGGAGGGCTTCCGGAGCATCCGCGGACTCCGATCTTTAACACCGCCCCTCACCCCGAAAAGGGTTTCGGAATACGAAGTTACAAATATTGTGCCAAAAATTCCAAAACCCTTCACATTTTTTATAACGTTAAATCATGACACGCCTTAGCGTAAATATCAACAAAGTAGCCACACTGCGCAACGCGCGCGGCGAGAACAACCCCGATGTCGTCAAATTCGCCCTCGACTGCGAGGCTTTCGGAGCGGAGGGAATCACCGTACATCCCCGCCCCGACGAACGCCACATACGCCGCTCCGACGTGGCCGACCTCAAGAAGGTGCTATCCACTGAATTCAATATCGAGGGCTATCCCTCCGAGGATTTCCTCCGGCTCGTGGAATCCACCCGCCCGGCACAGGCCACTCTCGTCCCCGACGCCCCGGGACAGCTCACCTCCGACTCCGGCTGGGACGTGATAGCCAACATGGAGCTTCTCAAGGGTATATGCGCCCGCCTNAGGCAGGCCGGCGTGCGCGTCTCCATCTTCGTGGCGGCCGACCCGGCGCAGGTGCGCGCCGCCGCCGAGGCCGGAGCCGACCGCGTGGAGCTTTACACCAAGCCCTACGCCGACCTCTACCCCTCTGATCCCGAGCGCGCCGTCGCTCCATTCGTCGAGGCCTCCATCGCCGCCCGCGACGCCGGACTCGGCCTCAACGCCGGCCACGACCTCAGCCTCGTCAACCTCGCCTACTTCCACCGCGCGCTCCCTCACCTCGACGAGGTCAGCATCGGCCACGCCCTCATCTGCGACGCCCTCTATCTCGGCATCCGCGAGACTATCGCCCGATACCTCGATTGNCTGAAATAATTCCTAACAGTCACTTCCCGATTTCAATCATATGGATTCCCTCTCATTCTGGAGCCTCGTCATGGACGGCGGCTACATCATGATTCCCCTCGCGCTGCTCCTGCTGCTGACTATCTACGTCTTCACCGAGCGCAGCATCGTCATATCCCGCGCCCTCAAGGAGGACCCCACTTTCATGAAGCGCATCCGCGACTACGTGCATGAGGCCGACCTCGAAAGCGCCGTGCGCCTCTGCAAGAACACCGACACCCCNTACGCCCGACTTATTCTCAAGGGAATACAGCGCATCGGACGCCCGACACAGGATGTGCTCGCCGCCATCGAGAACACCGGCAACCTCGAAGTGGCCAACCTCGGCAAGGGCCTCCCNTGGCTATCCACCACCGCCGCCGGAGCACCGATGCTCGGCTTCCTCGGCACCGTCGTCGGCATGATCGAGGCCTTCTTCACCCTCGCCAAAGCCGGCGCCGCGAGCAACATCACCCTCCTCTCGGGGGGCATCTACCAGGCGCTGGTGACGACCGTGGCCGGTCTCGTCGTCGGCATCATCGCCCTCTTCGCCTACAACTACCTCGTGGCCCGCATCAACCGCGTCATGAGCCGNCTGGAGGCGCGGAGCATCGAATTCATGGACCTTCTCAACGAACCCGCCTGATATGGCCCTGAAACGACCCTTCCCCACGCTGGAGACATTCTCCATGTCGTCGATGACCGACGTCATATTCCTGCTGCTCATCTTCTTCATGGTGACATCGACCCTGATCCACCCCGCCGCCATCGACGTCAACCTCCCCCAAAGCGGTGAGCAGACTTCGCAGAAGCCGCAGACCGAGGTCTACGTCGACTCCGTGCGCAACGTCTACCTCGTCGAGGACCGCAACGACTCCACCGGAGTGCGCAGCATCCCGCGCCANATCCCCGTCGAAGAACTCGCCCCGCGCCTGCAGGAAATCCAGCGCGTCGACTCGATGCGCCCCGTAGCCCTTTACGCCGACGAGCGAGTGCCCTACGGCTATGTGGTCGACGTGCTCGATATGGCCGCCCGNAGNAATCTCCGCCTCGTCCTGGCCACNCGCGCCCGCTCCGTACCCCTTGACAATCAATAATGAAACATACACCGACAATAAATACCACCCACGCCGACGAGGGGGACAACAGGCGACGNGACCGGCTCATCGCGGCCGGCGTCACGCTCCTCTTCGCCCTGCTGCTCTTCATCTTCCTCTATAAGGGCTCCATCGGTTTCGACCGCCGCCAACTGGCCGAGAGCTCCATACCGGAATTCGCGCAGGACGAGGAGGACCCNGAACTCTTCCTTGAACCGGAGCTGCTCGACCTCGGNGAGGAGAACAGCACGCAGGAGACCGATGCCGCCGCCCCGGCGCAGGGNATGCCCGAGGTCGTCCCCGATCCGGTGCAGACGCGCCCCGTCGTGAAAGCGGAGAAAGCCGAGAAACCGACTCCGCCGAAGGAGAAACTCGTCAGCCAGACGAANCCCTCCCCGGTAAAGACCGAAGAGCCCAAAGCCACCGACACCGAGGTGAAGAAAGCTCAGAGCAAGACAGCCGGAGCATTCTCCCCCGACAACGGCCAGACCGCCGGACGCAACAATTCCGATGGCTCGGCCGGAACATCCACCGGCATCGCCGGACACTCCGACGGCTGGAAATTCCTCGGATGCCCATCCCCTGACGTGAAGCTGCGAAACCGCACGGTTATCACCGTCAGCGTCACCGTCAACTCCCGGGGTGAGGTCACATCCGCCCACGCCTCCGGAGGAACCGCACAGCTCAGGGCCGCCTGCGAGGCGGCCGCCCGAAAGGCCCGATGGCAACCCCACGACCCCACCAAGGCCCGCACCGCCAAAGGCACCATCACCTTCACCATCACCCCAAGATAACCCGATANCCCAATAATCCCAATCACGCCATGGATACCCAAGACGTCAACCTGCTTGAGCCGGAGCTCAAGCTCATCACCGAGTTCGACCATCACGGAGCCCTCTCCGTAGGTGTCGTCGCCAACTATGCCGACGATGAAGAGACCCGCTTCCTCCTCACCCCCGAGGCCTGCGGAATGCTCACATCGGCCGGAATCACGCTCCTCGTCGAGGAGGGNGCCGGAATCGACATCTCCTTCAGCGACGAGGCTTACGCCGAATTCGGAGCCAAAATCTCCTCGCGCGATGAGGCCCTGAAAGCCAACGTCGTGCTCAGCTACACTCCCCTCCGCCCCGACGACATAAAGAAAATGCACAAGGGAGCNACGCTNCTCTGCATGACCGGCGACGGCCTCTACCAGCTCCCCACGATACAGACCCTCCTCGAGAAGCAGATCACCTGCGGCACGCTCGACAGCATGTACTCCTCCTATAACGAGGAACCCGTCTTCGCCAACATCATCCGCGAGATCGACGGCCGCGCCGCCATCCTCTACGCNCAGGAGCATCTCTCATACCTCGGCGGCGGCAAGGGTGTGCTGCTGGCCGGTGTGGCCGGTATAAATCCCTGCGAGGTCCTCATAATCGGAGAGGGGCGCGACTGCCTCTACGCCGCCTCCGCCGCCATCGCCGCCGGAGCCTCCGTGACNCTCGTCAACAACGACATCTCCATGCTCCAGATGGCACGCCGTTTCTGCGGCGAGCAGCTGACGACGCTGGCCATACATCCGCGTGTGCTCTACAACAAGTGCAAGACCGCCGACGTGCTGATACTCGGCAACACCACCCGCCCCTTCGAATTCCCCAACAAGCTCAACCGCGTCATGAAGGATTCCGCCTTCGTCATGGATTTCAAGGATACGCATCCCTCCACATCCGTGCCCCGCACGGTGGCCATGGGGCTGAGCAACGTCCTCGTCAATTTCTTCGACGAGATGGTCATCAAGAACGGCTTCGAGAATATGGTGCTCACCTCCCAGGGCGTGCAGGCCGGCGTAATCACTTTCCGTGGCAAACTGACCGACAAACTGATCGGCTCTCTCCTCAATCTCCCCGCCGTCGACATCTCCATAATGCTCGCCGCCAAGAATTGAGAACGAGACCTGAATGAGGATAATCCATATCGTACACGGCAACGCCATGGGGGGAGCGCAACGCTATGCCCTCGACATATGCCGCCATTACNCGGCGGCAGGCCACGACGTGACGGCCCTGACNCGTGACGCCCGCGCCGTCGACTCCCTTTTCAAGGAGGCCGGCGTCCCGTTGCGTCACGCGCCGCTGCGCGATTATCCCGACCTCTTCTCCTCNCTCGCGCTGCGCCCGATNCTTGAGGAGGCCCCCAAGGGGGAGACGGTGGTGCATGTCCATCGCTACCGNGANGCCCTGACGGCCATCCTGGCCCGCCGCATGGCCCGCCGCCCCGACGTGCGNATCATCGTCACCCGCCATATCTCCGAACCGGCCAAGGACAATATGCTGCGCCGCTTCATCTACCGGCATGTCGACGCCCACATTTTTGTCTCCGAATTTTCCCGGCGNGAGTTTCTGGCGGCGTGGCCTCACGGGNGGTATCCNTTCGACCCGAGGCGCCTGCACGTGGTCTTCAACAGCCGCAACATCTCCTCCTCCCCGGTGCCCGAGCCGGAACGCGGGGCCATCACCGCCATGTTCCACGGCACCCTCCGCCCCGGCAAAGGGCTCGACACCCTCATACGCGCCATGGCCCTCCTGCGCGACACGCGCCTGAGGCTGCGTATCGCCGGAACNGGCGACCCGGATTATTGCGACACTCTCCGCCGCCTCGCGATCTCGCTCGGGGTGATGGAGTCGATCGACTGGGCCCGGAACCTCCCCGACCCCGCCGCGCTGATTCCGACCAGCCATTTCGGGGTGCTCCCATCCTCGGTGCCGGAGGCCTTCGGGATGGCTAACATCGAGTATATGGCAGCCGGGAGGCCGCAGATCTGCACCTTCAACGGCGCCCAGCCCGAATATCTCACCCCGATGCAGGAGGCCCTCGCCGTCCCNCCNTCCGATCCCGACGCGCTNGCCGCCGCCATGCGCACCCTCTACTCCGANAAGGAGCTGCGCCGGAGTCTCGGCCTNAACGCNGCGGCNAGGTATGCCGAATCTCTCTCCTGGCAACATTTCATCAGCAGAATCGACAGTATCTATGTCAAGACTTAGACCCGTGGATATCGTGGCGATCTACGGCCACACACATCAGGAGATGCATCTGGCTCAAATCTCGCGGCTGCTCGACACGCTGCGCGACCACGGCATCTCCCTCGCCGTCGAAGCCGGATTCGCCGACTATCTCGCGGCCAACGGGCTGCACCTGCGCNCNGGCGAGCGCACCGNATATTGCCCCCCGGAGGCCGGCGCGGCGATCAGCATCGGAGGCGACGGCACTTTTCTGCGCACNGCCCGATGGACCGGACGCCTGCAGACCCCGGTGCTCGGCATCAATACCGGCCACCTCGGGTTTCTGGCGGCCTACACCCCGACGGAGGCCGAAAGTCTCGTCAGGATGCTCCGCCGGGGGGAGGCNGAGGTCGAGGAGAGAATCGCGCTCAAGGTCGATGTCGGCGGAGCCTGCCGCGCGCCGTCGCTCCCCTACGCCCTCAACGAAGTGGCGATCCTCAAGGAGGAGACCGCATCGATGATCAACGTCAGAGTCGACCTCAGCGGCCATTATCTGGCCGACTATCTGGCCGACGGTCTCCTTATCTCCACCCCGACAGGATCGACCGGCTACGCCCTCTCGGTCGGCGGACCCGTGATNTTCCCCACCCTCGACGTGGTCTGCATCGCCCCGATCGCNCCGCATACCCTCACCGCACGTCCCGTCGTGGCCGCNGCCGACAGCGTGATCACGGCCTGCACCACCACCCGCTCCGGCCGCTACCGCGTCAGCCTCGACGGCGTCAGCTTCCTCATGCCCGCAGGCTCGACCCTGACCGTCACCCGCGCCGACTTCCGCCCCAAGGTGATCCGNCGCCCCGGCGATTCATTCGCGGCGACTTTGCGGCAGAAACTCCTCTGGGGAGTGCGTTGAGGCCCTCCCGAGCCCTCTCCGTTAATTTTTTCCGCCACTTTTCGGCGCGCCGATTACACNTGATTGCGGAATTATTGTTACTTTTGCAGTCTGATGCAGCATTTCGACTATATACTGACCCGCCTGGCGCCTGAACTGGAACGGATGAACGACATTATCCGCTCCTCGCTGGCCACACCCAACGCCCTGATGAACCGCATCGTGGAGAGCTATCTCACCGTCAAGGGGAAGCAGATCCGCCCCGTGCTGGTATTGCTCAGCGCAAAGTTCTTCGGCGGTGTCAACGATGATACNCTTCACGCCGGAGCCGCCCTGGAGATGCTCCACAACGCCTCCCTCATTCATGACGACGTGGTCGACGAGACGTCGCTGCGACGCGGAGTCCCGACCATCAATGCCTCCTGGGGAAATCATCTCGCCGTCCTCGTCGGCGACTTCTTCGTCTCCAACGCCCTGGCCGCAGGCATCCGCACCGGCCATCTCGCCGTGATCTCCGCCCTCTCCGACCTCGGGAAGGAGCTCTCCCTCGGCGAGGTCGACCAGATCTGCAACGCCCGCGAACATAATCTCTCGGAGCGCAGCTATATCGACATGATCAGGAAGAAAACCGCCTCCCTTTTCATGAATTGCGTCNGCATGGGCGGNGAGACCGCCGGNGCCGATCCCGAGGCCGTCGAGCCGATGGTGGAATATGCCGAACTCCTCGGCATCGCATTCCAGATCCGCGACGATATCTTCGATTATTTCCATGACCCCCGCATCGGGAAACCTACCGGCAACGACCTGCGTGAGGGGAAGGTGTCGCTACCCCTTATCTACGCCCTGCGCGCCGACAACACTTCGGCCGAAGCCGCCGACCTGCGCGCACTTCTGCGGCGCGGCGACCTCTCTGAGGAGGAGATCGGCCGGCTCGTGGATTACGCCAAGACCGAGGGGGGAATCGACTATGCCTTCGATTACATGAGAAATCTACAGCGCCGGGCCGACGCTATACTGCAACGCTATCCCGACTCCGAATGGCGACAGGCTTTCGCCGAACTCTTCGAGTTCATCATAGCCCGCGACCGATGAGCCTCCTCCCTTATATGCGCCCCGGTGTCGTGGAGGCCGGATGCGACGAGGCCGGACGCGGCTGCCTGTGCGGGCCCGTGGCCTGTGCCGCCGTAATCCTACCCCCCGACTTCTCCTGCGAGATTCTCAACGACTCCAAGCAGCTCCCTGAAAAGACCCGCGAGGAGCTGCGCGTCATAATCGAGGATGAGGCCCTGGCCTGGAGCGTCGTGATGGTGGGGCCGGAGGAAATCGACCGCATGAACATTCTGCGCGCATCCATCAAGGGTATGCAACGCGCCCTCGACAATCTGAAATGGCAGCGCATCTTCCCATCCCCTTACCCCAACCAGCCCGAAATCAACGGCGGCGACAAGGCCCTCCCCGAGCATATCCTCGTCGACGGCAATAAGTTCACCCCCTACAAGGGGATACCCCACACGACCGTCGTGCATGGCGACGCCACCTACATGAGCATCGCCGCCGCNTCCATCCTCGCCAAGACCTACCGCGACGNCTACATGCGCCGTCTGGCCGAGGAATTCCCCGGCTACGGNTGGGAACGCAACATGGGNTACCCCACACGCGAACACCGCTCCGCCATCCTCTCCCTCGGGCTGACCCCACACCACCGGCGAAGCTTCAAGCCCTGCCAGCCCACGCTCTTCGACGAAATNTATTGATGACGAAATCTANTGTAAAATGAAAAGATTGTTTCTCCTCGACGCCTTCGCGTTGATTTTCCGCGCCTATTACGCGCTTATAAAGATGCCCCGCATCACTCAGGAGGGATTCAACACCTCCGCCATATTCGGTTTCGTCAATACGCTCGAAGAGGTGCTCCGCAAGGAGAATCCCTCCCATATCGCCGTCTGCTTCGACCCTCAGGGACCGACGTTCCGCTCCCGCGCCTACNCCGAATACAAGGGTGAACGCGAGGCCATGCCGGAGGATATCCGCAAGTCGATTCCATTCATAATGGATATCATCCGCGCATATAACATCCCTATNCTCGTGGCCGACGATTTCGAGGCCGACGATGTNATCGGCACAATGGCNCGCCGCGCCGAGAAGGAGGGTTTCACCACCTACATGATGACCCCCGACAAGGATTTCGGCCAACTCGTNTCCCCCTCCATNCTGCAGTATAAACCCGCCTACCGGGGNCAGGATTTCGAACTGCGCGGCGAGGAGGAGGTCTGCGCCCGCTACGGCATNGAGCGNACGTCGCAGGTGATCGACCTGCTCGCGCTCATGGGCGACAAGATCGACAATATCCCGGGTTGCCCGGGTGTCGGNGAGAAGACCGCCGTCAAGCTNATCCATGATTTCGGAAGCGTGGAGAATCTCCTGGAGCATACGNCCGACCTCAAGGGTGCCCTCAAAAAAAAGGTGGAGGAGAACGCCGAACAGATACGTTTCTCNAAATTCCTCGCCACNATCCGCACGGATGCCCCCCTGCAGGAGACACCCGACTCGCTCGAACGCAAGGCTCCCGACACGAAGGCCCTNATGGAAATCTTCAGGAAACTTGAGTTCCGGCAGCTGGCCGACCGCGTCATGCGCCGCCTCGATGCCGAAAACGNGGATGCCGCTCCGCGGATGGCNAAGGAGAACGNCCCGGAACCCTCNTTNCCNACCTCNCTCTTTGATTTCGNAGCCGANGATANCGNNGNCGCCCCCCTATCCGGCGGGGAATCCNCCNCGACTCCNCCCGCTGAGCTTGNGGAATGCCTCATCGTTGACTCNGAGCAGGCACTTACGGATATGCAGGACGCCATCCTGCCGCATAAGGAGATCGGCGTGTTTGCCGTCACCGACGGCGACAACGACATGACCTGCCGGTGGGCAGGCACCGCGCTGGCTCTCGCCGATGGCAGAGCATGGTATATCCCCGCATCCTTCGCTCCCGCCGAGGCATATATNCTCGACCTCTTCGCNCAGCCCGACATATGCAAGGTGACCGATANCTCCAAACTATGCTATGTCATAGCCGCCCGCCGACGCACGGACGCGGCTCCGGCTCTCGATAACTTCTACGATGTCACGCTCGCGCATTATCTGCTGCAGCCCGACATGCGCCATTCTCTCGACCTCCTNGCCTCCAACATCCTCGGCATCAACCTCCCCNCGATGCCGGAGCTCTCCGCCAGACGCTCCCGCTCCAAGAGTCCCCTCCCCGCCGCCTCCGATGCGGANATCGCAGCCGCAGCCGCGCCGCGNGCCCTGGCCATCCTCAATATGCGTCCGGCGCTGGAGGATATGCTCCGCAAGGAGGAGCTCACNAANATCTACGCCGATATCGAGGCTCCCCTCGTGGAGGTGCTCGCCGATATGGAGCTGACGGGAGTCAGAATCGACGTNGCCGCCCTCAATGAGGCTGCCGATGCGATCGAAGGCCGTCTCGCCTCGCTCGAAAGGGAAATCTACGAGCTTGCCGGNGAGGAATTCAACATCGGTTCGCCGGCTAAAGTCGGGGAGATTCTATTCGATAAACTCNGNCTCGACGATAACGCCAAGCGCACCAAGACAGGCCAGTATTCCACATCGGAGGATATTCTGGAGAAGGTGGCCCACAAGAATCCTATCGTCGGTAAGATTCTTGAGCATCGCCAGCTGAAGAAATTGCTCAATACCTACCTGACNGCTCTGCCNGCCTCCATCAATCCGGAGACCGGGCGTGTACACACCAACTACAACCAGACGATTACCTCCACCGGGCGNCTATCCTCCTCTAACCCCAACCTGCAGAATATCCCCGTGCGCGAGGATGTGGGCCGCGAGATTCGCCGGGCNTTCATACCCTCGGAGGGCAATCTCTTNCTTTCGGCCGATTATTCGCAGATCGAGCTGCGTCTGGCGGCGGATTTCGCNGCCGACGAGACNATGATCGACGCCTTCGCCACCGGCAAGGATATCCACGCCATCACGGCGGCGAAGATTTTCCATAAGGGGAATCCGGANGATGTCACGGCTGATGAGCGCCGACACGCCAAGACGGCCAATTTCGGTATNCTTTACGGCATATCCGCTTTCGGGCTNGCATCGCGTCTCGGAATCCCCCGGCAGGAGGCCAAGGATCTGATCGACAATTATTTCAGGAGTTTCCATACNATCAAGAANTATATGTCGGATTCCGTGGAGAGCGCCCGCGAGCATGGATACGCCNTCACCCGNTTCGGACGCAAGCGGCGTCTCCCCGACATCAACAGCAAGAACCCCGTCGTGCGCGGCTACGCCGAGCGCAACGCCGTCAACGCCCCNATCCAGGGCACNGCCGCCGACATCATCAAGCGCGCCATGATCGACATCTACCGTGAGATGAAGGATAAGGGGTTGAAGTCGAAGATGATAATGCAGGTGCATGATGAGTTGAACTTCGATGTCGTGCCCGCTGAACTNCCCGTCGTGCAGGAGCTGGTGGAGCGTCTGATGGCTGCCGCGTGGCACGGAGCCGTCCCCCTCACAGCCGAAGCCGGCGTCGCCACAAACTGGCTCGACGCCCATTAATCCCCCTGAATTGTTATACNAACGGATCCACTCAAATATAACATTTATGAAAACCACTCATCAAATCGCCAAAATAAAGGCTGTATTGCTATACATCCTGCAAAATTGCCGGGAGGGCCTGGACTACATAAAGCTGTTCAAGATAATATATTTTGCACAGCAATCACACCTCGTAACCTATGGCAAGGTTATAGTAGAGGATTCATTCCGTGCGCTCAAACATGGTCCCGTGCCCTCTTACACCTATAAGGCGTTGCAAATAGCGGAGGGGAAACCACTTGAAGGNGATTTCACCGATTTCCTGAAAGGNATTGAAGTGAAGGATAAGAAGGTCTATAGCACCGAGACNCCTGATCTGGATTGGCTGTCGGGTGCGGATCGAAGAAGTCTGGATGCGGCCATAGCGCGCTATAAGGATACGGATCCGTTCGAACTTTCCGAGCTTTCCCATGATGAAGCATGGCAAGAGGCAATCCGTCGTATGCAGGATGATCCACAAAAGAATATCATGACCCTTATTGATATCGCGCGTGCCGGCCATGCTTCCGCTGAAATGGTCAATTACATCCGCGAGAAACAGATTCTCAAATATGCTCTCGCATGAACATGGAGACATCCGGCCAGCATATACATCTGGGAGACATCCTCTATCTCCAACTGGATGAGGATGACGGTCTTACTTTGACGGGAGCTTATCATACCCGTAGAAAATATATCGTGGTCATAGGTTTTACCCCCGAGGGTACGGCCATAGGCTCATTGCTGATCAATTCCCACATAGCCATTTTCAAACGCTCCCGGGAGCTTATGGACTGCCAATACCCATTATTGGCCAGACATTATCCCGACATACTCCAATACGATAGTTGGCTTGATTGTTCGGATATTTTCGAATTACCACAAAACAGGTTGGCGGAAAAGAATTGTATCGTCAAGGGGCAACTGATCACAGAAGATCTCGAACGTGTCACTGAATTCCTGATTGAAACGGATGTGTTCGACAATGCCACGAAGAGACGCTACGGCATTTTGCCTTATGAGTAAGTCATTTCCCCTCCATAAAACATACGGGCCGGTCGAAAATTCGACCGGCCCGTGATGTTTTAGGATTTGGATGGGATTACTTGCGGATCTGCTTGAGAGCCTTGCCGTTGTCATAGACAACGATGGCGGCGCCACGGAAGTCGTCGGCTACACGACGGCCCTGCATGTCATAGATGGCGGCAACCTTGGCATTCTCCATGTCGATACCCTCTACGGCGCTGTCGCCTTCGGTCTTAACATTGAAGGTTACTACGAAGGGTTCCTCGTCGTCGTCGACAAACGTACACTTGATATTGGAGTCGATAGCGGGAATTTTCTCCTCATTTACAGTGTAGTGAATCTGAACCTTATAGGAGGGCTGTGTCACGGTCTTGGAAGCTGATGTGCCATTCCAGGGGAGACAGTTGCCGCCGGGGCAGAACTGGAAGGCGGTATCATCTGTCGTCGCAGATGCCACGGAGGGATCTCCGGCCTCTACCTCAAGGTCTGCACCCCACGACCACATATATAGCTCAAATTCGGGCATGCTCTCATTCACGAAATCTGCTGCTGAGACCTCGATCTCCGCACCATTCGCAAGTTCCTCGCCGTTGTACTTCACAACGACCTCTGCGTTAGCTGCTGTAGCCATGAGGGCCACGGCTGCGAGTGTAGTAAAGATTTTTTTCATAATTGTTATGTTTGGTTATTAAGTTGTCGCTTGACTATCTCTCCTATCGGAAATATCCCGCACGGCGCGCTACACCGTGAATGATATGGTATATACCGAAATGGATTTCCGACCGCAAAGATAACCCAAATCTTTGAATCAGCTACAAAATTTTCTTTAAAAAATCAAAAAAATCTTTCGCACTATGTGCTAAATCAAAATATTTTACTAATTTTGTGA